>CAZRTH010000022.1:0-1604 GCA_964602975.1 uncultured Candidatus Saccharibacteria bacterium | reverse complement strand
GAGGAAACTACGATGCATGAACGAATCTTTGGCGCAAGCGAGTTGCTTAGCGACCATACTTGTTTAGCAGTATCGCGCACTATTCTCAAGCGCTGGACCAAGGCGGTTGGCATCAACCCCCTTGCTATGGCGTTGAACGCGGAACGGGCATGTCACCTCCGGTATGGAGTCGGGACACTCGCCGGGTGGGTTTTCTGGCCCAGTATGCTGATGACCCCTGTGTTTCTTATCTGCCTACTCTCACTTCACTATGAGTGGGCAGGCACACTTCTTGCTGTCTCCGGGATTTCAACATTCATCTTCGGAGTAGCCGGCGTGAGTACTTGGAATGAAGGATACGACGAAGGGTGCAACAGGAAGGCAGCAGAAAAATTCATCACGATCTACAATCAGCTTATGAGACTCATGCAGGTAGACAGCAAGGTTGCCTTTGCGCAACTGTCTGAATCCCAGCTTGAGGCAAGAGCTACCGAGGTCTTGGTGAACGATCTGGTACTGCTGGAAGAGATTGAGAAAGAATATCAAGATCTTCCTAGAGCAATTGGTGATGAGAAAAAACAGCCATTTGTCGCAACGTTTAACGCCGACCACCAATTCTTTAGGCTGCTCTCGCTCGCCGATACGAAGCCTGAACGTTATGCGCGTCTTGCAAAAGAACGCATTGCCGTAAAGGAATCGGCAGGTACTGCACAAAGCTAAGACAAGCCGGCTTGCGTAAGCGAGCCTCTTGCAGCGCCGGACACGACTCTCGTGTCCGGCGCTTTCTTTGACTACATATAAAATTTCGGGCATATTCTATGCATATGGCAGATAATTTTGATGGAAACGACGATGTCGTAATTGAGGCCGACGGCTCTGAGGAGCTTGGTGGAAAGGGCGGCGATGCCGGCGCAAAAGTCGTGAAGCTCAAAGCAGAAATCGAGCAGCTCAAGGCTGATAAGCAGGAATACCTCGACGGCTGGCAGCGCGCCAAGGCCGACTACGTGAACGCGCTGAAGCGCTTCGAAGAAGAGAAGAAAGCCGCCCTTAATCTAGGCCGTGTGGTGACGGTGGGAGCCTTCATCCCCGTCATCGATTCCCTTACCCGCGCCGAAGGCGCAGGGGAGATTCCAGAGGCATTCAAGGGCATAGCAAAGCAGCTCCATGACGCCGCCAAATCCCTCGGACTCGAGCAGTTCGCAACTGTGGGGGAGAAGTTTGACCCGGGCCAGCACGAGGCGCTCGGCCAGGACCCGACCGACGACGTAAAACAGGACGACACCATTACTGCCGTCCTCGAACCCGGCTGGCGCTCAAAGGATTCCATCATCCGCCCCGCCAAAGTCCGCGTCGCCCATTTTGAATAGAATATTGACATATCAAGTATTTGTGATAGAATGCTGACACCGCAATAGAGCGGATTTGGTTCGGAGGCACCATGAGATATCTTTTGCCGGCAGTTCTCCTCTTGATCGCCGTGTCTGGCGTGCTAGTGATGAGCAGACAACCAGCCCCGTCGACGCTCGATGCCTACGGGCATCAAACGTTCGCCAACGAGGCAGATGCGCGCCGCTATTGCGATCGCACCTTCCCAGGGGTTGGGGTCGAACTCACCAGCACGCCGG
>CAZRTH010000021.1:0-1692 GCA_964602975.1 uncultured Candidatus Saccharibacteria bacterium | reverse complement strand
GCCACCCCCAATGGCGGTGGGAGGTGCAAAATCTGCGTTCGAACGAGATCCGCTCCGGGTTGAGAGAGGGAACCCTTCACTTCGGATTTGTGCGCGTGGGTGATGCCGACTTGGGTGACTTCACGACCGGAACTAAGTTTGCAATTGAGGCGTATCGATTGGTTGTGGGTGAGCCCACCGGGGCACCTCAAGACCCCAAGGAGCTGATTCGTTGGGCCATAGACCGGGGTAGGCCCCTCGTGCAGCAGGGCTCAACTTGGCCAGCCCTATGCTCGCGAGTTGGCCGAAAGCTGGGTGTCACAAGCGCCTTGGCATCGCTGCGTCCTCACCTGACGTGTGAAACGCATCCTCAAGCTCTCGCGGCTGCGGAAAGGGGCAATTCTTGGTGTGTCGTTCCCAAGGTGCCTGGATTGGTGCCAGCAAGCAGCGTGCGTAGTTCAGAATTCGCCGCAGGATTGAGCCCCGAGACCATGATTCTACTCAACTACAGTCGGTCCCTAAAAAAGAACGCTGAAGCCGATGAAGTCTGGGAGGAACTGAACCGTGCCATCAGGAGGGTGGCCAATACCTAGTAACTAAAATTAGCCCCCCATGAAAAAGTCACTGCGGAACCTAGAATTCACAAATCGGAAATCGATTCGCTGTGCGATCTACACCCGCGTTTCAACCGACGAAAAGCGATTGGATTCCGCCGGTGTTCTGCGTGGCAGGAAGGAAGACACGTCGCTGCGGATGCAAGAACAGCTTTGCCGGGCCTATATCGAGCAGCGGACGCAACAGGGGTTGTAACTGAAAGAGGTATTTCAAGACGACGGCTTCTCGGCGAAATCGCTGAAGCGACCTGCCCTCCAGCGCATGATTGAGGCAATTGAGGCTGGAGAGATCGACTCAGTGGTCGTCTACAAAATCGACCGCCTTACTAGGTCCGTGGCCGATTTCTATGAAATGGCGCGACCGTGGTTTGAGAAGGACATCTCGTTTGTCTCCGCGAGCCAGTCCTTCAGCACCCTGGATGTAAGTGGTAGGCTGATGCTCAACATTCTGCTCACATTCGCGCAGTTTGAGCGGGAGCTTACGTCAGAACGAACGGCGAATACCCGGGCGTTGAGAATCATGGATGGGAAGTTCACGGGAGGAGAAATCCCGTTTGGCTTTAGGCGAAAGGAAGGGGGCGGGATTGAAATCTCCGACGCCGCTGACGTGGTGAGACGCATCTTTGCCGAAGCCGCGAATGGTAGAAGCCCCAGCGAAATTGCGGCCGACCTGCGACGCGACAACGTCATCCGTCCCAGAAAACGAGGTGGTTTGTCTGCCTGGAACTCCACTGTGGTGCGACAGATGATTGAAAACGAGCGATACCGCGGCATTCAGATGCTCAGCGACCGGGAGTTTCCCCAAGAGCACGGCGCAATCGTAGCTCATGAGCTTTGGGACCTGGCGAACGCACGTCTTCCGGATGTCGTTGCAACCAACCGCATCTCAGACGAGTCGCCTTTTCTCTTGGTCGGAAGGGGCGTTTGCGGGGTTTGTGGACAGCCACTCGCCGGCTACGAAGCCAACGGAAGAAACGACAAGTATGCCTATTACACCTGCCGCAGAGCGAGGAAGACCGTTGGGGGCAGACGCTGTGATCTGGGCAATTTGCGGGTCGAGCATCTGGACCATTTGATCGCAGAAGCCCTCGCCGTTATC
>CAZRTH010000020.1:0-1976 GCA_964602975.1 uncultured Candidatus Saccharibacteria bacterium | reverse complement strand
CGTCGCCTCGCAAGGGCTTGAAATCATGAGCCCCATTTCGAGTCAGACTCTGAGGAGCGAGCCTCGAAGGACCTCTAACTCAGAGACCCTTCGAGGCTCGGCGCTCTCGCGCCGAGCACCTCAGGGTGACGGGCACGTACGCGAGGCCCCTCGGCACCGTTCAGATCTCCGCATCGGCCCGGATGATCGCGACGATCTCGAACTGATCCTTCTCGTCGTCGCTTTTGCAATAGGCATTGAGCGCATCGCGCGCCTGGGCGATGGCCTCTTCCGGCGTCCAGCAGCCTTCGACCTGCATGCTGTCGTCCTCGCCGTCGAAATAGACGAAATAGACTTCCCATGCGTGGCCGGGAGGTTTTTTGGGTTTGGTCGGCATGAAACAATTTCGCGGTCTGTAGGGCGCGTTAGCCGACTTGTCCGCCAAAGCTCATAGAGCGAAGGCGGAAGGCGGAATGCGCCGCGACGCATAATGGAATGGCGAATTACGCTGCTATGGGCTGGTTTTTACTCCTTACTTGCAATATCAGACAAACGCGAACGATCCTGCTCTATCCACTCATCTATTCTTTTAATCGACAAAAGGATGCTATCTCGCTTCTCGATTGCCTCCGATAGCCAACCGGCGACTCTCTCCTGAAAATCTGCCCCTCGAGCTGTCGCGTACATATCATTGAGCTTATCAATATTCGCAACAGCGTTTTCATATGCGGCAACCGCCTTCTCTCTCCGCTCAATATTAGAGGCAATATTGTTGCGAATGCGGGCCTTGACGCCGGCAATTCGTTCAAGAAATTCCTGCCTTTTAACTTCATTCTGCTTTCGGTATTCGCCCCAAAACGCATCATGACTTTGGCGAACCTCCTGTATGCGGGCAAACACCTCGTTTTTGTGCTCACTAAATATTTGATGCTTATTTTCTGATAACAATTGTCCGACGGCCTTAACACGCGCGCTCTGTTTCTTCATGTCTTCGACAGTTGTTGGATCGAAGAAAAACAGCATATCCGTGAAGGCAGAATAACCTGCGTATTGGAGATCACTCATTAAAGAGTCGCGCCACGCCTTCGAAACAGTGAAAGCCCAATCTCGATCTTTGTTGCTTCGGCCAGACAGTTCATTTCGAACCACGTTGAAACGTTGCCACGCAGCTTCTTGTTCTGCCCGGGTTGGATATTTTGTTCCCTCTTTGAAGCCTTCTTGAATTATGCGAGCTTTATCCCAAGCTGGGCGCCAGACACGAAGCGTCGTACCAAAGTCGCCGACTGGCAGCTTCACCGTCCGTGTTTCTAGCCCTCCAAAATTTAACGGCCTTTCGTAGAATACCAACTCTTCCAACTCATCAATTAACTCATCCAATCTACGAAAATCCACACGAGCCTCCCATCGTATGATGGGGCGACTCTAACGGCCCGCGTGCATCTGTCAAAATTTCGCCTAATGCGAAACAACTATCTCAGCAAACACTCGGCCCTCCGGATAAGTGAAGACGGACACTTTGAAACAATAAACGAACGCCGGATTGAATTAATTCCTCACATCCTAAACACGCCCCATCTCGTCTCCTCCACCGGCGCGTTGAGCGCCGCGCTGAACGCCAGCGCCAGCACGCGCCGCGTTTCGCTCGGCGCGATGATGCCGTCGTCCCACAGCCGCGCGGTGGCGTAATAAGGATTGCCCTCGGTCTCGTACTGGTCGCGGATCGGCGCCTTGAACTCCTCCTCCTCGACCTCGGACCATTTGCCGCCGCCCGCTTCGATGTTGTCGCGCTTGACGGTGGCGAGCACGCTCGATGCCTGCTCGCCGCCCATCACCGAGATGCGCGCGTTCGGCCAGGTGAAGAGGAAGCGCGGTGAGTAAGCTCTACCGCACATGCCGTAATTGCCGGCCCCGTAGGAGCCGCCGACGATCACCGTGATCTTCGGCACCTGCGCCGAGGCCACCGCCGTCACCATCTTGGCGCCGTCCTTGGCGATGCC
>CAZRTH010000019.1:0-3529 GCA_964602975.1 uncultured Candidatus Saccharibacteria bacterium | reverse complement strand
GCTCACCAAGGAGATGTTCCTCAACCATCTCTACGGCGGCATGGACGAGCCGGAGCTCAAGATCATCGACGTGTTCATCTGCAAGCTGCGCAAGAAGCTGGCCAACGCCTCGTCGGGACGCAACTACATCGAGACGGTATGGGGCCGCGGCTACGTCTTACGCGAGCCGAGCGAACACGACGAACGGATCCCCGCTTAGTCGGGTCACGGACGGGGCGCTTCGGCGCCCCGTTTTGTTTTTAAGGGTTTTGTTTTTCCGGTTTTGCTTTCTGACAAGTCGCGGCTTCGGTCTTTTTCAGTAAGCCCAGCGCACCCAAAATCTCGTCCGCTTAAGTCCCGCGCGATCCTCGTCATTCCGAGGCGCGCATAAAGGTAGAACCGTCATCCTGAGGTGCGAGCGCAGCGAGCCTCGAAGGATGAACGGCCCGGACAGTTCAGCACTGACAGTTATCGCTTCGCTTAAGGGTCGCCCTCACCTGCCCTTGTTGCGTTGCGTGCATCTTGAAGGAGCCCCGTCGCGCTCACTCCTCCCAACTTGCCCCGGGGCGAAAGCTCCGGGGCTTTTTACTCATCAAACCATCGTGAGAAAGATGAATTGAGACCAAAACTGCGGCAACTTGCGCGAATAACGATTCTATCTAATTTACAGAGAAAGACCGCTCGACTGGCGGGGCCTCCTTGTCATGGCACTAGAGATATACGACACGCAAATTCCAAGCCTCATAACGTGGTTCAATCAATTCATTGGGTTTCGAGAGGTTCAAAACCGAATTGAACGCGTTGAAGCCAAGCTTAAAGAAAGCGACTATGCATCACCTGCGCTCAACAGGCGCTACTCCTTCCACACCACCTACCGAGAAATTGTACTTAGAAATCGTAGATGTCAGAAGATCGACATCAGAAACCTCGAAAATTATCGCGTTCTGTCGACGCTCGCATCCCTTAAGGAAATCACAAGAGCCCTTCCTGCCCAGCACATCGCAGAACTAAAAGCCCGCGTACTTGATTCCTTGAGCCCTGATCAGGATGTACGACGCTTCGAACACGAGTTGAGAGTATTCGTTCACTACAGGCAAGCTGGCTTATCAGTTACTCCAATTCCAACAAACGGCCTTAACCGTTTCGATTTCTTGGTAAGTACGCCCAAAGGCGAATTCGAAGTAGAATGCAAAACATTTAGCGAAGATATCGGAAAGGCAATCTCGATAGAGCAAAGTCTTACTTTTTTCCGTGCAATAAAATTTGTCATTGGAAGCTGGAATGACTCAATTGAAAGTGGGATATTCACAATCACATTGCCAGCTAAGAGCTTACCGACCCGGAATGAAATCTCTTCGTTTATGAAGAGCTTCCTTGCCAAATCCCCGCAGACTAGTGACTACGGAGCGTTCCGAATTTCATTTCAGCGCAAGCCAGAATGGGATCATTATTTGCCTACTAAAGATTTTGAAGGCGTCGCGGAGGAAATGGCCGCTGAACATCAGCGTACTAGGCCGCGTGGACAAATTTGATCCAGTAACGAGCTGAGGCGATGAACAACATGCCAAGAAAGCTATCGGTGAGTTGGTCGTAGCGCGTGGCGATGGCGCGATTGATCTTGAGGTGGCCGAACATACGTTCGATGCAATTGCGCTGGCGGTAAAGGCTTTTGCTGTAGCGGATTGTCTTCGTCCGGTTTGATTTTGGTGGGATCACCGGCTTGATCCCTCGGCTTTTCAGATCGTCGCGGATCGCATCGGCATCATAGGCTTTGTCGGCGACCAGGGAGTCAGGCGCCTGCTCGGGCAAGTCGATCAGCGGGTCATACGCCTTGCAGTCCGCTGCTTCGCCGGGTGTGAAATGGAAAGCGATGGGGCGACCTCTGGCGTCACCGATACAATGAACTTTACTGGTGAACCCGCCCCGCGAGCGGCCAAGAGCTCGTCGATAAATCCCCCTTTTCCGCCCGCTGCCGAGACATGGGCACGAACCGTAGTGCTGTCGATGTTGTAGTGCCCACTCTCCACCATGGTCTCGGCGAGAGCGATGGCCACGCTCTCCCAGACACCGGAGGCGCTCCATCGCCGGAAACGCCGATAGATCGAATTCCAGTTGCCGAACTTTTCAGGCACATCGCGCCATGGCGCGCCGGTGCGTAGCCGCCATAGGATACCATTGATGATATTGCGATTGTTCTCGGGCGGGCGGCCACGGCCGCGCTTCCCAGGTTCTCGCTCAACTGGCAACAAAACACGCAAAATACGCCACTCGACCTCTGTCAGATCGCCGCGGCTCAAGGCTGCCTCCTCGAATCTGCAGCCTTGAATCAAAACGAGATTCACGCGTCAATGATTTTGTCCACGCCGCCTAACCCACACGCCTTTTGTATGATCAACAAAGATCACGCGCTAATGTTTTGTCTCGACAGCGAAATTAGGCCAAGACCTCTGGTCGCCATCTTTGACCGCCTCAAAGAGGCCAGTGGACAATTCTCAAAGACGCGTCCTGCCGTAATTTGGGGGCATTTCTTAGCGTTTGAAGAAGAAGGATTTTTGAAATTACTTGAACCACACAAAAGTGGAAATGATAGGGTCATCGATGTGTTTGGAGGGTATCTTTTTCGATCCCCAAATCGCAAACATGTTTGTCGTCTTAAGCTAAGCGCCGACGGTAGCTCCCTCTATGAACGTCGAAGGCAAATGATATTACCTTACAATTCCAAAACAATAACCAGCAGCGGCCGAACCTATGAGCTTGCTTCGAGGGTTTCGGCTTTCAATCCCGACACTACTGAATGGTAGTGATGATCGTTACGCCGCTCTCGGCTTAATCGCCTTCAGCTTGTCGCCGATCTGCCGACGTCGCGCCATCAGATCGTGCGCGGTTTGCAATCGCAAAAAGAACCCCTCGCTCAATCCGAAATAACATGCGAGCCGCAGATCGGTGTCAGCCGTGACTGCGCGCTTGCCGAGCACGATCTCATTGATGCGCCGCGGCGGCACAGCGATCGCCCGCGCGAGCGCCGTCTGTGACAAATCCATCGGTTTCAAGAATTCCTCGAGCAGGATCTCGCCGGGGTGCGGGTTCGGCAGCAACTCAGTGGTAATCGACGATCGCGACATGCTCGGCTCCTCCTTCGCTCCAATGGAAAACGATGCGCCACTGGTCGTTGATACGGATGCTCCATTGTCCGGCCCGGTCGCCGCCCAATTTCTCCAGCCGGTTTCCCGGCGGCACCCGCAGATCGTCGACACGTCTTGCGGCGTCGATAAGGCGTAGTTTGCGCAAGGCAGCCGCTTGGATATCGAACGGAAGCCGGCGGCTGCGCTCGCCAAGCCATATCTTCTCCGTCTCGCCGTCGCCGAAGCTGACGATCATGGAAAGATATATAACGCATAACGTTATAAGGATCAATGGACGAGCCGGCACTAAAAATATTCCTACATGAATGTTGACTATGATCCTAGTTAGACTATCCTCTCTTCATCCCACCCAACCGAGGGGTGTCGTCGCGAGACATCACGAAGACAGGGCGGGACGCGGCGCCCGC
>CAZRTH010000018.1:0-4391 GCA_964602975.1 uncultured Candidatus Saccharibacteria bacterium | reverse complement strand
TCGAGTACCTGCGGATTTTGCATACTTTCTTCATACTTTCGTATGCAAAATCCGCGGGTACTCAGAAATGTCGGCGGACACCCCTCCTGTTTATCCTGTTTCTCGTATTTCCCGCACCATCGCTCATTTGTTGCGCAAAACCCCTCTATATAGTAGAGTACGGGGACGCTTTTTCTCGGGGTAAAGCGCAGCTCGGCGGTCTATCCGGTCTGTCTGAGCTCACTAAACTCCAAAAAGCTTCATAATTCAGCCACAACCATCAGGAATCTGTGAGTAATCCTCGGAAGCAAAGGGTGAAGCAACACAGATCTCCGCTCGGCGAAGCAGGATTGTAAAAATTCGAGTTCATATTATTCATTCGGTCTTATTTATTTGTATTCATTATGCCAACCATCAATCAGCTGGTGCGCCGCAAGCGAGTCAAGCTCTACCGAAAATCAAAAGCGGTAGCATTGACCAAGAGTTTCAACACCCTCAAGAACAAGCCAAAGTTCTTCTACTCACCATTCAAACGGGGCGTCTGCGTGAAGGTCACCACCAAGACTCCAAAGAAGCCAAACTCAGCGATCCGAAAGATTGCCCGAGTTCGACTTACCAACGGAATGGAAGTCACTGCATACATCCCAGGCATCGGCCACAATCTTCAGGAACACTCAGTGGTCCTTCTCCGAGGCGGACGAGTAAAGGATGTCGGTCTCCGATACACCATTGTTCGAGGCGTGCTCGACTCAGGCGGTGTAGAAACACGACGAAAGGGTCGAAGCCAATACGGTATGAAGAAGCCAAAAGCAGCTAAATAATCCACTCCAATGAGACGAAAAGCAAAAAATCGAAATATCGTAGCTCCTGACAGCATCTACGCTTCGCAGAAAGTGGGGAAGCTCATCAACTATTGCATGGAGCGAGGCAAGAAAAATGCCGCTCGCAAGATCGTGTATGGAGCATTTGACACTATAAAGACAACCGCCAAGGTAGAAAATCCACTGGAATTCTTCGAGAACGCTCTCAAGAACACCGCTCCGATGGTGGAAGTGAAGTCTCGACGAGTCGGCGGTGCCAACTATCAGGTGCCGATCGAGGTCCGACCGGATCGACGACAGGCGCTCTCGATCAAGTGGATCGTTGATGCGGCTCGAGCGAAGAAAGGCAAGCCAATGCATCTGAAACTCGCTGAAGAGATCATGCTCGCCGTGAAGAACGAAGGCGAGGCCGTGAAGAAGCGTGAGAACACGCACAAGATGGCAGAGGCAAACAAGGCGTTTGCACACTTTGCTTGGTAGCGCTTAGAAAAAACCGCTAGTAAAGCGGTTTTTTCTTTGACAAACCGGCCACAAAGCCCCAAGATAAGGCTAGTTGCAAGATGGCATAGAGGGAGAAAAGCCGCACCGCAGTCTTCGGTTGTAATGTGGCAACCGCGGCAGAATATCCTTCGAGGCTTTGCATACTGAACAAGCCTGCTGCACCTGATGCCTTTGCGCTAGGGCGGCCGCACGCGAACCAAGACAAAAAGAGCTTTCTGATCTTATTTTTCTTGCTCAACGGACACCTGCGTACCACATGCGCTGAAGGTCGTCCGTTTTTTCTTTTTGGCGGAGGAACTTTTTTGCTTTTTTCCTCGTTTTGCTGTACTCTAACGCGTATCACTAAAAATATATGAACCGCGACTATCCACTCGAAAAAGTACGAAATTTCGGCATTATTGCGCACATCGATGCCGGCAAGACCACCACGTCTGAGCGAATCCTCTACTACACGGGAATGATCCACAAGATCGGCGAGGTGCACGAGGGTGAGACCACCACCGACTGGATGGAGCAGGAGCGAGAGCGAGGCATCACCATCACTGCGGCAGCGATCACCTGTTTCTGGAATCCGACCTACATGCCAAAGGAGGATGTCTCAAAGAAGGTCCGATTCAACATCATCGATACCCCAGGACACATCGATTTTACTGTGGAAGTGAAACGTTCTCTCCGAGTACTCGACGGTGCTGTGGTGGTATTCGACGGCGTGGCAGGAGTGGAGCCTCAGTCTGAGACCAACTGGCGCTATGCAGACGAAAGCAATGTGCCTCGACTCTGTTTCATCAACAAGATGGACCGAACAGGAGCCTCCTTTGAGCGATCATACGCCTCTATTCTCGAGAGATTGAACAAGAATGCGATCCGATTCCAACTTCCTATCGGCTTGGAGGGCGATCATCGCGGCGTTGTTGACCTCGTGAAGATGAAAGCATATACCTTCGAGGGCGAAAAGGGCATCAAGATCATCGAACAGGAGATCCCAGCAGATATGCTCGAGGATGCGAAGAAGTACCGAGCCGAGCTCATTGATCGAGTAGCAGAATACGATGATGCAACCATGGCGGCGTATTTGGAAGGGAAAGAGATCTCAATTGACGAGATCAAGCGCGTCGTCCGAAAGGCGGTGCTTGCCGGCAAGATCTTCCCAGTATTCACCGGTTCTGCGCTCAAGAATGTCGGTGTGCAGCTTGTGTTGGATGCCGTAGTCGACTACCTTCCATCTCCGGTCGACCTTCCTCCAGTACGAGGCATCGATCCAAACACTGGCGACCATATCTTCCGAAAGCCTTCTGATGAGGATCCGTTCTGTGCTTTGGCCTTCAAGTTGCAGAACGATCCATTCGTCGGACAGCTGACCTTCTTCCGTGTGTACTCCGGTACTGTAGAGTCGGGCACCTATTTGTATAACTCAACAACTGGCAAGCGAGAGCGACTCGGCCGTATCGTGCGACTTCAGGCCAACGAGCGTGAAGAGGTGAAGAAAGTGTTCGCGGGAGAGATCGCGGCAGCTGTGGGTCTCAAAGACGCACTCACTTCGCACACCTTCTGTGACGAAGAGAAGCCGATCATCCTCGAAGCGATCAAGTTTATGGAGCCGGTGGTATCTCTCCGTGTAGAGCCAAAGACCAAGGCCGACCAAGAGAAGATGGGCGTGGCTTTGAAAAAGCTTGCCAACGAAGATCCGACTTTCAGGATCAGTTCCAACTCTGAGACCGGTGAAACCATCATCTCAGGCATGGGTGAACTTCATCTCGAGATCATGGTGGATCGAATGAAGCGTGAATTCGGTGTCGAAGCCAATGTCGGCAAGCCACAGGTGGCATACCGAGAGACTATCCAGGGCGAAGCGGAAGCAGAAGAGAAATACATCAAGCAGACAGGAGGAAAGGGTCAATACGGTCACGTTATTATCACTCTCCGTCCGATGAAGCCATTGGAAGAAGGCGAGAAGGTGAAGAAAAATGTCAGCCGATTTGCCGACTTCGAATTTATCAACTCTATCAAAGGAGGAGTTATTCCAGGCGAATTTATCCCTGCGGTGGAGAAGGGTGTGCACGAAGCGATGGACCGAGGTATTGTTGCCGGATATCGAATGGTGAACGTTTCTTGTGAATTGACCTTCGGTAGTTACCACGACGTCGACTCGTCTGAAATCGCTTACAAGATCGCCGGTTCATTGGCCTTCCAGAGCGCCGCAAAGCGTGCGAAACCAGTTATTTTGGAGCCGATCATGAAGGTGGAAGTGTTGTTCCCAGAGAAGTTTATGGGCGATATCACCGGCAGCATCTCTTCAAAGCGCGGCACTATCGAGGAAATGACCGAGCGAGGTCAGGCCAAGGTGATGCACGCGAAGGTGCCATTGTCCGAAATGTTCGGCTACACCACCCAGCTTCGATCGATGACCTCAGGGCAGGGTTCAGCTACCATGGAATTCGATCATTACGCGCCGGTGCCGAAGTTTGTGGAGCAGCAGATTATTGAGGCGAGGAAGTAGAGAAAAAGAAAACACCTTTTGTGAGGGTACGCATAAATTTCTGCTATTTCATCCCCGCATCAAGGCGCTTGGCTTCGGCCCAGGCGAGCTCGTAGATTTTTTTCATGGCGTCGGCGATTTCGCGGCTCTCGATAATGATGCCGAGCTTCTCGCGCCATGAGGCGATCATGATTTTGTCGTCGTAAATGTTGATCTCGGGAGAAAAATAGAACTGTTCCTTTGGCACGAAGGCAATCTCGCGCAATTCTTCCTTGTTGTGAGAGGCGCGTTCCACTCCAGCCTCAGTCTTTGGAGTGATCGAACGAGCGAAGATGCCTTTTTCAGCACGTCGGCGGCAATAATTGGGAAAATAGTGGGGAAGTCCGCTAAACATTTCATCCACAGTCGCGTAGGCGAGGATCTGGCCGCTCGAAGTGAGCGTGTCTTCATAGGCGTACTCAAGACCCTCCATCCCTTCATAGAATTTGATCTTCGGACGATTGGTTGCGACGTGCTTCAACTTGAGTTCGGGCACTATTTGTTCGCCTTTGCGTAGATATTCAGCGGCGAGCTCGGCCTGTCTTTTGAGAAAGGCGGTGATCGTGTCGGGCGAC
>CAZRTH010000017.1:0-6128 GCA_964602975.1 uncultured Candidatus Saccharibacteria bacterium | reverse complement strand
GCCGCCAGCGATAGAGAAGAGTACGCCCTTTGCGCCGTGGATAGAAAGGTCCAAAAGAGGGGAGTTGATCGCCATCTTGGCTGCCTCCTCTGCTCGCTTCTCGCCGCTTGCTGTTCCGATACCCATGAGTGCTGAGCCGGCATTGTCGAGGATGGCTCGTACGTCGGCAAAGTCGACGTTGATGATACCTGGAGTAGTGATCAGATCTGAAATACCTTCGACAGCCTGCTTCAAGATCTCATCCGACATCGCAAATGCCTGTCGAGCGGTGGTGTCCTTGCTTGCAATGCTCAAAATACGGTCGTTTGGAATGACCACGAGAGCATCCACCGACTTCTTGAGCTCATCGAGTCCTTGCTCAGCGTGCTTCATTCGCTGCTGGCCTTCGAAAAAGAATGGCTTGGTGACGACGCCGATAGTGAGGACACCCATCTCCTTGGCGATCTTTGCCACAATAGGAGCTGCGCCGGTGCCGGTTCCACCCCCTTTCCCGCAAGCAATGAACACCATGTCTGAACCCTTGAGTGCCTCCTGGATCTCTTCCTTCGTCTCTTCAGCTGCGCGCTTGCCGAGCTCGGGATTCATGCCGGTGCCGAGTCCTCGAGTGAGGTTCTTGCCGATATGGATCTTTTTCTTCGCGAGAGAGTTCTGGAGGTCCTGGGCGTCGGTGTTGATCGCGATGAATTCAACCCCCCGCACCTTGGAGTTGACCATGTGGTTGACAGCGTTCTTTCCTGAACCGCCAACGCCAATAACCTTGATCCGGGCGAAAGCTTCTACTTCTGGGTTGATTTGGGCCATGAGTACGCGTTAGCTAATGAAATATGGGCCTATGATAACAGAAAGGATTGAAAAAAGGAAAGCCTTGACGCATAGCCAAAAGCAGTCTGTGCTTTTGAGGGCTTTCTAAGGCCAAAATTGCTTGAGCCAGCTTTTGAAGAGATTTTTTGTCTGGCTGCTCGGCTCAGTGATGTCCTCGCCGTTGGTGAAGCCCAAAATGCAGAGTCCGTATGCCACGGCCCAAGTAGCGTCCTTTATCGGCACGCGCAAATGCGAAGTGAAATTGAACGAAGCGATCTTCGATGGCAGTCGCAGGCTGGCACGGGCAAAATCCTGAAGCCGATCTAACCCAGAACCACCGCCGCTGATAATAATACCAGCAGGCAAGAGTCCGTTGCGACCGATCTTCTTCAAGTGTGCTTCGATGAGCTCAAAAATATCTGAAAGACGCGCCTCCACGATCTCATCGAGCTTCTTTCTCGAGTGCGGGAGATTCTGCGTGTTGCCGAGCTTGATATCCTCTGCTTCTTCGAGCGGGATCTTCAGGCCAAGGGCGATATCGTTGGTGATATCAGTGGAACCGATAGGGAATACTTCGATAGAGGTGGGAATATTGTTCTCGTAGACGATCAATGACACTGTCTCGGCGCCAATATTGGCCAACACGCAGCCTGCGGTCTTCTGGACGCGGTTGAGCGTGACTAGGCTGGCAGCGATCGGCGCAGCGACGATGTCCTCGATCTGGATCTCAGCTTCGTTCACAGCGGCGACGGTATCCTGAAAATGTCGCTCAAGGGCGGTGACGAACATGGTCGTGACTTCGAGCTTGTTGCCCTTGAAGCCCACCGGTCGTCCTAGCACCACTTCGCCATCCACACGGAATTCTGTCGGGATGATGTGGATGATATGGCGATTCGCCATTATGTTTTTTGGAATTGCCGCCTCGCTCGCTTGGATCACCTTTTTCACATCGAGCTCAGTGATCTCCGAATCGGCACGCGAGATGATAGCCGCGCCTTTGGCGTAGATGCTATTCAAACCCATGCCGCCGATGCTGACATAGGCCTTTCGGATCTTGATACCGCCGGCCGATTTTTCAGCCTGCTGTACGGCTTGGCGAATGCTGCGAGTGACCTCTGTCTGATTGATGATGTGTCCGTGACGCATGCCCTTCGATTCGGAAAAACCGACACCGAGGATGCGAGGAACCTGCCTGTCCTTTTCAAGGACAGCTTCTGCGACAGCTACTTTGACTTGGTAGGTGCCGATGTCGATACCGACTTTAATGTTGCGAGCCATGGATGGGAGATGCCAAATTGCTTGCAATATGTGGCTTCTTCGCTCTCCATTGTACTCCCATGATCGAATCCTTTCAAATGCAGCAAACCGTGGATAAACAGGTAGCCGCAATAATTTTCAAATGTTTGACCGAATTCGGCCGCTTTCTTTTTTGTGCAATCGAGGTTGATATAGATCTCACCGTTCTGTTCATCGAGCGGAAAGGACAAAATATCGGTCGGAGTGTCCTTTTGACGGTGCGCGAGATTGAGCTCGTGTATTTTTTTCTCGCTCACGATCGCCACGCTCAATTCGTATGCCTTGCCAAGCACGGCGTCCTTCATTTGCGCGAAAGGCCACCGAGGGAGGGTGGCCTTTGTTGCGTTGATGAGAGAAAATGCGTCGCTCACGTGAAAAAGGGAACGCGAAGCCGCGTATTATCGAGCTCCTGGCTTGCTGCCACGTCGCTCAGGCTGCTTGAATTTGCCGAGCTTCATCGCGAGTTCGACTTCGGCTCGCTTTTCGAGCTTGTTCATCGCATGCTTCTTGACGCTCAATGGAGATTGGTTTCGCGCAGAGTATCGGATCGAGCGAACGCGGCTCAATACTCCCGAGCCCTGGACTCGCTTGGTGAAGCGTCGCAAAATGCTCAAACTGTTCTCATTTGCACCTTTCTCTACTTGGACATTTATCATAGTTTCAGTATCCTAACACACTATCGGATTTTCTTCAAATAGGCCGGCAACTGGCTCAATGGGATGGTCTCCTGGTGCCGGGTGCTCATTTCTCGCACGATCACCGAGCTTTCCCGAGCCTCCTTCTGTCCCATAATGATGGTGTGAGGAATACGGCTGTTTTCGGCGCTTTGGATCTGGCCGGAAATCTTGTCCTTGCCGAGAGATTGGGCAAGCGGCACCTTGGCTTTTCGGAGCATTTCGATGACCTCTAGGCTCTTGAGCTTTGCCTCGAAGCCGAGCTGCACAAAGTATACCTTCGGCGCCTTGCCGCCCGCGTTTCGCTTGAACTGTGCCTCCTCCTTTGCCTTTTTGTATGAAACTGTCACTCCCACCGCGCCGATCTCTTTGCGGAAACCGAGCTTTTTTGAGATGCCGTTGTATCGCATGCCGGTGGCGAGCAAGGTGTTAGTCTCCACTTCGCGGATCTCGAAGGCTGTTTGAGTCCACATGTTGCGGTCACAGATCAAACCATTGTGGATCTTGTACGCGATGCCGAGACTCTCGAGATATTCGAGGACTTCGCGGAAGTGCTGGCGGGAAAGTTCGGAGAGGAAGTTGATCGGGTTCGGTGCGCTCTCGTGGATCGGCCGGCATTTCTCATCATCACATTCGTATACTTTGAAAATATCGGTTTTCATCGCTTGCCGGCAGTGCGCTGAAAGGGTGCTGATGTGTTTGCGGTAGTGGTTGGTAAGCTCTCGGCAAAAACGGCTCATCGAGTCTCGATCACCAATACTGTTGATGTGCACCATCAGCTCGCCGAAGCCTTCCTCGCGAAGCGTTTCGACGGTTGCCTTGATAAGCGTGGCTTCGGCGATGCTCTTCGTAGTGCCCAAGACGTCGAGATGGAACGTTTTGGTCCCCGGCCATTTCGGCTTGCGCGCCTCCTTGTGTTGAATGACACCTTCATAATAGAGCATCACCGGCTGGCTCCAAGTGAACATTTGCTGCTGTTCGTACATGCGGAGAAGCGCCACCTTGTCTTCCGGGTGGATGAGAAGGGGCTTTTTCAACATCGGTTCGTCTTTTTTGGTGTGAGTGACGCCGAGGAATTTGCGAGCGTTGTCCATATCGATCTTCTCTAGTCGCGGAGCATCGATCAACTCGAAACCATAGTACGAGGCGATCTCGGCCGATTTTCCGGTCGCTTTGATCTTGGCATCAGCCGCGCTTCGTGGCCGCTGCGTCTCCACCGGCAGTGGCATCTTCGATATTTTTTGCGGAGCTTGTGGCATGGATCGTACGGTTAATTGCTAAAATGATGCATTCCCGGCAGGAAGCTGATCTCTGTTGGTGGTAACAGGCGCACGATCGGTCTGCCGACGATATATTTTTCGTCCAAACTGCCCCAAGAACGCGAATCCGAACTCGCCGGACGATTGTCACCCAACACAAAGTATTCGTGTTCGCCAAGCGTTCTTTTTATGCTGTCGAGCGAGTGGTGAGCGACATACGGCTCATTGAGAATGATTGGTTCAGCGTTTGAGCTGTTGCGAATCGACACTTTTCCGTACTGGATCTCCACCGTTTCTCCGGGAAGCCCAATGATGCGCTTGATATAGTATCGCGCCGGCTCAGTATCGGCCGTGTATGGGTATCGAAAAACCGCCACATCACCGCGTTTAGGCGAGCTGAAGCGATATGTTAACTCGTCGACGATCAAATATTGGCCGGTTTCGAAGGTCGGGTCCATCGACGGGCCATTGACGATGAATGGCTTGGCGATGAAGAAGCGAATAGGGAGGACGATGAGGAGAGTGATGAGTATGAATTTCCACAATTCAGAAAACGATCGTTTCAATGATGATGTTTCCGTACGTTGTGTATCGAGAGTGTCCATTGCAAGCAATTTTACCGCGGACGAGTGAGTTGACGCAATAGCAAAAGGTGTGTCGCATAGATTTTTTGCATCGCCTCTGCTCGCGTGTTACACTTTTTCCACTATGACATACATTATTGCCGGCCTCGGCAACCCCGGAGAAGAATATAGAGAGACTCGGCACAACGTCGGTCGCATGATCGCTGACGCTTTTGTGAAGAAACACGCGCTGCCTGAGCTCGAGGCGGAGAAAATGCTCAAAGCGCTCGTGAGCGAGGGGAAGATCGAAGGCAAACACGCGCTCACTGGCAAGGTGAGGAAGGAAAAGGTGATGGTGATCGAACCGGAGACCTTCATGAACAAGTCTGGCGAGTCTGTGGCGAAATTGGTGAAAACGAAAAAGGCCGCACAGACGCTGGTGGTGATCCATGATGACCTCGACCTGTCGCTCGGTCGGCTGAAAGTGTCATTTAACAAAAGCTCTGGCGGCCATCGCGGCGTGGAGTCGGTGATCAAGGCGGTGAAGACTCAAGAATTCATCCGTTTACGTGTTGGTATCACCCCTGCAACTGCGGCCGGCAAGCTCAAAAAGCCCGATAGTGAAGATCTGGTCAACGATTTCATCGTCGCTGACTTCAAAAAACCCGAAGCCGATACGCTCAAGAAGGTCATAAAGACTGCCGTCGAAGCACTCGACTGCATCATTCTCTCCGGCCGCGACGCGGCAATGGGAGAGTTTAATTCGTTGTAGTGCTCGTATTCGACTTTAGTTTTTCTTGATGAATTCTTTAGGAAAACTTGATACTTTCTTTGCGATTTCTTGAACACTGTTTTGCTACACTTTTTCCATGGTGGAAAAAGACAAAAAGACTCGGTTTGCGACTGGAAAGATGAGAAAGCTCAGGAAAAAAGAAGGGAGAAGACTCCAGGCTCTGAATCTTCTCATCTTTAGGAAAACACGCATTGCAGTTGTCGCCTCAATTCCAGCGTTTGTTTCAAGCGACGGAAAGCCCCGTGATCTGATATTTAGTCAGATGATTCTGGATAAAGTCGTGCGAGACCACGGCGAATTTATTCCTGAGAATTTTGTGATAAATGCAAATGATTGGGACGCAGTACTTCGAAACATACTCGATACGCATACAGGCGAAAGGCGATCCGACAAGATCAATCTACTGAAGAGAATTCCAAGAACTGGCAACTACTTATTGATAGCTGCAAATAAGGACAATGGCTTTTTCATTGTCAGTCACTTTGAAACTTTGGATTCGGATGGCACTAAACTAAAAAGTCTCCTCGGAAGAGGAGAGCTTTTTAGCAAATCAGGAAAGCCCCTGGCTCCTGATACGTTTCTGATCGCTCCCTCGCCTTAGGCGTTTCTTCGGGGGGTTTCAGGAAGCGGAGATGACTATACTGTAGCAAAAGACAAGTAGAAAATCAAACAACACAAAAAGCATTCAACTGGAGCCTAGCGAGCGCGACGGCGCGAGCTCGAGGAATTTTCTAGCAAGAAA
>CAZRTH010000016.1:0-6557 GCA_964602975.1 uncultured Candidatus Saccharibacteria bacterium | reverse complement strand
CGTGCGCCGAGGCGAGAAGCTCGATGACATCGCGCAGACGCACCAAAGTGCCGTTGATGAAATATTCGTTGGACGAGTCGCGATGCACTACGCGCTCAATGGTCACCTCGTCGAAGTCGAGATTCATCGCGCGGCGAGTATTGTCGAATGTCACCTTCACTGAACCGCGATTGAGCTTCGACGCTTTGTTGGAACCATTGAAAATGAGGTCCTCGCCGCGCTTCCCGCGCAACGACTTGATCGACTGTTCGCCCAGCACAAAACGAAATGCTTCCGCGACATTGGACTTACCCGAACCATTTGGTCCCACGATCGCCGTGATCGGCGTATTAAAATGCAAGTCGCTCTTCTTCGCGAACGACTTAAACCCCGATATCTCCAGACCTTTCAGCATACCGAGTATCATATCATTTTGGGTTGGGCGGCAAAAGGCAAATGGAAAAATGGCTCGACCAACAAAAAACCGCAGCCTCCAGAGACCTCTCTGGTGGCTGCGGTGTGCAAGCGGTTCGAGACCGCTACTTCTTCGGCTGATCGCCCAAGCCCATCTTACTGAGGACCTCCTTGGAGGATCCGCCGCTTTCGATCGAGCCGGGCTTTCCGATGACGGCGCCGCCGCGGGCAAAGCGGAAGGCGATCTTCTTCTGCTCCACCAACTGCTTCACTGCGGCGATCGGATCGGCGCCGGCGAAATACTCGCGGAACCCGTCGTTGAAGCCGGAGTAAACGGTGTGGATGGTTTCCTTGCCTTCTTTGGCAAGCTTCTCGATGGCGCGAAGCGTGAATTCCTCGTGGGTCAATTTGTTCATAAACGCTCTTTCTCTTATTTCGTTTGAGGTTGGAGGTTCAGGACAGACCCATCTTCGCGAGCACCGAGCTGCCGATGCGTTTATCCTTCTTCGTGCGAGCCGTCGGCTGCTTGACAGCGACTTCCTTAATCTCGGCGGCAGCGATCAGGCGCTCCTCCCAGTTTTTGAAGAAAGCCACCTGTTTGTCTCGGATCTTCCCGAGGTGTTCGATGATGTCACGGGCATCGTCCGGTTTGGCGACACCATCCTTGAGGTCATGACTGAGACGCGACAAGGTGTGCGCTCCGCTCTTGTTCATGGAACCAAAACGGTTGCTGAGAAACGCCTTGAGCTGTGGGACGTTGCAGCCACCATTTTTTTCCAGCTCTCCTTCGGGTTGTAGGAGTTTCTTGAGAGCCTCGAGCTTGACGCCGTGATGTGCAGCGGCCTCGGAAACCGTCATCCCCTCAGAAGTGACGCTGTTGGCGGCCTTCTTCAAACGGACTTTGGCGAGCTTCGACTGGACGTCAGCGAGATGCTTCTGAACGAGACGCGGAGGGAAGCCTGTCGTCTCACTGGTCTGGGCGATGATGTCCCTGCGCTTCATGCCACTGGCCAACAGGAGTTCCATAGTGTGGCTGATGTCGCTGGCCCCAGGAGGCAAGGCGCCGCCCAGATTGCATTTGAGCGCCACGAGAACCATTTCGGCGTAGGAGGCGAACTTCCGCAGTTCGCACTTCATTTCCACGTGGCCGAGCAGCTCGTGTGCCGCGATGCGATGGCGACCATCCACCACAGCCTTGTCGTATTGGCCATCCGGATCATCCGCCACCAGAATGTCAGGCAACTCGGTTCCGGCCTCGAGAAGGCTGGCGAGATGCACGACATGGTCTTCATTCAGTGCGATGCGGACAAAGAAGAGCTTTTTCAGCTCTGCTATTTTCAGTGTGACTGTTTTTTTCATTTGCTGTTCTTTCTGTTTTTCTGGGTTGCTATCGGTTTACTATCGTTGCTGTTTGACTGCTTATTTTGCTACCTATCACCAACTGCTTCCGACTACCGCAGACTGACCGGCTCGGCGCGCTGCGCTCTCCAACCACGAGCAAACTGACTCACCTCCGATAGGTGGACGAGTTGTCCCGGTCTTGGTTCAGCACCACCTTGCCAGACCTGAAGAGAGAAGGTGACCGTATTCACTTGGCCACCTTCTGCCCTGATCGGCTCACGTAGACGCGTGACGGCGTAGCGATTTCTGCCCTCGCCGCACACTCGAGTGACCTCGGCTCTTATGGGAGCTTGTTTTTTCATGTGCTCCTTTTGTCAAGTTGCATTGCCAAAGGGGTTTGTTGCGAGTAGAACGACTACCCCTCCCTTTTGGATTCAGGAGCACATTAACATTAAAATAGTTTTGTGTCAAACTACCACCCCCTCGCCTTCACCCCCTCCTTCGCTGCCTCCTGTTCAGCCTCCTGCTTGGACTTCCCTTCGCCTTGAGCGATCTTTTTGTCGCGAATGAACAAACCGACAGTGAAAGATTTGTCGTGGTCCGGACCATCTTCGCCGATCACTTTGTACAATGGCGTCACGCCATCCACCTCCTGAGCCTTCTCTTGGAACAAACTTTTCGCGTCGATCCACGCTTTGTTTTCGACAATATCATCGATCAGATACAACACATTCTTCGACAAAAACTTTTCCGTCACTTCATAGCCCTGATCCAAATAGATGGCGCCGATGAGTGCTTCGATCGTATTGGCCAAAATATACTGGCGCGCCTTCCCCTTGTCCTTGCTCTCTCCGTGCGACAACAGCAAAAACTTCTCCATCTGGAGTTTCGAAGCCACTTCGGCAAGATTGATCGCGTTCACCAATGAAGAACGATACGCGGTGAGCTCGCCTTCATTGCTCTGCGGATACTTTTTATACAAATACACTGTCGAGACAAGCTCGAGCACAGCGTCGCCTAAAAATTCGAGACGTTCATTGTGCTCTAGAGAAGAACTTTTGTTCTCGTTGATGTACGAACGGTGCACGAAAGCCTGCTTCAGCAAAGCCTTGTCATTAAAAGTGATGCCGATGATGTGTTCAAATACGGAGAAATCCATGTGGGTGTGAAAATGGAAATTACACTGTTTTCGATTCGGTCTTTTGGCCGGCGGTCATCAGAATATTCACCCCTTTGGTGACGATGGGCAAAATATCATTATACAAATTGAGATCGAGGATCTCGGAGAGGTGGAACCAACGAGCGTCGTCGAGACCACCAGACTTCGCGAGCTTCACAGGGACAAAAGGCGACTCTGCCATGAAGTACAATACTTGTTTGCGAAGCTTGCCCTTCTCCGGATCGGAGGCGATGTACTCGTTGCGACCCAATTCATCTTGGATCTCGACATCGAGGGTCATCTCCTCCATTGCGACGCGCTTGATCGCCTGCTGATCGGTCTCGCCTTCTTTGTAGTGGCCTTTCGAGAGAGTCCAGCGGCCGAAGATGTCGTGCACCATGGCGAGATAGATCTCGTCGCCCTTGCGCGCGTACACTACCGCGCCGCCAAGCTTCTCGACGGGATAGTCTTTTGGGTCAACGGGCTTTTTTTTCGCCTTCGGAGCACTATCCTTCCCTGGCTCGCCGAGCTCTTTGTACACGGAGCCGAGCACGCCGTTCACAAACTTGCCGCTGTTTTCGCCGCCAAACGTTTTGGCCAGCTCGATCGCCTCGTTGATCGCCACTTTCGCCGGCACTTCCTCGCGGTCCGCAAACAAAAGCTCATAGAGTCCGAGACGGAGGATGTTTCGGTCCACTACGGAAATTTTGTCTATTGGCCACTCGGGCGCAGCCTTTTGAATGATATCGTCGAGCTCGCCGCGCTTTTTGAGAATACTCTCAGCGAGCGAAGTGAGGAAGGTGTAGTCGGTCAAACCAGGCGCAAATTCTTTGGCATCGCGGACGAGAATATCCTTTATCTCGCTGTCGGGACGGTGAGCAAAATCCCATTCAAAGAGGGCTTGCATCACCACCGATCGAGCTAGATGTCTGTTTGCCATTTGTGTGCTTTGGTTTGTGTTAAGAGCTGAGCTACTGACCGACCTCTTTCTTCATTATGCCTTCTTGGCTGGGAGTTGCTTTGCCTGGACCTTCTTCGCCTGCTTTACGGCTGTTCCCGCGACGTCGAGGATTTGCATGCCTCGGTAATTGCCGGTTTCGAGACACACTCTGTGTCGCTGATGAGGAATACCAGTCTTTGCATCAATAGAAATACGAGGACCGGTGAGGGCGTGATGAGATCGGCGGTTGCCGGTATGAGACCGATTGGCGCGCATTCGTACTACCATAGTGCCTAATAGTATACACGATATGGGTATTTTGGCAACAATTTGTATCCGTCTACCACATTTGCCCCTATTTCAAGAGTTTTCTGAGGAAAAGCCGACGATGGATCGGGCAAGGGCCGTCTTTTTCGATGATTCGACGGTGAGCGGCCGTTCCATACCCTTTGTGAATGTTGAAACCGTAGAGCGGGTATTTTTTGTGCAGCGCGACCATCCTCTTGTCGCGGAGATGCTTAGCAACGATCGAAGCGAGGCCGATCGAGACTTCTGAAGTGTCGCCTTTGATAATGGTTTTCTGGCAGGTGAAATAGGCGGGCGCTTTCAGTCCCCCGTCGAGGCGGATGTCGCAACTGGCTGGCGAGAGACGGGACGAACGGAGCACGCCGCGCAGGGATTTTTCGAGTGCTGAACGGATAGCGAAAGAAAGACCCCTGGCGTCGATGACCTTTTCGCTCACGAAAGTGACCCTAAAATCGAGATGTCCGGTTTTTTGCGCTGCGCAGATCTGCTCGTACCATAGCGTACGCTCAGCTGGTTTTATCTGCTTGGAGTCAAAGATGCGGTGCACTCGACCGCTTCGATCGGTCCGCAGAAAGTGTTTTGGTAGTGGCTTTTTCAGTACTAGTGCGCCCACCGCGACCGGCCCAGCCAAAGGTCCACGCCCGACTTCGTCGATGCCGATGATGTAATGCTTTTTCGCAGGAGGTTTCATAAACGAGGGTTCGTAAATAGGGCCTGAATGGGTGTAAATCTTGTGAATATATAGTACCACTAGTTGGCCGGATATATTTTAATACAAATTGATTTTTTCTTGATCGAATCTTTATCAAATCTTGATCAGATCTTTATCGAAAATTTGGGATTTCTTGATACTTTCTTTGCGATTTCTTGATCACTAGTTTTGTACACTATATGGCAGGTACGGACGGGTAAATTCGTACTGTGGGCCTACTGGTGGTTCCAGGCATCCTAGCCTTACCAACTAGGTGCGCGGGTTCGATCCCCGCTAGGTCCATCGATATCCGATACGAGAGCGTTGACAAGAAATAGTCTGGTAGTATAAAATTGTTCTGTTGGTAAGGCTGGGATGTCGACAAAGCCCGCTCAAAGTGAGCGGGCTTTGTGTTGGTACTTTTGGCGTTTTCGCAGCAAACAGATATAATGGCTACACAACCAAAAAGCGACCCTGCGCTCCCCATCAGGCAATCTACAATGTCCACACAGCCAAATAATTTCACCCATCTCAACGTCCACAGCCACTATTCCCTGCTCGCGGCGTTACCGAAAATTCCGGACCTGATCGAAGCAGCGAAGGAGGACGGCATGACGGCGCTCGCCCTCACCGACAACGGCAACCTGTACGGCGCGATTGAATTTTATAAAGACTGCAAAAAAGCCGGCATCAAGCCGATCATCGGCGTGCATGCGTATATCGCGGCACGAAGCAGAAAAGATAGGCAGGCCGGCGTGGACAATCGGCGCACCCGCCTGATACTCCTGGCGAAAGACCACGCCGGCTACAAGAGCCTCGTGAAATTGGTGACGATCTCCAACTTCGACGGCTTCTACTACAAACCCCGCCTCGATCGCGAGCTCATCTCGCAATACCCGGCCGGGCTGGTGTGCATTATCCCGTCCCTCGGAGGCGAAGTGGCGGCGGCGTTGCGTGGTGCAGCTGGTCCGGAAGCGCCTGAGGCCCAAGAAAAGGCCAAGGAAATTATTGCTTTTTACAAAGCGACCTACGGCTCAGAAAACGTCTTCCTCGAGATCACTCGTCACAACGGAATAGAAGGACACGAGGCACTAATGGAGCACATCATCGCAATCGCCAAAGCGACAAACACACCGCTCGTGGCCGCGCACGATATCTATTACATCTCTCCCGACGACAAGCAGGCCCGCAACACTTTGATGATGGTGAACAGCTCCGGCGACGGTGGCGATCGTGGCGGCAATGGCGGTCTCGGCGCAGATGACACGGACTTCTCTTTCATGACGACCAAGAAAATGGAGAAGCTGTTCAAAAAAAGCGCGAGCAGGAGTGCAGGCAGTAGCGACGTCGGAACAGAAGCGCTCGAAAACACCAAAAAGATCGCGGACATGTGCAATCTCGAGCTCACCCTCGGCAAGTGGCTGTTCCCAAATTACATAGTGGAGAGCGGGTTGTCGTATGATGACGAGCTCCGAAGATTGGCGGCCGAAGGATTTGCGAAGCGCAAATTAGAAAAAACACCAAAATATGTGGATCGACTTGAGTATGAACTTCAAGTGATCAAGAACAAAGGCTATGCTCAGTACTTTCTCGTAGTCTCCGACTTGTTGCGATTTGCCCACGAACAACACATCCTCACCACCATTCGAGGATCGGTCGCGGGATCTCTGATGACCTATCTTGCCGGCATCACCAACGTCGACCCCTTGGAGTACGACATCCCCTTT
>CAZRTH010000015.1:0-6711 GCA_964602975.1 uncultured Candidatus Saccharibacteria bacterium | reverse complement strand
TACTGTATTCTACGGAAGGGTATGCCGCCTCGCAGTGGCCATAGCCGACGTCCGACTGAGTTACCAACGCGGCTGATTAGGTGGGCCGAGGCGCGAGATATGCCCTTCGCCAGCGGCGACCGGTCCTTTTCAAAAGTCATCGAAGCTGCATGGGATCTCAAGCGACGGTCCTTCGCGATGGGACACTGGCCTCTCAGTCCCGCAGACGCACAGGGAATGGCTGAGGCAAAGCTCCTTTCCGGAGAAACCGTAGTCGTTTACGTCGACCATATATGCTTGGCCGCCATGAATACGCTTGCGCAAGAGCGCGGTGCAACACTGGGGTTGGTGGTTCTTGTGACCCTTCTTCTCGCAGAACGAGAAGCCTGGGGTGGGGGCCCGGCCCTTGCACTTGCACTCACTGAGACCACCCCAGAAGTTGTTGTTGGGCCGCCCATGGAGTCGATTCCTGCCCCTGTCGGTTCGCCCAACGAAGCTGGCGGGCCAAGCCTGCGCTCCTCGGGCGCGACCGTTGACGCGCAGCCAAGACGGGTACGAGCCGCAGCTTCTTCTGCCCAACCGGCCTCACAAGACCTTGCGTCCGAGCCCCGGGCGTCGCATGCACGCAGCCCGTTGCCGCAGCAAGCCGGGGCGCAAAGAGAATCTAGCCCAGCATCAAAATCACACCCCCCATGGGCATCTCCCCCTCCTCGTCGAGATGCCGGGGGGGATGTGCACGTTGCCCCCCCGGAAGAGGAAAGGGCAATGTTGGAGGCGCGCACACCACTTCATGAATTTCAGGAAAAGGTTGAGGTATGGCTTCAGAGTCAGAACGATACTCAACAAGAAGAGAGATTGCTGGATTGGCTTCAGGGCAGAGAGCTCATTGCTCTCGGAAATGATGAGGAACCCGCCGTTTGGATTCTTCGTGTCATGGAGAGAATCGATATTCAAAGTGGTTCACTGTTCGCACGAAGAGGGCTGGCGGGATGCTGCGCAAGGATACTCGATAGACAACTTGACGTAAATCAAGGCCTATTCGAGAAGCCGAAGCAACTGTTTGGTAATCTTCTCTGGCTATGCGCTGGTGCCGGCTGGCCGATGACACTATGTGAACCCTTGACGGAGATTACTGCGCGGCGCAAACTTAGAGGACAATGGACTGCTGGAGATCTGAGGAGGACTCTAGTCTTGGCCCTTCTCCGCAACCAGTCGGACCGGCGTTTCGAAGATGTATGGCAGACCTTCCTTGACGGTAGGCAAGACTTGTTTCTCCGAGGCACCGTGTACGATGGTTTCATGGGCGTCGTCTTGATGCCCAAGGAAAGGGGCATGTTTGGGACTCCCGATTTGGATGCAGTGTGTGGCGCCACCACGCAAATTCTGTTTCATATCATCCAGGTGAACCGGAAATCTGCTCCGGTTAGGGAATTCGCATCCGCGCTGAGAGCTGTTGGCGAAAACTGCAACGTTGCGCGAGCCAGCTGGCTCGATAAGCTCACAATGGAAGCCACACGCGCAGCCTGGCCGCCCTGGGCGCAGGCGACGTTGGCCGCTGAAATGGGGGAACCGCTCACTTGAACGGAAGCCTGGTCGCCACTGTCGACCAGGCTTTTCTTTGTTCACGGACGCAGCGGCGCCATGGGGAGGGCGGAGACGCAGGATGGCACACAAGAGGGTGTTCGGCCGCGACAGAGGACATCGCCACGAGTACGACAGTGTGCTTGATGAGTGGGAACGATCCTCAAAATCAGAATATCGGTTCATGGCGCGAAACCTCAGGGCCGATCACCGTGTATCAGTGGACCGCGAAAAATCGTTCGACTCTATGGTTGGACGCCCCGTGAATAGTGAGTCTCTGTATAAGGCGATAGATGCCTACAATAGGGAGAAGATTCGGAGTCAGAAGACTCCCGAATTTTCGGGTCGTATCAACAAGAATAATTTCGTTGATGCACGCAGCCGCGACGTGAGCCTTCGGTCCGACTCCTACCTGGGCACGGTGGTGTGTCTCAACAAGATGAGGGCCCATTTCGAGTGGGATGCCGGGAGAACGGTTGGAAGGACCGGCCCGAAGCGACGCAGCGTGTTTGAAGAGCTAACGAGTGCGGGGACCGTCGATAAGTTTCTCGACGACAAACTCGGAGGAAGACTACACAAGAATTGTGAAGTTGATCCTGACGTGCATGAGTTCATCAAGTCTTTCTTAAGGGTTCTTCGTGCTTACCGCAGGCAACACCCTCGCCAACCTTCATGGGCTGCAGTCTGGGACGATCTTGTTCCGTTTCTTCCTGAGGACTCACCTCATCGCTGGGCACAGGCAGTCGGCGTCTGCGGAGAACGAGAGCGCGTTGGGGAGTGGTGGATAGTTTTGAAGTATAAGATCCGGAATGTGCCGCGGTTGGTACGACCGACGCAATTGGATGTCGGTTGGTACCCGTGGCATTTCCCATCCCCAGCCGGGCTGATCGCCTCAAGAGGAGGCTTTACAATGGACCTGTGTGCGGAGGAGGAACGGATGCTGCTGGTCCGCGAGTATATACACGAACAGATCGACCACACCCTGCAACACTGGCGGGAAGGCGGCTGCCTTCTCGGACGAGCCGAGTCCCCCATCAGGCCCGACGATAATCACGACGAGTTTATTCGTCAGAAACGGGGCCAAGGCCATCGCCGCCATTCGTGCGGTCGCAAGGCTTCAGGTGCGCGCTCGGAGCGTTAGCGCAAAGGTAGATGTACAATAACTACATTCATATGAACACCAACAGACTAATCATGTATGTGCGCAAGTCCAGCGAGTCCGAAGACCGACAGACCCTCTCTATTCCCGCACAGCAGAAGGAACTCTCCGAACTAGCCCATCGACTCCAACTCACCGTGGTCGGCGAGCCTGTTACAGAGGCCATGAGCGCCAAGTATCCGGGCAGGCCGAAATTTGCCGAGGTAGTCGACGCGATTCGGAAGGGCAAGGCAGATGGAATCCTCTGCTGGCACCTCAACCGACTCGCTCGCAACCCAATCGACGGCGGAACGATCATGTGGGAGTTAGGGCAAGGGACGATCAAGGAGATTGTCACTCCCGGCCGCACCTTTACCGGGACTGCCGATGAAAAGTTCATGATGTCAATCGTCTTCGGCGAAGCGACCAAGTACAGCGACGACCTCTCACAGGTCGTCAAGCGCGGAAACCGCCAGGCGTTGGAAGCCGGGCGGTGGATCAGCAAGCCGAAACTCGGCTTTGTGCGCGACCCCCAGACCAAGGCCCTAGTCCCAGATCCGGAACGATACGACCACGTTCAGAAAATGTTCCGGCTTCGCCTTTCCGGAACACCCGTACTTGACATCGTTCGCATCGCTCGAGAGGACTGGGGCTTCCGGACGCCAAAGTTCGGCCGCGTCGGTGGCGGGCCGTTGTCCTCATCGCAAATGTACCGGCTGTTCTCGGACCAGTTCTATGCAGGCGCCATGCTCGTCGGTGGACAGAGCTACCAGGGTTCGCACAGCCCCATGATCACGTGGGCCGAGTACCGCAAGCTTCAACCAACCGCCCCCGGACCCTCCTCTTCGATCAGCCGAGCAAAGCACCTCTTTTTCCCGTATCGGGGCCTTGTCACCTGCGGAGCATGCGGCGGAATGGTCACGGCCGAGAAGAAGACACACGCGCGAACCGGCCGCAACTATGTCTATTATCACTGCTGGCGAAAACTTCGGAGGTATGCGTACTGCCCCGAGCCATCCATTCAGGAACACGAGCTCGAGGAGCAAATCGAGCGGTTCATCGCGAGCATCCAACCATCAGATGAGGTGGTCGACTGGCTTACGAGTAAGGCAGACAGTTTGATGAAAGAGGATCAGGCGCTGCAGGCTGAGGATCGGGTGCGCTTGAGTAGCCTTGTGGAGAAGTGCGACGCGCGTCTGCGCCGCCTTCGTCAACTCTGTGCGGACGGCGTGATCTCGGCCGAAGAGCTGGCCGCCGACCGGCGCCAGATTCAGGACGAACGCACGACTGCGGTCGAACGCATCAAGGCCATTGAACACGGGGGCAGCTACTTAGAAAAACTTCCCAAGTCGATTTCTTTCGTCAACAGAGCCATTAGCTCGTTTCGTTCCGGAAGTCCGGCTGAAAAGCGAGCGATCGTCCAGGCGCTTACCTCGAACCAAGTTCTGACCGGCGGAAAATTGCAGTGCACAGCCAAGAATATTTTCGAGCTGTATCGCAACCTTCGCACGATTCCCAGTTGGCTCGGGGACTTGGAATCGAACCAAGATACACAGCTTCAAAGGCTGTTGTCCTACCGTTAGACGATCCCCGAATGAGAGATAATTTTTTTCTTTTCTATTCTTCCGTCCCATCTTTTGAAATATTTTTCACGTTCACGTGCCTCAGGTTCTGTTTTGAATTCCTCAATATAGATTATAGTATAGGGCATGTACGCTTTTGTCGAGGTTACTTCGCCGGCATTATGTTCATCTAGCCTGCGTTCCAAGTTATTCGTACTTCCCACATAATACCAGTTTTCTTTTCTATCTGTCTTGAGGAAATAAACGAACCACATATGGCTGTTGTCCTACAGTTAGACCTGACTGCGCAGGCAGGCGATCCCCGAATAGATTGAAGACAAAAGTAAAAAATAAAAAGTAAAAAGATCTTTTTCTTTGGTCCCTTTAATTTTTCATACCCGCAGGTAGCGGCGCATGGCCAGAAGCGAGGTGGCCAGTGTCAATAGGAGCACAGCCAGGAATTGCGCCGAAACTAGGATGAGTATATGAGACGAGAAGGCGCTTGTCAAGAAGGACGACGTTTGGAAAACGACAGAAATATAGGGATCGAGAAATCGCACCGCCACCCAGACAATCCCCATGGTCAGGCCAACCGCGATCAGGCTAAAGATCCCCGCTTCCACCAGATATGGCCCTTGAATGAACCAGTTGCTTGCGCCCACCAATTTTTTGATGCTGATTTCGGTGCGCTGGGTGAAGATCGCCACACCAATCGTATTGAAGATAATGAAACAGGCAATCAAGGCAAAGATGGCGCTAAGAGCAATGCTGAATTTCTCGACTTGGGCCGTGATGGCATGGATGCGATCAATCGCTTTTTCTGTATCAGCAAATGTCTTGGCTTCGATAATTTTTTCGTACTCTGGCACATGAATGGCCGTAATAATTTTTTGATAATCGCTCGGATCGCGCGCCTTGATTATCAAAGTTGGGCCAAAAGGATTGTCATGCAATTCATCGAGCGAGGCCAAAATTTCGGGGCTCTCTTTGTGATCATTTTTAAACTGGGCCAGCACCTGATCGGCAGTGAGGAATGTCATCTGGGTGACCTCTGGAAAGGAACCGATATGTGAACGAACGTCATTGATCTGCTTGTCTGTGGCGCTGCGATCAAAAAAGATACTCAAATCGATTTGATCTTTCACCACCAGGGTGGCCTCTTCGGTCAAGGTGCGCAAGAGAATAATCGTGTTGACCGACAGGAGCATGAGCGTAAGGATGCAGACAGTCATGGTCGACAAACTCCAGTTGCGGGCAATATCCTGAAAGGCAAATTTTATGATGCGAATGAGTGGAGTCATAGACTAGAGTCGATATTTGCCTGATTCTTCGTCGGCCACGATACTCCCCTGCTGAATGGTAATCACACGACGACGCAGGTGGTTCACGACTTCGCGATTGTGGGTGACAAGCACAATGGTCGTGCCAAAAGCATTGATTTTTTTCAAGATTTCAATAATCTCGAGCGTGTGAATCGAATCCAAGTTTCCGGTTGGTTCGTCGGCCACCAGAATCTTGGGGCGCTGGGCCAGCGACCTGGCGATCACCACGCGCTGCTGTTCTCCTCCGGAGAGCTGATGTGGGTAGCGATCTTTCTTTCCAATCAAGCCAACCACGTCGAGCAATTTTGGCACTACTTCTTGAATCCGGCGTTCTTTGTCGCCAGCCACCTGCATGGCAAAAGCAACATTTTCGGAAACTGTTTTTTTGGGAAGCAATTTGAAATCCTGAAAAATTACGCCAATCTGTCGGCGCAGGTGCGGGATATCGCGATGCGCAATATTGGTCACGTCCCAGCCATCGATCTCGATCTTGCCCTCCGTGGGCCGCTCTTCGGCAATCAAAAGTTTCACGAGCGTCGTCTTGCCGCTGCCGCTCTGCCCGACCACCGACACAAACTCGCCTGCCGGAATATGCAGGTGGATGTCTTGGACGCCGATGCTCTCGGGAGAATATTTTTTGGTCACGCCAGTGAGGCGAATCATAGGTAGGAGTAGTATAGCAAAAAATTGAGAAAATAAAAAAGGCCGTTCTGATGATTGCTCATCAAAACGGCCCATGTGCTAGCTGACCTCCTTCGCACTCGTGGCCGGAGTGGCGACGGCCTTGCCGGCGCTCCCATTGCCCGAAGAACTCTCTTCGGTTGCGAGGATGCCCTTGGTGATCTCCTCGCGGACAGTGCCAGCGGCGTTCGGAGCAGAGTTGGCGAAGATCACCTTGGCTCCAGCCGACGTCGCCATGTGCTGCATCGTATCGAAGTACTGGGTCGTGAGAATCATCGCCATGACGTTCGAGGCATCGAGTCCGGTCGCCTCCGCGAGTTCATCACAAGAATCCTTGAGACCGTGGATGATGTCCTTGCGCTGAGCAGCGATGCCCTCGCCGTTCAGCCGGCGCGCTTCGGCTTCCGCTTCGGCTCGCTTCACGGTCAAAACCTTCTCCGCCTCGCCC
>CAZRTH010000014.1:0-9065 GCA_964602975.1 uncultured Candidatus Saccharibacteria bacterium | reverse complement strand
CCATTGTCGAATATTCTCGGCTGCAGCCACCCGTAGGTGTATGGACCGTGTCTCAGTTCCATCGGTGGGGGTCAGGCTCTCACCTCCCCTAAGCGTCATAGCCTTGGTAGTCCATTACACTACCAACTAGCTGATACTCCGCAGGCCGCTCCCAAAGCGATAAATCTTTACTCCGAAGAGACTATCGAGAATTATCTAACCTTTCGGCTAGTTATGCCCGACTTTGGGGTGCGTACCTACGTGTTACTACCTCGTCTGCCGAGGGTCTAAACCCTCTCGACTTGCATGCCTTATCCACGCCGCCAGCGTTCATCCTGAGCTAGGATCAAACTCTTGTAATTAATCAATATGCTTGTTTCATACCGTTTTCACGGAGTGAAAGCGAGCAAACTGACCGAACGGAACAAAACAAAAAATGCTTTGTCCTCATCTTTACTTGTCCCTTTTTGTGCTTTTCAAAAAGGTAAATCCTATATACTTTCTGTTTTTACGAAACAGGAAAAACGTGAATCATTGTCAAAAGAATATACTTTGACTTGCACATATTTGCACCGCTTCCGAAGAAGCAATGCATCTACGTTCTTTACTTCAATTTGATTTTCAAATAACAACGCCTTTTTAGAGGCGTAGGGACTATTATACATAGGCCCCATAAGGAGTCAAGCGGTGAGCACTAGATACGGAAAAAGCATCACTTTTGAAGAGTCTCTCGCAGCCACGACGGTGGCGAGAGGAGCCAAAATCCTAGTAAGGATTTATGGCGTGCTCTGAGAAATGATGCTTTTTTCCGTATCTAATACTATCTGCTTTTCTTTGACTGCATCTTCTCAAAGGTCACCAAGAGTGGCGAACCGAGGAAGATCGACGAGTAGGTACCGGCAGTGATGCCCACCAGCAACGCCACCACGAAGTGTCGAGTGGCTTCGCTGCCGACGAAATAGAGGATAATGAGGGAGATCAGCACAGTCATCGAGGTGTTGATCGATCGCACAAAAGTTTGGCTGATACTCTTCCCCACAATGTGCTCAAATTGCTCGCCGGAGGATCGGTGCTTAAGGTTTTCGCGCACTCGATCGAACACCACGATAGTGTCGTGGATCGAGAAACCGAGGATCACGAGGAGCGCGGTGATAAACAACGTATCCACCTCAAAGCCGTAAAAATGTCCGAGAACTGCAAAGGCACCGGTCGGGATGATCACGTCATGAATGAGCGCAATGATCGCAATAAGACCATATTTCCAGGAAGATACGGGCTCAGACACTTGGCGGAAGGCGTAGGTAATGAAGAGCACGATAGCGAGAATCACCAATGTGATCGATACGATCGCTTTGCGAGCTGCTTCTTGGCCAAGGAGCGGGCCAACGGAGTCAAACCGCTTTTCGTCGACACCGGTTGCCTTCCCTGTCGCATCCTTGGAAAGAGCAGCAATGATCGCGTCGTGCTGTTCCTGAGTGAGATGCTTGGTACGGATGATGAATCCCTTGTCACCAGACTCCCGCGCTGAGAAAGCGCCGACATCGGTAGCGGCGAGCTGCTTCTGGACCGCCTCAACTGTCGGACGTGCTGTTCCGTATTCAAGCTCGATAAGCGAGCCACCGGCAAAGTCGATGCCGTATTGGAGTCCCCACGTTGCCATAGCGGCAACAGAGAACGCGACCAAGATCGCCGACACCAAGTAGAACCACTTTCGATAGAGTACGACGAACATGTTAGTTTTTGAATCCGTTATTGAATAAGAAGGTCGCGACCTTGCTGTGCGACTTTGGCGCTACTGCCAAAAGGAAGGTTCGGGATACGGTGATCGCAGTGAACATGCTGACGAGCACGCCGATTCCGAAGATTAGGGCGAAGCCCTTCACGAGCGGCGTGCTGGAAAGCCAGAAGAGGATCGCGGCGGTGATCAAGCTGGAAAGATTGCCGTCACGGATAGAGAACCAAGCGCGGGCGAAGCCTTCGAAGATGCCTGAATGAATGTCTCGCCCGCGCTTGAATTCCTCTTTCATTCGCTCAAAGATCAAAATGTTCGCATCCACGGCCATACCCACAGACAGAATAAAGCCCGCCAAACCCGCCGAAGTGAGCACCACTGGGATCGCCTTAAATAACAACAGCATGATCACCACATACACCGCCAAAGATACTGAGGCCAGAAGACCTGGCAAACGATACCAAAGGATCAAAAAGAGGGCGATAAAGGCGAAAGCCCAGATACCCGACTGTACACTGGCGTGCAGAGCGGATGCACCGAGAGACGCGCCAATCTTCTGAGTTCCCTCGAGCACGATCGGTACCGGCAAAGCACCGTAATTGAGATCGCGAACGATAGTCTGCGCCTCCTTGGTGGTCATATTGCCGCCCGAAATCTGTGCCTTGCCGCCGAGGATCTCCTCGCGCACTACCGGGCTCGAAATGATCGTACCATCGAGAAAGATCGCGATGCGCCGACCGACATTCTCCTTGGTGATCTTGGCAAATAACTCGCTGCCTTCAGCATTGAACTGCACGCTCACCTGAGGCTCGCCGGTCCTCTGGTCAAACTCCAACTCTGCTCGTTCGAGAAGGCGACCAGTGAGACCGGTATCGGTGAATGGCTCCCCCTTCGAGGTGGCGACGGTCGCATCTTTGATCGGCTTGCCGTTGGCATCGAGTGCCTGCACTTGTAGCTGCAGATCCTTGACGGCTTCTTCATTTACCAATTTGAATTCCAATACGGGGGTCTTGCCGATCAGCGCAATAGCCTTGTTTACGTCGGTCACGCCGGGAAGCTCGACGATCAGCTTGTGTCCGCCGCCACCAACCACCCCGCCCTCTTCCACCTGTACCACCGGCTCAGAAACGCCAAAGAGATTCACGCGGCGTTCGATCACATCTCGAAGCGAAGACATGCTTGCTTGAATATTCGAGGCCTCGATCTCCGAAGTGTCCGCCTTGTATACCAAATGGGTGCCGCCGCTCAGGTCCAAACCGAGCTTGAAAGCGAAATCATTCTTCTTTGCCTCTGATGAGTAAATGAAATATCCGCCGAGAATGCTCAGAGCCAGCAAAATGACGGCGATCGATCGGTGTTTTGTCATACGCCGCATTATATGCCAAAACAGGCCAAAAGCAACCCAACCGGCCGTAGGACGGCTTCTAGCGGCCGCTCCGAGAAGCGAAGATCTTCAAGGTCTTCAAAGCGATCTGAATATCAAGCCAGAGCGATCGATGTTTGATGTAATAGAGGTCGTAGGAGAGCTTGTTGGCGGTTTCGTTGGTATCGACGCTGCCTTTTGGCGGATTTTTGTGATACATCTGCGCCCAACCCGAAAGTCCCGGCTTTATCAAATGCCGAACGCGATAATACGGGATTTCTTTTTCATACAAAACGACATAGGGCGGCAGTTCCGGCCGAGGACCGATCATCGACATGTCTCCAGTGAGCACGTTCCAAAGCTGGGGCAGTTCATCGATGCGCGTCTTGCGGAGGAAGGAACCGACACGGGTCACATGATTGCCCCTTTGCCGTTCTTCATCGCCACCATCGTCCGCGGCCATAGTGCGAAACTTGTGTACGCAGATCAATCGGCCACCCTGACCGATGCGCCCTTGGCTGATGAAGAATGGACCATGGTCATCGAGCAGAATGGCGATGAACACGAACGGATAGAAGACAAGAGAAATGACGCCAAGAACGAACGCCATGCCAATGTCCATAAGGCGCTTCACGGCATCGTAGCCGGCCTTCTTCAGAGAGGCATACTGAACAAACCACTCATGAGTGAGCGATGAGGCGGGGATGCGATCGAAGACGTCTTCGTACACCGCGCTGATATCAATACAAGAGACGCCGCTGAACACCGATTCATATACTCGAGGGAGAATGCTTTGGGCCAAAGGGTGCGACATCTCGAGGACGATCACTTTGCCGCCAGAAATGTAGGGAGCGAGTCGATCTTCCAAGGTCTTCACATTCACCGCGTCTAGGTCGATCATGTCAGCAAACACGATGTCATATCGAGGATTGCCATTCACTTCTTGATACAGGTCGTGTGCTTCCCCGCTGCTCGCCACCAGCACAGCCTCTCGGCGCTTCTTGGTATCGAAAAATCCGTATCCGTACACGCGCCAGAGCAGGAGCAGCGCGAGCGAGACCAGAAGATAGATGAACAAATTGGTCTTCGGAGTAATCCCGAAGTATGGAATGAAATAGAAGAATAGAACGCTAATGATGCTGTTGACGATCTGTGTGTTCAGGATCATCCTCGGAGCAAGCCGGCGAATGGTAATGGTCTGCTTCTCGTACATTCCGCTGATGTAAAAGACCACGAGCCATACGGCGATCAAAATACCGAAGGCTTCTACGTGGGGCAGCCAAACAGTGACTCCGGGCACACCCTTGTATCCGATCAGTAGGGTGATCCAGAGAGAGAGGAAAAGGACGATAACGTCGCCGAGAAAGAGCAAAAAGCGCCCTATCTGTGATGAAATTCGCATAGGCGCATCATACCCCAAAACGGGCAAAAAATGAAGATTTGGGGTAAAATAGGCCTATATGTCGGAAATAGCGAAAAAACGGCTCAAAATAGCGTATTTGATCACTAAATCCAACTGGGGAGGCGCCGGACGATACGTATTCGACCTCGCCAGCCACCTTTCTGCCAATCATGATGTAGTAGTGGGATTGGGTGGAAATGGACCTTTGAAAACGGCACTCGAGGGCCGAGGAGTACGAACGATCAGCCTTCCTTCCCTGCAGAGAGACGTGAGCTTGCTGAAGGAGATCTCCGCTTTTTTCGATATTCTACAAATGCTCCGTTCCGAGAAGCCGGATGTGCTTCACCTCAACAGCTCCAAGGCGGGCGGACTCGGAGCGCTTGCCGGTCGGATCGCCGGTGTGAAGCAGATCATCTTCACCGCCCACGGCTGGGCCTTCAACGAAGATCGATCGTGGCTGAGCACGACCATCATCCTTTTCCTCCATTGGGTGACCATCCTTCTTTGCACCAAGACGATCGCCGTCTCGAGGAACACAGCAGACGACGTCGCTTTTCTCCCAATGGTCAAAGAAAGACTGGCAGTAGTACACAACGGCATCGGTCCGATCACTCGATACAGCAAAACAGAGGCTCGACGCTTACTGAGCGAACGGTCGCTCGCCTTGAAAGCAGTCAACATGCCAGCCCACAAGCCATTATGGGTGGGCACGATCAGCGAACTTCATCCGAACAAGGGTCTCGTTCATTTTATCGACACCATCGTGCAACTCAAGAAAGATAGAGGTGCGAGTTTGCCTCACTTTGTAGCGGTCATCATTGGCGAAGGCGAACAGCGTCAATTCCTAGAACAGCTGATCCAAAAGCATCGATTGGAAGAGACGATCTTCCTTCTGGGGCGAGTACCGAATGCGGCAGAATTTCTAAATGCACTCGACATCTTCACTCTCACTTCGACCACCGAGGCACTACCGTACGCCGTACTCGAGGCAGGTGCGGCACATCTTCCGGTCATCGCATCGAATGTCGGCGGCATTTCCGAGATCATCACGCAGCTTGAGACCGGCATCCTAGTGCGATCAAACGACCAAAAAGAACTCGTGGAAGCGATTCATCTGCTGTTGACCGCACCCGAAAAGCGCCAGGAGTTGGGCAAAGCATTGGAGCAGCATGTTACCACCGCCTTTTCGGTCGAAGCTATGTGTCACCAGACAGAACAGCTATATTCCTAAAAACTCGTTCTTCATTGACTCTTTGTGGACAGTACGTCGATATCGACGCATTCCCATCAAGATGCCGAGTCCTGCGAATTCCGTGATCAAATGAGACCCGCCATAGCTCATGAAAGGCGCCACGAGCCCAGTCACCGGCAATATTCCCATATTCATCCCCACATTCACCAGTAAATGGGCCATGATGTAGATAGCGAGGCCAACTCCGTACAGGATCTCGAAGTTAGACACTCCATGCATCGCGCTTAGGAGAATCCGCCATACCACCACCCCAAACAAAAAGAAGAGGATGAGCACACCAAGAAATCCCCACTCTTCGGCAAAAGCGGCAAAAATAAAGTCGGTCTGATGTTCCGGCAAGAAGTGCAAGCGCGACTGCGTGCCGTATCCGAGCCCCTTCCCCATCAAGCCGCCGGAGCCGACAGCGATCGTCGATTGATATGCGTTGTAGCCGGTGCCGGAAATATTGGTGAGCGGATGGAAAAAATTGACAATGCGGGCCTTTTGATACGGCTTGAACCCGTAGAACCAGAGGCCAGAAAAAGCAACGAGGCCGACGGCAAATACCACAAACAGGTGTTTTTTGGAAATGCCTGATACCAACACCATGCCAAGCCATATGAAAAAGATAATGACCGAGCTTCCAAAATCGGGCTCCACCAAAATGAGGAGGAAGAGGACGAAGGCATAGAAGCCGGAAATGAAGATATGTTTGAAATTGGCGATCTCCACGTGGCGCCGGCTGAAATATTTTGCCAGAAGGATGATCAGGATCAGCTTGGCAGGGTCCGAAGGTTGCACCGCGAAGTACCCGAGACTAAACCAGCTCTCTGCCCCTTTGGCCGTATGACCCAGAATAAACAAGATGAGCAGCAAGAAGGTGGCGAGACCATATAAAAGTACCACCACGCCGGTGCGTCGAAGAAATCGAAAATCGATGAAGCTAAATGAGAAGAAAACGATGATCGAGAGCGCTATCCAGATGAGCTGCCGGTCGAAATACATTTCATTTCCGGTGAACGAACTCATCGTCACCAATCCGGCGGCGAGGATGGGAATCAACGCCAGAAACAAGGGCCAATCGATCCCCTTCACCCCCTCCCCTGCTATCTTCCTCACCTGTTCTGTCATTGGCAGGAAGATATGCTACCGATCCGTCTGCATCAAGATAGGCACGATCTCTTTCTCGGAGATCGTCACTCCGAACGGTTTCGGCCAAGTGAATACGATCGGCTGCGAGGATTGACCTTCGACCGAGTCGACAATAGTGCGCGATGCTGCCACGGCATTTCCTGCCGTGTCATAGAGAATGGCGACCACAGGCACACGGTCGAATGTTCGGAGTTCCCGATTCTCGATCTCGGCAGTCAAAAGCGGGCTGGAGTCTTCTCTGCTCAGCTGGATCTTGTTGATTCGCACGTCGGGGAACACGCTTTTCTGCCTCACCCAATACGGTTTCTCTCGGAATTCAAAAGAGACACGAGCCGGTATTTGTTTGCCCGACGGCACATTTGCCTCAAATACAGGGAACGACTTGTTTGGAGGCAAATTCACCTTGCCGGTTCGCTCGCCAATGAGCACTTGGTCCGAATTGTAGAGCCGGAAGACGTACGGCACTTGGATAGCGGCGGAGCTGACATTCGGGTTCTGGACGTAGGCGATCACGTTGTAAGCTCCGGGACCGACCTCGAAGGAGCGCTGCCAAAGGACAATCGGTTCAAGCTCTTTTTCCTGACAGAGATTCACGCACGGACCGCCACAATCGACACCCGCTTCTCCTTGATTCTGTTTGTTGTCTTGGCAAGTGGGCGGTCGATATACCACCAACGCTGTTGGGATGGCGATAAAGAGAAGTACCGCTGCGACAAAAGCGCTGAAATAGAGAGTTTTTCGTTTCGCTGACCAAGATACCATGTTGGATTAGTAGGGTCGAACCATCATTTCCGTTCGATATCCGCCTCCGTACATCATGTTGGCGCGACGATAGATTCTGTTATGTTGGTTCAATGCAGGAGCGAGCATAGCGGTGAAGAAGTAACCCCAAAACGCGAGAGCGAGGACACCGACAAGAGCGAATCCGACCAAGATATTGACCGAGTTGCGCTGCTCGGAGACACTGAGGTCTTTGCTATTGATCGAGAACAACGATTCGTACACTTCGGAAAGAAAGACGTAGAGGAGAGGCATGACGACAAACATTTGGATGGCCTGGCCGAACAGATTGCCCAAATGATACAAATTCATGTGGATATTGGCGAGGCTGAAGAGTAGCGAAGCGAGCGGAGCAAGGACGGCCGAGAGGATGCCGAGTACCGCGACGACGATCACTCCGAAGCCGAGCAGGCGACCAAAGACCGGCCACCAATAGCCTTTCACTCGATACCAGCTAGTGGTGAGTACCGACATACCTCGCTTTCCCTCTGCCACCAACACGAACAAGACGAACGAGAAGGCGATCTGAAGATAGATGCCCGGTATTACGAAGATGAAAAATGCCAAGCCGGAGATCAGCGTAGAGAGGACGAGCACGATCGCATAGCGACCGAGCAGCTCCCAGCCAGGCTCATACGATGACTCCATGGTGCATTCCTTTCCTTGTCGCTTGGAAATGATGAAGCGGACTAGGGCGAGTGGCCAGAGCAGGCTGAGCGCGACATACACCAGCTTCAATACCAATCCGACTGCTCCATTCAGCGCCATCACCACCGGCAAAAGGTCTGGAATGGCTCTATTGGCCATGAACGGGACCAAGCTGAGCACTGAAGCAATAAAGACCGGCAGGCCGATCAATGCCAAAAGCTTGGCATTCTCGGTGAAGAAATTCCAAGTGCGCTGGAGTAGCTTTCCGAAAGATGGCAGCACTGGCCGCATCTCATGGGCAAGCGAAGGCGAGGTATGGTGTGTAGTGTTCATGGTTACAAATTAATTACCCCTCTATTTTCCCACACCTGACCGGCTAAGACAACGAACAAAACGCCCCTTTGGGAGCGGTTTTGGCGAGAAACTTGCGAGAACGATCGACTGCTTTAGCCTGGCGGCTAGCTACTTTCCCTCCGGGGAGGTATCATCGCCTCTACAGGGCTTAACTTCTGGGTGCGGAATGAGACCAGGTGTGACCCCTGCGACAAACCACCAGACTAAAATCTTCGATCGTTTCCGCGGTTCTATCGCGAATCGCGGTTTTCTCGACGTTTTTTCTATTGTGTGAAAGGTATTTTCTATAATTTGAAGAAACCAGCAATAATTGTGATTTACAAATTTTCCTAATAAGAATGGGCGAATTAGTATTCCTCAGCTCAACACATCGCTGTGCGTACACTTAGAACCTATCAACGTAGTAGTCTTCTACGGGCCTCAT
>CAZRTH010000013.1:0-13122 GCA_964602975.1 uncultured Candidatus Saccharibacteria bacterium | reverse complement strand
TTATAAATACCCTTACAGATGAGACCACAGAAAAATACGATAATAGAAAAATAGCCCTGTGGTCAGAAAAAAGAAGAAAAGCATAACCAATGTGCTGGTGCTACCAGTTGTGACGGGACTGGTTTTCGGCTGTTTATTTTCCTTTGGTGTCTACGCGCTGGCTAACCCCCCAAAGAGCCCGTATGCCACGCCCGCTCCTTTGGAACCCGGCTGCGCCCCAGGGGATGTTAACTGTACTGTGCAAGCCCCCGTGCCTTACACAGGAGCGGTTGGAGCGGTTTGAGTTGGTGGTTGAATCGGCGCTGGTGTGATCGGTGTTTGGTCCATATGTTTGTATATTCTGTAGTGTTCTCTATAGTACACGATTATATGTTCCGACGCTTGTCGAGGAAACTTTTGAGAATGAGTGCCGCGGCCGAAGCATCAAGCATCGCATTCTTCCCCTGCAGGTGTTCCGCCTCGGCCGAGGTCATGAACTCTGGTTCAAGGTGGACTGATAGACCGGTCGCCTTTTCTAGCTCCATTTTGAAAAGTAGGGCGGCTTTCATGATCGGATTAGCCTGCTGCTGAAAATTCTTGGATTCACCCATGACGATCTCCGAGACTTTCTGCTCGGTACAGAGCGCTTTCAGCCGATCGACCAACTGCGTGTCGTTGGCCAACACACTGTGAGGCAACGCAAAATTGCCCGCCTCATCCGAAAGCGCCACTCCTACCCGCTTTTTGCCGAAATCGATGCCCATGTAACGCATGCAGGCATTGTAGCCCAAAAAAATCAGAACGTATAATCAACCCGGTATGAAACGTTGCAACAGTCCATTTTTCTGCTATGATGCGGCAGATGGAGGGGTCGCATAGTTGGTCTAGTGCGCTCGTCTTGAAAACGAGTACGCCGCAAGGCGTCGCGAGTTCGAATCTCGCCCCCTCCGCCCGAAAGAAAAACACTCGAAAAAAGTCGAGTGTTTTTCTTTTCTTTGTTATAATCCCCTCATGAAACAAGAACAAAACTATACTGCGTGGCTCTGGGTCTTCGTCGGGGTGGTGCTCATCGGAGCAGTGGTGGCAATGGTGAAGCTCGCCTCCGTCACTCAGTCTGGTCCGGTGCCGGTAGTACAGGCCGTGAATATCCTCCCCACTGTCAGCTCAGCAGATTGGATCCGTGGCAATCCGCAAGCTACCACCACTCTCATCGAGTACGGCGATTTCCAATGCCCGGCTTGCGCCAACTTTCACTCGGTACTCCTATCGATCGAGAAGGAGCTCGGGTCAAATCTCCGAGTGGTCTTCCGTCACTTCCCTCTCCAACAGCACGCAAACGCCCGCATCGCAGCCCAAGCAGCGGAGGCAGCCGGCAAGCAAGGAAAATTTTGGGAGATGCATGACATGATCTACGAACATCAGCGGGATTGGTCACTAAAAAGCCGAACTGATGCCATCGCACTGTTTGTTCAATACGCTCAGAAATTGAAGCTCAACATCGATGCTTTCAACAAAGATATCAATGACAATGCCGCCATCGACAAGATCGAGGCGAGCTTCGATCAAGGCGTGAGCTTCGGCGTAGATTCAACACCGACCTTCTTCCTCAACAACACAAAGCTCACTGCACGAAGCTATGGCGAGTTTCGAGAGGCGATCCTCGTCGCGGCAGGCATGAGCACCACAACATCAGCAAAATAATTCATTTTGTCCCCTGCCAATGCTTCCCACTTCTCTAAAAAAATATCTCTTGGCATTCGTCATCGTAGCCATCCTCGGCTTTCTCGACGCGAGCTATTTGACTGTCGCCCACTATCTGAAGATGCCTTTGCCTTGCGGGATCGTGAAAGGCTGTGATGTTGTCACAGCAAGCACCTATTCCGAAGTCGCTGGTATTCCGGTGGCTCTGCTTGGTGCCTTGTACTACCTCGCCATACTTATTCTTTCGATCATATCTCTCGAGACCGGAAACCGGCGAGTGGTTCGGGTGGCGAGCTATCTTACCTGGGCCGGCTTTCTCGCCTCCCTCTACTTTGTCTCGCTCCAACTCTTCGTCATCAAGGCGATCTGCCTCTACTGCATGGGCTCGGCCCTCACCTCGACCATCTTATTCGTCCTTGGTCTTTTTGTGATAAAATTGCTCAATGCAGACAGCCGACCTACCTTCCCAGACGCTCCGGTGGCAAGCGTATGAGTACACGTTTCAGCCAAAAACGGCTGATTGGTATTGGGCGCTGTGGATCATCATCATAGCGATCGCCGCGACCTCGATACTTCTCGACAACAGCATGCTCGGCGTACTCATCATGATCGCCGGTTTTTCGCTCACCATCCTCTCCAAACGACCGCCGAAGATCGTCGAATTTGAGATCAATGAGAAAGGCGTGGTCAGCCATGGCAGCCTCTATTTGCACAATTCACTCGAATCATTTTGGGTGCAGGAGATCCCGGGAAGCGATTCGCGTTTGCTGATCAAGTCGAAAAAAACGCTAATGCCACTCATTGTTCTGCCGCTTGGAGATGTTTCTGCCGATGAAGCTCGCCGCACCATGCTGGTACATCTGCAGGAAGAAGAATTGTCCGAGTCGTTGACGCAGATGATAATGGAATATTTGGGGTTTTAGGCTGAGATTGCCCTATTTTTGTCCTCTCGCTAGGAATCGAACCTAGATTTTAAGTTCCGCAAACTTATGTCCTATCCATTGAACGACGAGAGGATATTTTGACTGCCGCGCGACATGTGTCGCGCATTTCTCCGACCGGATTACTCTAGCATACTTTTTGGAAAAATCGATGTAGCGATCGATGTAGCGGATGGAGCGCAAACGAAAATCCCCTTTGTGAGGGGATTTTCGTTTCTTTGTTGGCTTCGCTAGCCTCGCGAGTTACTTTACCGCCTTCGCTCGGACGATCATTGCTGAAAGTCGAGACTTTTTGCGAGCACCTGCATTCGCCTTGATGAAATTGGTCTTTACTGCCTTGTCGATCGCCTGGTATGCAGAAGAAAGAGCGGTCTGTGCTTCCTTTACCTTTTTGTCTGCCACGAGCTTTTTGACCTGCTTGATCGCAGCCTTCATTGCCTCGTCTCGGCGGGTGTTGTATACCGCCTTTTTCTCTGAAGCGCGGAGTGCTTTCTTCGCTGATGATGTGATTGCCATGCGAGAGATACTACATGAGGGAGCCGTTGCTGTCAATCGGCCTTGATTAAAAATTTATTCTTTCTTGAATCTTTCTTGTAGATTTCTTGATCGCCTTTTTTGTATAATATCCAAGCACATGAATTGGTAGCTTCATGTTGCAGGGCACGCTGCGGCTAGGAGTCATGGATTTACCACCCCTGATTCGCGGGTTCGACTCCCGTCGTGTCCAGTATACGTATCTAACGTTGACAAATGATGTGTAATTCAAATATAATGCAGGGATGGTAAGCACACAATCCGCTCGTAATGAGCGGATTGTGTGCTTCTAGGCTGAAATAACGTCGTGAGCTTTCCCTTCTGACTACTTCCTCATCTGCTTCCAATACCCTGCCATTTCTGAGACGAAATCGGCGACTTCTTCGGCATCAAGTTTCTTTGCCTTCCGATATCCAGCCGCTACCTTTTTCACGATCTCCGCGTATGTCTCTTCGCTGACATCGGCCAGACCTTCAAGCTGCTCGAGCACCTCTCCTTTCGCTTTCAACGTCCAGCTCTTGATCTGCTTGCGAGTTTTGGCGCCCTTTTTCGTTCCGTATAGGAAATATGCGCCAGCTGCGGCAATAGCGAGAGCTGCGGCACCGACTGCCATTCCTGTCTTTGCGGCTTTGTTTGAAACCTCCTTCCGCTTGCTTGTATGTGATGATTTTTTCATAAAAATTAAAAACTATTCTGCCTTGCTTCGAGACGACCTTTTGCCACTGCCAAGTTTTTGCCGGCGAGTGAAGAGTTCGAGGAAAAAATCGAGGATCGATTTGATCTTCACGCCTTCCTCCTTTGCCTTCTCGCGAAGCACATCGACATCCTCTGCGAGCTTGTCCCCTTCTTTTCTCATGGTCGAAGAGATATGTTTCAGGTCATTGAGAATGTGCACGAAGTAGACAGTGAAGATGATGAAACCGATGACGAAAAACACGATCGCGATAGTGCTGATAAAGAAGAAAATATCAGCATGTATAAGGGTTTCCATATGGGTAGTATAGCGCAATATGAGGTTGGGATACAGGAGGGAGATAAAGTTTTGATAAAGAAAGAATAAAGATAAGATAAAGAAATTCCTTCCCTTTCTTTGGCTTATTTCCGTATAATGTACGGAATATTCATTAAAACCCGCCATACCCCGCATGCGAATCCTTATCATCGAAGACGATCTTGATGTCCGAGACTTTCTAAAAGCCGGTCTTGAGGAAAAGTGTCACACGGTGGACACCACAGCAGACGGCGAGCGCGGGGCATTTCTCGCAAAGTCTCATCCGTATGACGTGATCATTCTCGACTATGCCTTGCCGAACAAAGATGGGCTCAAAATATGCAAAGAAGTGCGGAGTGCCGGCGTTGCCACACCGATCGTCATGCTCACGATACGGTCTGCCCTCAAAAACAAAGTGGATGCGCTGAATGCCGGTGCCGATGACTATCTCACCAAGCCCTTCTCATTCGAAGAGTTGCTGGCGAGGATCAATAGCATTTCAAGGCGAGGGCAGATCATCAGTCAGTCAACACTCGCTGTGGGCGAGCTTGTTCTGGATCAAAACAGGCAGAAGGTGACTCGCAACGAAAAAGAGATCCATCTCACTCGAAAGGAGTTTTCCTTACTGGAATACCTGATGCAGAATAGCGAGGAGATCGTCTCTCGAGGGATGATCCTTGAGCATGTGTGGAACAAGGAAGGCGACCCTTTTTCAAACACAGTGGAAACGCACATCCTGAACTTGCGAAAAAAGATCGAATTTCGGCGGAGACGACGACTGATTCACAACATTCCCGGGAGGGGATATAAAATTTCGATAAAGAATAAATAAACTTTATCTTTTCTTTATGATTTCTTGATCACTCATTCTTTATACTTAATAGCGTCCCAGTGTCGAACGGGACATTATCAACCAATCTCTACTTCTGCCATGCAAAACGCACGCGACCTTCTCCGAGATGTCTAAGAGCCGTTGGGTGGGTCACCCATTTCAACATATACATACGCTCTAATGGAGCGGAAGGATATTGCGGCGAGCGGGCGTTTGCCCACTCTGCCCTTTTCCTCTAGTCTTTCCGAGAAAGCGTAGCTAGCTGTTACTCGATGAACGTCAAAGCCTTTCCCTTGCTGTCACCTCGGCCGGTTCGACCGATTCGGTGCACGTAGTCGTCATAAGTAGCTGGAATGTCGAAGTTGATCACATGAGTGACGCCGACGATATCCAAACCTCGAGCGGCGACGTCGGTAGCGGTGAGCACCTGCACTGCGCCTGCCTTGAAGCCTGCCAATGCACGCTGTCGCTGGCCCTGGCTCTTGTTGCCGTGGATAGAATCGCTCTTGAAACCACGCTCATTGAGCACATGCGAGAGCTTCTCCACGCCATGCTTGGTGCGGCCGAAGATCAACACCTTCTTGAACTCCTCTTTATTGAGCAAGTCGTGAAGGACGTCGATCTTGGTCATTCCCTGCTGGATACGGATGATGTCCTGATCGATGTTCTTCGAGGTCTCTTGGGTCTTCACTGAAACCATGACCGGTTCATGCAAAAATTCTTTGATCAAGCCCTCGATCTCACGAGACAGGGTCGCGGAGAAGAAGAGGGTGTGTCGAGGTTTCGGCATTCGAGCCATCATCCATCGCATATCGGCAATGAATCCCATGTCCAACATTCGGTCCGCTTCGTCGAGCACCACGGTGTGGAATTCTGCGAGGTTGATGTATTTCTGTTCAATCAAGTCTTTGAGACGGCCTGGGGTGCCGATAACAAAGTCGTTGTGGTATCGAAGCGATGAGATCTGTCGGCCCATCGGCGCGCCTCCCACGCAGCATACCGAATACAGCTTGAGGCCCTTGAGAAAACCGTGGATCTCGCCCTCGATCTGCTGAGCAAGCTCTCGAGTAGGAACCATGATAAGCGTCTTTGGATGCGCTTTTGACTTTGGCTCGCCGGCGAGTAGCGCCTTGTTGATGAGCGGAATGAGGAAGGCTGCAGTTTTGCCTGTACCGGTGTTGGCGATACCAACAACGTCGCTTCCCTTCAAAATATATGGGATGACTCGGTCCTGGATCGGAGTCGGGAGTTTGTATCCCTTTGAGACAATGTTCGCTTTGAGTCGTGCGTCAACGGCAAAATCCGTAAACTGATGTTCCGGTACAAAAACTGCCTTCTCTTCAGTGACTACTGCTTTGTTGATGAAACGAGAGATGTCGATATGTTGGCTGCGTCCGCCGCCACGGTGACTAAAACCACCAGATCGGCCGCCGCCGCGACTGCCAAAAGACCTCCCTGAACCACCTCGAAAACCGCCGGATGAACGGCCTGAAGGACGGCTAAATCCGCCTGAAGAAGCTTGTGGACGGCCTCCTGCGTGTGCTACATGGCTACTGGTACGAAAACCGCCTGCCTTTGGGGCATGTGAATGTTGCATATGTATGATTACTGATTATTGTTACTCACCGATAGAAAGGGCGGACCCTTGCTGGCAACCGTCTCCGAGTGCTGTAACAATATATGTTGAGATATAAGGACAAAACCGAGAGATGAAATTGTCTCCATATACTACCAAGAAACTAGCAAAAAGTCAATAATTCGAGGATTTTGGAGATTCATACTCTCGTAATATCTCTCGGCGAGAAAAGATTCACCGTCCACTCGAACATGATCTTGAAACGCTTGCGCCAAGACAAAAACTTGAAAAGATAGGTGGTGCGCCACACCCACCACATGATCGGTCCGGAGAAATGGAAGCCGTGAATGTCCCCCACTGCCTGCCATTGGCCCAATGACAAAAGCATACCCTTGAGTTGGAGCTTGTATGGAAAGAGTGTTGCCGGTCGGCCGGAGATCCGCGACTCTATTAACACTTTGATATTCGCCGCCACCACTTCAGCTTCCTGTTCGGCAACCTGCGCCAACATCGGCAACGGTTTGCCGTCTGGAGAAGCAAGATGGGTGGCCGCATCGCCGAGAGCGAATACGTTGGCATAGCCGGGCAACTGCAACTGCCCGCTCACGACGATGCGGCCCGAAGGATGTATCGTCACCGGAGTCCCCGGCTTCTCTATCAAAGAAACCGGTGTGCCTTTCACGCCCGCCACCCACACCACCGTACCGGCAACGATCAGACTTGGTTCAGCCGTACCGCATTTCGCCACGACTCCGTCTTCATTCACCTCGCATACAGTCATATTCAAAGAAACTGATATCCGTTTCTGGGTCAAAGTATTCAGCACTTTCTTCCGCAGGATCGGCGCAAACTGAGCCACGAGATCCGGTCCGGCATTGATCAGAGAAACCGATGTTTCCGCAAGCGAAAGTTTCTCGGAATAATACTTCCCTACCAATTCCTCGACGAATTCCACCATCTCAGAGGCCAGCTCAACGCCAGTGGCGCCGCCTCCCACAACAGCAAAAGACAAGAGTCGCTTCCTCTTCGACACATCAGTAGTCTCAGAGGCTTCTTCCACCGCTTGAATGATCCGATTTCTGATCTTCGCGGCATCGGCCAACGTCTTCAAAAGGTACGCATGCTCCGCAACCCCTTTTATCTGATACGTATTTGTCTCAGCGCCGGAGGCGATCACGAGATAGTCATAGGCGATGTGTTCTTTTGAGCCACGCGACATTCCCAACACCAGCTGCTCCTGAAGATCGACTTTTTCGACTTCCATTTCCAAGCAATGAATGTTTGTGTGACGAAATACTTGATGCAAAGGCTCAACGACACTCGTCGGACTCAAACCGCCCGTCGCGACTTCATGCAGAAGAGGCGTGAACAAAAAATGGTTGGCTCGGCCAATGATGGTGATATCCGCCATTCCCCGCTCAACGAGAGACTCCAAATGCCTTGCGACATAGACCCCGCCGAAGCCGTTCCCTGCGATGACGATGCGGATGCGTTTGTCCATGTAATGACCGTTATAATTTATTGTCTCTTATTATACCCTAAATGGTATACTGTATTCTATGATCGCAGAACTGGAAGGGGTCATTTCCTGGAGAAACGAGCAGCACATGGTGGTGATGGCCGGAGGGGTTGGGTATAAGGTCCGAGTCACGCCGGAAACCTTGGAAAAACTCGCCACCGTAGGCGTGGATGAGAAGGTGCGCCTCTGTACCTACCTAGCTGTCCGCGATGACGCCCTCGACCTGTACGGCTTCCTCGACCGCGAGGCGCTGGAACTATTTGAGCACTTGATCAGCGTCACCGGCATCGGTCCAAAAACAGCAGTCGGCATCCTCGCCCTCGCCTCAGTCTCTACCCTGCGTGGTGCTATCGCCACCGGTGAGCCGGCCCATTTGAGCAAGATCTCCGGCATCGGCAAGAAAAACGCGGAGAAGATCGTGATGGAACTAAAAGACAAATTCGCGGATGAACGATTCAAGAGCGATATATATCAAGATGAGTCCGACGCAGTGGAGGCACTAAAGAGCCTTGGCTACTCCGAGCGCGAGTCTCGTGAAGCGTTGAAAAAGATCGACAAAAAGGTGGCGAGCGGCGGCACCACTAGCGACAAATTGAAGGCGGCTTTGAAATTGCTCGGGAAGTAGAGAAAATTCGAGGCTTGAAACCGGAGCAGTTTCGGCGTATCGTTGACGCATGCCGGAACTCCCCGAAGTACACACCACGGCCACCATGCTCGGAAAGCTCGTCATTGGTCTGACGATCTCCGACGTCTGGACCAGCTACAACAGCCCGCACCACGCCGGAAAGGACAATATTAAAGATCCGGCATTTTTTGCCGTGTTTCGAAAGACGCTCGTGGGAACGCGGATCGTAAAGACGCATCGCCGAGGCAAGAACGTACTCATCGATGTCGTCGACAAGAAGGGCGACGAACACACGATCGTCGTTCACATGAAAATGACCGGTCACATGCTCTATGGCAGCTACGTGCAGACCGGCACGGGCACAAAGATCGCTTGGCAAGCTCAATCACCGGAGGCGCTCAAAGATCCGTTCAACCAATTCATTCGAATGATGATATCCTTTTCCAATGGCCGACGTTTGGCACTCTCGGATGTCCGAAAGTTCGCCAAAGTGACCGTACTTCCCTCGGCCGGTATGCATGAATCAGAACATCTCGCCGGCATTGGTCCCGAGCCGCTCGACAAAGCCTTCTCCTTCGCCCTCTTCCGTGATCGGCTACTCACTCGGCCAAACGGAAAGATAAAACAGGTACTGATGGACCCGAAAGTGGTGGCTGGCATTGGCAATATCTATTCCGATGAAATTCTGTGGGCAGCGGGCGTGCATCCAGAAAGCGCCGTGCGTGCGATCCCCGAAAAACTACTCAAGCAAATATATGATAAAGCAAAGGAAATTCTCAGGAAAGGCATTGATTTCGGCGGCGACTCCACTTCCGACTATCGCAACCCTATGGGCGAACGCGGCCAGTTTCACTATCATCATCGCGCCTATCGAAACACCGGCAAAGCTTGCGAAAAGCGCGGCTGCAGTGGCACGATCCGTCGCATAAAAATGGGCGGCCGCAGCGCGCATTTCTGCGATACGCATCAAACGCGTTTCTTGATATAATGCGCCTATGCACGATGCCATAAAAGACCTCCTTCAGTTTGTCGGCTTTCTCCTTCTACTCGGCGTCATCTGGTTTTTCAACGGCGGCAAAGACAAAGCGATCGAGCAGCGCACCCAAGTGAAAGTAACAGACGCTTCGGGCAATGTGATCACGAATACAAATCAGCCAGAGGGTGTTTCCGGAAGCAGCACGAGCGGAACAAAGGCCGTCGCTACAAGCACATTGCAAAATGGTTTCCTGACAGATGCTCAGTATCAGAATATCGCCAACAAGTCGCCGCTCTTCAAGGTGGTCCGCATCAGCCACCCCTCGGGATCGGGAGGCACCGATGCTTCGAGAGAATACATCACTGTTAGCTATCGACAGTACGGTGAATTCATTCCGCCAGCTCGGGTAAATATCACCGGCTGGACATTGCGCAGCCAGAAAACAGGCCATGTTGCTTCTATTGGCAAGGCAGTACTCCTCCCCTCTTCGTACGCCTCGACTGCGGTGAAAGGCGAGGATGACATCCTGATCCGTCTTGGGGACAAAGTAATTATCGCTTCCGGCCGTTCTCCGATCGGCAACTCCTTTCTCATCAATAAGTGTACGGGGTATTTTAGTCAATTCCAAACGTTCATTCCAAGTCTGTCGCAGCTCTGCCCTGTGTTGAAAGACGAACCGACTCCGCCCGCACCAAACGCGTTGAATGACCGTTGCTTGGACTACATCAAGAGCTGGCCGACATGCAAGACCCAGGTGAATAGCCTGCCGCAATACTTGTCTCACGAATGCCAAGTATTTATTTCTGAAGAAGCGAATTACAACAAGTGCGTCAGCCATCATCAGCCGGACGAAGACTTTTTCTCAAAAGAGTGGCGCGTGTTCCTCAATCGTAGCGAGCCGCTCTGGAAGTCACAGCGCGAGATCATTCAACTGCTCGACTCGAATGGAAAAGTGGTGGATGAGGTGTCGTACTAGCAGCACAGATCGTACAAGTCTTTATATGCCGAGCATCCGAAACAGCGCGATGCCAAATGACACCGACACATTGAGCGACTCTTTCTTTCCTGCCATCGGAATTTCCGCAATGATATCGCAGAGAGAAAGAAGCTCTTTTGAAACGCCCTCCACTTCGTTGCCAAAGATGAGCAAGGCTTTTTCTGACGGGGCGAGAGTGATGGTTTTATAGTCGACAGCGTCGCTCGCCTGCTCTACCGCCAATATAGTGAAGCCATCTTTTTTGAGACTACGAATGAGATCGATCGGTGATTCCTGAGGCAGAAGTGCCGTCCATGAAATGTTCTGTTCAGCACCGAGAGCTACCTTCGCTAGATCTTTTCGCGGGCGCTTGAAACGGTCGATCGGCGCGGGTGTGTAGCCGGAAATATACAGATGCGATACGCCTGCAGCATCCGAGGTTCGGAACATCGAGCCGACATTGTGCACGCTGCGGATATCGTGGAGCAGTACACGGATATCTCGAGCCGAGCTGGAAGCTTTTTTCATCGCTTCACTATACGTCAAATCCTCGACATTTCAAGGTTTTCTGGTATATTTTGCTTTACTCCTCACTTGCGTCACTTGCGCCCGTATAAGATGCGGGCGCTGCGTTCGAAGCAAAAGCCTGAGCGAGCTCGAACTTTCTTTTTCACTTGCGCCCGTAGCTCAGTCGGTAGAGCACCTGCCTTTTAAGCAGAGGGTCGTTGGTTCGATTCCAACCGGGCGGACTCATGTATAATCGCCTTCACGTATGACACTTATTCACGCGCTCGCGCTCGGCATTGTTGAAGGTCTGACGGAATTCCTCCCCGTGTCATCGACGGGACACCTGATACTCGTTGGGCAACTTTTAAATATTCCACCAACCGATTTTCTGAAGAGTTTTGAAATTGTAATACAACTCGGAGCTATTCTCTCGGTGGTAGTGCTCTACTGGCGCTCATTTCTAAATATTGAAATCATCAAAAAACTTATCGTGGGTTTTATTCCGACAGGTGTCATCGGACTAATTTTCTACAAAATTCTTAAGACGTACCTGCTGGGAAATTCATATATTGTTGTGACTGCACTCCTCCTCGGCGGTCTCACCCTCATTGCATTTGAATACTGGCATACACCCGTGGATACCGAGGAGACGTCCGTGACCGACATCAGCTATAGACAGTCTTTTATTGTCGGACTCTTTCAATCAATCGCCATTATCCCGGGGGTTTCGCGTTCGGCCGCAACTATCGTGGGCGGACTCCTTCTCGGTATTCCGCGATCAACTATTGTCGAATTTTCATTTCTGCTCGCCGTACCCACGATGGTCGCGGCGACAGGTCTTGATATCCTGAAAAACGTGTCCTTGTTCAACACATCAGACGCGGGACTTCTCGCCGTTGGATTCATCACCTCATTCGTCGTCGCGCTCGCGAGTATTAAATTCCTGCTCGGATATGTACGCACGCACACATTTATCCCCTTCGGCGTGTACCGAGTTGTCGTCGCTCTCCTCTTTATACTCGTCGTACTCTAGATCGAGAGGTTCACGGTCACGTAACTGGTGACATGGGAGCCGTTGGGAGCAATGCACGACATAGTGAAGGTCGTCGCGCCGGTGAGTGCCACTGTGGAAGCGCCGCCGGAAAGAGAATTTTGCGAGAAGCTTCCGTCAGGCGAAGTTTCAGTACAATTGGTCACGCCCTGTGAATTCCAAAATACTGATGTGCGCGAACCCAACGGTACGGATGCAGGAACGGCCCAAATATCGACTTTCGGCGCGAGCGTAGGAGTCGTGCTAGCCGCCGACGCAGTGACGACCGGTTTCGGCGCACTTTGGACGACGGTTACCGTCGGGACCGCGGGCTTTGGTGTCCCTACCTGATAGCCGCGAAGTGCACACAAACTATCGAAGAATGACGCGGGCAGTACGTATGAAAGGAAGTTGCTCGCCCATGGGCGACTTTGGCAGAGGTTGGCAATAACGCCCGTCGACTGTCCATTGAATGTGTCGGAGCCGAAAAAACCGGCAGTCACGGTGTTGTTATTGGTATCTACATTCCCCGCAAGAATCGTGCCGCCGCTACCAAGTACCTGAATGTCGCCACTCACCCCGTTGATGAGTCCGCCCACCGAACCCGTGGGAACGATGACCGGCACCACCGTCGTTGCCGTGGAGGTGGAAGTGACAACTGTGCTGACCTGTGCGGAGAGTTGCGTGAGTGAGTTGGTCGTATTCGTGTTCGTATTCGTGTTGCTACTTGCAGTGAGCGCATTCAATTGGTCCGACACATTGGAGGCGGTGCTGCCGGTGGTGGTGAGCTGACTCGAAGCCGATGCTTGGTAGTAGTAACACGTTCCTGAGGTCGTGTTCACCATGTTTACATCAGAGGTGGGCTGGTAGGAAGTGCACCCTGCGCCGACGCCCGTAGTGGGTGTCGTGGGTGTCGAAGGACTGCTTGGGCTCGA
>CAZRTH010000012.1:0-20269 GCA_964602975.1 uncultured Candidatus Saccharibacteria bacterium | reverse complement strand
TCCTGTTGGGTCCAAAACGGCTTTCGCCACCTTCGACGACTTCAAAAAGATCGAGATTCGCGCCGGCAAGATCATCAGTGCCGAGAAGATCCCCGACACTGACAAGCTGCTGAAGCTCTTGGTGGACTTTGCGGAAGAAAAGCCTCGCCAGATCGTCTCCGGTATTGCCCTCTACTTTCCCGACCCGGCGATCCTCGTGGGAAAGGTCTGCATGTTCGTCACCAATCTCGAACCGCGCGTCATCCGCGGGCACCAGAGCAACGGCATGCTATTTGCCGTCTCGACTCCCGACGGGAAGTTCTCGCTTCTTGAGCCGAACGCGGACATTCCGCCTGGCACCATGGCAAAGTAGCAGGCCATATTTCGCCTACTTCACCAAATTTTACCAATGCAAGCACTCTTTGACCCAGTATTTCTGGTCACCACTGTCGGTTTGGCAGGAGTGATCGCCATCATCTTCGCCGAATCCGGACTCTTTTTCGGCTTCTTTTTCCCTGGGGATTCGCTGCTGTTCACTGCCGGCATCCTCGCTTCTAATGGATATTTTTCAATAGCTTGGCTGATGGTCGGCACTGCTGTTGCTGCCATCCTAGGCGACTCTTTTGGCTACTGGTTCGGCAAAAAAACCGGCCCAGCAATCTTTTCTCGAGAGGATTCCTTCTTTTTCCATAAAAAGCATATCGAACGTTCGCAAAAATTCTACGAAGCTCACGGCAAGAAGACCATTATTTTGGCGCGATTCATTCCGATCGTTCGAACGTTCGCTCCGATCCTTGCCGGAGTGGGGAAGATGGGATATCGCACATTTGTTTCTTACAACATTATTGGTGGCCTGATCTGGTCATTCGGTCTCACTGGCCTCGGCTACTTTCTCGGCGGACTTATTCCGTCGATCGACCGTTATTTGTTGCCGATCATCCTCGCGATCGTGACCACCTCTCTCATTCCCGTATTGTACGACTATATCCGCTCTCGACGCTCGAAGGACACGGCGGTATACTAGAGGGACATGCCGTCCTTTGCTCGAACTTCATTTCTAGGCCGATATTTTCCGCCACCGACCTTCCTCACCATGCCAGCCGCGGGGATCGACCTCTCATATCACTCGCTTCGAGTGATCACCTTTACCCATTCGCGAAATGGCTTGTCGCTCGAGAAAGCGGTCACTCGCAGCATTCCAAGCGGTGCCATCTATGGCGAAAATCTTCAATCGAATCAGGAGCTCAAAGATGCTTTGCTGGCGGCGAAGGAGGACCTCGGACTTTCGTTTGTTCGAGTGACGCTGCCGGAAGACAAAGCGTATATCTTCCGGACAACTTTGCCGCACATGTCCGAGGAGCAGGCGAGGGAGGCGATCGAATTTCAACTCGAGGAAAATGTGCCGTTAAAGCCCTCGGAGGCCGCTTTTGATTTCATTATCTTGCCGCCGCAGGTCGCTACAGGCACTGCGACAGGCGCACCAACAGGCAACGCAGCAGGCAAGACAGTAGACACGATCGATGTTGTAGTGGCGGTATTTCCAAAGAAATTCATCGAAGCGTATGCCGAACTCTTCCGCTCTGTCGGATTGACCCCGATGGCCTTCTATTTGAACGCCGATGCGATCGCTCGTTCAGTGGTGCCCCACGGCGATCAGGGAACATACCTCATCACCAATATCGGAACCAAGACCACAGGTATCTATGTTGTCAGCGACGGTGCTGTGCAATTCACCGCCACCCTTTCTTTTGGCGGCGAGTCACTCACCAAGGCGATCGAGAAACATTTGTCAGTGAGCCACGAGGAAGCGTTGAAGATCAAGCGCGGCGAGGTCATGATGAAGAATCGTGAGGCGGTCGAACTCTTCTATTCTCTTGCCAATACCGCCTCGGCACTGCGCGATGAAATGAACCGGATCGTCTCATACTGGCAGGGTCACAAAGGCAAGAATGGGGAGACGGGCAAGCCGATCCAGAAGATCTACTTGTGCGGTGCCGGAGCACACCTCTGCGGTTTTGATGAATACATTTCCACCACCATGAAGCTCGAGACCGAAGTGGCGAATGTTTGGCAGAATGCTTTTACTTTTAGCGAAGTGATCCCGCACATCACCGCTCCAGACTCGCTGAGCTACGCTTCGGCGATCGGTTCGGCGCTCGCGTCTTTTCAGCCTGCTCATTCAAATTCTTCCGCTTCAAAATCCAATGTTTAATTTGTTGCCGAATGCCGCAAAAAAGACAGTGTTAATCGAGTATCGGCTCAGAGCGGTTTCACTCTGTCTTGTTGCCGCGGCTTGCACGTTGCTTTTGGCGGGGGCTTCTCTCATCCCTTCGTATTCTTCTTCCATCGATCAGCACCGTCTTTTTGAGAATGAGTATCGATCGGTACATGAGATCGCTCAGCAGAAGGTGGACGCCTCGGTCACTGCATTGTTGTCGGCAACGAAAGGCAAACTCGAGCTTTCGAAGCCATACTTAGAAACATCGACTGCTAGCGATATGGTATCGCGCATTGTCAGTCATCAATCTTCGGGTATTTTCTTGACCGCCTTTCGTTTTGGTCCGGATGAAATATCGGCGGATGGTCGAGCCAGAAAAGTGACGCTTGCCGGACGCGCGGCAGACCGCCAGTCGCTACTTCGCTTCTATCAAAACCTGCAGGCGGAAAAGAAGTTTCAGCTAGTGGTGCTGCCGGTGTCGGATTTTCAGAAGAGTTCCAATATTGAATTTACCATTTCGTTTCTTTCATTGATGTAACATGAGAATTTCCACTGCACAGATCGCTCTCATTGCCTCGACCGTCTTCTGCGCCGGAGCTTTTGGGGTGTTTTGGTATGGTCTGCACATAGTGGGGCAGAAGACTGGTGCCGTCGCGCAACTGTCAGAACAGATCAGTCAGGAGCAAATGAAGGTCGATCATTTCCAAGCCGTGAGGAGGCTTGCTTCGACCACTGTCGAGTCGCGGACTCGTCTCAACAAAGCATTTTTGCGAAGCGAGGAAGTGGCTTCTTTTGCCACCTATCTGGAGCGGCTCGCGGCATCGACTGGCGCATCGGCGAAGATCACCAGCTACACAGCTTCCGCGAACGGCGACGGTGTTTTCAATACTGAAAATCTGAATGCGACGCTGAATATAACCGGTTCTTGGTCGGAAGTGTCGAATGCTGTTCGCATGCTCGAGCATATCCCGTATGTTTCAGCGATCGACGCCATCTCGTATTCAAAAGGCGCATCGGAGGTGGCAGGCAAGTCGAATAGCGGCGCATTATGGACGGCCAATGTCAGTTTGAGAGTGGTAAAATACAAGCAATAAGATGAAACACCTCACTCACAATCCGACGCGCGACTGGTATCTTGTTTTGGGCACGATGACTGTCGCGGTGATCGCTGTCTTCGGTTGGGCGTATTGGTTTCATTCGACGATTGGCAGTGCAGAACCAATCGAATCAGCGACCGGCGCGGTTTCCACCGATGATGTGTTGGATCGCAATGTTCTCGAAAAGACCGATCGACAATTTCTCGAGCGTTCGGCGGAATATGACCGAGTCCGGATCAATGCGCCCAGAGCAGTTGACCCGGCTGAGTAAACACGTAGTATGGGCGGTGCGGTGATCGGCTACGCGGTCGCCGCAAAACAAATGCTCCTGTAGTTTAATGGATAAAACTGCGGACTTCTAAGCCGCTGATGCAAGTTCGATTCTTGCCGGGAGCACCAATTATATGGAACACAAAAAAGTACAACCAAACGGGGCAGCAAAGCCACTCGCGAAACCGCTCGCAAAGACCGGCACTCCAGGTGCGCCGACTTCGTGGGGTGGCGTGGCGGATTGGTATGACGGGTTGCTCGGCGATGAGGATACGTATCAAAAAGAGGTGATATTGCCGAATTTGCTTCGACTCATGACGCCGAAGGCAGGGATGCATATTTTGGATCTGGCTTGCGGGCAGGGGTTTTTCTCGCGCGCCCTCGCGGCGACGGGCGCGCGAGTGACTGGTGTCGACATTTCTCCCGAGCTCATCGAGATCGCTCGTGCGAAAAGCCCTGTTTCAAAATCGGGTGTGCCGAGCTTTGCGGTGTCGCCGGCGGATCATTTGCCGAGGATCGATGGTGCTACTTTTGACGCAGTTTTGATCTCCTTGGCGATCCAAAATATTGAAAATTTGCAGGGTACCTTCGGCGAATGTGCTCGCGTGCTGAAGCCGGAGGGGAAGCTTTTTGTGGTGATGAATCATCCAGCTTTCCGTGTGCCAAAACGCTCCGGTTGGGGTTGGGATGATGCGACAAAGTCGCAATACCGACGAGTGGATGCGTATCTGTCGGAGTCAAAAGAAGAGATCGTGATGAATCCGGGGAAGGAGGCGGCCGCGAAGGCGGTGGGTGCAAAAGAGGCGAGTGCGAAGACGGTTTCGTTCCATCGACCGCTCCAGCTGTATTTCAAGAAATTGCAGAAGGCAGGCTTTGCGGTGTCGCGTCTCGAGGAATGGAATTCGCACAAGGAGAGTCAGCCTGGTCTGCGCGGGGCAGAGGAGAATCGTATCCGCAAGGAGATCCCAATGTTTTTGTGTTTGGAGGGGGTGCGGGCGGTGAAGTGAGTTTCAATTTGGCCACGTTTCCCTGGTGGGGTACTATGTATAGATGGAACGTGAATCTACGGAAAAAAATCTCGATAACGGCAAGGCAAGATTTGAGTTCAAAAATTTTGATGAGCTTGCTACATTTTTTGAACAGAAGTATCCAGAGTCGGTTGTTGTTTCAGCTGACCGTGAGATCGAATTACTTGAAAGTTCTGCAAGAAGAGATGTCGCGGCGACTGAAAATGGTGTGCTGACCCTGCTAAGGGAACACGAGCTTTCTGTTGATGGTGTAAGAAAGTTGGATGATGGCAAGTGGTCGATTCCCTACAAAGAAAAACTGCGAGAGGATTTACCGCCTGGCTATGCCTTTAAAGGTGGCGCGGCTCGATATTATCTTAAGGAAGCACTCGGCCTTCCTGCTGATCTCCCTAGAGATTATGATGTTGTCCGCTTAACAGAAGCAGAGCCGTTTCCTGGCGCGGACAGAGAGGTTGCACAAAAGTTTATGCCGAAAGATCTCGAGTTTGGTGATGGGGTCGAGCAAGTCCTAGACATGGAGGAGTATTTTAGAACAAGAGATCTTACAGTAAATGAGATCATTGCGACTAGTGATGGGATTGTTGCAACCGAATCTGCTCTTTTAGATACGGTAAGAAACATCCTGCGCCTTACCCAGTTTGAAAAGACTAGTTTTCGTCCAGATGGATATGCTGGTCCGAAGATGCTCGCAAAGATTTTGCGGTTTTATTCACAAGCGATAAATGAATGTGGTCGTTTCCCAACGATCGAAAATATTGGTCACGAACGAATCGATGAGGTATTCATTTCGCCATTTTGGTTGGCCGTGAATCTTGATCGTGCTTGGGAGGTTGGTAGAACCAAGGCCCAGGATTATGTCGATACTCTAATTTCAAATAAGCAGCTTCCCATTGATGTCGTTACTCCGGAAGCCGCCGCTGACTACCTTTTGGATTGTATGGAGGAGGAATCTTTTGTCTTTAGATCGGCTGACCCATGGCACTATGATACGGAAGACGTCTGGGTGCGGAATCTGGAAGCGCAGGAGGATCGGAAGATATCTGAAATTCGCAAGAGGTTGATCAAAAGATAGTGTGATGGGGTGGTATAAAATAATAAACCCCCAAGCCATGTTGCTTGGGGGTAGAGATGAAACCCATCTCTGAGGGCTTTTCTATTTGGTTGCGGGGATGTAGCCGACCTGCCAGCGACCCCACACATTGCACCAGAAACCGGGGCATTCGCCTTCGATTTCGGCAATCTCGTTTTCGCTCTGCGACAGGGCAGTGAAACGGATTTCGCCGACCACGCACTCTTCCAGAACACTGCCGGCTTGGTGATAGGTCCACTTTCCGCTAAACTTCTTGCGAAGCGTCGGGAGAGGATTTTGCCCCATCTTGTAGCAGGAGCGAATGTGGTTTGCGACTTCGCGCCACTGTTCGGACCAGCCGAGCTTAAGGGCAGCATTGTTGCGCTCGTTGCATTCTTGCTGCTCCCGTTCGATGTCTCCGCGCGGGGAGGAGGTGAAGAGCTTGCGCTCAGCGAGGCATTTTTCCTCCGACTCTGTCAGGTGGGGAGTATTGTCTCCGCACCCAGTCACCGAGTCGACCAATTCGTGGTTGATCACCAAGGCATAGCTGTCCGCGGGCTGATCGCCCCAAGCATACGGCATCTTGTGAACACCGTCCTTCATTGAGGACCAGGGGGTGAACGAGTTGTTCACGAACCGTGCCACTAGGTAGTCGGCCAAAGTCTCGACCGGCGTCCAGTCTTCGGCGTGGGCCCCATGCATTTCGCACGTGTAGCCTTTTTCCGGAGCGGGGCCTGCGAGTTCCTCGTAGGTGAAGCCGAAGAAACCGGTGAGGGTGGTCTGGGAGGTGTGAGCGGAAACCCCGTGGAATCCGCCGACCAACCCCTTACCTTCGAGTGTGACTTCCATACCCACAACCGACTCGTCGTCGGTCCAGGTGCACTCACCGGTGCTTTTGGAGGTGGCCACTTCCCATTTCCCACCGTCGGGGTGGGTCAAGAACTTGACCCACTGGCCGCACTGGAACCCGTTGCTGAGGCTAACCGTGTTTGTTGCGATGATGTTTGTTTTCATGTGCAGGTTTTCTGCAGTCTCGCGGACTAGCTCACAATGTAGGATAAACCCCACCCATGTGACTGGCTCGCTCCATTGTGTACTGTCGGAGCAGTTTTCTTGAGCACCTCTTCCTCACGAGAGGGGAGGCGTGCAAGATGCTGCTCCAACTGAAGCGAGGCCAGTTTTTAAGTCCGCTGGGACGTATTTCAATGACCAAAAGCTGAATGTATTATAGCATGCTTATATCTATTTTGTCAAGTATAAAATAGGGCTTAATATATCGCTATTTCGGGACTCGGTCACAAGTCTCACTCCTATCGTCGCGAGCTCGCGACCCCGCCTCGCGGTCTCGCTTGCTAGCTCGACATTCGCTCCAGCTTTCTCGTCCCTAGGACAGGAATAAAAAAAGAGTCTCTATTCAGAGACTCTTTTTTTATTCTGTGCGCCCTGAGGGACTCGAACCCCCGACCTTCGAAGTGTAAATTCGCCGCTCTACCAACTGAGCTAAGGGCGCATGTTTTGCGAGATTGTTTGCCAGATTATCGCCACCTCAGCCTACACGATATGGACATCGCTGGCAAGTTCTGACAGTATGGGGTTGCATATGGAAATCCCCATCCTCCACGAGGACACGCATTATCTGGTCATCAACAAGCCGGCGGGTCTTGTCGTGCATGCGGATGGGCGAACAGAAGAGCCAACATTGGTGGATTGGATCCTCGCCAAATATCCGAAGATGAAGAAGGTGGGGGAGCCGATCACCCTCGCGGACGGTACAGAATTGCCTCGCCCTGGCATCGTGCATCGACTCGACCGAGACACATCCGGCGTGTTGCTCCTCGCCAAGACGCAAGAAGCCTTTTTGCATGCAAAGGAGCAGTTTCAGAGCCGAACCACCAAAAAGATCTACCGCGCCTTTGTATACGGATTGGTGAAGGCCGATTCAGCACAGATCGACCGACCGATCGGCCGTTCTCGTAGCGATTTTCGTCGATGGACAGCGCAACGCGGCGTGCGAGGCGAGATGCGCGAGGCGAGCACGCGATATCAGGTGCTTGGCAGGGTCCGCAACGTCCCAGGCGTCGGTCCAGAGATTCCGCTCGGCGATTTCACCTACATCGAAGCACGCCCACTCACCGGCCGCACGCATCAGATCCGCGTCCACATGAAGGCGGTCAATCATCCGCTCGTGGAAGATGGCCTGTATACCGAAAATTTGGTCAAGAAATTCCCCCACGCTCTCGGCTTTGAGCGCCTCGCCCTACACGCTTTTCAATTCGAATTCACCGATCTGAAGGGCAAAAAGGTCTCCATCACTGCGCCCTTGCCGGAGGATTTCAAGCGTGCGGAAGCGATATTTGCGGCCCAGAAGGCTGAAGTTGCCAAAAAATGAGGCCTGTGTTAGATTAAGCCCTACTATGGAAATCAAAGGAATTACCGTTTCTCCGGTGGATATGGCCAAGCGAAAGACTTGGGACATGCGCGCCGGCGACACCGTCAAGGTGACTCAGAAGATCAAGGAAAAAGGCAAGATCCGCCTTCAGGCATTCGAGGGTCTGGTGCTCGCGCGAAAGCACGGCTCTGATTCAGGTGCGACTTTCACTGTTCGAAAGGTTGCCAGCGGCGTTGGCGTGGAGCGAGTGTTTCCTCTTTACTCTCCAAACATCGACAGCCTCGAAGTGACCAAGCGAGCCAAGGTTCGACGAGCAAAGCTCTATCATATTCGAGAAAAGGCGACCAAGGAGATCAACAAGCAGATGCGAAAGGTGCGATCATCAAACGACGAAGCACTCGCAGAAACCGCGGCATCATCAGCGACAGCGTCAGCAACAAAGACTCCTGCCGTCGCAGCTATTTCAGAGAAAAAAGCCTAATACCTTAAATACAGGCGCAATGCGGGTGCGCTATGCACAGAGGCTCCCCGACAGGGGAGTTTTTGTTATATAATGTATTGCATGGCGGATGTTCTCAATCCTATGGCGCAATTTTCTCTCCCTGCGGAGCCGAAGGCGAGCCGAAAAGGCTGGTTGGTGGTGCTTGAAGTGGCTGTTGTGTTGATCGTGGCAAGTGGGTTGGTCGCTTGGTTTGCGATGGATCGAGATGAGACGAACAGTATTTTGTTGCCGAGCAAAGAGCAGTTATTGAAAAAGATGGCAGATCGTCCTGCGGCATCTCTCACCGATACTCAAAAGCAGACATTGTTGAACAACATGGTGAATCCAGCTTCGGCTCCAGCCGCAAAGACAACTACCAATTCCGCGACCGCTCCTAAGAAAGAAGAGCCTGCTCCGGTCAGCGAAGCTCAGCGCTCGGATCTATTGAAGCAAATGGCGGAGGGGAGGTAAGAGGGGTGTCCGCCGACATTTTCACCTACCCGCGGATTTTGCATACGAAAGTATGAAGAAAGTATGCAAAATCCGCGGGTACTCCAAAACACTTGCGCCACCGCCTCTCGCACCGTAGAACCTTAAGAATGCCGATTTTCAGGAAATACTTGAAAATCAAGAGGATTTTCGGTATAGTGGCCAATGAATGCGCGGGTGGCGAAATTGGCAGACGCACTACCTTGAGGTGGTAGCGCCTTTACCGGCGTGCAGGTTCAAGTCCTGTCCCGCGCACAACAGAGACATTTCGGTGGTGTATAATTACTCCACTAAACGAAATGAAAAACAAGCTCCTTTTTCACGATATTCTTATCTTGGCGGCGAGTATTATTTTGGCAGTGGTGTTTGTGAAGACGGGAGTGCTTGTTGACCTTATTGAGTCGACCCAAAAGTGGCAGTACCTCGGTAGCCTCATCTCAGGACTCTTCTTCACTTCGATCTTCACCACCGCTCCGGCCATCGTGGCGTTGGGACAGATCTCCGAGATCAACTCGATCCTGCCGACCGCGTTTTTGGGAGCGATCGGAGCGACGGTCGGCGACTTACTGATGTTTCATTTTGTTCGAGACCGATTTTCCGAGCATTTGCTAGAAGCCATGTCTCACAATGGCACAGGGAAGCGCGTGAAGGCGATCTTTCGCCGCCGTTCTTTTCGCTGGGCCACTTTTTTTCTCGGCGGCATGATCATCGCCTCACCGTTGCCGGATGAGCTCGGTATCGGCTTGCTCGGCATATCGCACATGAAGATCCGTCGTTTCATACCGTTGTCCTTTGCCTTCAATTTTGTTGGCATCGTCATTATCGGTCTAGCAGCGCGGGTGATATAAAATGAAGATTCGCAATTAACCCCAATACCAACCTCAATGTTGTACACCGGAAAAGGAGACAAAGGCACCACCAAAACATACGGCTGCGACCAACGCATCTCGAAAAGTTCTGCTGTGGCTGAGGCGCTCGGTTCTCTGGATGAGATCAACTCTTTTCTCGGTATTGTGAAGGTGAGGTCTGGAGAGGCGGGGAAGAGCGGTGAGCCCTTTCAGCTTTGCGGCCGTTCATTCGAATCAATCGTTCACGGCGTTCAAGAAACTCTTTTCATGATCCAAGCCGAGGTCGCTGGTTTCCCGATGCAGATGACCGAAGAGAAGGTTCGCGAAGCCGAGACGCTTATCAACGAAGCTGAGAAGCTCATGCCGCCGATCAAGACCTTTTTCATCTCTGGCGGGACCGAGCTTGCCGCCAGTTTTGATGTTGCTCGCACGCTGGCTCGCCGCGCCGAACGTCGGGTGGTGGCCGTGGCTGAGGAAGGGAAGGTGAAAGTGGGCGCTCCAACCCTCGCATACCTCAACCGCCTCTCCAGCCTGCTCTACGCCCTCGCTCGACTTTCCAACCACTTATCTGGTATAAAGGAGAAGCCGCCGGCGTATAAGTAGGTGGCATAATGACAATTTCGGTATATGGTGGCCATAGTTTAGTGGTAAAACTCGGGTTTGTGGAACCTGCGTCGAGAGTTCAATTCTCTCTGGCCACCCCATGAAAATTTACGTCATCAGACACGGCCTCACAAGGCTCAACAAAGAGAAGCGGATAAACGGGCAGATCGATGAGCCCTTGGCACCCGAAGGTGTCGAACAAGCACGCGCCGCTATCGCCTTGGTACCCAAAACAGTGAAGCGTATCTATGCTTCGACGCTTTCACGCACCCGACAGACAGCCGACATCATCAACGCTGAACTGAAGCTTCCGATCACATACCACGATCATATCAGGGAGGTGAATTTCGGTTCGTTGGCAGGGAGGGGCTGGAGCGAGATGAAGGATGGAAAAAGTCTGAAAGAACAATACAGGGGTATGACATTTGATTATCGTCCGGAAGGAGAATCCGTTGAAGATGTAAAGGCTCGCCTCAGGGCATTTCTCGGTGATATTTTAGGTAAACATGCTGATCACGAAGCTTTACTTGTTGCGCACGGAGGAATCATTCGAACACTTACGTTGCTTGAGCACGGCAAGGTTCTCGACGAGGTGGAAAATGTCTCGATACATTCGTTCGATCTGAAGAAGATCCTGGAGAAGTAGTAGTCTCAGCTGCAAAGGAAATGCGGTATAATACTACAAATGCCCGCTGTTTCTCTCTTTGTACATAATGCCGGATATGTCCTTTCCTCTATTCTTGTTGTCGGCCTCGCAATTTCTGTCTATGTAAAGGATCATCGAACGCTCGCCAACCGCAAGATCATTTTGGCGTTCTTGGCGGTGGCTGTTTTCACCATTGCCCACGTGATCGGCGTAAACGTTTCCGATCCGTATCTCTCGCGCACAGCGCTGATGTTCACGTCCTCTGTGTTGCTCATCTCGCCATTCTTTGCTCACTGCATCTTCGCGATGATCGGCCGCGCTGAGAAGGAGAAAAAGGTGCTCGCTTTCTTCTACAGCATCTCGATCCTCCTTCTCGCAGTCTTTCTCGTTTTCCCGGATTCCTTTTTGCTGCCTTCGGAATCAAAGCTCTATTTCCCAAACTATTACGTAGCCGGCAACCTGTACTGGCTGATGGAATGTATCTCAAACTTCCTCATCCCGGCGTACTTTTTGTTTCGCATGGCGCAGGCGTATCGCGTCGCCGATCCGGCAATGCAGAACCGACTCAAGTATCTTTTCATGGCTCTGTTGCTCGGCTATTCCTTCGGCATCACGGCAGTGCCGCTCGTCTTCGATGTGGCTGTGAACCCGATCTGGTCGATCTTCTTCGTACCATTTTTCACTGTTCCTTTTGCCTATGCCATTCTCAAGTACGAGCTCATGGATATTCGCGTCATTGGAAAGCAAGCGTTTCTGTATTCGATCACCGTCGGCGGGGTGGGCGTGCTCATCAGTATTCTCAATTATGCCAACAATCAGATCGTGGCAGCGGTGCCAGCCTTTCCTGTCTGGGCCTTTCCGCTCGCATCTTCGGTGGTCGGCGTATCGATCGGATTCTTTGTGTGGAACAAGCTGCGCGAAACCGACTTTTTGAAATACGGCTTCATCAACGTGGTGACGCACAAATTCCGCACGCCGCTCACGTACATCAAATGGTCTGCCGACAGTCTTTCTCAGGCGAATCTGCCGACTGAACAGCGTGAGAACGTGAAGATGATCCAGACCGCCGTGCAGCGCCTCGTGGATCTCACCAACTTGCTGGTGAATCTTTCCGATTCCGCGACGGATCGCGACGCGGTGAATGTCGAACGGATACAGCTGGATGTTTTGGCGAAGGAGGTGTTTGCCGAATACGAGCGTCGCGCGAAAGAAAAGAAGCTGAACGTCACTTTCCAGGACGCGTCTGGTGGCAGAGTCTTTCCTGCAGTATCGGTGAATCGAGCAAAGATCGCCTACGCCCTCGAGATCTTCATCGACAATGCGATCAAATACACGCCGGCAGGAGGCGAGGTGGCGATTTCTTTCGGGCACGACGATCGCATGGTGAAAGTATCTGTTTCCGATACCGGCATGGGCATTTCGAAAGACGACATTGGCCGAGTGTTCAACAAATTCTTCCGAACGCCAAAGGCGATGCGCATCGACACGGAGGGTCTGGGCATCGATCTATTCATGGCCAAGGAGGTGGTGCAAAAGCACGGCGGCGAGGTCTCTGTCCGATCGGAAGGGGAAGGTCGCGGCTCGGTATTTTCTATCGCGCTGCCGTTAGCGTAAGATACAGGGATGAAGCAAGCTCAGGCATTGGAACTCTTGAAGACAGGGAGGAATGTATTTGTCACCGGTGCTGCCGGCAGTGGCAAGACGCATCTGATCAATTCATACATTGCATATTTACGTGCGCGTGGCGTCGATATCGGGGTCACTGCTTCCACGGGTATTGCTGCCACGCACATGGGCGGGGTGACCATTCATTCGTGGTCGGGCATTGGCGTACATTCATATCTCTCCGAATACGATATCGAAGCGATGCGCGAAAAGCCGTATTTGGCAAAACGCTTCGCTCAGGTGAAGGTGTTGATCATCGACGAGGTCTCGATGCTGCATCATTTCCGTCTCGATCTTGTCGACCAAGTGCTTCGGACAATGAAAAAAGTCGACGACCCATTTGGCGGAGTGCAGGTAGTGCTCTGCGGAGATTTCTTTCAGCTGCCGCCGGTGTCTCGAGCTGGTGAGCCGGAGTCACTATTTGTATATCGATCCGATGCGTGGCAGAACGGCGATTTCACGATCTGTTATTTGGAGGAGCAATTTCGACAAAATGACCCGGAAGCGATCGGCCTGTTGAACGAGATCCGTTCGGGCGAGGTGTCCACCGAGACGAGGAAGATGCTCGAGAAGCATTCGCATCCGCACAAAAAAGTATTGAGCGCCGAGCCGACTCGCTTGTACACGCACAATGAAGACGTGGACGCGATCAATGTAAGAGAGCTCGAAAAGCTCGAAGAGGCTTCTTCAGCGGAATATATGATGGAAGCAAAAGGGAAGCCGTTCATCGTGGAGGCTCTGAAAAAGTCCTGCCTCGCCCAAGAAGTGTTGAAGCTCAAAGTCGGCGCCCGCGTAATGTGCGTGAAAAATAATTTTGAGGAAGGCTACGTGAACGGCTCTCTCGGTATCGTGGCTTCGTGCGGATCGGGTCAGGATCCTGTCATCCGTCTTGCGAGCGGCAAGCGGGTGGCGATCGTCCGCGCCTCGTGGACGATCGAGGAGGATGGCAAGGTGAAAGCCGAGTTGTTACAGTACCCGCTCCGATTGGCATGGGCGATCACGGTGCATAAAAGCCAGGGGATGAGCCTCGATGCGGCGGAAATGGACCTGTCGAAGGCATTTGAGCCTGGGATGGGCTATGTGGCGCTCTCTCGAGTGCGGAGCTTGAACGGCTTGCGGATTCTCGGACTGAACGCGAAGGCACTGGAGGTGAATCAGGAGGTTTTGCAATTCGATGGGGAGCTCCGCGAGGCGTCGCGCCGAGCGGAGGAGAAGCTGCGGGGGATGTCTCCGGAAAAGCTCGCCAGCGAGCAGAAAGACTTTCTTGATCATTGCGTACCCGAGCGCCTGGCGGGGAAGAAGGCGTCCAAACTATCTTCACACGAAGAAACAGCAATTCTCATCGAAAAGAAAATGCCGCTCGCCGACATCGCTCGTGAACGACGGCTGACCGCTGAAACGATCATCGATCACATCGAAAAATTGATCGAAGAGGAGTATGAGATTGACATCGCCTATTTACGCAAAGATATTTCAAAAACTCATTGGGCGAAGATGGAAAAAGCTTTTGATGAGATCTTGGAAGAGTCCGAGGGCATTTTTCTCGCTCCGGCAAAGAAAAAGCTCGGTCCAAATATCTCCTATCTCGAGATACGCTTGGCCCGTGCTTTGAAAGGCTTGGTGCCGAAGCGGCATGTAGAGAAAAAGTAGAAAAAGGGGAGCATTTCTGGTACACTTTGGGACGATGATCATAGGAATTACCGGAACGATCGGTGCCGGCAAAGGCACGGTAGTGGACTATCTTGTGCAGCAAAAAGGGTTTATTCATTTTTCCGCTCGAGCACTCATCCTTGAAGAAGTGATAAAGCGCGGTTTGGAGGTGATGAGAGAGAACACCACGCTGGTCGCGAATGATCTGCGCACCACGTACGGTCCAGACTATATCGCCAAAGAATTGTGCCGCCGTGCCGCCGATGCACAGAAACAGGGGAAGAATGCCGTGATGGAGTCGCTTCGCAGTGTTGGCGAGGTCAAGTTCATCCGAAGTATTCCCGGCAGTCGTGTGTTTGGAGTCGACGCTGATCCGCACATCCGATATCAGAGAGTCACTTCGAGAAAAACCGAATTGGATCAGATCACTTTCGAACGCTTCGTCGCTCAAGAAAAAGCCGAGATGAATCCGAATGATCCGACCAAGGGCGACCTAGCGGCATGTATCGCGCTTGCGGATGTGGTATTTATGAACAACGGCACGATGGAAGCGTTAGAAGCTCAAGTGGAGAAGGCTCTCATATCCTAATATATCCGAATAGATCTCAATAACACCTCAATGAATTATCTTGCATCCCTGAAAAAACCAAAGGTATATCTTCCCGTCGCCGCGATCGTGTTGGTGCTCGGAGTTTTGCTGCTGACTGGCAGAAAAAATCCTGTTTCCGGAGCTACTTTCACTGTGGTGAAAAAGGACATTGCCCAAAAAGTGAGCGTCACCGGCAGGGTGAAATCCGCTTCGAGCGTCGCGCTCGCATTTGAAAAATCTGGCCGAGTGAGTCGCATCTATCACCAGATAGGTGAAGAGGTCGCGCCCGGCGCCGCGCTGGTTTCGCTGGAAAATGCCGATTTGTATGCCCAACTTCAGCAGACTCAAGCCACGGTAAAGGCGCAACAGGCGAAGCTCGACGCGCTCAAGGCAGGCAGTTCGGCTGCGGATCTCCGGGTCGCCGAGGTTCAACTGCAGAATGCCAAGGTTTCTCTCGACGATGAACGCCGCTCTTCAGTCGATGCTCTCACGTCGGCACAAACCAACGCCGATGACGCGCTTCACAACAAAATCGACAGCTTTTTCAGCAATCCTCGCAGCGCTTCGCCGCAATTCAATCCACAGGCCGATAGTCAGTTGAGAGCTTCCATTCAAAATGCTCGTCTCGGACTCGATGAAAGTTTGGCAGCATGGAAAGATTCTCTTTTGCAGATGCCGACCGAGCTCGAGAAGGTCGATTTTCCAACCTACTTTGAGAGCGCGAAAAAACAGCTTGCGGTGGTGAAAAATCTAGCAGATCTCATCGCGCAAGCGATCAACGGCCTCACCTCCGGAGCAGGTTTGAGCCAGACAACGATCGACACATACAAAGCCACCATTCTTGCTGCACGTACGGCTATCCTCACACAACAGGCGGCGATCACTTCTGCTGAACAAGCGCTTCGCACCGCTGAAGCGACGCTCGCTTTGAAACAATCACAATATGATCAGGCAAAAGCTCCTGCCCGTGCCGAAGATATTCGTGCTCAGGAGGCGAATGTAGAGCAAGCGGTGGGCACCGAATCCGCTGCATATGCCGCCCTAGAAAAGACTATCCTCCGATCGCCGATCAAAGGAACCGTTACTGCCAAAAATGTAGAAGTTGGCGAGATCGTTCCGGCCAATACCGTGGCAATGACCGTGATGTCGCAGGGAGTGTACAAGATTGAGGCGAGTGTCGCTGAATCGGACATTGCCGATATCAAGGTGGGCAACAAAGCCGACGTTACTCTTGATGCATATCAAGACGTGCATTTTGACGCTGTCGTGGTCTCGATCGATCCGGCTGAGGTTATCATCGAAGGTGTTCCTACCTACAAGATCACTCTCAATTTCGTGAAGCAGGATGAGCGCATCCGTTCCGGAATGACAGCCAATACAGATGTGATCACTGCCGAGGCCAAGGGCGCATTGATAGTGCCGTCTCGGGCAATCTATGCCAAGGAGGGCCGGCATTTCGTAAAGCTGAGCGATGGCGGCAAGAGTGTGATTGAAAAGCCCGTGGAGATCGGCATAAAAGACGGGGAGGGGAACACACAGATCCTCTCCGGCCTTAGCGAGGGCGATGTCGTGGTGACTTCATCGGGACGGTAATCGGCAGAGTAGGCTTCCATGTCATTGATCGAAGTAAAAAAAGTAAGCAAAGTATACTCCAATGAAGGAGTGGAGACGCCGGCGTTGCATGACGTCACTTTTGAGGTGAAGAAAGGGGAATTTGTGGCGATCATGGGCCCTTCCGGATCGGGCAAATCCACTTTGTTGCACATTCTTGGTTTCCTCGACGAACATACGAGCGGAGACTATCGCTTTGACGGAAAAAATGTGAAGGAGTATGGATCGGAGGAAGTGTCGAAGATCCGCAACGCAAAAATGGGTTTCATTTTCCAAGCGTTTAATTTGTTGCCACGCACGACCGTCTTGGAAAATGTGAAGCTACCGCTTCTCTATTCGGATGTGCCGCCGGAAAGCTGGGACGCGATGGCGAAAAAGGCGCTGGAGTCTGTCGGCATGCTACACCGGCTGGAGCACGAGCCGTCCCAGCTTTCCGGCGGCGAGAAACAGCGCGTGGCGATAGCCCGCGCCCTAGTGCTCGACCCATCGGTGATCTTTGCCGACGAACCGACCGGCAACCTCGACTCAAAATCCGGCCGCATGGTCATCAAGACTATCCAAGACCTGAATGAGAAGCATGGACACACCATCATTCTCATTACTCACGAGACCACTACCGCCGAGCACGCGCAACGCATCATTCGAGTGATGGATGGCGGCATCGAAAGCGATACCAAGGTCTCCAAGCAGCGCCGCGCCGGAGACGGATACGAGAAATAATCCCGTGCCACGCACCCAACCAACATGATCTTCACCTACAGCCTCAAAACCGCAGTCACCGGACTCAAAACGAACAAATCTCGTTCTTTTTTGACCATCCTCGGCATCGTCATCGGTATTGCCGCTATCATTCTCATCATGTCGCTCGGGCAGGGCGCTCAGCAGCTCATCTTGAACCAAGTGCAGGGCATGGGATCGAAGACTATCGTGGTAATCCCTGGTCGAGAACCGAAAGGTCCGTCCGATGCCGCCCAAGTATTTAGCGACTCTCTCAAAATACGCGACCTCGAGCTGCTCCAGAAAAAAGAAAACGTGCCCACTCTCGACGGCGTGATGCCGCTCCTTTTCACTGGCGTGAGCGCGTCGTATGGCAGTGAGACATATCGACCGACCATTTTCGGAGTATCCCCATTGATTCAGGAGCTGTTCGACCTCACCGTTTCGGAAGGCGAATTTTTTGGCGATGAAGAAGTGCGTGCCCGCGCCGACGTGGTGGTGATCGGTTCAAAAGTGAAAGAGCAGCTCTTCGGCGATGGTCCGGCCTTGGGTGAAAAAATAAAGATCAAAGACCGAAACTTCCGAGTCATCGGCATCATGCCATCGAAAGGGCAGGTGTCATTTTTCAATTTCGACGAAGCGGTGATCGTGCCATACACCACCGCTCAGCAGTATGTGCTCGGTATTAAATATTTCCATCGATTCATTGCCCAAGCCACCCAACAGGAGACCATCTCGCAAACGGTCGACGATATCAAAACCACCCTGCGTGAGATTCACAAGATCACCGATCCGGATAAAGACGACTTTTTCGTGCAGACTCAGGAAGATCTCGCAGCTCGGCTCGGGTTGATCACTCAAGTGCTCACGCTATTCCTCTCAGCGGTGGCTGCTATCTCTCTGGTGGTGGGCGGTATCGGCATCATGAACATCATGCTCGTCTCTGTCACCGAGCGCACTCGCGAGATCGGTCTGCGAAAATCGATCGGGGCGACCGAGCGCGAGATTTTGATGCAATTTCTGCTCGAAGCCGTGCTTCTTACCGGCACCGGCGGCGTGGCGGGCATCATTATCGGCGGGACACTCTCGGTGATATGCGCTTTTGTTCTGACCAATTTTGTCGGACTCGATTGGAGCTTCCAATTTCCATTCTTCGGGGCCTTCCTTGGCATCGTCGTTTCGGGCATTATCGGCCTCGTTTTCGGCATTTATCCGGCCAAACAGGCCGCCCGCAAGAGCCCGATGGAGGCCCTGCGTTACGAATAATCGAGCAAGACGTCAGGTAAATGGTATAATGGGGGTCCATTACTAATTAACCTGTCAAAATATATGAACTTTTCACTCACCGAAGTACAAACAAAACGACTTTTTAACGCTGTTTGCCTCATCCTCCTTCTCGGCTCGCTCTACCTTTTGACGCGTGTCATCACCGAGGTGAAGACCGCTGCCAATATCGGCCGTACGCCGAGCCAAAGCCAGATCACTGTGACAGGGTCGGGCGATGCCTACGCGATACCGGATATCGCTACTGTATCGTACGATGTTAGCTTTGAAGCGAAGACTGTTTCCGAAGCTCAGGAAAATGTCACCAAGCGCTCTAATGACATCCTCGCGTATCTAAAAGAGGCTGGGATCAAGGAGGCCGACATCAAGACCACCAACTATCAGATCTACCCTCACTACGAATACAACTCTCGGCCGGTAGTTTGCTATGACGAGGCGAGCTGCAAGCAGACAGACAATCGATACTTCGTCGGCTACAACGTGACCAGCTCCTTCCAGGTGAAGATCCGAAAGGTGGAGGATGCCGGAAAGATCCTCGCTGAGATCGGCAATCGAAAGGTCACCAACTTGAGCGGTCTAAACTTCACTGTTGAAGATGAGGATGCGACCAAAGCAGCTGCCCGAAAGAATGCGATCGAAGACGCAAAGCGAAAAGCGGAGACTCTCGCTCGAGACCTCGGAGTATCTCTCGGCAAGATCGTAAGCTTCTCTGAATCGGGTGGCTATTACCCAATGTATTACAGCAAGGGAATGGCGATGGACTCTGTTGGCGGCGCGGGCGGAGCGCCCGCGCCGGAATTGCCGGTCGGCCAGAACAAGACCACCACCGAGGTGACCATCACCTACGAAATAAAGTAACAAATAGGCCGTTCTTTTGGTGCTGTTGACGCAGCGTTCCAAAAGGAGTACTATAGTAAACGAGGCCGAGGCGGCCTTTTTTACTAAGCGAACAACCCCTTCTATGAAACTCACCGAATACATCAAAGAAACCCGTTCGGAAATGGCGCACGTGAGCTGGCCGACTCGCCGGCAAGCGGTGGTCTACAGCGTCATCGTGATAGCGATCTCTATCATTGTTGGCGTGCTACTCGGGGTGTTTGATTCCGCGTTCGCACTCGCAATGAAGTATTTGTTTGTTCAGTAAAAGCGCCTCATCTCTCTCAATTATTTTATTCATCACGATCCTTCACCATGTCGAAACAAAAACTCAAGGAAGAGCGAAATTGGTACGCCATCCACACCTACGCGGGGTATGAGAACGCCGTGGCGCGAAATCTCAAGCAGCGTATCGAGTCTCTTGGTATGGAGAACAAGATCTTCAACGTGCTCGTGCCGACCGAGAAAATGATCAAGGTGAAGGCGGGGAAGCGTGTCGAGGAGGAAGAGAAGATCTACCCCGGATACATTCTCGTGGACATGATCGTCACCGACGACTCATGGTATGTGGTGCGCAACACTCCTCGTGTGACTGGTTTCGTTGGCTCCGGCGTGTATCCAGTACCATTGGAGAAGGCGGAAGTTGAAATGCTCTTCAAGCGCATGAATTCCGACAATGTAATGCACAACATCGACCTCGCACTCGAGGATGCAGTCATTATCGCCGACGGTCCGTTCAAGGATTTCGAGGGCAAGGTCA
>CAZRTH010000011.1:0-23393 GCA_964602975.1 uncultured Candidatus Saccharibacteria bacterium | reverse complement strand
CGTGTCGGGCGACTCGGCAGAGTACTCCTGTTTTGGTTCCTTGCCTGAGGCATTGACCACTCCTTTGGTAACGAGGGAGGCGAGGATGTCGTAGCCGGTAGTGCGGTTGATCCCCGCACGACGAGAGATCTCGGAGACGGTACCCTTGCCGAGCTCGAGGAGCGCCATATATACGACCGACTCCTTCTCGCTGAAGCCGACGGTTTGGAGGGTGGTTCTGAGCTGTTCGTTTTGGGTACTCATGGTGATTGGCATTGTAGCGCAAAGGGATAATTGTGTCAATTAGTTTCCACAAAAATATAAGATGATGCTATTTCCTCTTTAAAAACAAGGTAAAAACGACAGAAAAATGACGAAAAAGATTGACAAAATAAATAGGCGTGCAATAATACCCCTATTGGGAGTAGAATAGAAGTAGTTTATTTTTTATTTTAATAACATATACAACATGAGTAGTAATGCATGGAAAGGTATCTTGGTAGTCGTCGTCATAGTACTCGGCGTCTGGTTCTTTGGTGGTAAAGGAGCTTCTGATACGAGCGCGATCAAGATTGGGTTCATCGCCCCTCTCTCGGGAGATGCTGCGGTGTATGGCGAGCCAGCTAGAAATATGGTGGCTATGGCCGTGGAAGAAATCAACGCCGCTGGTGGCATAAACGGTCGACAGATAGAGGTCGTGTACGAGGACGGAAAGTGTAGCGGTCCTTATGCGGCAAGTGCAGCTCAGAAGCTCGTGAATGTCGATAAGGTGCAGGTAATCATCGGTGGTTTCTGTAGCGGTGAGTCACTCGCTTCAGTGCCTGTTGCCGAGCAGGGCAAGGTGACACTTTTTTCTCCAGGTTCTAGCAGCCCAGACCTCACGGGTAAGAGTCCTTATTTCGTAAGAAACTATCCGTCTGACTCTGCTCAAGGTTCAGTACTTGCTGAGGCTGCTTATGCTAAGGGTTGGAAGAAGGTAGCGATGCTTCAGGAGCAAACCGACTACTCCTTTGGTATATATAAGGCTTTCTCGGAAAAATTCACCGCTCTTGGTGGTGCGGTAGTGAAAGAAGAGTTTCCAACTCCAACTAGCGATTTTCGTTCAGCTATTGCGAAGTTGAAGTCTCAGAATCCCGATGCGCTCTTCATCGATACGCAGACACCAGCTGTCTTTGAGAAGATCCTCAAGCAGCTCCAGGATTCAAAGTGGAAGGTCGCACTCATCGGCAACGATGTGCTTGCCGGCATGCCAGATCTACTCACTCGAAACGCAGCTCTTCTAGAGGGCACGCTCACTGCTGAGTTTGGTATCGATCCATCGAATCCTAAGTTTGCCAAGATGGTCTCCGACTACAAGACTAAATACGCAACCGATCTTCCGTATCAGTCCTATGCTCAGACTGAGTATGATGCAGTCTATATGGTTCGCGACGCGATCCTCGCTGTTGGTAACGACGGCACCAAGATCGCTCAGTGGTTGAGGACGGTGAAGGATTGGCAAGGTGCATCGGGTAGCATTACCATGCAGGCCAATGGTGACCGAGCAAGTGCCCACTCTTTGGAAGTGATTCGTGGAGGAAAGGTTGAGCAAGTAAAATAATAGGTTTGTTTTAACAAAGCAAAACACCGCTCCTTCTGGGCGGTTTTTTGCTATACTAAAGGGACGAACTCAGACGAAATACCATGGACATCCTCCCGCAACTCATCTTGAACAGCATCATTGCCGGAGCGATCTATTCGCTTTTGGCGCTCGGCTTTAACCTCATCTTCGGCACGGTGAAGTTCTTCGATCTCGGCTACGGTGCGCTCACGGCGGTAGGCGGCTACGGCGTCTTCTATTTCTACAAGATGCTCGGTCTCGACCTGTGGCTGGCGGTGCTCCTCGGCGTGGTCATCGCGGCGCTGGTCGGCGGAGCTATTAATTTCCTCGTCTATCGCCCTCTCCGTGCACGCAAATCTTCCAGCATGGTGCTCATGGTGGCTTCTCTCGGCGCTTTCACGGCGGTTCAGGCTATCATTGCCATCCTTTTCACTAGCCAATTCCAAACACTTTCGCAGAACGCTTCGGCACAGCGAGTGTACGACATTGCCGGAGGAGTCATCACGGAGATCCAACTCATCATTCTCGTCTCGGATTTGGTCATTATGGCCGGCCTTGCACTGGTTCTCAAGAAAACGATGTTTGGTCGCGCTGTGCGAGCAGTGGGCGATGATGAAGATGTCTCGAAGATCGTCGGCATCAACACCGACAAGGTCGTTGGCAAAGTGTTCCTCATCGGTTCCGCCATCGCGGGTCTCGCCGGCATTCTCATCGGTTTTGATACGGGCATTGAGCCGACCATGGGTATGTCGCTCTTGCTGAAGGGTGTGATCGCCTCGATCATCGGCGGCATAGGCAATATCTACGGCGGCGTACTCGGCGCATTCCTACTCGGTTTTGTGGAAAACTTCGGCATCTGGAAGATCTCCGGCGAGTGGAAAGACGCCATCGCCTTTGTCGTGCTTATTCTCTTCCTGCTTTTTCGACCGCAGGGGATTTTGAGGAAGTAGTTCTGTCTTACAGGCGTCCCGCGGCTATGCCAACGACTGCTCCCAGGAACTTTGCCAGAGGAGCTTCATCATCTCGCAGAATTCTTTGCTATGAACGGTGAAGGCAACTTTCTCTTTTCCACCGCTGGCAAACAAGCACTTGTTGCCATAGAGCCAGAAGCTCATTTTCAGGTCAACGCCCTTCGGTAGATATCGGATTCGTACGAGGTTTGTCTCGAAATCGTTCTTAAGCCACTCATGCTCCTTGCTCTGTAGGGCTCGGTCTTCATGCTTTTCGACAACATTGATGACTACATTGTATTTAAAGCGTTGAGTGCCGTGCCACTTGAGGAATTCTTCACCAAGGCTATCCAACATGTCTTTCACTGGCCAGAGGAGGTAGGTTTCAGTATGCTCTTTCGTCCAAGGCATATCACGGAAGGCTTGCTTGACGCCGAGTGTTCCGGAATAAAATTTTATTTTTGGTTGTACTGAGCCGTCATTTTTATGATTTGATTGGATAAATGAGAGCAAGGAGGCTTGTGCTTGCTGCAGCTCAGCGATCTTCTCGCTGTGTGCACGAGTAAGTTGGCTGCTGTCGGATACGCCAAAGGTCTTTCCGTGATCAGCGCTGTACTCATTAATGAGACTTTGGGTGAGGAGGGGACCGATCGCATCGTACACCGAGGATTTTGGCATGTTGAGTCTTCCTGCGATATCAGCAACGGAAGACACCCCATTGCTAATAATGTCGGTAAGGACCGCCTTTGACTTGTTCGATAGTCCAAAAATGTCCAGAAAGTCTTGTTTCATAAAGATATTCGCTTTTCGCCGAATAGTATACAAATAGTACCTGTTTGCTATGATGTGTCAACCATGAACATGAATACAAAGAAGATCCTCGGATACGTCTTAATCGCCGCGTTAGTTGTTTGGATCGGCTACGGCATTGCTGATCGGTCGAAAGAGGGTAGTAAAGACACGATCAAGCTCGGTGCTATTATCTCGATGACTGGTTTTGCGGCAGATTTTGGAGAAATGTCCAAGAAGGGGATTGATCTTGCTGTCTCAGAGATCAATGCCAAGGGTGGTATCAATGGTCGGCAGATAGAGGTGATCATCGAAGACGATCGGACTGACGCCAAGACTGCCGCTGGCCTCTATCAGAAGCTCACAAGTGTCGATCATGTCGATGGCATCATCGGTAGCAATTTTGATTTTGTGACTCAGCCGATCTTTGCTCTCGCCAAGACTGGCACAACCGCAGTGATCTCTCCCTCAAACCCTCGCATTGCCGGAAGTTTTGATACCAACGAGCATAGTTTCGTAATGATGAGCGATTTTGACAAGATGATCCGTGCTTTCGAAGGTTTTCTTGGTAGTGAGAATTATAACCGTCTCGGTATTCTCCGTTTCGATTCTGCTTTTAGCGCCGAGATCGCCCAGACGCTCTCCGAGATCGCAGTTGCCAATGGCAAACAGGCTGTTTTTGAAGAAACCTACAAGGCGATCGGCAGCAATGACTTCCGCACAGCCATTTTGAAGTTGAAGAAGGAGAAAGTTGACTTGCTCTTTCTCGATATGATCGGTCAGGATACGCTCACTTTCCTCACTCAGGCTCGTCAGCTTGGCTACACTCCGCGACTGTTCACCTACACTGAGGCTTTGGCGACCATGCAGACCGTGAAGGGTGTCGATCTGTCATTGTATGAAAATATTGTCGTGGTGAATTGGGATGTTGTCACTGCCGATTTCTCAAAGGTCTTTGAAGCTGAGTATCAGATTAAGCCTGTCAAATCGGCGCACCGTGCTTATGAGGCAGTGTATCTTCTTGCGGAGGCGGTGGCGGCAGTGAAAGATCCGAGTAAGGTGTCCAGCTATCTCGAAAGTCACGAGTTCACCACCCCAAATGGTTCATTTGCTTTCACCAAGGAACATGCGGCTGAGAATACTCCGGTCACGATTGAAATTGTGAAGGGCGGGAAGTTTGAGGCGTATAAGTAGCACTATTGTTTTTAGATACGCTATACTAATGAGGTATGGATTATCTGATTCACCTCCTCATTCTCATCGGTATCTACGGCATCCTCGGATTGTCACTCAACCTAGTGGTCGGCTACTCTGGACTGCTCTCGGTGACGCACGCCGCCTTCTACGGCATCGGCGCCTACGCCACAGCCATCCTGCTTACGACCACGGGGATGAATTTCTTTCTCTCGTTGCTTGTCGGTGCGCTCATCACGATCGTGGCGAGCTTCCTCATCGGCGTGGTGCTGTCGAAGTTTGATGGCGACTACTTCGCGCTTGGCTCCTTCGGCTTCAATATCATCATCTACAGCATCTTCCTGAACTGGCAGGGCCTGACTCGCGGGCCGCTCGGCATTCCAGGCATCCCGAGACCTGAGCTTTTTGGCCTGCATTTCAGCAGCAACCTCAGCTTTCTGCTTCTCGTGGCTGTGCTCCTCGGACTCGTGTATCTCGCTTCGCGTTTCATCGTGAATACGTCCTTCGGTCGCGTGCTCAAGGCTATCCGCGAGGATGAGAGGGCTGTGAGCGTCTTCGGCTATCATGTGCTTTGGTACAAGCTCCTCATCTTCGTGATCGGCGCAGTGATGGCGGGCCTCGCCGGGGCTTTGTTTGCCTCCTATATTACCTTTATCGACCCATCAACCTTCACGCTCAACGAATCGATCTTCATACTTGCCATCATCATTCTTGGCGGGCTAGCCAACAACCGCGGCGCAGTGCTTGGTGCCGTCGTTCTCATCTTGTTGCCCGAATTCCTGCGTTTTGTCGGCTTTCCTTCAGACATTGCTGCGCAGATGCGCCAGGTGGTGTACGGTCTCCTACTCATCGTTCTCATGCTCTACCGTCCTCAGGGTTTGATAGGGGAGTATAAGTTGTAAGAAGGGGTTTTACCCTCGCATCCCACCCGGCAGTGTCTCCCAAATAAGATTGAACATGGTACGTTGGCTGTCGGCGAGTTCGCGGCTTTCAATGACGAGGCCGATGATCTCGTCTTGCAGCGAGCACATGAGCACTTTGTTGTTCCAGATGAGAGTCAGGCTAGCGCAGTTGTATTGTTCCGGTATCAAGCGGACCTGTCGTAATTGCTGAATGCCGATCTTCTGCCTTTCGCGTGCTAGCGGCGTGTCGCGTAGGATGATCTTGAGCGGAATTCCACGTTTCATTCGTTCCTTGGTAAATAGCTTGAAGAAATTCTCGAGGTTTCTGAAGATATCGTCGACAGAGCCGAAGCCGACAATCTCCTTCGCCTCTTCAAGAATCTCTTTCAGCGGGGTACGGACTCCTGTCTCACCTTGGTACAGGCGGACGGTGGGGAGGACGTTGCCCTTGAAGTATCGAGCAGAAAATTGTGGCAAAGCACTTTCCAATAGACTGACTTTCTCCCGAGCCAGAGCCACGAGCTTCTTCGGGTCTTCGGGGCTGAAGTGGCGGGTCCGCTTCTTGCGGAATGAAGTGACAAAACCTTTTGTCTGCAGTTGGCCAAGTACCGACTCGCAGGTAGAGCGAGCGAAGCCGGATTTGCTGCTGACAGCTTGAATCGAAGCTGAACCGAGCTCAAGACAGGCCAGATAGATGGCCGCATGTCGATCATTTAATCCAAGTTCTTTCAGTGTGGTTTTGATATTCATGGATATATCTATACAATCTGCCGAAAAAATCGGCGGCATTTATATTAAATATTATACCTATAAATATAGGTTTTTTGCAAGTATTTCTAAATTTCGCCAATTTTATTGATTATTGTATGCGGCATAGGTAGACTGGCCGAATGAATCAAAACACACACAAAACTGCCATTTGGGCCACAGTAACCGTCTTCCTTCTCGTCGGTCTCTTCTATTTCTCTGTTGGTGGCGAGCAGGTCGGTCAGACCAAGATCGTACAACCGGTAAAGATCGGAGTGCTCATCCCCCTCACTGGTAAATTCGCCAATTTGGGTGAAGACGTGAAGAATGCGCTCGAATTGGCACGTGTCGATGTGAAAAGTCGTACTGGCATGAGTCTCGATCTCGTCTACGAAGACTCCGCGGCTGATCCAAAGGTGGCTGTCGAGGCTGCGAACAAGCTGGTGCAGTTCGACAAGGTCGATCTAATCATCGCTGGTCCGGGCAGCAGCGCCAATCTCGCTGTCCTGCCGGTCTTGGAGAAGGGCCCAAATGGCCAACCTGTCTTTATTGCCATTTCTTCGACACCGAAACTCAATACTGCCGGTCGTCACGTGATAAAAGCTCAACACGATATTGATGTTGAGGCGCGTTTCGCTGCCAAGTATCTGTTTGAGAAAGGTTTTCGCTCGGTCGGAGTTATGTACGACTCGACCAGCGATACGCTCATGATCGGCAAAGACGTGTTTACGGAGACTTTCTCCGCTCTTGGCGGCAAAGTGATCGACACAGAGTCCTACGACGGCAAAGGTGTGCCAGATTTCAAGACTCAGCTTACAAAGCTGAAGTCGAGCCAGCCTGATGCGCTGTATTTTCTGGCCATAGAGAAAGTTGCCGGACCGTTGGTGAAGCAGGCAAGGGGGATCAATCTGCGCCAGCCGATCTTCGGTTTTGCCGGCTTGGAGAGCTCGGAGTTTTTGAAAGGTGCCGGTGAGGCGGCGGAAGGTGTCTCTTTCACGGGGCTGCCGTTCTCTTGCGGCGGAAGTGTTGATATGCGAGCCTATTGCACTCGATATGCACAAAAGTATTCGGGCAGGGTGCCGCTCGCATATGGCGTGTACGGCTACGATATTCTCTCTATTGTGGGGGAGTCGATCGGCCGATCCGGCGGGCTTCTCGACAAGGAGGCCATTATTACCGCTTTTGAGGGCAAAGAGCTCCAGGGTGTAAATGGTACCCTGGTTTTTGACGGCGAAGGTAATATCCAGATCGTGGATTTTCCGATACGAACGGTAAAGAATGGAAAGTTCGTGGAGGTGAAATAGCGAGCAAGCAGGCATTTGTAGTATAGTTAGTATACTCAAATGACTAGTCTTGCCCCATCTCTCGCCACCCACAACCTCATCAAACGCTTCGGCGGTGTGCACGCGGTTGACCATCTCTCAGTGTCTTTTGAGCCGGGCAAGATCACGGCAGTCATCGGCCCCAACGGTTCTGGCAAATCCACCCTCATTAACACGCTCACCGGCATGCTTGAGATGGATGGTGGGGAGGTGATCATCGCCGAGACCACCCGGCTTTCCAAGATCGCACCGCATGCGATCGCTGAATACGGCATCACCCGCACTTTTCAGGATGTGCGCTTGTTCGAACAGATGCCGGTGATCGACAATCTCCTCATTGCCCTCACTGAGCGGCCTGTTTGGTCGGCCTTCTTTGAGAACCACAAGGCATTTCATCTCGAGGAGGCGGAGGAGCTGCTTCGCCGCGTTGGTCTGTATGACAAACGCCACGAGCTCGCCGTGAACCTCTCGTACGGCCAGCGCAAACTACTCGAGATTGCTCGCACGCTCGCCATGAAGGCCGATGTGTATCTGTATGACGAGCCGTATGCCGGACTGTTTCCTGAGATGGTGAAGTTGGTCTCGTCAGTGATGAAAGATCTGCGAGCTGCGGGGAAGACAGTGGTGCTCATCGAACACAACATGGATCTCATTCGTGAGCTTGCTGACACGGTGTTCGTGCTTGATGCCGGCAAACTTCTCGCCCACGGCGCTCCGCACGACGTACTCTCTCGTCGCGAGGTGATCGAGGCGTATCTGGGGGAGTAGCTTGTCAATGTTGCAGCCTTAGTTGCACCGGATGTATACTGTCTTTACATAATATTATGTATATCATTATGACCAAAACTACTAAAGTCGTTACGGGAATAGTCGTTATCTTACTCCTAGTCTGGCTACTCAATCCCGGAGTAAAAAATGTGCAAGAAAAGATAATCAAGATTGGTATCGTGGCTCCTCTCACTGGTCCGGGTGCAGTATTCGGCACCTCGCTAGTAAATACCCTTGAGATTGCGCGAAGTCGTTTAATCGGTACAAAAAATACCTACGAGTTCATCATTGAAGATGATGGTACTGATCCTGGTAAGTCGGCGAGTGCAGCTTCAAAACTATTAAATGTTAATCATGTCGATGCCTTGATGGGTATTACTTCCGGAACCGGCAATTCCATCGCTCCGTTAGCAGAATCGGCAAAAGTTCCGACATTCTGCATCTGCGCTGACTCAAAAGTTGGACGAGGCGAGTACGTCTTTAATAATTTCGTACTCCCATCTGATGATGCGAGTGCTTGGTTAGAAGAGGCCAAAACTCGGGGTGTGAAATCAATCGTCTTATTATCTCAAAACCATCCAGGTATCAATGCGATTGTCGATGAGGTCGAAAAGCAGGCTCCTGCCTTCGGTATTTCAATTCTCTTCAAAGAACGGTTCGTTCCTACCCAAAGAGATTTCAAAACTGACATAACAAAAGCTCGTAGTATGAACCCAGATCTCTATTTCGTTATGTCTTTTCCACCATCTGTCGACATTATTGGTACGGAGCTCAAAAACATGGAAATAGACAATATCAGCACCGTCACTTCTTTCGGTATTGCCGCTGATCCTAGTATCTATGAAGGCCGTTGGTACGTTGACACGACAGTAAACGATCAGTCATTAATCGATGTATTTCATAAGAGCTACCCAACAGTCCGCTTTAACGTAACCTCAGCTTCTGGTTACGATTCGTTCGGTATACTTGTGAAAGGCTTTGAGAGTGGTCTGCCCATGAACCAGTATCTAAGAAATCTCAGTCAATTTGAAGGGATTTCTGGGGTCAATATAAAGGATCCAGGTACTCATTTCTTCCACACTGATCCAAGTCTCTGGATTATTAAAGGTGGCAAACCGCAGTTTGTGAAAGTTCTCACAAACTAGTAATAAAAAACACCGGAAGGACCACTGGCATGTGGTAGTCCTTCCGGCATCGGAGCTTGCGCTATTTGGTACCAAGGTTGTCCCTGGTCCGCGATGAAACGCGCTAGAACTCGCACTGACAGGATCGCCGTCAGCAGCCCTCAGCTCCTGATCCGCATCGTCGCGAGGACGATGGCGGTCTGGTAGCACTTGGACTGCGAGGCGTGGTCGATGTTTTTCATGGTTTGCCTCCGGCGTTTGCTGTTTCCCGTTATGGCGTCGATGATGGCTGGGACCACCACCGACATGCTGTTAGACCAAACGGCTAATGAAAAGTATACGCCGACTGTATTTAGAAGGCAAGTCAAGTTGCGTTTTCCACAAATGCGGGAGTATACTTTGGGGACGTATGAACAAAACTGCGAAAAGCATCCTGGTGGTGGTAATTTTGATTCTAGTAGCCTGGATCGTCTCATCCGCGAGTGACTCTCAGGCGAAAGCGATCAAGCTGGGTGCTATTTTGGCTCTTACCGGGAGCGGCGCTGATCAAGGAGAATGGGTAAAGAGAGGTATCGAACTTGCCCTTGATGAGGCAGGCGATCGGAGCGCAGTTCCAATCGAGGTTATCTACGAAGATAGCGCCGGAGATCCTAAATTGGCCATATCTGCATATAACAAGCTACGATCAGAACACAAAATACCCGTTGTATTTACTTGGGGCAGTGGTGTAGGAATAGCCCTCACTCCATTGGTAAATCAAGATAAAGTAATCCAAATGGGGGTAGCAACTGCCGCAAACGCGTACAGCACCCCGAATGATTTTACTTTCCGGATTTTTCCAAGAGCTGACGAAGAAGCGGCTTTTTTGGCGAACGCCACTCTGAATCAGCTGGCAGTGAACAAGATTGCTATTTTGAGGATCAATAATGATTATGGCCAGGGCTCAGCAGACGCCTTTAAGAAATTCTATGAAGAAAGCGGTGGCGAAGTTGTTGCGGAAGATGTATTCGCACCCGGAGCGTCTGATTTTCGGACTCAGCTTACGAAGCTCAAGACTACCTCCCCGAAGCTGATCTATTTGGCAACCTATCCTAAAGAAGGAGGGCTACTGCTCAGACAAGCTAAGGAATTCGGCATCAAGAGTGATTTCATTGCTTCGGTCGCCATTCTCGGCGGGAAAGACTTTTTCAATACTGCTGGTGAAAGTGCCGATGGTTTGATCGTCGTAACCTCGGTGCCCGAACTTGTTTCGTCGCAAGATAATGCGGTTCAGGATTTTGTGTCTCACTACCGAGAAAAATATCAAGAGACTCTCGGAGCGCAGCATCTTTATACCGCTCGAGCTTATGACGCTATGAAGATTGTAGTTGCCGCAATCTATTCCTGTGGCAAAAAGATCGATATCGATACTGAATGTTTGAGAGATCATCTCTATGGTGTGCGAGACTATCCCGGCGTCAGCGGCACAATCTCTTTCGATCGTAACGGTGACGTTTCTTCACTTTTCAATCTTCAGCGGATACGGGGCGGTAAGTTTGTAGAGTATAAAATATAAGAACTATATACTAAATCACCCTAAGTTTAAAAACTTGATAACTGAGGTATAAAGTGTAGTATAATTATCGAGTTAGAGGAATGTGCGCTGAACGGGATTTGAACCCGCAAGTCTCGCAGACACCTGTTTACGGAACAGTAACGGATACCAGTTTCGTCACCAGCGCTCTTATAAACACCCACTAGCGGGGAAATAGGACAACATGCTACGTAGCAAGAGTTCGCCCTGGTGCAACAGGACTTGGACCGCTGTACAGCTCTGGGAGTTTGTCGCTCCCGTGTCCCATTTTAATAGAAGTTCGTGACTCCAGTTGTCTATCGCCCCCGCCAAGGGGCGTTTGCGTTAAAGAACTAGGCGCTATCTGTTTCCGTCTTTGACGGATTAACAGTCTCATCTTTGAGATACTTTTCCGCAAAGCTATGAGCCTCTTTGAGGACAGTGCGCCAAGCATCATTTAGTGCGTCGTCTGTTGCCGAGCGCAGAAAGACTTCCTCGGGAATAGTGATGCTCATTTTTCCTTTGATGATCGGCTGTATATGGGAGCCGACGGGGAAATCTTTGGCAACAAAACCTATCTCGCGAGCTTTTTTATCGGTCGTTTTTACCACTTTCTCCAAACGAGGGCGGGGAGCTCTAGGGGTTCGTGGAACAGATACGCTCTCTTCTTTGATTCCTCCATATTCACAAAGACGGCCAAAGACTCGTGCGGCGCTTTCTGCAAGTCGGCGACTCATATCGTATACGACGACGAACTCATTAACCAATTTGTCGGGGGAGAGATTTTGGGGCTCGGCCATTACGTCGAAAAGGGACTTATAGGCGGCTTTGACTATCTTTTCGATTTCGGTTTTCCGCGCATCACCGAGCAAGCGAAGCTTGGCCATTAGCGGTGTGCACGTTCCGTCATCATTCAAGAGGCCGAGAAACTTCAGGGTATTGACTGACCAGCTCGCGTCCGAGTCGTTAAACCCTTGCTTCTTAAAGATTTCCGACGAGTACAGTGAATAATTATGGGTCGAAATAAAATCGACCAACTTTTCAAGCGTCGCCACACTGACATAGGGCGCGGTTATCTGCTTCTTCGAGGGGACTATTTGTTGTTCGTTATTCATATATGAGTACATGATATGTGAGTCTACAATAAATGTCAAGCCTCTGAAAGTACATTAAGTAGTAAGAACCATTGAATGGATTAAAATAATGGTATTGTGTCGTGTACGATGATAGTCAGTAGAGTGTGAAATAGACTTGTCCGTACCTTCCATGTTTCTCTAACTTGACTACCGTCATGGGTCCTGCGACTGTCACTGCTAACGGCGATGTTAAGGTCGGTAAGATCTATTTGAAGACGGTAAGAAATGGCCAGTTTGTGAAGATGTAGGTCATATTTTTAGTCTCCTCGACCATACTCGCCCTCGTTTCCGTGCGGTGGTAGAATTGAAGGCGTAATGATGAATCGCCCAGATAGCACGAAAAAAGAAGTCCTCCTCGAAACTCACGATCTTCATGTCCATTATGGCGGCGTGAAGGCGCTTGATGGCGCCTCGGTGTCTATCGATGAAGGCGAGATCGTGGCACTCATGGGCCCGAACGGTGCCGGGAAGTCCACTGTGCTCAAGGCCATCTTCGGACTTGCGCCGATCAGTACGGGCACGGTCTCTTGGGAGGGCAAGACCTTTACCCCGGTCTCGCACGAAGTGATCCATCGTGGCATTTCGTTTGTCCCTCAGGGTCGCCGCGTTTTCAAGCACCTGACGGTCCGAGAGAACATCGAGCTTGGCGGCTGGACTGTCGCCTCCACGAAGATCCGTGCCGAGCGTCTCGAGCAAGTCCTCGAGCTTTTTCCTGCGCTTCGCAGCCGTCTCACGGAAAAATCCTCCAATCTCTCTGGCGGTCAGCAGCAGATGCTCGCTATCGCCCGCGGCCTGATGACCGACCCGAAGATCCTCTTGCTTGATGAGCCGTCGCTCGGCCTCGCTCCGAAGATCGTGAAGGAAATGTTTGCCAAGATCCTCGAGATCAACCAGCGCCGCAAGATGGCCGTCGTCGTGGTGGAGCACAATATCAAATCGCTACTCGAGGTGGCCCATCGTGCCTACGTGCTCGACAAGGGCAGGGTTGCCGCGGCGGGTCCCGCTGCCGATATCATCAAGGGCGATACGCTCAGCAGGGTCTTTTTGGGAGGGGTTGGAGCGAAGTAGCTGATAAAAATTTCTTTATCAGAACTTTATCTTTTCTTGATACTTTCTTTGCGATTTCTTGATCGCTGGTCTGGTAGGCTTATATTGTGTCGATAGAGGTGACTGGATGAGTGGTGGAAGGTGGTCAGACTCGAACTAGTAGCCATTGACACAAGTTTATCTTAAGATAAACTTGTGTCATGAAACAGCCTGCTAAAACCTCGAATAAAACCAATATTATTGGCCTAAAAGAGTTGCGAGAACACATGGAAAAATATATTTCCGAAGTGGAAAAGGGACGCTCCTTTGTCGTGGTGAAAAAGTCGAAACCCGCCTTCAAGATCGTTCCTGTCGATGAGTGGGGAGACGAAGGAGTGTGGAAGACTCTTGTCGATTTCAGCGACCTACCTGGCGGTGGCCTATCTGCCGAAGCATTTACCAAGATTCTTCGAGGAGAGTATGGATCGAATAAATAAATTCTTGGCCCGCACCTCGCAAGAAGACAGGCACCGCATCGATGTGGTGTGGCAGAAAGTCATTGTGGGAGATATGCAGAATTTGGATATAAAGAAACTAAAAGGTTTCGAAGACATTTTTCGTGTCCGGGTGGGTCGCTTCAGGCTCATCTTTGTCAAGAAAAAGGATTGCGCACCTATCCTAGTCTTAGTTTCCAACCGCGACGACACCACCTACCATCTTTGACGGCCAGATTGGATGTGTTATCAGATGTGTGAGTGAAGTCAAACCTGCAACTCCCGATTGGGGTCTCTCGCAGACACGACGGTGTCGAGAGGAGCCAAAATCCTAGCAAGGATTTATGGCGTGCCCCAAGAGGGAGTTGCAGGTTTGACTTTCTTTATAGTTCTGATATCATACCCATTGTCGCATTTTTTGCGTCTTTGGCCGTTTCGAATCAAAAGAAACGTCCTGGTATTAACACGATTTATTATCATTAATTTTTGTTCTTAAGTTACAAGGCTCAGCCACTCTCGCGCGTTGAGCTTTGAGAATTAGGGACTCATTAAATATATGGCAGAAGCATTTGATCGATCAAAGCCTCACGTAAACGTGGGAACAATTGGACACGTTGACCACGGCAAGACTACTCTTACCGCGGCTCTTACCGTTGTTCAGTCAAAGAAAGGTCTTGCGAGCCCGATCGCATACGACCAGGTAGCGAAGGCTTCCGAGAAGGACGGCCGACGAGACCCATCAAAGATCATTACCATCGCGATCTCGCACGTCGAGTACTCGACTGCGGCTCGACACTACGCTCACGTCGACTGTCCTGGTCACGCTGACTACGTAAAGAACATGATCACCGGTGCCGCTCAGATGGACGGCGCTATTCTCGTGGTTTCTGCGGTAGACGGTCCAATGCCACAGACTCGAGAGCACATTCTCCTCGCAAAGCAGGTGGGTGTTCCAAAGATCGTCGTATTCTTGAACAAGTGCGACATGGTGGATGACAAAGACATGCTTGACCTCGTTGAGGCTGAGATTCGAGACCTTCTCGACAAGTATGGATTCGACGGAAAGGGTACTCCAGTGATCCGAGGTTCAGCGCTCAAGGCGATCGAAGGCGATGCTGCTTGGGTAGCGAAGATCGACGAGCTCTTGAATGCGCTCGACACCTATATCCCTATGCCAGTGCGCGAGATCGACAAGCCATTCTTGATGCCTATCGAAGACATCTTCTCTATTGAAGGACGAGGTACAGTGGTAACAGGCCGAATCGAGCGAGGTGTAGCAAAGGTTGGCGAGGAAGTTGAGATCATTGGTCTCAAGCCGACTGCAAAGTCTACTATCACCGGTATCGAAATGTTCAACAAGCAGCTCGATAGCGGAATGGCCGGCGACAACGCGGGTGTTCTCCTCCGAGGTACTCGAAAGGAAGACGTGACCCGAGGTCAGGTGCTCGCAAAGCCAGGTACTACCACTCCCCACACTGATTTCGAGGGCGAGATCTACGTTCTCAAGAAGGAAGAAGGTGGCCGACACACTCCATTCTTCAACGGTTACAAGCCTCAGTTCTACATCCGAACCACTGACGTCACCGGCGAAGTGACCCTCGTAGCAGGTACTGAAATGGTCATGCCAGGCGACACTGTGAAGTTCATCGTCAAGCTCGTAGCGCCTATCGCGCTCGAGGAGAAGATGCGATTCGCTGTTCGAGAAGGCGGACGAACCGTCGGTGCAGGAGTGGTCACCAAGATCACTAAGTAAGTCGCAGGCTCCGCGACCATCTCAAGAGGAGCCCCATACTCACAATGACCACAAAAGAAACAAAGAAAGCCGACAAGGCCAAGTCGCCGAAGGCCGCGAGCAAGAGCGGTTCAAAGGGCCAGGAGATCAGTCATCGACTGCGCATCCGTGTTCGAGCATACGAGCACAAGATCCTCGACGCTTCGGTGAAGCAGATCATGGACACTGCACTTCGATACGATGCCACCATCCTCGGTCCGATCCCATTGCCTACAGAGATCAAAAAGTACACCGTCAACCGAGCTGCCTTTGTCTACAAAGACGCGCGAGAGCAGTTTGAGATGCGAGTGCACAAGCGATTGGTAGACATTGTGAATCCGAACCCAAAGACGATCGAAGCTCTCACCAACTTGAGCCTGCCTTCAGGAGTCAACATCGACGTAAAGATGATCTAATCCCACACTAACCGCCTCACCCAACCCACATGAAATTCATTATCGGAACAAAACTGAATATGACCCAGGTCTTCGACCAGGAGGGCAATGTTCACCCAGTGACCGTCCTCAAGGCCGGCCCGGTGACCGTCACCCAAGTCAAAGATTCCGGAAAGGATGGCTATTCAGCTGTTCAGATCGGGTTTGGCGACATTCGCGAGAAGCTTGTAGCAAAGCCACAGCGCGGACACAGCAAGGCTCTTGGCCTCTTTCGAACGTTCAAAGAGTTCCGAGTGATGGCGCCGACTCACAAGGTGGGCGACAAATTCGACGTGTCTGTTTTCAAGGAAGGCGATGATGTCACTGTCTCTTCAGTGAGCAAGGGTAAGGGTTTCCAAGGTGCGGTGAAGCGTCACGGCTTCAAGGGAGGCTCGCGAACTCACGGTCAGAAGCACTCCGAGCGAGAGGTGGGAACCATCTCTGGTGCAGGACGAGCCGGCGGCCGAGTAGCTCCAGGTATGCGAATGGCTGGACGAATGGGCGGCGACCGTGTTACTGTCAAGAACCTCAAGGTCGTGCAGATCAACCCAACAGAGAACCTTATCCTTGTATCCGGAGCGATTCCGGGCCGAAAGGGCACTCTTGTAGAAGTGGTCACACAGTAACCCTGAACTAATCCTGAACCCATGAAAACCCTCGAAGCAAAGATCTATACTCAAGAAGGCAAGGCCGCCGGCGCGCTGGAACTCCCAGAGCGAGTGTTTGGTTTGGCTTGGAACGCCGACTTGGTACACCAGGTGATGACCTCGATGATGACTTCAAAGCGCAACCCCGTCGCTCATAGCCGAACCCGAGGCGAAGTGCGAGGAGGCGGCAAGAAGCCATGGCAGCAAAAGGGTACCGGTCGTGCTCGACACGGCTCGATCCGATCACCATTGTGGCCAGGTGGAGGTGTCACCCATGGTCCTCGAAACGAGAAGAATTTCGACCGAAAGGTGAACCAGAAGATGAAGGCAAAAGCGCTCTTCACCCTGCTCTCAAAGAAAATGCGAGACGGCGAAGTGTTGTTTGTTGATTCGATTGTTCCAAAGGAGGCAAAGACCAAGCATGCCAAGGGCATCATCTCTGCTCTCGCTGGAGTGAAGGGTTACGAGGCACTCGCTACCAAGAAGAACAACGCTGCTTTCATCGCTATCGCCGCGAAGAGCGCCCACGCTGACCGAAGCTTCGGCAACATTAGCAACATTTCCCTCAATGAAGTGCGAAACATGAACGTTCTCGACCTTTTGAAATACAAGTTTGTTGTGATCGCGGATCCAAAGGCAAGCGTCGAGTCTATCGCCGGCCGTTTGCCAGAGAAGGCCGCCGCAAGCGCAGCGAAGCCGTTCGCGAAGAAGCCAGCTAAGACTGCAAAGAAATAACATGACTACTATTACCGTAAAGAACGATCCTGTTTCTGTCATCCTCGGCCCACGCATCACCGAGAAGGCTGCTCGCTTGGCTGAGAAAAAGGTATACACCTTCAACGTCACTCAGGAAGCAACCGCCGCTACTGTAAAGGCAGCGATCAAGACATTGTACAAAGTGAACCCGATCGACGTGAAGCTCGTGACCGTGCCATTGAAGCGAGTATTCGTTCGAGGCAAGGCGGGCGTAAAGAAGGGCGGCAAGAAGGCGTATGTCACCCTCGGCAAGAAGGAGACCATTGAATTTGTATAATCGTCGCACCACCAAATACTCCAATGAAACACTATAAACCATTCACCAAGTCTCGCCGAGGTATGACCACCGTGTCATACAGCGAACATTTGACCACCGACACTCCGCACAAGGCGCTCGTCTCTGGTTTCAAGCACCGAGTAGGACGCAACTCCGATGGCCGCATCACTGTGCGACACAAGGGTGGCGGTCACAAGCGACTCTATCGACATGTCGACTTCGTGTTCGACAAGAAGGATATTCCTGCAGTGGTGCAGACCGTTGAGTACGATCCAAATCGAACCGGCTTCATAGCACTCGTATGCTACAAAGACGGCGAGAAGCGCTACATTTTGTGTCCAAAGGATCTCAAGGTTGGGGACACCATCATTGTGTCTGAGAAAGCCGAGCTCAAAGCAGGCAACCGAACTCTTTTGAAAAATATTCCAGTCGGTGCATTCGTGCACGGCGTAGCGCTCCAGCCAAGCGGCGTCGCACAGCTCGGACGATCAGCGGGTAACTTTATTCAGGTCATTGCGCAGGACGCCGGCATGACTCACCTCAAGATGCCTTCTACCGAAGTGCGAAAGGTGCCTGATATGGCATGGGCTTCTATCGGTACTGTTTCAAATGAAGAGAATTGGCTGGTGAACATCGGCAAAGCAGGCCGATCTCGATGGATGGGTATCCGACCGACTGTCCGAGGTATGGTGATGAACCCAGTAGACCACCCATACGGAGGAGGTGAAGGCCGTCAGGGCCGAGGTCTCCGCCGTGCGAAGACCATGTGGGGTAAGCCTTCAGGAAAGGGCCAGAAGACTCGAACTCCAAAGCGATACTCAAATCCACTCATCGTCTCTCGACGAAAGGTTGGAAAGAAGAAGGAGGCCTAGAAGCCAAAAGAAAATGCCCTATCTTGGGGCACGCATAAATCCCTGCTGGGATTTTGCTCCGGCTCGCGCTAGTCGCGCTCCGCAGTCCCCAAGATAGGGCATTTTCTTTTGGCTACACAGTTTGTATGTCTACACTTCGTAACTTTTGATATAATTACCGAATGAAAAGGACTGTAAATGGTTTCACTCCGACTCAAGAAAGGCGAATGATCAAGGAAACCCAGTGGGCTGAAAAATACGGCAAGGGATACAAAAATGCAGAGGAGTTAACAAAGGACCTACTCTCTTAAACAGGCTCTTGACTCCATTTTTTGGTCTGCTATAATTATCGTCATCACGAGTGGAAAAGATCACCCTTCAAGGTTCCGTCCTTGCGGGGCCTTTTCTTTATTATTTTCCAAGTTTACCTTTCAAATCGTTCATGAAACGAAGATACGGTTTGATATCCCTGAATCTCAGGAGTGCGGAGTATTTATACATATTGGGTACGATGACCGCTTTACATTTTTGATTTGAAATAAGATGTCTAGCCAAGCAGTAGAAGTCGCCGTCACCAGACACGATCACTGCTTTGTCGAAATTCGGAAATTCGATCATTGTGTTAAGTACTAGCTCGGCGTCAACATTACCCTTCACTGATCCATCGGGTAATTCCAACGTCGGCTTAAAAATGCAAATATAACCAGATTTTTGAAGATAGGAATAGAGCCGCTCATTCCCTGGTACGTATCCAATAAAAATAAGCGCACTCGATACTGCATATTTGTCCTTGAGATATATCCGAAAGCGTGAAAAGTCCAACCTCCAACCAAGGCCAAGGACGCCCAAATTTAGGTTCTGACTGTCTATAAAAGCATAGTTGTTTGCAGGCTTTTTCATCATTCAGCACCCATAACTATACAGAACCTGCCCATTGATTTACAAGCAAAATCTTTATCAAAACTTTATTCCGCTCTCGGTAAAAACGACATCAAATTTACACAACTGCCATCGCTCCTCGCACCCTCTGTTCTGAGGGTCTCTCGGAAGGCGACGGCCTGAGAGTGAGGGCAAAATTCAGCAGAATTTTGACCCGTGCCCGAAGAACGGAGGGTGTGAGGAGTGCGAGGTTGACTTTATTTCTGCGTCTGCTAAGATACTAAGCCATGGCTCAGGTGAGCTATTTTCATTCATACATGACCCGTTCGCTCGCAAAAGGACCATACGTCGCCGAGATCCTCCTCAAGAAGATCGCCGGCAAGAAACCAGAACAAGCTGGGGTTATTAAGACCTGGGCGCGTGATAGCCAGATCTCCCCTGAGATGGTGGGATTCAAGTTTGGCGTCCACAATGGCAAAGATCATATTGAAGTGCTTGTCACCGAGGAAATGGTAGGTCACCGCCTCGGTGAATTTGCGCTTACCCGAAAGTTCGTACGACACGGAGGTAAGATGCAGAAGGAGCTTGAGGCCAAGAAAAAGGAGGCTGAGATCGCAGCTGCCCAGACCGCTAAAGCTACCGTGGCGGAAAAGAAGTAATCCGGCATAATATCCTTCATTTATTACCACCCCAATGGTCACCGCATCACTCAACGATTATCGACAGGCTCCGCGAAAAGTTCGTCTTGTGGCGGACTTGGTAAAGGGCAAGAAGGTGGGGCAGGCGATGACCATGCTGGATTTCCTCGTGAAAGAGGCTTCCGGTCCAATGAAGAAGCTCATTGCTTCAGCGGTTGCTAATGCAAAGACCAATTTCAATCTTTCTGCAGACAACCTTTTCATTAAGAGCGTGCAGGTCAATCCTGGCACTATCATGAAGCGCAGCATGCCTCGAGCCCGCGGCAGCGCTTTCCCGATCCACAAGCACACCAGCCACGTCACTTTGGTCTTGGATGTTCTTGCGGAGAAGCCAAAGAAGGCGGTAAGGGCAAAAACTGCCGCTGCAGCAGCTCCAAAAGCTAACAAAGATACTAAATAATCACATGTCACACGTCGTCCATCCATATGCACATCGATTGGGAATCATCCGAGACTGGAAGTCTCGCTGGTTTGGCGCGGACAAGACAAAATATGTTTCATATCTCCAGTGTGATGTCACTCTCCGAGAGTATTTGGACAAAAAGCTCCGTGGTTTCTATACTGCAGGCGTCGACATCGAGCGAAATGCCAAGAATCTCCGAGTGGTCGTGAAGACTTCTCGTCCAGGTATGCTCATCGGCAAGAGCGGCGAGGGTGCAATGGCGTTGCGAAATGACATTCTCAATTTCATCAAGAAGAACAAGCTCGCTATGCCTCCTGAGCTCAAGCTCGATATCGAAGAGGTACGATCTCCTGAGTCGAATGCCGCTATCGTGGCATACACCGTTGCAGAGGGCCTCGAAAAGCGTCTCCCGTTCCGACGAGTGATGAAGCAGACCATTGAGAAGGTAATGGCAAATCGAGATGTACAGGGAGTGAAGATCTATCTCACAGGACGACTTGGCGGCGCCGATATGGCCCGACAGGAAGAGCTCAAGAAGGGCCGAATTCCTCTCCAGACCTTGCGAGCCGATGTTGATTTCAAGCGCGAGAAGGCGCACATGACATACGGTGATATCGGCATCAAGGTCTGGATCTACCGAGGAGAGATCTTCGCGGAGAAGGCAAAGACCAATAAGACTAGCCAAAATTAATACACTTCCATGTTACTCCCAAAGAAAGTAAAACATCGCAAGTGGCACCGAATGCGTCGAAACTACGCAAAGCCTTTCATCGAGACTCGAGGCATCGCTTTGGCGTTCGGTTCATTTGGCTTGAAGGCCATGACCCCAGCCCGAGTGACCTCTAATCAGATCGAAGCAGCTCGAAAAGTGATCTCTCGATTCGCTGGTAAGTCTGGAAAGGTCTGGATCCGCATTTTCCCCGACATGCCGTACACCGCGAAGGCGGCAGAAGTGCCGATGGGTTCCGGAAAGGGTGAGCCACAGGGGTACTGTGCTGAGGTAAAGGCGGGTCGAATCATCTTCGAGGTCGACGGCGTTGTTGATACCGAAGCAAAGGAGGCTCTCCGAAAGGCAGGCACCAAACTTCCATTGAAGTCTAAGGTAATTTCACGATAATCCCATGAAAGAGATCAAAAAGATCAGCGACAAGGAATTGGTGAAGATGATCGAAGAGAAGCGAGCTTCTTTGAAGGAGTTTCGACTTGGTTCATCTGGTAGCAAGCTCAAAGACGTGAAGGCCGGCCGAAATCTCCGAAAGGACATCGCGCGATTCCTCACCGAAGTGACCGCTCGAAACGCTAAGGTCGCCACTAAATAATTTCCATGGAAAAGAACACGAAAATGAAATCAGCTTCGACTGCGTCTGCAACCGCTCCAGCAGCTGCTGTCGCGTCAAAGCCAAAGACGCTCACCGGCAAAGTCGTGTCAGACAAGATGAAAGACACCATTGTTGTCGCTGTCGACACCTTCAACAAGATGCCAAAGTATGGCAAATACGTGAAGAGCACCAAGCGATTCCAGGCACACGACGCCGGCAACACCAAAAAGGTGGGCGAGACCGTCACTATCATCGAGACCCGACCGATCTCAAAGAATAAGCATTTCCGAATCATTTAATACATTCCCATGATCCAAGCACGTTCAATCGTCACCATTGCAGACAACACCGGCGCCAAGATCGGCCGTATCTTCAAAGTGCTCGGCAGCGCGGGGAAGCGATACGCTCAGCTCGGTGAGCTCGTGATCCTCTCTGTCCAGAAGGCAGAGCCCCGAAAGGCGATCAAGAAGAAGGACGTTCTCCGAGCCGTGGTGGTGCGACAGCGCAACCCATTCCGACGAAAGGACGGTTCATACATTCGTTTCGACGAGAACGCGGTGGTGATCATCGAGCGAGAGAAGACCGAGCCGATCGGCGGTCGTGTCTTTGGTCCGATCCCTCGAGAGATCGCGGAAAAGGGCTTCCAGAAGATTGCTTCTTTGGCGCCAGAGATCGTATAACGACCATAACCATACTCCAATGCACGTAAAAAAAGACGAAAACGTACTAGTCATCGCCGGCAAGGACAAAGGCAAGAAAGGCAAGGTCCTCAAAGCCATGCCAAAGGAGAATTTGGTATTGGTGGAGGGAGTAAACATGCAGAAGCGCCATATCCGAGCTCAGCGCAATGGCAAGAAGGGCGAAGTGATCGAGAAGGCGATGCCGATCCATGTTTCCAATGTAAAGCTCACTGAAGCTCGAAAGAAATAATCATAACTATCATGAACGGAGTAAAAGAAAAGCAGAATAAGGCATTCGAGGAGCTCAAGGGCAAGCTCGGCATTGCCAATGTAATGGAAACGCCAAAGCTTGTGAAGGTGGTGCTTTCGTCTGGTATCGGTTCTGTGAAGGACAAGAAGAAGATCGAGCTCATCGCCGACCGAATGAACCGCATTGCCGGCCAGAAGGTGGTGGTGAAGACCGCGAAGAAGTCGATCGCGTCCTTTAAGTCTCGACAGGGCGACGCATCAGGATACCAGGTGACCCTCCGAGGAGATCGAATGGTGAACTTCCTCAACAAGCTCATCAATATCGCTCTTCCTCGAACAAAGGACTTCCGAGGTATTGCTCGAAAGTCTATCGACGAGATGGGCAATATTAACATCGGCATCCGAGAGCACACCATCTTCCCTGAGACCTCCGACGAAGAGCTCAAGGACATCTTTGGCTTCGCGGCGACCGTTGTCACCACGGCAAAGGACGCCAAGTCGGCGGAGATCTTCTTCGAATACCTCGGCATTCCGTTCATGAAGCCAGAAGAGGAGAAGAAGCTTGCTGGCAACAGGGGTCGCGGCAGCAAGGCAGATAAGGCCGGCAAGGCCGAGAAATAGCGGAATAAGGGCGTGGTTTGACATCAGCAGTCCGTATTGCTAGTATGTCTCCACGCTCTCAGTAGAGCCTCATTTTTTTAATTACCAATCACCAATGGCGAAAACATCAGTCATAGTCAGGTCGAAAAAGACACCCAAGTTCAAGTCTAGGGTAGTTCGACGTTGTTTCCGCTGTGGTCGTAAGCGTGGGTATATGAGAGATTTTGATCTATGTCGTATTTGTTT
>CAZRTH010000010.1:0-27559 GCA_964602975.1 uncultured Candidatus Saccharibacteria bacterium | reverse complement strand
ACATTCCTGTTTTGGGAACAGGCGACTCAGGGTTCGAATCCCTGCGCCCCGACAATTGATGCGAAGAAGAATGCGGAGTAAAAGAATATCCTCATCGAAACGATCGAGGGGCCGATCGACAAAAGCTTTCCAAGAAAAGATCTGGCATTTCTATTCCCAAAACAAGAGAGATTTCCCTTGGCGTCTCGCTGCTCACTACAATGATCCATACAAGATCGTCGTGTCGGAGATAATGCTGCAACAAACACAAGCCGGCAGGGTAGTGGAAAAGTATACGGACTTCCTGAAGCGTTTTCCAGATTTCCGCTCTCTCGACAAAGCCTCGGTGGCTGAAGTTATTTCTGCTTGGCAGGGTCTCGGATACAATCGCCGTGCCATTGCATTAAAAAAGATCGCCGCGACGCTGGGGGAGAGATGGAAACATTCTTTGCCGCAATGCACGATCGAAGAGCTCGACGCGCTGCCGCACATCGGACACGCAACAGCCTGCTCCATCTCGGCTTTTGCATGGAACGCTCGAGTGTCCTTTATTGAAACAAATATTCGCCGAGTCTTCATCCACTTCTTTTTTCCAGCTGCCACAAGTGTGTCCGATACGGAAATATTCAAGCTCGTAGAAGCGACATTGCCGCCCGAATTGCCATCCGAAAAGTCGGGCCGAGACGTGCGTGATTGGTATTATGCCCTTATGGATTATGGCTCAATGTTGAAAGGCATCGTAAAAAATCCGAATCAGCAAAGCGCTCACTATAAAAGACAGTCGGCCTTTGTAGGCTCCAATCGACAGGTGAGGGGCGAGATACTAAAACTCCTCGGAGCCGCGGGAAGTGCTCAAAAAGACATCACCATTGCTGCACTCACCAAAAAAGCGATTGCCTCAATCGGCACGACGTCCGATATTGTCCGCAAGAATATTCAAGCGCTCGCTCAAGAAGGTTTTCTCGAGGTCATGCCAAAGCAACGCATCCGATTGAGAAAAAAGCTCAGCTAGGATATGCTCGTAGTATGACAAAGATTTTCATTAGAAAGATCGAGGACTTCGTATGCGAACACTGCAACAAGCAGGTGAAGGGAAATGGCTACACCAACCACTGTCCTTCGTGTCTGTGGGCAAAACATGTTGATGCGCAGCCGGGGGACAGAGCCAATACTTGCCTTGGAATGATGAAGCCTGCTCGTGTGGAATTGGAAAAAGGGGAGTATGTGTTGAGCCATGTCTGTACGAAATGCGGCACCGAACGACGAAATAGAACTTCTCCGAAAGATTCGTTCGAAGAGATCGTCCGGATCCAGAAGCGTTTCGCCGATTCAGTTTAGTACTTCGCAGGAGTATCGGTAGTGACAGATTTTGTCAGGGTGGTGATCAGAGCGGGAGCAATGAGCGAGTTGAACTGCGCCGCTTTTTCGGACAAATTCTCATTTAAAAACGCTGAAATGTCGGAACCGCTTTGTTTCAAAAGGCTTTCATTGATATGCGACAAACCAATGCCGCCAAGCTCGCGCTGATCAGTTTGGCTCGCTGAAGATACGGTGCCAATAATGCCCACAAGCGCTCCTTTGCTGTTCACGATCGCTCCGCCGGAAGAGCCGCGCTGAGCGGTGGCGTTGCCGCTGATGTTCAAATAGTCGAGCGTCTCTCCGTCATAGCTGAGCATTTCTTTTACAGTCGCAATCGCGGAGATCGCATACAGATTTCGCTGGATCTCCTCGCCGCCGAGAAAGCCTGCAGGGTAGCCAGCGACAAGCACTGGCTGGCCGGTGAAGTCTTGCTCCAGCGCATCTACCGGTACAAAAGGGAAGGACTCGGGAAGTTTTTGGTCAGCACCCACCGCTTGGTCGATCAGAAGCATTGCGAAATCATCTTCTCCAGTTCCGAGTGCCTCTTGCCGCTTGATGTTGTCCGTATTGTGATTTACCCAGCGTGGCGAAATATAGAGAGGGACGACTTTGTACGCCGGTCGCGCCGGACTGCCGACCCGTATCGTGCATTGGATGAAATCTTTCGCGCTGAGGTCCTTCAAAAGGACATACTGCGCGATATGTGCATTGGTGAGGATCACTCCACGAGGGTCAATGATGACTCCTGAGCCGGTAATAGGGCTTACCGGTCCGGCACTCTGCGTGATGCACAAAATATTCACCAAAGCTGCTCGTGTTTGCAGATTGATATCGTCGAAGGTGAGCGGTTTTGATAGTGATGTTGAGGAAGCGGAAGTCGTAGCTGTTGTTTGAGGCACAGGAGAAACCATTGGAGGAGGTGAGGGTGGAAGCGGAGGCGGGGGTAGTTTTGGAGCGGGAGAGAGTGGCGGTGTTATTGTGGGCGGCTTCGGTACCACAGGCGGCTTTGGCGGCACAACCGGCTTTGGTGCTACAGGTATTTCTTGCACGACTCTCGTCTCCGTCGTTCTCGTCGTGGTTGTGGTGGTGCTTGTACTTGTGCTTGTCGCCGCCGCTGTCCCAGTTGTCGTTGCTGTGTTTTCTACAGTAGCAACGGTAATTGTAATCGGAGCAGCGGTTGGTAGGTCGGGGAGGATGGTCGTTGCCGACGGCTGCCCTATATGGAAGACCGCCGCTACGCTCAAAATGAACGAAAGCAATGTGCGGCCAGCAATCTCGAAAATCTGTTCCATCTTCCTATTATATCGCATCTGGCCAGACTCCTTTTCACTAGCCCGTTTTTTTGCTAGTATCAGGGTCGGTTCTTCGGGCTAGATAGAATGAAGAACTTGACGCGGGACTAGTTTAATGGTAGAACGAGGGTTTTCCAAACCCTTGGCGAGAGTTCGATTCTCTCGTCCCGCACACGAAATCAAAACAGTTATTTGGCTAGTTTTAGAAAATTTTTGCTGACATGAAATAAAAAAGCGCCCCGACCACGCCACTGGCCGGAGCACATTTGTTTTGACTAGTTTCTAATTTGGAGGTTACGGGAGCAGCCACTTTAACCCGGAAGCTATCGCGCGCAACATTGAGAAGAACCCCCAGATGAGGCAAACGGCGAATAGGCCGAAGAGGGCCACATCTTTCGCAGTCCTCACATTTTTCCTGAAACGCGACCACCAAGAGGGATCCACTTCACTCTCGTTCCAGCCGGTCAAGATGAACGGTCCGATCGCGATCGCAGGGTCGTAGCGAACGACCGAATGAACTGTTTGCTCGGTCTGCTCGCTGGCAACCGCAGTGACTCGCTCCGAAAGCGTTTCCGTCCCGTCAATTACGACGAGGTATGGCTTGAGCCAAGCGGGGGCGCTTTCGATGAGCCGCTTGACTCGTTTCGGCATTTTACCCTTGTAGTCAGTGACGAGGTGCATGCCTGCGTTCACCACATGATGCGTGTGGCGCGTGCGCCGCAATGTGGTAGTGTGGTTGACCCGTGTAATCAGAGTGTTCCAAGCCATGATGTCGCCTGTCCGCTCTGTTTTCGAAGAGCTCGAGTGATCGGCGCTCCATGTGAAGTAGTGAAATGTGCAGACATCCGCTGTCAGCCAATCCACCAACCCAACGATGTTGAAGTCCGCCAGGTAATGGAGGGTAGTGGCGATGCGTCGCGCGATCCGGTCTGTCTCCGAACGGAACTCAGTCTTTAGCCAATCGACCAGTTGCTCAGGCGGCATCGCGAGTCGTTTGCCGCTGAGTGCGATTTGCGGAGCGATGCCGAGCGGCTCGAGAAGGCTTCGTAAAGCCTCTTTCTCAGCCGCATGCTGGTCTTTGTCCACGCTGAACCGGTCCATGGCACAGGTCAGAATTCGCAGCATGAAAGCATCCGCTTCATTGCGCCGCTGGGCCAAAGCTGCAATGTCGGCGCCGTAAGCGGTGATGATCTCGTCGCGACCCGAAGTCGTGGTCAGGGCGAGGATGGCTGACTTTGTCACAAGATCATCAATGAAGATCTTCCCGATTTCAGGTGCCGGATCTTGTCGAGCTCGGCTCTGAACTGTTTGTTCCGGGCGGCCGAAGAGTCGGCCGCCACGGGTCAATTCGACAGCTTGTTGTGGAGGAGCAATCGTCGTCATACTGTTTTTTTCTTTCGCTACAGGTTTACCGTTAACCAAGCAACGCGCCAGGCTCTACTGCAAGGTTACAACAAAATATGGGTCAATGTCAAACAAAGCAAAAACCGCCCTTGGGCGGTTTTTGCTTCTCGAGAAGAGAGGCTTCTCTTATCTTATTTCACTGCGTCCTTCAAAGCCTTTGCTGCTCTGAATTTCGGAACCTTCATTGCAGGGACCTTGATGGTCTCGCCAGTTCGTGGGTTTCGTGCGTCTCGCGCTGCTCGCGCCTTTACTGAGAAGATGCCGATGCCTGCGATAGATACTTCCTCGCCGCCCTTGAGAGTGTTGACGATGGAGTCGATGACCACATCCATAGCTTGCTCAGCCTGGACCTTGGTGCCGCCGATCTTTGCGTGAATTGCGTCTACAATTGATGCTTTATTCATGTGAATGAAAAAATTACAAAATATAATACATGTCTCGACCCACCTTTTTCTCCGATTCGCTTTCGCAAGGAATCAGTTTTAACCTGAGACAATTATATAATAGGCCATTTTTTACGCAACAGGCCTGAGTTTACAGCGAAAAACTGACAATCTGTCAAATCTAGCGTGCCACTTCGATCACTCGAGTTTCGCGAATCACCGTGATTTTGATCTCGCCAGGGTATCGGAGCTCTTTTTCGATGCGCAAAGCGATCTCGCGGGCAATACGCTTGGCTTCGAGGTCGTTGATATCGGCTGGGGTGACAAAAACCCTTATTTCTCGGCCTGCTTGGAGGGCGTAAGCTTTCTCAACGCCCTTAAAAGACGTCGCAATAGCCTCCAAATCACCCAATCGCTTCAAATAATTCTCAATACTGTCGCGTCGCGCGCCTGGTCGGCCGCCGGAAATAGCGTCTGCTGTCTGAACAATACGAGATTCCACCGTTTCATACGGATACTCCTCGTGATGCGCCTCCATTGCCTTCACGATCTGTTCGCTCACGCCGAATTTCTGCAAAATACGTCGGCCGATCTCCACATGCGTGCCTTCCACCTCGTGGTCGAGAGCCTTGCCAATGTCATGGAGCAAAGCACCGGCCTTTGCCACAGCCACATTTGCACCGATCTCTTCAGCGATCATACCTGCAACATGTGCCATTTCCACCGAATGCGCCAAGACATTCTGGCCATAGCTGGTACGGAAGTGCAAACGGCCCAAGATTTGCAGCACGCGAGGGTCAATATTGATCACACCCACCTCCTGAGCCGCCTGAACGCCCTTTTCCTTGATGATCTTGTTCAATTCGCTCTGTACCTGCTCCACTTCCTTTTCGATCTTTGCAGGCTGAATACGGCCGTCTGCCACGAGTCGTTCTAGGGCGATCTTCGCTACCTGGCGACGTACTGGGTCGAAAGAGGAGACCACAATAGTGCCTGGAGCATCGTCCACGATGAGCTCCACACCCGTGATTCGCTCAAACGCCTTGATATTTCGTCCTTCCTTGCCGATGATCTTGCCCTTCACCTCATCGGAAGGGATAGTGACGCTAGTCGACATCATATCGGCAGGGACGGCGTTGCCAAGGCGCTGAATGCAGGCACCGAGGATCTCTTTGGCCTTTTCTTCGAGTTTTTCCTCGCCAAATTGCTCGAGTTTGCGAGTTCGGCTCATCAAATCCTCTTCATTTGCCTTCTCGATAGCGGAAAAGAGCTGGACTCTCGCCTCATCTGAGTTTAGTTTTGCGATTCGCTCAAGCTCAGCCTGCTTCTGTTTCTCGATCGTCTCTGCCTTTTCCTTCATCGTGCGCACTTCGTTGATCTTCTGCTTAATTGCTTCCACCTCCTTGTCGAGATCGGTCTGTCGGCGGTCGAGCAGGTCTTCCTTTTTGTTCAAACGCTCCTCGGTCTTCTTGAGAGACTCTTCTTTGTCTTTGGTCGATGCGCGAACGTCTCGCAGGATGTCGGCGGCTTTTGCTTCGGCATCGCTCACGATCTTCTGGGTCTTCTCTTCGGCTTCGAGATGCAGTTGCTTAAGCTGGAGCTCAACAGAGCCCTTTTTTCCAAGCGAAATGAGCACTCGGAGATAGTATCCAAGCGCAATGCTGATCAAGCTGGCGAGCGAGGCTGCCAGCGCGGCGAGTTTTAATGACATATTTTAGCGGCTTTTCCGAACAGTGTCGGCGATGGAAGGAGGATGACTTTATTTGGGTGGAGGGTCGGGAGGTGGTAAATTCGAGGAGTGATCTGATGGGCTGGAAGTCGGTCGTGTCTATCGTGTCGGCTGTCCGAAGGAAGCAATTAACAATTAAAAGGGAACAAAATCATAGTATAACGGCGCAGCCGCTTTGTCCAATTTCCGCTCTGTCCGCGCATTCTATTCCTTCGCTGGCAACACCTTGTCCACGAGTCCGTACTTCTTGGCTTCCTCGGCTGACATGAAGAAGTCACGGTCGACGTCTTTTTCGATCTGGCTGAGTGCTTGGCCAGTGTTCTTGGCGAGGATCTTGTTGAGATTTTCGCGAGTTTTCAAGATGTGCTTGGCGGAGATCTCGATGTCCGACGCCATGCCCTCCGTGCCGCCTGATGGCTGATGGATCATCACTTCGGCATTCGGCAGGATCATACGCTTGCCCTTTTTGCCGCACGAGAGGATGAGGGCGCCCATCGAAGCCGCGATGCCGACGCCGACGGTGGAAATGTCCGGCTTGATGTGTCGCATGGTGTCGATAATAGCGAGGCCGGCAGTGACAGAGCCGCCTGGAGAGTTCACATAGAGGAAAATGTCCTTCTTTGCATCCTCGGATTCGAGGAAGAGGAGCTGGGCAATGATGATGTTGGCCATGTGGTCGTCCACCGGCCCGCCAAGGAAGATGATGCGGTCTTTGAGCAGGCGCGAATAGATGTCGTACGCACGCTCGCCGAAGTTGGTCTTTTCGATAACGGTTGGGATTAACATCTGTTTACTATAATGAAAACACGACTTTTTCGCAACTTTTTGCCGGCGTGCAGCGGCACAGAGCGCGTTCTGTTGCGAGGCCATAGCACTGGAGAGGGGTGGGGCGCAACAAAAATGAGCACCCTCGGATTTTGCATACAAAAGTATGCAAAAAGTATGCAAAATCCGAGGGTACTCAAAAACGCCGCGGGACCCCCCTCTGGCCGGCAGCCGCCGCTTCCTTTTTCGCCTCATTTGCCCTACACTAAACACGAAACATACAAAATCCATGAAACTCCAGCGTTTTTTTGTGCACAAGATGCTCAATCAGCCGATCGGCGACCGTCGCGAGGTACTCATTTTCGACGAGGCCCTGCTCCACCAGCTCAAGCGCGTCTTCCGGCTCCATACCGGTGATTCGGTCATTTTGCTCGACAACTCCGGCCACTCGTACACTGCGGAGATCATTTCGCTTGAAAAAAGCGAGGGAATGTTCCGTATCACTGACACACATAAAGCCCATGCGCAAAACCCGAAAGGAATAAAAGCCCCAAAAGTCTGGCTTTTTCAGTCGTTGCCGAAGAAGGACAAGTTCGAATATGTGCTCGAAAAAGGGACCGAGATCGGCGTCGAAGCCTTTGTGCCCATACTCTCCGACCGCTCCGAGAAGCTCTCGATTAACGAAGAGCGTTGCCAAAGGATTCTCACTGAAGCGGCGGAGCAGTCGGAGCGAATGACGATGCCTACTCTCGCACCGGTCTGTCCGATCGATGAACTGTTCCAAAAATATGCCGCCGATACGGAGTTTGTTGCTTTTCATCTCACCGGCGAGCAGTGGTCGGCGACACTCCGCTCGGAAATATTTGCGTCAGCGGAAAAAGCGGGGAAGCCCATCGGCATTCTCGTCGGTCCGGAAGGCGGCTGGACCAATCGCGAGCTCGCGTTTTTCAAAGACCGCGGCGTGCAGATCGTCACCGTCGGCCCTCAGGTCTTGAGAACGGAAACAGCGGCCATTGTGGCGGCGGCGTTGGTGGTGATGGGGTAGTTGAAGAAAACAGACTGTGTGACCGATGGTCATCTAACGACTTTTTAATTCAAGCGTGGTAGACTTTTTGCATGAACAATGAAGAACTTTGGTCAGCAGAAGCCGAGCCGAAATTTCTGAAGTTACATGAGCAGGATCGAAAGAAATTCGGAGTGCTCTCTAGAGTTCTTTCTCTTCAAAAAACCGCAATAAAAGAAGATAGTGACCTTCGAGGCCGTTTTGTCCTTACCGAAGAAGGATTTGATGTCGTCCAACACGAAGCGCAGCGCGCGCATGATGAACTGCAGGCGTTGATCGAAAAGATGGCTAGTCGAGGTGGAAAAGGCAACTTTCCGAATGCGGGGTTTCCACCATCTTTCGTATCAGAAGAAGTAAAAAGGCGAAGCGATGCTATGAAGGAAACTCTATATAGAGCGTTGCCTAAGAATTTAAGAGATAGCAGAGTCCTCGATGGCGTTGAACAGAAAGGATTGCTTATGAATTTTGCTCAGATTCTAGAAACAAAGAGGGCACAGGAGTGTGAAGAGAGATCTTGGAAAATTTTGGAGGCGTTGCAGACAGAATCGCTCAATGTTTGTGATAAGTGCTTTACCACTTCACAGAGAGGTGCCGAAAGTGCAACCGAACACACAAAGAAAGACCCAAAATATGACTCCATTTATTATCTACACGCTCTCTCTAGTGGAACGTATCTTTCACAGCGATTTAAAAGGAATAATATCGCTAAGGGACTTGCCGGGGTGGTTCAACCTGTTGCGCCACTGTGTTTGTTCGTCAGCAAAGGAGATGGCATGAAGATTAAAGCGGGGGAATATGCGCCTTCGCAGATTTCATCCATACCCCAGTCTGACTTTACTCTGTACGAGTACTTTACTGAAACTTTGAGTCCAGATTTAAGAAACGGTGTGAAAGAGATACGTATACCGGATGACATCGAAGTAACGCCTGACGGGATTGTCATTAAAAATGAGATCAGCTCTGGCGCAGGACAGTATATCGATATCCACGAAGGAGGTGTGGTCAATAAAATTATTAAAGGGTAAAAAGTTATTTCTGCTCCTCCAAAAAGCGGAACGCTTTTTCGTTGCCAAGCACCATTTCGACATAGGCGCGAGCGCGCTGAGGGTCGGCGTCCTTGTATTGAGAGATGATCGTCTGCAATTCTTTTGCCACCTCCTCGTCGGTCGGCATCAATTTCTCCTCGATCACGATACGATTGAGCGCGATCTGGAGTGAAACGCGCTTCTCGGCGTCCTTGCGCCACTCTTTGCTCAATTCGTCGCGAGTCTTTTTGATATGTTTCAAATAATCCTCGATCTTCAGGCCCATTCGAGAAATGTTGTGCTCGAATTCTCCCCACATCTTGCCAAGCTCGCTTGAGACCAAGACTTCAGGAAGCTCCGCCTTCATTTCCATGACGATATTCTCGCCGATCTGCAAGCGCTTCTTCTCTTTTGCTCGATATTCCTTTTCCTTGAGCATGTTTTCCTTCAACTTTGCTTTGAAATCGGCGACATCCTTGAATTCGCCGAGTGTCTGCACGAAAGCATCATCGAGCGGCTGCAGGGGAGCGTCCTCCGCACTTTTCACTGCTGCTGTCGCGGCGCTCTTCTCTGCGCCACTCGCGCCTTCCGCCTTCTTCCCATACTGCTTGTGGATTTCGTCGATCGCACCGGTCAATTCTTTGTCGGTGATTTCGATCTTCTCCTCTTTTTTCATCTCGGCTTTTGCGATCTTTTTGTAGTCGGGCATCTTCACCTCAGGGAAGACGGCGACAGTGATCTTAAATTCGAGCGGCGCATCCTTGGCGATCTTGGTGAGCTCGATCTGTGGTCGGCTGATCGCCTCGATCTTGTGATCTGCCACGATGTGCATATATTCGTGCGAAAGCACATCCTCCGCGGCGTGCTCGAGGATAGCCATTTCTCCCATCTTATTCAAAACAACCTCCTCTGGCACGTGGCCTTTTCGGAAGCCGGGCACCGCTACCTGTTTGCTAAACTCTTTGACTGCAGCTTTGAAAGCACGCTGCATTTCAGGCGCGGCGATCTCGCCAGTGATCTCCACCTCGGAGGCAGGCAGCTTCTTTACCTTGATCTTGCTGTAGTGACGCGGATGCTCCCCGTGGCTGTGGCCATGGGCATGGGTGTGTGCGCTCATTGAAAAGGTGAATTATGGTAAAAACTATCTGCTCTCCTTGCGAATTTTCAGTGAAAAGTCGCGAACTTTTGTCTTTGCTTGGACAACCGCCTGGCTCGCTGTTCGGACGCTTTCGTCTGCCGCCTTTAGGGTGGTACGAATGTCCTCGTTTGCCGACTGCTCCTCGCTGGGAACCATGATCATGGTCGAAGTAGCGATCCCAATGTCATACTGGGCGACTGCCAACTTGTCCTGAGCTAGATCAGTAAACACCTTTACCTTTGATGTGTCAAAACCACGTTCGGCATAGGCGTCCATCTGGGTGCTCAGTTGGTCCGCAGTCTGCTTGAGATCGGTGTATTTGTCCTGGAGACGATTGAGGATATTCTGGCCATGGTAGAGATTCTGAAGGGTATCTTCCTCTGTTTTCTCGATCTTCTGACTTGCCGGTACGACGAATACGGAGGTGGTGGGGTTTTGTGGAGCCAAAACAGCATTTTTTACCTTATTGAACCAAGAGCTAATGCCTTCAAATAGCGCTAATTGAGGCCGGAAAGGCTCATTTTGAGCCGTTTGTGCAAGCGCAGGAGTTGCTGAAAGAAGCAGAGCTGCGGCAATGCCGGCAGCGACTACTTTTGAGCTAAGGTTGCTTGTTTTCATATTCATATTGGTACACTAAAGCATAGCATATTTTGGCCAAAAAATCGAGTTTTGGACCGGTTTTTGAGCCTAGAAACAAAAAAAAGCCCTACACAGGGCCATTTTCTTTGATCCGCCACTCAAGGTGGATTAGGGGATAACTACTTCTTGCCTTTTGAAGCGCCAAACTTGGCGTTGTAGATCTCAATTCCTCGGGCAAATGCCTTCTCGGCATCGCTTCGGCCCTTGAAACCAAGCACTTTGACCTCTTTTTTCTGCAGCTGCTTGTAGGTCGAGTAGAAATGCTCGATCTCCTTCAGTGTGTGAGGATTCACGTCCTTCAAATCCTTCACATTATCCCATCGAGGGTCGTCTACCGGCACGGCGATGATCTTGGCGTCAGAATCGCCGCCGTCGATCATTTCCATCACTGCTACCGGTCGAACTCGGACCAAAATGCCCGGAAACAGAGGGTGAGTGGTGAGGATCACGACATCCAATGCATCACCGTCTTCCCAAAGTGTGCGAGGTACGAAACCGTAGTCGAAAGGGAAGTCTTGCGAGGTGTGAGAGACTCGATCGAGAGCGATCAGACCGGTCACTTTGTCGATCTCATATTTGTTCTTTGAGCCGCGGTTGATCTCGACGATCGTGTTGATCGACTGAGGGCTGCCCGACTCGATGTCATGCCACAAATTCATGCTCATGTGTTTGTGATTATTGAATAATTACTTCTTCTCCGCTGTGTCTGTGCCAGTTCCATCGGCAGTTTTTGCCGGTCCATCGGATTGAATGTCGATCTTCCAGCCGGTGAGCTTGGCAGCGAGACGTACGTTCTGTCCGCCCTTGCCGATCGCCAACGACTGCTGGTCTTCCGCGACCTTCACTACTGCCTTCGTATCTTTTTCGTCGAGAGCGACACTCACCACTTTGGCAGGAGAGAGAGCATCCTCGATAAACTTCTTCGGCTCCGCTGACCACTCAATAATATCAATTTTTTCGCCGCCGAGCTCGCTGGTGACGGTGTTCACACGCACGCCTCGCTGGCCCACCATAGAGCCGATAGGGTCGATGTGGCTGTCGTGAGACATGACCGCGACTTTTGAACGAGAGCCGGCTTCACGGGCGATCGCTTTGATCTCCACAGTGCCGGAAGCGATCTCAGGCGCTTCTACTGCAAACAATTTCTCGAGGAACTTTGGATGTGCTCGAGACATTCGCAAAAAGACACCCTTTGCGCCATCTTCTACCGAAGCGAGATAGCCTCGCACACGCTCTCCCTGCTTGTATCGCTCTCCCGGAATCTGCTCTTCATATGGCAAGATGGCCACTGTTCGTCCCAAGTCAACAAAGATATTGCCTCGCTCGATGCGCTGCACGGTGCCGGAGATCACTTCTCCTTGGCGCTTGCCGTATTCTTTCAGCACAGACTCTTTCTCTGCTTCGCGGATCTTCTGAATGATCACCTGCTTCGCGGTTTGCGCGGCGATGCGGCCGTAATCATCTTTTGCTTCGAGAGGGAAGACCACCTCGTCGTCGAGAGCGACCCCCTTGCGCATCTTCTGAGCGTCTTCGATCATGATGTGGTGCTCCGGATTGAATCGAGCACGCTCATCCACCACCCCATCGGTGGTTTCGTCGATATCAGCCGCATTTTCAGTCGCTGCAGGATCTTCGATGATGACACGAGAATCGTCCACCACCACCTTCACCTGAGAAAACTCAGTTTTGCCGGTGTTGAGGTCGAATTTTGCTCGGACGATCTGACCTTTCTTGCCGTACTCTTTTTTGTACGCAGTCGCGAGAGCCATTTCAATGGCTTCGATGATTTTTTCCTTCGGAATGCCGCGCTCTTCTTCGAGCTGGGCGAGGACCGAGTTGATTACTTTTAGGTCGAACATATCTTTGTTGTTGGGCGAATAATCCGGAAGGGCCGGTGTCTTGTCGGCGCTGCCGCGCTGTTAAAAAATAAAGCCCGCCGGGAGGCGAACTTAGACCCCTATAATATAGCGGAAATGTGGACAGGAGTCAACTGAGCGGCACTGAGCACAGTTCAGTATACGTCAGCATGTTTCCCTACTTTTATGAACGTCACAGTGATGTGGCCGCCCTCTTCGTAGTACAGGATTCTTAGATCAAAGCTGGCCTTGATCGACCGAAGCTCGCTTAATTCACCATGAAGTTTGTGGTTATTGAGCGAAGTATGGAAAGGGTTTTTGCAAAATAGGTCAATTGCCCGATCTACTTTATTTCTGTCGACCTTGTCCAATCTATCGTACGATTTCTTGAAACTACTGCTAATGAGTACCTTCATTGTGCAGATAGTCTAAGATCGCTTTCGAATTTTTAAATGGTCCGGCGATGGCCTCCCCCTTCTTTATCTGTTTCAGAGCATGGAGAAGTTCTCGGGTTTCTTTTTTGCTGAAATGTGACTCTTTTTCAATCCGAAAGGGGATCGATTGTGTCTCGACAGACTTTTTTAGGAACATTCGAAAGGCGGTAGGCATATCCATGCCGAGGTCGCTGAAGAGCCCCTCTGCCTTGGTCTTTAGATCGGCTTCGACTCTAAATTGAACGTTTTTTAACATATGCAAAGTATATACTATTTGCATGTATTATGTAAGGCATGCGCCAGGTACATCCAAGACGTTAGACTCCACAGCAGTGGATACCCGCACGGCGTGTCGATGGTATAATAAAGGGCAATGTTCATCGAACCGAAACAGCTCAAGGAGCTTATTCTCGACTCCGGATTGGTGTCAAAAAAGGATTTTGAGGCCGCGGAAACGGAGGGTGCTGAAAAAGGTACGAGCGCCGGCCACATATTGGTGATCGCCGGCAAGCTTTCTGAAGACGACTTGCGTCGGATGCAGGCGTATGTGCTCGGCATTCCGTTCGTGGACCTGAAGGGGCAGAAGATTGACTTTGAGGTGCTCTCCATGATTCCTGAACCGATCGCGCGCAACCACAACGTCATTGCTTTCAAGAAAGGTGAAGACTCTCTCGAGGTGGCAATGACCGATATCGACGACCTCGCGGCCATCGATTTCATCAAAAAGAAGACCAAACTGAAGATCCTCGCTCGTCTCACCGATGCAGATTCTATCAAAGCGGGCGTTTTGCAGTACCAGAAGAGTTTGAAAGCAGAATTCGGAGACATCATTCAGAAGGAGAGCGAGAGCCTCACCACCTACGCCGAACAAGTGGGCGGAGACGCTTCATCAGCGGGTGACCTCAAGAAAATGGCAGAGGAATTGCCGGTGGTGCGCATAGTCGAGACCTTGCTCAAGCACGCCATCCTCCAAAATGCTTCGGATATTCACATTGAGCCAATGGAAGAGCAGCTTCTCGTGCGATATCGCATCGACGGTATGCTCCACGATGCCATGGTGCTGCCAAAGAACGCGATCAGCAGCGTCACGGCCCGCATCAAGGTGCTCGCCAATCTCAAACTCGACGAAAAGCGTCTGCCACAAGACGGCCGTTTCAAGGTGGATATCAATAATGAGCGAGTGTCGTTCCGTGTTTCCATGCTGCCGACATACTATGGCGAAAAGACCGTGATGCGACTGCTCCGCGAGAGCGTTTCCGGCTTTACCCTCGAGAGTATGGGCTTTCACGGCCGAGGTCTTGAATATGTGCATGATGCGTTGAAGCAGACCACTGGCATGATCCTCACCTCCGGCCCCACCGGTTCCGGGAAGACCACTACTCTCTATACGATGCTCGATATCGTGAATACTGCCGACGTGAATATTTCCACCATCGAAGATCCGATCGAGTATCAAATGAAGCGAATCAACCAGACTCAGGTGCGCCCTGAAATTGGCTTCACTTTTTCAACGGGTCTGCGTACTTTGGTGCGGCAGGATCCGGATATTATCATGGTGGGTGAAATTCGCGACAACGAAACTGCTTCATTGGCGATCAACGCCTCGCTCACCGGTCACTTGGTGCTCTCCACATTGCACACCAATAGCGCCGCTGGTGCCATTCCTCGTCTCCTCGACATGAAAGTCGAGCCATTCCTCGTTGTCTCGACAGTGAATGTCATCATCGGTCAGCGACTCATCCGCAAACTCACCGAAACGAAGGAAAAATACTTTTTGACGCCGGCACAGATCGAATCATTGCGTAAAAAGGTCGACCTCGATCATGTCATGGCGCTTCTAAAAGAGGAAAAGATCGTCGACAAGGCCGCGACTTGGGAAAAGACCCCTTTCTACAAGCCAAAAGCATCGAAAGATTCCGAGGACGGTTTTCATGGCCGTCTCGGTATTCACGAAGTGTTGAAAGTGACGAATACGATCCGCGAATTGGTGATGCAGGAAAAGAGCGCTTCGGAGATTGAAGTACAGGCGCGTAAGGAGGGGATGATGACGATGCTCGAGGACGGTATTTTCAAGGCGGTGGAGGGGCTGAGCACTATCGAAGAGGTGTTGCGAGTGGTGTCGGAGTAGGGTAACGAGAGGAATAGCGAACACAATGGCACTTTTTTCATACAAAGCAATTGACCCGAACGGCGTACCGAAAGAGGGAACAAGCGATGCCGCTGACCGTTTTGCTGTCGCGCGTAATCTGAAAGAACAAGGCCTTATTATGGTGAGTGCTGAAGAGGTGGTGAAGAAACACTCGGTGCTCGATGAGAAATTTCGCGGAATGTTCGGCCACGTGAGCAATCGAGAGAAGATCATGTTCGCCAGAAATGTCGCTTCGATGCTCGAAGCGGGCCTTACGCTGTCTCGTATTCTTTCAGTTATTGAGCGTCAATCGCGAAACCAAAAATTTAAAGAGGTGGTATCGAAGATCAACGCCGAGATCCGCGCCGGAAAAACACTCAATGAGGCCATGTCGATCTTCCCAAAGGTGTTTTCACCCCTCTTCGTCTCAATGGTGCGCGCCGGTGAAGAGAGCGGAAATCTTGCAGGCTCTCTGAAGACATTGAGTAGCCAAATGGAGAAGAGCTACCTGCTCCAAAAGCGCTTGCGAGGCGCATTGATCTATCCTGTGATCGTCCTTTGTTTGATCGCTGTGATCGGCGTGCTGATGTTCATCTATGTCGTACCCACACTTACCAGCACATTCAAAGAATTGCACATTAAATTGCCATGGAGCACGCAACTTATCGTCTCTACCAGTGATTTTCTCCGCTACCACACATTTGCCTTTATTGTTTCGGTTGTAGCGGTTGTTTCGGCACTCATTGCGTTCAAAAGAAGTGTGTTTGGCGGAAAATTGATCGACCAAGTGCTCCTCAAAATGCCGGTTATCGGGGTGTTGATCAAAGAATCGAATTCCGCCCGCACTGCTCGAACACTATCGTCTCTTCTCACCTCCGGCGTGTCTTTTTTGTCGGCAATGGAGATCACACGAGACGTCGTTCAGAACCATTTTTACAAAGAAGTACTCGAGCAGGCGCGCAAGAATGTCCAGAAAGGTGATCCAATCTCCAGTGTATTTATGGAAAACGAGCATTTGTATCCTCCGTTCGTGGGAGAGATGACCAGCGTGGGTGAAGAGACGGGCCAATTGGCCGAAATGATGCTCAGCATAGCCTCTTTTTACGAGTCCGAAGTCGAGCAAAAGACCAAGGACATGTCCACTATTGTCGAACCATTGCTCATGGTGCTCATCGGTGCTGCTGTCGGCTTCTTCGCTCTTTCGATGATCAGTCCGACATATTCTCTTATCGACAGCATTTAGGACGAGCAGGTCGGAGTGGTATACTAGACGGATGAAAAAGAAGCGAATGAACCAGTTGATCGTGGGCAATTGGAAAATGCACCCAGCCACTCTGTTGGAAGCAAAAGAAGCGGTGAGTCGGATAAAAAGAGGGATAAAAGCTCTGCCACGAGTCCAGGTGGTAATCTGCCCGCCTTTTGTATATCTGTCAGAGGTGTGTAAATCCCTCGAGGGAACCAAACTTTCGCCTGGCGTGCAGGATGTGTTCACTGAGCTCGAAGGTTCCTTTACCGGCGAGGTTTCCGCTGCCCAAGCAGCTTCGTGCGGCGCGAAATATGCAATCATCGGACACTCTGAGCGCCGAAACCTCGGAGAAACGAATGCTGTTATCGCGCAAAAAGCGATCTTGGCTATCCGCAGCGGCCTCACTGCTATTGTATGCATCGGCGAGCAGGAACGCGACACTCATGGAAAGTATTTTTCCGTTCTAAAGGATCAGCTCACGCATTCTCTTGCCAAACTTTCACAAACGGAGCTGAAAAAAGTGGTGATCGCGTACGAACCGGTCTGGGCAGTCGGCGCAAATGTTGCTATGTCGCCGGGGCAGATCCATGAGACCGGTATCTATATTCGAAAGGTGCTCTCGGATCTGTATGATCCGGCCGCCGCAGCAAAGGTCCCTGTTTTGTATGGCGGTTCTGTCGGCTTTGAGAACGCGCGGGATATTTTGAGAGAAGGGGAGGTGGATGGATTGCTGATCGGCCGACAAAGCCTTATTCCTGAAGATATTATCGCTATTGCCAAGATCGCACATGACCTCAAATAGCTACCGAACACTCGATCAGGCCGGTCCACTCGCTGGCAAGCGAGTGTTGCTGCGTGTCGACTTGAATGTGCCGATTGTCGCTGGCGAAAAGCTCATCGTACGAGACGATTTTCGTATCCAGAAACTACTGCCAACTATTGAGCTACTCAAAAAAGCTGGTGCCAGGACGATCATTTTGGCTCATATTGAAAGCCCTGATACCCACTCTCTCAGTGCAGTGGCGGAATATTTGAATGAAAAGACCACAGTAACCTTTGTCCCTACACTCAATGCTCTCGAGCTTGTTTCTAAACAGATGAAAGATGGCGATGTTGTCGTTTTGGAGAATGTGCGAGCGTTGGGCGTTGGTGAGATAGAAAATACCGAAGCGTTCGCCTCTCGGCTCGCTCAGTTTGGCGATATCTATGTCAACGAAGCCTTCTCCGTCTCACATCGTCCGCACGCATCTATCGTCGGTTTGCCGGCACTTCTGCCGCACTATGCCGGTCCGCTCTTCGATGCCGAAGTAAAACACCTTTCTCAGGCTTTCGCGCCGCAACATCCTTTTGTGTTCATCCTCGGCGGAGCGAAATTCGCCACCAAACTCCCGCTCGTTCTGAAATTTCTCGAAAAAGCCGACACAGTGTTTGTCGGAGGTGCTCTTTCAAACGATATTTTTGCCCAACGCGGCTATGAAGTGGGAAGTTCTCGCCGTTCAGAAGAGCCGCTCGATCTTTCGGCCATTTCTACCCACCCACGATGTGTTGTGCCTATTGATGTCCTCGTCAATCAGCCAGCTACTGATCCAAAAGCGTCTACTGGGGTGCTTGCTTCGGACAAGATTTTTGACGCCGGCCCCAAAACGATCCAATCTCTCGGTACAACCATGGCTGTAGCGAAATTTGTCCTGTGGAACGGTCCACTTGGCGACTATGAAAAAGGCTTTCAACAAGGCACCGTTGATCTAGCAAAAGCCCTTTTGGCTAGTCCGGCCAAGGCGGTGATCGGCGGCGGCGATACTATCGCTGTTCTCGCCAAAGCCGGCCTGCTCGAAACTTTTCTGAAATCCGATCGCATCTTCGTCTCCACCGGCGGTGGCGCGATGCTCGATTTTCTCGCGGACGGAACTTTGGTGGGGATAGAGGCGTTGAGATAGTCCTTGCGCAAAAAACAGAGCAGGTATATATTCAATAATGGTTGAGTTTGCTCCCTCCGTCGGCTCGTGTGGCAGGACTTCGGTCCGGCGTAGTCACACTTGATGATCTCTGACGGTAGTGGCAGTAGCAAGCTCTTCAGCAAGTGGAAGGAACAAAATGGAACATCGCCAAAACGCTACGATCGGCACTGGGACTGGCCCGCCCGCGGAAATCAACGGTGGAACCAAGAAAACCATGGCATCCAACGCGCATCAACAGCGCCCGCACGTAGGGCCACACGCTCCAGCCATGAAAGAGAAACCTTTCTTCTAGCGACGATACGTTGGTGTCGGCATCCACTTTTTACTTCTGACGGTCCTCCTGTAAGGGACAGACCGCTCGCGACCCCCGGGAATTCCTCGGGGGCCTTTTATTTATATCTCCTTCTGTATTTTCTCGGCATTTCCCACCAGATCATTTTTATCGAATCGAGCATTCGCCTCAACATCGGGATATAGCCAAATATGCGCATGAGGTACTTCTTCGCCCACGATCTTTGAGAGGATCATTTCTACACCAAAAGCTTTCTTTTGCGCAAGGGCGACTTTCTGAGCCACTTCAAAAAATGTTCCCGCATTTGGCACATCCCACACCCAGCGAAAGTGCTGTTTCGGTATCACGAGCGCGTGCCCCGGAGAGATTGGCCGGATATCGAGGAAGGCGAGAAAGTCCGAATCCTCATATATCACTTGCGCCGGAACTTTTTTCGCTACAATTTTGCAAAAAATACAATCGTTCATGCAAAAAGTATACCATTAACCGATTGACTGCGTGATATACTTTTCAGCATGATCACTCAGACGGTTCCGGAAGGAATTGCTGCACGAAAAACCGTGCCATTAAAGAAATATGCCGTCAAAAAGCCCGTTCCTGCCAAGGTGAAGAGGGTTCTGTCCGCCTATCCGTACCTTCTCCAACATCTCTTGTTTCATCGAGGCATCATCGATGCGGCAGCCGCAGCAGCCTTTCTTGATCCAAGCTATGAAACTCACACTCACGACCCTTTTTTGTTGAAAGATATGGCGAAAGCGGTGAAGAGGGTTCTCAAGGCAGTTCAGAAAGGCGAAAAGATCGTCATTTTCAGCGACTACGACGCCGACGGTATACCTGGGGCGGTTGTGTTGCACGATTTTTTCAAAAAGATCGGCTATGTCAATTTTTCCAACTATATCCCGCATCGTCACGATGAGGGTTTTGGTCTCAACACCGAAGCGGTGGAAGCATTCGCCAAAGAGGGGGCAAAACTTGTCATCACCATCGACTGTGGCATTGCCGATGTGGCGGAAGCGAAACGGGCACAGGAGCTAGGGCTTGACCTGATCATCACCGATCATCATTTGCCGCTTGCTGGACTGCCACCAGCTTTCGCTATCTTGAATCCAAAACAGGCCGATTGTACCTATCCAGAGAAGATGCTGTGTGGTTCGGGCGTTATTTTCAAATTTGTGCAGGCGTTGATCAAGGAATTTCCGGAGATAAAGGATGGTTGGGAGAAGTGGCTGCTCGATATGGTGGGTATGGCGACAATGTCAGACATGGTCCCACTCACCGGCGAGAATCGTGTCTTTGCCTACTACGGCCTCAAGGTACTGCGCAAATCGCCTCGCATAGGCCTGATGAAGCTGCTCCGGAAGATCAAGACCGATCAGCGGAATCTCACCGAAGACGACATCGGTTTCACTATTTCCCCGCGCATCAACGCTGCTTCTCGCATGGGGGTGCCTCAAGATGCCTTTCGATTGCTCGCGACGGTCGATGAAACCGAAGCGGATCAATTGAGCGACCATTTGAACAAAATAAATGACGAGCGAAAAGGGATCGTGGCCGCTATGGTGAAGGAAATGAAGCATGCTTTAGAGAGTCGATGGGCGAATGAGCAGGGCAGTAGTGCAGGTGAGTGGCCGAAACCAAAGCTGATCGTGCTCGGCAACCCAAAATGGCGGCCGTCATTGCTTGGTTTGGCTGCCAATACTCTCATGGAGGCCTACTCTTGTCCTGTTTTTCTCTGGGGCCGCGACGGGGAGGATGTTTTGAAGGGTTCTTGTCGTTCCAATGGGGTGAGTCTGCAGGCGCTCATGTGCAAGGTTCCTGGTGCCACTCTTTCAGCGTATGGCGGCCACGCCCTGGCTGGCGGATTTGCCGTGACTGATGAGGAGGTGCATCGATTGGAGGCAGATCTACTCGCGGCGTATGACTCGGCTCCGAAGGAGGCGGCAAGCAGCACTGATGTTGGTTTGTGTGTTGATGCCGCGGTTTCGTTTGATGATGTGAACTGGCAGACGTATGGTGCTATCGAAAAATTGGCACCATTCGGAACGGGAAATCCGAAACCACTCTTTTTGTTTGAAAATGCCGTACCGCGCGAGGTGAAGACTTTTGGCAAAGAGAAGAATCACCTCGAGCTTTGTTTCAGCAAGGCGAACGGCGACAAAGTGTCGGCTATTGGTTTCTTCAGCACTCCGGAAGATTGGCACGCGGAGCTTGGTGCCGGTCGACAACTGCGTGTTGGAGAAAAGCTTTCGCTTGTAGCGACGCTTGAGAAGTCTACCTTCCGCAATTTCCCTGAGCTGCGTTTGAGGATTGTGGATATTTTTTGAAACAGTATAATCATCTGAACCATACAAAATGAGCATCAATATTTTTACCGACGGCGCATCGAAAGGCAATCCCGGTTCAGGAGGATGGGCATTTGTGGTCGTGTCTCAATCCACTCAACGCGTGAAAGAAGGCGGTGGATCAGAGCGCCTTGTCACGAATAATCAGATGGAGCTCATGGCAGCGGTCCGCGCGTTGGAGTATGTCGGCTCGCAGAAACTTTCAGGCGATGTGCTTGTTCATTCGGACTCGCGATATTTGATCAATGGGATCACAAAATGGATCATTGATTGGAAGCGGAAAGGCTGGATCACTGCGTCAAAAACTCCCGTAGAAAATCAAGAGTTGTGGCAGCAGTTAGACACAGCGATTGCATCCCTAAATGCAAAAGGACAGCAGGTCCTGTGGCAATATGTCGGCGGACATATCGGGGTAAAAGGCAATGAACGGTGCGACGCGATCGCCACTGCTTTTGCGACAGGCGGCAGTTCGGAACCAGCGCTTTTTGATGGTGATCTTTCAAAATACGGAATTTCAGATATTCTCGACATTTCACACAACGTGGAAAAAAAGAGCGAAAAAGGCTCAGATCGTTCACGAAAAAGAACCTCGGCATACTCATACGTGAGCGCGGTTGGTGGTGTGGTGCAAGTACACAAGACGTGGGCGGAATGCGAAGGGCGAGTGAGAGGTCAACGTGGAGCTCGTTACAAGAAAGCACTTTCGGCTGGCGAAGAAGCCGCGCTCATTTCTGAATTTTCTTCATAAGGACAGTCGAAATGTCCTTTATTCTTTCTTTAGAACTTTTTTATAATTTCTTTATCTTTTCTTGATTATTTCTTTAGAATTTCTTTATCGGAAATTAGCGATTTCTTGATACTTTCTTTGCGATTTTTTGATCGCTCTTTTGCTATGCTTTTTATATGGGGTTGGAATTGCAATGGTCCCTCGCAGGCTTCTTTCTGGGGGTGGCCATTCGGTCGCTGATACCGATCCCATGGTGGTTTGGATTACTCGTCTTTTTTGTTTCATTGCTCGGCGCTTTTCATGCTCGATCGTGCAGAAAAGCAAAGCAATTCATCTTGTTCGGTATTGTATTTATCGGCCTGTCGCTCGGTATTATCCGCGCCGACATCACTGAATCACGAGCACCGAAACATATTTTTGATCAGTATCTAGGCCGTTCTGTAGAGTTTACCGGCGTGGTGAGTGCACTTCCCCAGGAGAGAGGTCAGGTGCTCCGCACCCTCATCCGACCCGACGGCGCAAAGTTGATGATAAGTTTGTCAGTTCCCTTGTATCCAAATGTGCGATACGGCGACCGACTTCGAGTGGCGGGTACTTTGTTGAAGCCGGAAGCCTTTCTCACCGACAATGGCAGGACATTCAACTACCCGCAATATTTGGCATTGGACGATGCGTACTATCAACTCAAGAATGTTCGAGCGACCGTTGTCGGTCATGATGCAGGAAACTGGTTTAAGCAAAAACTGTTCGATTTAAGGACAGGATTTTTGAGTAGGCTTAGCGAGCGTTTTGCTGCGCCAGAAAGTGCACTCATTGCAGGCTTGCTAATTGGCGAAAAAAGTTCCCTTGGCCGTTCGCTCGAGGAAGCGTTTCGAAAAGCCGGAGTCATCCACATCGTGGTGCTGTCCGGATTCAATGTGACCATTATTGGTCAGGCCGTGATGTACTTGCTGTCCGGCCTGCCTCGACGCGCCTCCATTTTTTCCGGCATCGGATTCATTATTCTCTTTTCGATAATGACCGGAGGGACTGCAACAGTGGTCAGGTCTGCGATCATGGCGGTCGTTGCGCTGATCGCTGCACTTCATCATCGAACATACGATGTTTCCCGAGCGCTGTTTTTTGCGGCCTTCCTCATGGTGTGTTTCGATCCACGAATTCTCATGTTCGACCCCTCCTTCCAACTTTCATTTCTCTCGACCGTCGGCTTGATATATCTCTCACCGATGTTCGAGCGAAGACTGATGCGCTGCCCGGAAATGATCCGTGTCATTTTAGTCGCCACACTTTCGACTCAACTGTTTGTATTGCCGTATTTGCTCTTCAGCATGGGCGACATTTCTGTCGTCTCTGTCGCTGCGAATCTCGCCATTTTGCCAGTGATCCCGATCGCTATGCTGTTCGGTTTCGTTTCAGTTGTTCTCCCCGGATTCATCGCCTTCGTCCCTGTCGTACTTGCCTCGCTGCTACTCAAGTACATTTTTGCCGTCGTACATTTTTTCGCGGACCTGCCATTCGCTACGATCGCTATTCCGTACTTTCCCGCGTGGCTGATGATCACATGGTATGGCATCACCGGTTATTTGCTTTGGTGGAAATATGGAAGAGAAACAAAAAAATAGTAAACAAATGAAGCGCACAAAAAAGACCCTCATCTTGGGCGCTGTTTCTTTTGCGTCACTCATTTTTCTTGCGTGGTCGTTTTTATCCGGCCACTCGCTGCCATTCAGCGCTCCTCTTCCACAGGGACATTTTGCTGACGGGAAACTCACCGTGGCTTTTCTGAATGTCGGCCAAGGTGACGCGATCTTCGTCCGTGGTCCCGATGGTACCACGGTACTGTTTGATGGCGGTCCGGACCGCTCGCTTCTTCAGCGACTTGGCGAAGTGATGCCACTGGGGCAACGCTCCGTCGACATGATCGTCATCACTAATCCGGACAAAGATCATATCGGCGGATTCATCCCGCTACTTCAAACGATGAAGATCGGAACGGTGCTTGAACCGGGTACTTCTTCTGTGTCGGCGACGTACCACACCCTAAAAGATGAGATCGCTGAGGCGCAGAAGCAAGACGGCGCGCGCGTGATCGTCGCGCGCCAAGGTATGCGTTTTCCGATCGGTGACGGCGCAGAGATCGATATCTTGTTTCCTGATCGCGATGTTTCAGATTGGAAAACCAACGACGGCTCCATTATTGCTCGGATCACTTTTGCCAGCACCTCCGTCTTGTTGACAGGCGACAGCACAAAAAAGACTGAAGCATTGCTCGGCCAACTAGCCCCTGTGGATATTCTGAAGATCGGACACCATGGTTCGCGCACATCCACCGGTCAGGCATTTATCGCTCAGTTGAGACCAAAGTGGGCTGTTATCTCGGCCGGATTTGAAAACCGTTACGGCCACCCGCATCCCCAGACCCTTGAGATACTGAATAAATTCGGAGTTCAAACGCTGATCACTTTCGAAAAAGGCACGATCGTCTTTCGTTCAAACGGAAAAAACTGGCTGGAGCCAGAGTTTATCCACTGATATTTTGTTGATACTCCGCCGATATTCTATCGAGCCCTTTTATTTCCCTGCAGCTGCTGTGAAGTTCTCCTCGATCGTCTTCCAATTCAAATTCGTGAAAAAGTCCTCGACATAATTTTTCTTGCCGGAAGGCTGATAGTCGGCAACGAAAGAGTGTTCCCACATATCGAGAGCGAGAACAGGGGAGAGGCCGGTGAGGTGACCAAGGTGCTGCTCATCTACCCATGCGTTCAGAAGGCGCTTAGATACTGGATCGTAGTAGAGCATGGCCCAGCCGATACCTCGGGTGAGGGCGATCGACTTGAATCGTGCTAGCCAGCCATCCCAGGAACCCCACTCTTCCTCGACTGCCTTCTTGAGCGCACTTGCGCCGGCCGCCGCGTCGAGAGCTTTTGCACCGCCTTCAAGAGATCTGAAGTACAATTCGTGATTGCGCATGCCGTCGAACTCAAAACCGAAACGGCGCTGCAATTCGCCGAGTGCATACGCGTTCTTCTCGGCGTCTTTTGCCAGCTCGTCGATCTTCTCCAGGATGAGGTTTGAAAACTTCACATAGCCGGCGTAGAGCTTCAAATGCTCCTCGACGGTTTTTGCTGAGATGCCCTTGAGGGCGGGGATATTGAATTTTGCTTCTTCAAATTTTTTCATGATTTTTAAATGATTAGGAGTAATAGTTGCTCCTATTGTAACACCAACAAAAAATAAAGAAAAAAGATGGCTCGCACGTAGCGGCCATCTGCGGAAGTCTGGAGCTCGAAATCCATTTAGGCGCGAATCAATTCTGGTTCCTTTGGACCTCATCGGCGAAATGGATCCATTTCTGCACTTCAGCTGCGTGTCTTTCGTCTGGAAAATCTCGCAGGTGTTTGTTCAGAATGCCTGAAAATTCGGCGAAAATCTGCGCTGCGGTCGGATGATCCCAGCTCGCATTCGGGTGCTCGGCTTTCCATCCCGTCACGCTTTCAAATGATTCCCGACACCGCCCGCGGGATATTTCAGCCGTCCCAAGGATCTGTTTTGTCTGGGCGACTGTGTTTCTCGGGCTGTTATGGAAAGTGCGCTGCTTTGGCGACTCTATTTCGTTCTGAAATGCGATCCTGGTGAAGGCCGCAGTGAGCACGATCCAGAGGAGAAGTTCCAGCCAGCGTGGGAGCAGCCGTTCGCTGCTATCAAATGCTGACAAGATTCCGATGCACAGATAACCGATAACCACGAGATGGGTCTTCATAGGTTTTGATTCCTGCCGTCGTTTATTGTTCGAGTTTGCTGTCCAGAGACAATCCTAATCCGTAGAGCCGATTAAATCAACCCCGCTTTCTTGAGTGTTGCGTAGGCGCCGTTCTTGTTGATGGTCTTGATCGCCTTGGTGGAGAGAGTGAGGCGCATCGACTTTTTCAATTCAGGGATGTAGATGGTCTTCTTCTGAAGATTTGGGTACTTTCGAACCATGCCGGTAGGGTTGTACTGGGTTGCTCGGGTTCGGTTCGAGTAGCCGCCGGCTACGATCGAGGTCTTCTTGGTGATGGGACACACTTTTGCCATGGGTATGAATGAGTTCGGCTATGGTATCATAGATTTGCCAAAGCGCAAGCGGCTACTGTCTTTTTGGCTCAACCTATCCAAATGATCAGCCTTTTTTCACTCGCAGTTCTCATCCTTTCGGTCGTCATCCATGAGGTATCCCATGGCTATATGGCTCTGCGCCTCGGCGATCCGACCGCAAAATATGCCGGTCGCCTGACTCTGAACCCTTTGAAACACATCGATCCGATCGGCTCTGTGCTGGTGCCCATTGTGACTACTTTCATGGGTATCGCCTTTGGGTGGGCAAAACCCGTACCATACAATCCTGATAATTTTCGGCAGACACCGCTCAATCGCCGCTGGGGCGAAGCAATTGTTGCGCTGGCTGGTCCGTTTTCAAACATCGCTATCGCTCTCGTATTCGCACTCCTCGCTCACTACATACCGACTCCCGAGATCATCGCTCTTTGCAGTTTGATCGTACTCGTGAACATCACTTTGGCCATTTTCAACCTCGTTCCCGTACCGCCGCTCGACGGATCGAAGGTGCTTTTCGCGTTGATCCCTGCTCAATATTTTGAGATCCGCTCATGGTTGGAGCGCAATCAGCTGGTACTCGCACTCTTTTTCATTCTTTTTCTCTGGCAATTCTTCGAGCCGATCGTTTTCCGGCTCTTCACTCTATTAATGGGCGTTCCGCTCGAGATGATGTAGTATGACTTTGGAAGTCATCAACCCAAAGGAAATCCCAATGAATACACTGAAGAATACAGCACGCATTCTCGACGGGAAAGCATGCGCACTGGCTATCCGTGCCGAGATCGCCAGGGAAGTTGCGAAGCTAGGCTTCAAGCCAGGCTTGGCAGTGGTATTGGTGGGGAATCATCGCGCCAGCGAGACCTACGTGGCCTCCAAAGCCAAGCTCGCAGTCGAAGCTGGTTTCCACAGTATCGTGTCCAGGCAGCCGGAAGACATCAGCCAGACTGCTCTGCTCGAAATCATCCGCGGATACAATGCGGATCCGAACGTCCACGGTTGTTTTGTTCAGCTCCCTGTGCCGCCGCATATCAATCTCGCCGAGATCTTCGCAGCAGTCGATCCCCGCAAGGATGTCGACGGCTTTCACCCGGTGAATCAGGGGTTGCTTCTGTTGGGGACGCCAAAGTTCATTCCAGCAACACCCCGCGGTATCATCGAGCTACTTCGCCGGAACAAGATCACCGTCCGAGGGAAGCGAGTGGTGATCGTCGGTCGCAGCACTATTGTCGGCAAGCCGCTCGCCGCCGCTTTTCTGATGAAGGGCGACATGGGCGACGCCACAGTGACCGTTGCGCATTCACAGACGCCTGATCTCAAGGCAGTTTGTCGCGAAGCGGACATTTTGATCGCTGCCCTCGGCCAGCCAGGCTTTATTACGGCAGAATTCGTGAAGCCGGGAGCGGTGGTGATCGATGTTGGTATCAGTCGGGACGAGAAAACAGGCGCCATTCAGGGAGATGTCGATTTTGCCTCAGTCGGCACTGTCGCATCGGCAATCACGCCTGTGCCTGGTGGTGTCGGTCCGATGACCATTGCCATGCTCCTCCAAAACACATTGGATGCAGCACTGTCGTCCGTTGCCGCCAAGTAGTGGAGCATCAATACTCTCGAAGCCGCAGGTGAAACACCCCGCGGCTTTTTCTTTTGTAGAGAGGTGGTGTGGCGAGCAAGTTTGCGAGTACCCGCGGATTTTGCATACTTTCTT
>CAZRTH010000009.1:0-32752 GCA_964602975.1 uncultured Candidatus Saccharibacteria bacterium | reverse complement strand
TAATTTCTATAAAACACCATGGCTAAAAAACTCGTAAAATCACTGAAATTGATCGTGCCGGCAGGGAAGGCGACCCCAGCTCCCCCTATTGGCCCTGCGCTTGGCCAGGCCAAGGTGAACATCGGTGAATTCGTCACCCGTTTTAACGCTGCAACCAAGGACCGAATGGGCGACCTCGTGCCGACCATCATCAACACCTACGACGACAAGTCTTTCGAGCTCATCTTCAAAACCTCTCCAGCTTCAAGCCTCATTTTGAAGGCGATCGGCAAAGAAAAGGGTTCAGGCAAAGCTCCTACTGAAAAGGCAGGCACCATCAGCAAGGCAAAGATTCGCGAAATCGCCGAGAAGAAGATGGTTGATTTGAATGCCAATACTATTGAGGCAGCGATGAAGATTATCGAGGGGTCAGCGCGAAGTATGGGGGTGGAGGTTAAATAAGGCAGGGCAGGCAAGCGAAAAGGTCGGCGAGAAGGAAAGTGAAAACAAAAAGAGGACGAAAGCCCTCTTTTTATTTTGCGAAGAAGGGTAACAGGTGTGGCGCAGCAAAAATGAGTGCCTGCGGATTTGTCATACTTTCTTCATACTTTTGTATGACAAATCCGAGGGTACTTGAAAACACCACGGGACACCTCACTTCATAAGCACATCCGAGATTTCTTTAAACGTCCCGAGTTGCGGACACACAATGCTCGGATCCTGCGCTTTGCAATATACTAAAATAGAATCGATACCGAGAGATCTCGGTACTTCGTAGTCGGAACGAGGGCGATCACCGATGTAGAGAAAGTTTTCGGGCGACAGGGTGGGGTAGAGAGCCATCCAATGCCGATATAGGTCGCCGAGCGGTTTTGAACCGTCATCGTTGGTAAGGATGTGGCCGAAAAGCCCCTTATTCTTGGCCATGCCGAGCTTGGTGAGTTTCTTTTCCGCATTTTCACGATTGGATCCGGTGAGGATGTCGATGTTTTTGTACTTTGCCTTGAGGCGTTGTAAAACCGCCAAAGTTTCTTGGTCAGGTACGAGATATTGATCGATGTCGGCTTGCTCAAGAGCTTCCTGGACAATGTCTTGATGATTGGGAACGCCGAGCATCTTTAGAGTAGTGGAACCGCCAAAGCCACGACCTTCCTGATAGAGGTCCTTGAACATTTTCTCCGCTTCAGCAAGCGAGACGTTTTTGTGTTCAGCGATCTTGTGGTAAATGTAGATCTGGATCGCCTCGTCGATGCTGCTCGACTTTGGGTAGAGAGTTTGGTCGAGGTCGAAGCCAATGACTTTGATATTTGAGTAGTCTTTTTTCATTTCACTTTTATACTACTTAGTATACCCGACATAGAAGACGGTCAGGTTGCCAGTCTTCGCTTTGAGCTGCTTTGAAAACTGCTCACAGAGATAGTTGAGCGCCTCGGTGTCTGCTTTCTGCTTGCCAAGCGATCGGTTCATGAAGACTGCGCTGGCGTGAAGCTTGCCGCCGAGGACATTGGCCTGGAAGAAGGCGAGCTGGTCTGCCTGAGGATCACTTTTGCCGGCCTGGTATTCGGAAAGTACCGGGTTGTTGTGCATCACACCTTTTTGCTTGTAGTAGTCGATGGCACGCGCGACAGTGTCGACGCCTTCGAAATTGTAGAGTCGATCGAGGAAGGATTTTTTCGGCCGCTCGGTGAGGGGTTTGATGGGGGAATAACTGTACGCGACCACGCCGCTCGTCATGTCGGGCTTGGTTACGGCCATTTTTGTTTTGGCCGTCTTTTTTGCTTCGCCAAGACTATACGGCCCGCTCTTGGTATCGAGGTCATCTGTTGGCTTCGCAGGCTCCATGAGGATCTTCTTGGTGCGCTGTTCTTCGGTGAGTAGGAGGATGTTTCCACGATTGGAAAGCATGTACATGTCGCCGGACTTAAGCTTCAGGCTGGTGCGGATGGCCGTGACATACGCATCGTGCAGACCAAAGATGTTTTCCGGATAGGCATTCACCATGTTGTGAGCGCGAGCGATGTGAAAGGAGTGCAACACGCCGCCTTTGCCTCCGCCCCCGCTTTTTCCTTTGCCGCTCTTCGGGACGAAAATGTCATACACCAGGCACGGGTCGTGGGTATATTTACGCTTGCCACTGCCTGGGTCGATGTGGCTGCCCATGTCGACAGTCGGGTCGAAGCGGGCGATGATCGAGGCTTTTCGCGGGTTCTTTTTCAGCGTCTTTTTGGTCTCCACCAACTGATCCACGCCGAAATGCTGTCGGGTACGCTCGCCGTAGCTGTAGTCGCCATCGTGGTCGAAACGGAGGAGTTGTTTTTTGTAGTTCGATCGCATCTCGGCGGTGGATTGGTCGCCTTGTTTGTAGAAAGCGGGCAGGGCGGCGAGAGATTTTGCTGAGTTGCGGTAAATCGCCAAAGCCACGCCGCTGCGCGCAGTGCCTTTCTGCTTGTCGCCATGCTCGTGAGTGAGACCTTCCGTGTAGATCTTCATCAAGATATTCTTGTGCACGCCGAGGAAAGAGTCGCCATCCACCACGAGCAGTGGAAGATCTGTTTTGTTGATCCGGAAAATACCCGAGAAGTCCTGAATGAAAGCATAGTCGAGCTTGGCCGCGAGCGTGGCGCGGCCGATCTGTCCGCCGACGTCGACTCGATGGAGGAAGTCCATTTCATAGTCCTCAAAACGATTCTTCTCAGCCAGCCACTTGAAAATGGCCCCGATAGACTTTGAGCGCAGGTCGAACACTTCTTCGCAAACATCGAAAGCGAGGCACATCACCGAGACACCGCCGTCACGCACGCTCATTTTGTAGTAGTATTTCTTGTCCGTGACCAGCGACATGTTGGACTCGATCGGGATCTGCTTTTTGCCGACGATCTTGCTGGTCTGGAAGCTTGATGACAGGGAAATGCGATTTTTGATCTCCGTATCGACGCGAGCGATCTCGGCACCGAGTACAAGCTGTTGCAGCGGGCTCAGCAACCGTTTGTCGGCGCCGAGGAAGCGCATGATCGAGTACTCGAGCCGAAATTCATCGGCTCCGACTGCAAAATACGTCTTGCCGGCCACTTCCAGATCCACACGAATCTGGCCTTTTTCCGCAGTCACGCAGAATGGCATTTTCTCGACAATCTTTTCTTCACCAAGAGCGATCTTTGGCGGCTGCAGATGCTGGAATTCCTTTGGATCGAGATCGATCAACCCCTTTTTCTTGCTCGGTTCTTTGGCGAGCAAGGTGATGAGCTGGTTGAGGGTATCGTAGTAGATGGATTTTTTCTCGCTCGCTGTTTTCAAAAAGGCATGCACCTCGGCGCTCACCTTTGGCTTCAGCCAGTTGAGATAATCCGAAACCACTTGCTTGGAATAGTCATTGCGATACATGAAAAGAGGTAGCACGACAATGTTGTCACGGAAAGCATCGATGATCTTCTTGGAAAGGTTGGGGAAGTGTGCTGACGCTGCCTTGCCGCCGACGATGTAGTTGCCGGGCTTTTTGAGATCAACGCCGTTCTGGATGGCGAGGAGCAGATTGGTGCTTGGCGAAAAGGTGAGCGACTCTTCGGAAAAGAGGACAAGGAAGCGGATGGTTGGATGGGCGAGGCAGTTCAGGATCATGCGTTCTGTGCCGTCGCGACTCACGATCAGGGCGCCGAGTGCAGAGATGTGGGCACGGTTCTTCTCCTCGATCTCATTGAACACTTGTCCGGGCGCTGAGGTGTTGGTGCAAACGCCGATCTGGCCCTCAGCACCCTCATTCGGGGTCACCAAGATCGCATCGACGATGGGGAATTGAGTTGTGGCGGTTTTCGTTGGCATGATGTTTGTGCGCTCGTGCTCGATGTTACCATTTCTTGCTGCTCCAGCTGTTCGGCAGGAGGGTCTCTATCGAATACGTATTATACACAGGCAGTTTTTTGGCAAAACAATACACTTGGAGTTTCCAGCCGTATCGCTTGGAAAGCTCGGTGATGAACTGGCGGCACGGGCCGCAGGTTTGGCAGGGTTCGTTTTCAAATTTGTCTGAAACGACTGCAAGATGAGTGAGCTTTTCTTCTTTTGCCATCAGTGCGGCGAGGATCGCGGCCATTTCGGCGTGTACCATCAGGCGCTTATCAGGGGATGAGTACTGGCCTGAATAGAAGATCCTGCCGCTTTCGGTGAGTACTGCTGCGCCATATGAGCTTGCACCTTGGTAGGTGGTGAAAGCGAGCTCGAGACCCTTCAGAGCATGTTGCTTCAATGTTTTTGCTATCTCGGTATCATCAGCGCGTGTGGAGAGTTTTACCCAGTTGGCTTTTGGGACCACTTTTTTCAATATAAGGTCGCTTGGTTCGGGTTGGTAGAAGGGGATGGCGTCGAGGACATTCTTGGTCTTGAAGATCGTCGTGCCTTCGGCATTGAGGACCGAGTAGGCGATCTTGGTACCGGTACGATTGGCAAAGTCGGCCATCACCTTGAGGGCGATCGGCGAGATGATCGGTTTGGTGGAATCGACGAGAGTGATCACTTCGTTGATCTGGAAGTCGCGATATTGTGCTGCGAGTAGAAGTGCGGTTTGTTCTGAAGTGATGTCGAGAAGATTGGTGTCTGATTCGGCCTTGCCACCACAGTAGGTCTTGCCGCTCTTCGAGATGGCGACGGAAGCTGCGTTACCGTTGCCGTCTGTGCGAGCCTTCTTGGTGACGGAAAGGGAAAGCGCTTCGCGCAACTTGCCGGCATATTGATTCGCCCCACCCACGCCGCGGCTCGTTTTTTTGCTAGTAGATTTCGACATTGCTTCGGAGCTTGCTGACCATGAGGCCGACAGTCTCCCAGTCGTAATGGAGGATCTTCTTGAGGAAATCGTTCAGAAGGTGGATCTTGTCACGCTCGAGTCGGTAGAACATCTTCTCGGCCTTCTTGCTTGAGAGGCGGATGGTCGGGCGGAGCGGGGTTGGGAATGCGTAATAGGGGATGAGCGGCTGACGCTTGTCCTTGGCTTCGACGACGATCACCGTGATCGGCTTGTTGAGGGTCTCGAGGGCATAGTCGAGGCGATGCGCACCATCACAGATGATGTGAAAGGAGTGCGGACCGCTGTAGGGCAGGCCGTAATTAATGATCGGCGCATTTGAATTGAAGGTCGGCAAAATATTGATCTTGCTCACTTCGTCGATGTAGAAATTGTGGAGCTCCATGTTGCCAAGATGATGCATGTTGCCCTGAGCATCTTTTGCGTAGGTTCCGCTGAAGCGCTTTAGAAGTTTGTCGAGGTCAATGAATCCTTCCTTGAGGTCGTAGGTGTGGCGCTCGACGATCGGTGGCAGCACGTGAAAATTGCCGCGGCCCTTCCACTCGTACTCGACCGCACCCTTGAGGTCAGTGATCGACATCTTTTGCTTCTTGAGAAATCGGTCCACTTCGGCCATGATCTCGATCTGGTTCTGATAGATGGTCGGCTGCGGGGTGAAGAGAGGCTCTCGGGTCTTGCCGATCACGATCTCTGCCGGCATGCCGATGCTTCTTGGCGGATAGACAGTGGCCAAGCTAAATGTTGCGTTCTTGTATGGCTTGAGTCGCTCGCTATTCGAACCGTACAGACCTCGAAAGACGATGTTTTGCATCATCTTTTCCAGTTCTTTGAAGGGGATGATCTTTTCGAGCTTGAGGCTATGCATGTGCTTCACACTATAGCTTTTTCACTAGGCGGGGGCAACTTGACAACCCCGCTTTGATGCGCCGTCATTGTGTTTGTTCCCAATCTCCTTATACTTATCCCAATGAAGGACACCGAGATCAAAAAGCTGATCAAAGCCGAGAAAACCCGCCAAAAGAAGGTGGTGAACCTCATTGCCTCAGAAAACTATGTTTCAAGCGATGTTTTGGAGGTGCTCGGTTCCGAACTCACCAACAAATATGCCGAAGGATACTCGAAACACCGCTATTATGGCGGCAATGAGAACGTCGACCGAATAGAGACGCTCTGCAAAAATCGGGCGCTAAAGCTGTTTGGTCTCGATTCCGGTGCCGCCGGCAGCCAGGCAGGAAAATGGCACGTAAATGTGCAACCACTCTCTGGCTCTCCTGCGAATCTCGCCGTATATCTCGCCCTTGTTCCAAAGGGTGGCAAGATCATGGCCATGTCTCTCGCTCATGGCGGCCATCTCACGCATGCTCAGAAAGTGTCGATCACCGGCAAGATGTGGACGCCTGTACATTTCGGTGTGGATCAAAAAACAGAGCTCGTCGATTTTTCGGCGATCAGGACACAGGCATTGGCGGAGAAGCCGGCGATCATTGTCGCTGGCTTCACGGCGTATCCGCGTGTTGTTGATTTCAAAAAGTTTCGGGCGATCGCAGATGCTTGCGGGGCGATCCTCATGGTGGACATGTCACACTTTGCCGGATTGGTGGCGGGCGGGGTATACCCGAGCCCTTTTGAATATGCTGATGTGGTGACGACCACGATGCACAAGACCCTTCGCGGGCCACGCTCAGCACTCATTTTTGTGCGGAATGACAAGACGATGATCGGCACAAAAGGAGTGGCTGTATCTTTTGCTGAACTTGTCGACAAAGCGGTGTTCCCCGGACTGCAGGGTGGACCGCATTTGAATCAGATCGCCGCAGCTGCGGTGGCATTGAAAGAGGCTTCGCTTCCGTCTTTCAAAAAATACGCGGAGCAAGTGGTGAAGAACGCTCAGGCTCTTGCCGATGAACTTTCGAAGCTTGGTTGGCGTGTGATCTCCGGCGGTACGGATTCGCATCTCGTATTGGTGGACACTTGGATGGAGGGTAGAGGGGTGAATGGAAGGCGGGGAGTGACCGGCAATGAAGCGAGTGTGCGATTGGAAAAAGCGGGTATTATCGTAAACAAGAACGCAATTCCTTTTGATACCCGCTCGCCGATGGATCCTTCCGGTATTCGATTGGGAAGCGCTGCCGAAACCACTCGAGGAAAGAAAGAGAAAGATTTTCGCGCATTGGCCCGAAGGATAGACAAGATCCTGAGAAAGTAGTACCATTTCCCCTGGTCAAAATCAGCTCCGATAGACAAAAACGACTGGGCGGCTGTAGCCGTTTCGGTCATGCACCAATAACAGAGCTGATCGTTTAGTGGGAGACTCAGTTATGAAAGCTAGAACCATCACCTCAGTTGAGTTCGCGAACGGTTACTTGCAACTCGCGGCCCTGTGGCGCACAAGCAAGCGCAAGTTCCACAAAGCCCTCAAGGTCCTGCTCGCCAAATCCAGTTTGCATCTGCACTTTGCCCTCCTCCTCGGCTTCTGTGGACGTTTGGGAAAAATGCGGTTTGCGAAGCGATTGATCACCGAGGCCTGGGACCTGGCTACGGAGGTCCGACTCATCGCCGTCGAACTGCGCAAGCCGGTTTGCGCGCGCTGGGACTGGGTTCGCGAAAACGCTGACAAGTATCGCAGGATCCTCTATGAGTCGGCTCCTAACAGTCTGGTTGGCCTGAGGATCGAACGCCTGCTGGCCGCCGCTGGGTGCCCGGTGGTCCCATTCTGAATCCACCGATCCTGTATTTTCCAGCCGGAGCCGCTTCAAGCGCGCTCCGGCCTTCTTTTTCCTAAAATACACCGAAAATGCTAGAATTGCCTTGCTACACAATATGAAAGACCAACTCGAAAAAGCCTTTATTTCTGCCCTCTCCGATCTCGGTGTCACTGCGCCGAAGATATCTTTTGAGCACCCGGAAATATTAGCGCATGGCGACTATGCTACGAACGTCGCATTGGCATATGCCAAACAGCTCGGCATGAAGCCGCGCGAGTTGGCGCAAAAGATCGTTGCTGGCCTGAAAACTAGCCCATTTGTGGAGAAGGTCGACATCGCCGGTCCAGGCTTCATCAATATTCATCTTTCAAAGCAATTTTTTGCCGCATCGATCGTTGAGATCGAGAAGCTCGCCGCCACCTATGGCACGAATACCCGTCTGAAAGGGAAGCGCGTACTTGTCGAGTACACCGACCCGAATCCGTTCAAGGTATTTCATATCGGCCACCTGATGTCGAATGCGATCGGCGAATCTATCGCACGTCTCACCGCTGCCAGCGGCGCGGAGACGATCCGAGCCAACTATCAAGGCGACATCGGCCTGCATGTGGCAAAAGCAGTGTGGGGAATGCAGTCGCTAAATGCGACTTTGTCGCGTCTGGAAAAACTTCCTGAAGCCGAGCAAGTAGAATTCATCGGCAAAGCATATGTCCATGGCGCTGAGCAGTATGAAGCCGACAAATCTGTCGCGGCGGAGATTCAGATAGTCAACCAGGCCATTTTTGATCGAAAGGATCAGGAGATAAATGCGCTGTACGACTGGGGAAGGAAGGCGACGCTCGATCATTTCGAATTGATATACAAAAAGCTCGGGACGAAATTCGATCGGTATTTTTTTGAGAGCGAAGTCGCGCAGGCGGGGCTCGAGATCGTCCGTACTGCGCTTGGAAAGGGGATCTTTGCCGAGAGCGAAGGAGCGATCGTGTTTAAGGGCGAAGATCATGGCCTGCATACTCGTGTGTTCATCACCTCTCGCGGCTTGCCAACATATGATGCAAAGGAGTTGGGTTTGACGAAAAAGAAATTCGATCTGATCAAGCCGGATATTTCGGTGGTGGTGACAGCAAACGAGCAGAACGAATATTTCAAAGTGGTGCTCCGCGCTCTGTTTTTGATGCATCCGGAAATGGCGGAGCGCACCAAGCATGTGAGCCATGGCATGATGCGATTTGCGAGCGGGAAGATGTCGTCGCGAAAGGGCAATGTGGTGGCAGGCGAGGCGCTCTTGGCCAATGCCGAGGCGATGGTGGCTGAAAAGATCGCCGATCGAGGATTCTCTCCGGCAGATGCGGCCAAGGTGATGGAAAAGGTTGCTGTGGGTGCGATCAAATATTCTGTTTTGAAATCTGCCGCTGGCAGCGACATTGTGTACGATCCTGAGAAAGCGGTTTCTTTTGACGGCGACTCCGGTCCGTATCTTCAGTACTCGTACGCCCGCGCTCTTTCAGTGCTGCGCAAACCTGAGGTTGCTCAATTTTCGAAAAATGCCGAAGCAGCCTCTGCAGCTGCTCGGGATGATGCTCAGAACTCGATTGAGATTGGCCAACTCGAGAAGCTTCTCTACCGTTTCCCTGAAGTGGTGGATCATGCCGCCGGCTCGTTTGAACCGCACTTTGTCACCGACTACCTCACGCAGCTCGCCGGCGCCTTCAACGCCTTCTATGCAAACAATCAGATCATCAACCCCGATGATGCAGTCACCTCTGCTTATCGTCTTCGCCTCACTCGCACCTTCACGACCGTCATGAAAAATGGTCTCGACCTGCTGGCCATTCCAGCGGTGGAGAAGATGTAGCTTTATTTTTATGGAAGAACTTTCATCCCAGAAAGCTGAATCAAAGGAACAGCGTATGCGACGACTGCTTGGTCTTCGAACTTTCCCCAAACGAACTACCGAAGAGAAGCGAACTCTGCTCGGCAGTGACCAAAGATTCGCGGCTCTCGATTCAATCACCACCACGACTCTCCCTGTGTCGAAAAAAGAAGTAAAAAAGGGGATTGTCCTGGAGTTGGTGGATAAAGCACTCATCTCTTCAGAACTACTCAAAGATCATCCTCTTGTGTACATCGGATCCGGTATCGACGTTGAATACCCACTCGCCATTGGGGGCCGTATGATTCAAATGGTGGACACGCTACTATCTGATCCAAAGATGCAAGAGGAGGTGATCGCAAAAATTGCGAAACTCATCAGTAAAAATCCTGACGTTGTGGGCAATACGCTCCACTTCAACTTCGATTTCGGATCTGGGCAGGAATCTGTAAGTATCGAATTGGTTCCAAAATTTCTACCATATTCTGAAGAGAAAAGACTCGAGGACGATTTTATGCTTCCGTCGGACATCGGCGTTGTTCTCTTGTATGCGAGTCAGGGACCCGGAGGTAGTGTCAAAGTGTCTGATGCTATGAAGGAAAGATTGGTCGACGGTGGAGTAATCATTGATGATTATCAAATTATCACAAAAGATGGTGTCACTACTGAATTAGGCGAATAGTCTCACCCATGTCAGATTTTCTGAAGAAGTGAAAAAACGGTGCGAAAGTGTTAGAATACCCACATTCGGCTTGATTTCTGAGTCTTTCATGAAGGAAATCCCTAAAACCACCCCTACAAGTCCAAAAAGCCCCCACGCAGCGCGCGAGGAGAGTATTTTGGCGTTCTGGAACAAAGAGCAGATCTTCGTCAAAAGCTTGCAAAAGGAGTCGCCAAAAGGCGAGTTCGTCTTCTATGACGGTCCGCCATTCGCCACCGGCCTGCCGCATTACGGCCATATCCTTCCAGGCACTATCAAAGACGCCATCCCTCGATACAAAACAATGCAGGGCTTCCGCGTGGCTCGCCGTTGGGGTTGGGATTGTCATGGCTTGCCGATCGAAAACATTGTCGAAAAAGAGATCGGACTAAAGTCTAAAAAAGATATCGTCGACTACGGCATCGGTCGATTCAATCAGGCAGCTCAAGACGCAGTGCTTCGCTACGCGCATGTCTGGGAAGAGCAGATCCCGCGTCTCGGCCGCTGGGTGGACATGAAGAATGAATATCGCACCATGGATGCTTCGTACACCGAATCGGTCTGGTGGGCGTTCAAACAGCTTCACGACAAAGGCCTCGTGTACGAGGGTTTCAAGAGCATGCACCTGTGTCCGCGCTGCGAGACAACGTTGTCGAATTTTGAGGTGAATTTGGGGTATAAAGACATTGCCGATCTTTCGGTCTACGCAAAATTTGAATTGAAAAACGAACCAGGCACCTTTTTTGTCGCTTGGACGACCACTCCGTGGACCTTGCCGGGCAACGCCGCACTCGCGGTGAATCCGGAATTCGTATACGCGAAAGCAAAATTCACTGACAGCAAGTCTGGAGCAGTTTCGCATGTCATTGTCGCCAAAGAAAAGCTCGCGGGTCTGATGAAGGACGCGCCGCACGAGATCGTCTCCGAAATGAAGGGTGCTGAATTGACGGGGAAGGAGTACATTCCGCTTTTTTCATACTATGTCCCTGGTACCGGCGACGCGGCGGCGACTGCCAAGCTGAAAAATCTCGGCAATGCGTGGAAAGTGTATGCCGCTGATTTTGTGACGCTCGAAAAAGGAACAGGGATCGTGCATATCGCTCCAGCATTCGGCGAGGACGATTATGCATTGAGTCAAAAAATGCAGCTACCGTTCATCCAACATGTCGGTACCGACGGTGCTTTCAAAAAAGAAGTCACAGATTTTGCCGGCCAACAGGTGAAGCCGAAGTCGAGCGAGGAGGAAAAGGATGCGCACCAGAAGGCCGACATCGAGATCATCAAATATCTCGCGCAGAAAGGTGCGCTTTTCGCCAAGGAGAAGATCGTGCACTCATATCCGCATTGCTGGCGCTGCGAAACGCCACTGCTCAACTACGCTTCTTCGTCGTGGTTCGTGAAGGTGACAAGCATCAAAGACAAGCTCATCGCTGAAAACAAAAAGGTGAAGTGGGTGCCGGAGGAGATCGGTGAAGGTCGTTTTGGAAATTGGCTAGAGAACGCGCGCGATTGGTCGATCTCCCGATCGCGATTCTGGGGTGCGCCGATCCCTGCATGGAGGTGCGAGTCTTGCGAGCAGGTGAAGGTGGTCGGCAGTTTGAATGAGATGAGGCAGGCATTGAAGCCTCGCAACACCTACTACGTGATGCGCCACGGCCAGGCCGAGCACAATGTGCAGCGGATCATGAGCACCGAGCTTGCCGACTGTCACCACCTCACTGAGGACGGCCGCAAGCAGGCGCTTGCGGCCGGGGAGGTGCTGAAGGACAAAAAAGTCGACGTGATCTTCGCGTCGCCATTCCTTCGTACGCAAGAAACAATGAAGGAAGTCTGCGAGGTCATCGGCTTCGATCACAAGAAGATCGTGAAGGACTCGCGTATCGGCGAGATCCGTGCCGGTGTCTTCAATGGTTGTTCTGTGAGCGATTACCATGCTTTTTTTGGCAGCAACGAGCTCGCGCGATTTACGAAGCGCCCGGAGGGAGGCGAAAATTTCGCCGACGTCCGGGCGCGCGTTTCGGATTTCTTGTACGAGATCGACTCTCGATACGAAGGTAAGACCATTCTGATCGTTACGCACGACTCGCCGGCATGGCTATTGTGTGCCGCGGCCGAAGCGATGACCAACGAACAGTCGCTCGTGCTGAGAGGGAAGACTGAATTTTTCTTGAAGAACGCGCAGGTACGTCCGATGCCGTTTATCGCGCTCTCGCACAATGCCCAGCGCAAGGTCGATCTCCATCGGCCATACATCGACGCAGTGTTGCTCCCTTGCGCCTGTGGCGGCCAGATGAAGCGCGTGCCCGAAGTATTCGATTGCTGGTTCGAGTCGGGCTCAATGCCATATGCCGAAGCGCACTATCCGTTTGAACAAAAAAGCGCTTTTCGACCGGCGCGCAACACATTCGACCGACTCTTTGGCCGAGGCAAGGGCTACCCGGCGGATTTTATCGCGGAAGGTCTCGATCAAACTCGCGGCTGGTTCTATTCGATGCTCGTCCTTGGTGTCGCACTATTTGACAAGTCGCCATATCGCCAAGTGGTGGTGAATGGCTTGATCCTCGCGGAAGATGGCAGGAAGATGTCGAAGCGTCTGAAGAATTATCCCGACCCGATGAATATTGTCGACACGTACGGTGCCGACGCTCTCCGTTTCTATCTCCTCAGCTCGCCGGCAGTGCATGCCCAGGACCTCTGTTTCTCTGAAGGTGGCGTCGAAGAAGTGGCGAAGAAGCTTATCGGTCGCCTCGATAACGTCCGTTCTTTCTACGAGCTCTACTCGAATGCTACGGTAACGGCATCTCGCTCGTCGAAACATGTTCTCGACCGATGGATATTGGCACGGCTGGCCCAGCTCGCGGAAGAGGTGACCGGAGCTTTTGATCAATATGAATTGGATAAGGCTTGCCGACCGTTCAACGGCTTTGTTGACGATCTTTCCACTTGGTATTTACGCCGCTCGAGAGACCGCTTCAAAAACACCGATTCTCCGGAAGCCGAAGTCGACAAAGCAGCTGCTTTGTCGACCACTCGTTTCATATTGAGAGAGACAGCAAAACTCCTCGCCCCGATCATGCCTTTCTATGCCGAATCCCTGTACCAATCGCTGAAGACTTCCGGCGAATCTCAGGATGTGCCGTGCGAAAGCGTGCATCTCGAGACATGGTCGTCTGCAAAAGCGCTTTTCGCTCAATCAGCCAAGAACCGAAAGCAGATCATCTCCGATATGGCGGCGGTCCGCTTGACCGTTTCGCTCGGTTTGGAGGCTCGCATGCAGGCGAAGATCAATGTACGCCAGCCGCTCGCTCGGCTGTCGCTCAAAGCTGCGCCGCGCGGAGCCGATGCAGCAGCTCTCATCGCTTTGATCAAGGACGAGGTCAATATAAAAGAAGTGCTTGAAAATATTGCACTCGAGTCTGCCGTGGTACTCGATACCGCTCTGACGCCCGCGCTGAAAGAAGAGGGAATGGTCCGCGATATCATCCGTGCTGTTCAGGAATTGCGCAAGCAGGCGGGGTTGAATCCTGGCGATCAGGTGGAGTTGTTTGTGGATACGGATGGGGACGGCCGGCAGTTTATCGAAAAGCATCAGCCCGCCATTTGCAAAGTCACGGGGATCAAAAGGGTACGCTGGGAGATCGTTCAGCAAGGTGCCCATCTCTCATTCGATGTGCTGAAATTCGGTCTGAAGCTCTAGAATATGGCTCATCATATGTATCATACGCCGGGGCTAGTGTTGGGCGCTCGAGGCGTCGGAGAATCGAACTCACTGCTCACTATTTTCACTCGCGAGCTCGGCATGATCGAGGCATCTGCTCAAGCGGTTCGCGAAGTGAAGTCGAAGTTGCGTTTCAGCCTGCGTGAGTTTTCTTTCTCCGAGCTTTCTCTGGTGAGAGGCAAGCAGGGCTGGAGGATCACCAGCGCTATTCTCGATACCAATTTGTCAGACTCCTGCGGCCCCGGCACGGAAACGCTCTCTTGCGCGGCACGAGTCTCTGGTCTCCTCCAACGTTTGGTCGCGGGGGAGGAAAAGAATGAACAATTGTTCGACATGGTTACCTCCGCACTCCGCTTTCTCTCGAAAGAGGGGCTTGTTGGCGAAGAGTTGGCCAACGCTGAGTGTGTCGCCGTACTTTCCATACTCCACGAACTCGGCTATGTGCAAGATGACGCCGCCTTCCAACCATTCATCGGCAGGGTGGAGTGGAACAGGGAAATCATTCAATCGATCGCGCCTCTGAGAAGCAGAGTGATCGCGCAGATCAACGCCTCTCTCCGCGAGAGTCAGATGTAGTTTTGTGATATGATATATTCCTATGAAGCAGTCTATGGATAAGGGTCGGATCGAGAATATGAAAAAGAAGCTCGACTCCAGAATGCCGCAGGAAGATGCCTCGGGAGAGGTCACATTGCAGAAAGATGAGGAATTCGCGGTGAAGCGCGATTGGGGTTCGTCCCTAGAAAACCGCCCGATCGCTTCATCAGCGTTATTTAAGCCACAGCACGCCAGTGTTCCGAAAAAAATTCTCATCGGATCGGTGGCTTTTTTCGCCATTGCTGCTGGCATTTCCGCGACACTCATTTTCGGAAACCACAACAATATTTCTTCCGATAATATCGGCATTGAGATCTCCGGTCCGGTGTCAGTAGATGGGGGCAAGGAGCTCGATCTCGATGTCACTGTCACCAATGGCAACCGCATCGATCTCCAGCTCGCGGACCTCAGGGTCAATTTCCCTGATGGCACACGGAACCCAGACAATCTTGGCGAAGAATTGAAGCGTACCACCACTCCGATCGGCGACCTTCCTGCAGGGCAGTCCGCGAAGAAGCAGGTCCGTGCAGTGCTGTTCGGGCAGCAGAACGAGAAGAAGCAGATCGTCATCGAAGTCGAGTATCGAGTGGTAGGCTCGAACGCTATTTTCACAAAAGACAAAACGGTTGACGTCGTGGTCACCTCATCACCGGTCAATCTTTCGGTGTCTTCGCTCAAGGAGGTAAATTCCAAGCAAAATATCGAATTCACCGTCGACCTTGTCTCCAACTCGCCGCAGATCTTGAAAAACGTCATCGTTCGTGGCGACTACGGCTTCGGCTTCACCTATTCCGGCGCTGATCCAAAACCTTTGCTCGGCCAAAATGTCTGGCGGATTGGCGATCTCCAGCCCGGTGAAAAGCGCACGATCCGCGTCCGAGGCACGCTGGAGGGGCAGGATGGGGAGGATCGAACCTTCCATTTCTCAGCCGGCATTCAAGGCACGAGCGATCCAAAATCGATGCAACCGCAATTCCTTTCCGTCGCCCAGACGGTTTCCATCAGGAAGCCATTTGTGAGCTTGGATCTCGTCCTTGATAATTCGAACACACCTATTCATGCAGCACAGGCAGGCCGATCGATACGCGGGGAAGTGGCATGGGCAAATAATCTGCCTACCAAGGTGCGCAATGTGAAGATCATGCTCAAACTGAGCGGAGCAGTATTGGACAAAGCGTCTGTCCAAGTCACCAATGGTTTCTACAACTCTGCCGACAATACGATCATTTGGGATCAAAAAACCAACGCGCCGTTTTCCGAAGTGAAGCCGGGCGATGCCGGCCGCCTCAGCTTCTCCTTCGCGAGCGTTCCACAGCAGATCGACTCGTTCGAACAATTCAAAAACGCGGAGATCGTCCTTGAGGCCGGCGTTCAGGGCAGTCGAGTCGACGGCACCGACGTTTCGGAGACTCTCGCGACTCCTCTTTCGAGCAAGGTTCGCTTCGCTTCCGATCTTGGTGCGATCGCCCGTTCGGTCCGCTCTATCGGCAATTTCACAAACACCGGACCGATCCCGCCGCAGGCAGAAAAACAGAGCACTTACACTATTATCTGGTCTATCACCAACACCACCAACACCGTCGATTCAGTCCGTGCCGTCGCCACGATCCCCTCATATGTCACCTGGCTTGGCAATGTCAGTCCGCCATCGGAAAACGTCAATTTCGATGCCACTACCGGTACGATCACTTGGAATGTCGGCGAGGTAAAAGCAGGAGTCGGTTTCTCCAGCACTCCTCGAGAGTTGCAATTCCAGATTTCTTTTGTGCCGAGCGTTAGCCAGATTGGCACCGCACCGGCTCTCGTGAACGAAATGTTGCTCCAAGGGACCGATCGATTCACTAATACGCCTCTTCAGATCACCCGCCCTTCGGTCAGCACTCGAATCAATTCAGATCCAATCTATACTTCGGGTTCCGAGGTGGTAGTGCAATAGGCGACGGGTCTACAGCTAATCCATGACTTGCCCGAAAGCCCTACTTCGCATAGGATAAGCTAATAAATCAACACATTTTCATGGCCGATTCCCAAACAACGATGGAAGCACTCGTCTCTCTCTGCAAACGCCGCGGGTTCATATACCAAGGGTCCGAGATCTATGGTGGCCTAGCTGGCACTTGGGACTATGGCCCGCTTGGCGTCACTCTCCGCAACACCATCAAACAGCTCTGGTGGAAGCGTTTTGTCGATGACCGAGAGGATATGTTTGGCGTGGATTCAGCCATTTTGATGAACCAGAATGTGTGGAAAGCGAGCGGGCACGTGGGTGGCTTCTCTGATCCGCTAGTCGAAGACCTGAAGACCAAGAAGCGTTTCCGCGCTGACCACCTTCTCGAAGAAAAGGGAATCGATCCAAAGGGTATGACACCAGCTCAGATGGACGCTCTCATCAAAGAGAAGAAGATCAAGAGTCCGGAAGGCAATCCGCTCGGCGAGGTTCGCCAGTTCAACATGATGTTCAAGACGCATGTTGGCGCCATCCAGGATGATTCATCTATCTCATATCTCCGCCCAGAGACTGCCCAGGGAATGTTCGTGAATTTCAAGAATATTTTGGACACATTTCATCCGAAATTGCCGTTTGGCCTCGCCCAGATTGGCAAAGCGTTCCGAAATGAGATCGCACCTCGAGATTTTATCTTCCGACTGCGAGAATTGGAGCAGATGGAGATCGAATACTTCGTTGATCCTCGTGATGCCAAGAAGGTGAACGAGACCTTTGATGCTCTCTATGCCGAGCAGGTCGCTTTTTTGAAAGATCTCGGTCTCACTGCTTCCAAGATCCACAAGGTGGAGATTCCGGATGCCGACCGTGCGCATTATTCGAAGCGCAGCGTTGATACTGAATTTGATTTTCCTTTTGGTCAGAAAGAATTGCTCGGACTCGCATATCGTACCGACTATGACCTCAAGGCTCACACCGACAAGAGCGGAGTAGATCTCTCCTATTTTGATGAAGAGACCAAGGCTCGGGTTGTGCCTCACTGTATCGAACCGACCTTTGGCGTCGACCGTCTCACTCTGGCCCTCCTTTCCGATGCCTATACTGTCGATGAGCTTGGGGGCGAGAAGCGCGAGTTTCTGAAGTTCTCCCCGAAAGTCGCGCCTATCCTCGTGGCGGTCTTTCCACTTCTGAAGAACAAGCCGGTGCTGGTTGAAAAGGCCCGCGAGATCTATCTTGGCCTCAAGAAAGAGCTTGGCCGCAGCGCGTTTGATGACAATGGCAATATTGGCAAGCGTTACCGCCGTCAAGACGAGATCGGCACCCCGTTTTGTGTCACTGTGGACTTTGACACGATCGAAAAGCCGGAACAGGAGGTTACTGTCCGAAATCGTGACACCGGCGCCCAGGAGCGAGTTAAAATAACCGAACTTTCCAAGTATCTTTCGTCTCGCGTGTAGACATTTACCTCGCGTGATATGATGATGACATGGAGAAGGGTACTCGCAATGTCGTCATCAACATTTCCACCTCGACGATAGCCAAAGCGGTCATCGTTGTGTTTCTGTTCGCGCTACTTTTTCAGGTGCGAGATGTCATTTTGATCGCCCTCGCAGCGGTGGTATTGGCATCGGCTATCGAGCCGGCTACCCGTTGGTTCCAGGCACACCATTTCAAAAGACTGATCGCCGTTATCACCGTGTATGTCATCCTCGGCGCCTCATTTTTCGGATTGATCTTCTACTTCACTCCGATCATGCTCACTGAGCTCTCCAGCTATTTGGCCAACCTGCCAAAATATCTCAATATCGCTCAGGCTTGGCTTCCGATCGACAATCCCGGCTTCCTGCAGGGCTCTGCGACCATTCAGCACCTTTCCAACACCAGCTTTTCGCTTAGCAAAACCCTAAGTGATGCCGGTACCGCACTCTCCAGCCCTTCCGAGAGCTTTATTCAGACAGTACAGCTTATCTTCGGCGGGCTCCTTGGCTTCGTGCTTATCGTCGTCCTCTCTTTCTATCTCGCCGTGCAGGAGAACGGTATTCGCGATTTCCTCCGCATCATCACTCCGGTGAAGCACGAGAAGTACATTGTCGACCTATGGACTCGCTCCCAAAACAAAATCGGTCTTTGGATGCAGGGGCAGCTTCTGCTCGGCCTCACTGTCGGAGTGATGGTCTTTTTGGCGATGTCGATCGCCGGAGTGAAACACGCGCTGTTGCTCGCGATCGCGGCAGCACTCTTTGAGCTGATCCCCGTATTTGGTCCGATCCTCTCGGCCATCCCAGGCGTTTTGATGGCGATCGGGGAGAAAGGCCTGACATTCGGTCTTATTATCGCTGTCGTGTATGTGGTCATCCAACAATTTGAGAATCATCTCTTCTATCCGTTGGTGGTGAAGAAGATCGTGGGAATTTCGCCAATCGTGGTGATCTTGGCCTTGGTGGTGGGCGGAAAATTGGGCGGTTTTCTGGGCGTCTTGCTCTCCGTGCCGCTTTCGACTACTCTTATGGAATATTTACGCGATGTTGAGCGTGAAAAATATCACGACAAAGAGCTCCTCGGGATGCAATAAAAATCGCCTCAGGCGAAAATATCATATGAAACCCGTCTATCTGACCACCACTCTGCCATACGTAAACTCCGATCCCCATATCGGCTTTGCGCTTGAAATTGTGCATGTAGACATTCTCGCTCGTCTCTATCGTCTGCAGGGTAAGGATGTATTCTTTAATACTGGCACCGACGAACATGGCCTGAAGATCTATCAAAAAGCGTTTGATCTTGGCTCAGAGACCCAAAAGTACGTCGATGAGTATGCCGAGAAATTCAGAGGGCTCAAGCAGCTCCTCGCTCTCTCCGACGATCTCCATTTCATCCGAACTACCGACCAAAAACATGTTCACGCGACGGAAGTCTTTTGGAAGAGGTGTGCGGAAAACGGCTATATTTACAAGAAGAAATACAAGACAAAATACTGCGTGGGTTGCGAGCTTGAGAAAAGCGACTCAGAGATAGAAAACGGCAGATGTTTCATTCATAAAAATCTTGAACTCATCATTATCGAGGAGGATAATTACTTTTTTGCATTTTCAAAGTTTCAGAAGAAACTGCTGGAGTTGTATCAGAAAAATCCCGAGTTCGTGGTTCCTGATCGGAGGTTCAACGAAATAAAGGCTTTCGTTTCTCGAGGTCTTGAGGATTTTAGTATCTCGCGCTTGAAGGACAAAATGCCTTGGGGTATCGCTGTGCCTAGCGATCCTGATCACGTGATGTATGTTTGGTTCGATGCTCTGGTGAATTATATTTCGACCATCGGTTGGCCGGAGGATAGCGAGCAATTCGATAAATGGTGGATACAAAGCGGCGGGATAACGCAGTTTTGTGGCAAGGATAACCTTCGTCAGCAGGCGGCTATGTGGCAGGCTATGCTCATGTCCGTACATTTGCCTCCGTCAAAACAAATCGTCATCCACGGCTTCATCACGAGCGGTGGACAGAAGATGAGTAAAAGCCTTGGAAACGTCATCAGCCCGTATGATCTGGTGACAGAATATGGCACTGATGCTGTGCGCTATTTTCTCTCTCGAGAAGTTCACCCATTCGAAGACAGTGATGTGACCATGACGCGTATCAAAGATTCGTTCAATGCCAATTTGGCCAACGGCCTAGGCAATTTGGTGAGCCGTATCATGAAGATGGTGGCGTCATATAATGTGGAATATCAACTGTCTTCGAGTCGCCAGAAAAATGCGATCATCGAGGCGTATCAGCCGCTACTCGAAAGCTATCAAGTGAGTCAGGCGATTGACATGGTGTTTGCCAAAGTAAAAGAATTGGACCTATTCATTCAGAAAGAGGCGCCATTCAAGAAAGTGAAGGTAGATGAAGCCGCGGCAAAAAAAGATGTGGCTTGGCTAGCTGGTGAGCTGTATGCGATAGGGCAGGCGTTGGAGCCGTTTATGCCAGCAACTTCCGCGACCATTATCGAGCTCGTGGCATCGAAAAAGAGCCCTGAAAAGCCTTTATTTGAAAGAAAGCCATAGGCAGGTGTATAATAGACGAACGTTTTCATTATCAATAATCATCCAGTAATTATATGTGGAATACCTATAGCAAAAAGATCATCTCAGGAGCGGTATCGATCGGAGTGCTTTTCTCCGGCGTAACAGTGTTCGCTCAGGGTGCCTACGTTTCTGCTTCAGCAACTACCTCTGTAAAGGCGCGACCAGCCCTCTATCAGCAGCGCCGGGACATGAAGGCAGAAATGAGGGTTGAAGTGAAGGAGGTACGTATGAATGCCTCAAGCACAAGCACGACCACTCGACGCGATATGATGAATGAAGTAAAGACGATGCGTGAGGAAAAGCGCGCGGAATTTGCCGAAAAGGTGAAGACCATTAAGGATGCGAGAAAGAAGGCTACCGTTGAAAGACTGAATGAGAATCTCCAGAAGATCAACGAGAAAACCACTGAGCATTTCACAACAGTGCTCGATAAGCAGGATGCAATCGCCGTTGACATCGCTTCACGAATCGCAAAGATAGAGGCGGCCGGAACCGCATCGACTACGGCGTCTACCACCGTATCTGTTGAGACCATGAAGGCGGACCTCGCTGCTGCTCAAACAGCTATTGCCACTGCACGGGCCGCTGTTGTAGCCCAGAGCGCGAAAGTCTATAGCATTTCTATCACCACTGAGGCCAATTTGAAGATCGACGTATCGACTACCCGAAAGGCTTTGGGGGATGACCTCGCAGCAGTGCGAGACTTGGTAAAAGCAGCGCACGACGCCCTGAAGAAGGTCGCTCGAGAGCTCCACCCAGCAGCTAAATCACAAAACTAATATGAAAAAGACACCCGCAATCATCATTGTCATTCTCGCCATCGCGGCCATCGCGTGGTATGCACTCAAGGCAGAGGCTCCGGCAACCAAGCAGCTTCCTGCTGATACTGATAGCGCTAGCTCCATAAACACATCTGTCGACGCTCTCACGGTGGACGATTCGAGCGAGGACTTCCAGGCGATGGATAGCGATATCGAGTCGCTCTAATTCTAGTCGAAGTTTCTTCAGACGAGTTTCCGATTAATGAAGCCGCAATACATCGACATTCACGCGCACGCCAACTTTGCCGCGTATGACGCCGATCGGCAGGCAGTCATTCAACGTGCTCTTGATGCTGGCGTGTGGATGATCAATGTCGGTACGCAAAAAGAGACCTCTGCTTCGGCTGCAGCACTCGCTACGCAGTATGAAAGTGGGATATATGCCACGGTAGCAGTCCACCCAGTGGATGCAGAGGTGTTTGACCCCGCCTATTATCGCTCTCTAGCCGCCAATCCAAAGGTGGTAGCGATCGGCGAATGCGGCCTCGACTATTTCCACCTCGATGAATCATCGCTGAAGGCACAAAAAGAGGTCTTTGTGCAACATATCGAGCTCGCCAACGAGCTCGGCAAGCCGTTGATGTTGCATATTCGCGATGGAGCGAAGATGGGGAGTGGAAACGCGCTCGGTGCACCCTCAGCGTATTCTGATGCTTACGAATTGCTCAAGCAGCACGCCAAGGTAAAAGGGAACGTTCACTTTTTTGCCGGCACTTGGGAGGAAGCACAGAAGTTTTTCAAGCTCGGTTTCACCATTTCCTTCACCGGCGTGATCACTTTTGCCAAAGAATACGCTGAGGTGATCCGCAAAGCGCCGCTCGACATGATCATGGCCGAGACGGATTGCCCCTATGTGACCCCTGTTCCGTATCGCGGCAAGCGCAATGAGCCGGCCCACGTGAGGGAAGTGGTGAAGAAGATCGCCGAGATTCGCGGCGAAGATCTCGAAACCGTGCGCGCCCAGCTGGTGGAGAATGCGATGAGGGTGTTCGGGTTGAAGTAGTGGTACGATTACACAATGCAAAATCAAGCTTCTCAGAAACAAAATCCACTCGTCTATCTGTGGAAAAAGATGTGGCGATATTCCGGAAGCAACCGGCGAAACGTTGTCTTGTATACATCGCTGTTTTTCGCTGCAAATATTCTTGATTCTTTCGAATACTTGCTCATCGGTACGGTGCTCAACATCGTTCAAGTGCAAGGCATCCATACTGAGAACCTGATCTTTATCACCTCGCTCTTCGGCCTCTTCCTCCTAAAGGAGCTTTTGTTCTGGGCGTTTCATGGTCCGGCGAGGATCATCGAGAATCGAAACGCTTTCATTGTAAAAGCCAACTACAAAAAGTACCTTTTGGAAGGCACTATGGCATTGCCGATCGAGTGGCACACCGACCATCACTCCGGCGACACGATCGACAAGATAGAAAAAGGGTCGGTCGCGCTCTTCTCTTTTTCTGAGGGCACCTTTCTCGTGATACAAGGAGTGATCGGCCTGATCGCTTCATTTGGAATTCTTTTCTTCTACGATCTGTACGCGGCTATTCTTGTCCTCGTCCTTACGATTCCGACATTTTATGCGATTTTCTTATTCGACAAGAAGCTCGTACCCGGCTACAAGCGAGTCAATGAGATCGAAAATAGCACTTCTGCGAAAGTATTCGATGTATTGAGCAATATAACAACCGTCATCATCCTACGCGTCGAATCTTTGGTACTCGGCTCGATCAAAGCCTTCATTCAGAAGCCGTACAAACAGTACAACACCAATATAAAGCTTAATGAGTGGAAATGGTTTTCAGCGGCGGTTCTTGGAAGGATCGCCACGGTTTTGGTCATCGCCGTATATATTTTCACGCACGTCGCTGACGGAGCCATTCTTGTCGGGACGATCTTTATCCTGTACAGCTATGCCAACCAAATTCGAGAGACCTTTTTCAAGTTCGCCTTTCTTTACAATGATATCGTGAGACAAAGAGCGACCGTCGCGAATGCCGAGCTACTGTCGGCGGACTTTTTGACTGAAGACTCAGGCGTGGAACAGCGCTTGCCGAAGAAGTGGTCAGAGATCGAAGTTCGCAACCTGTCTTTTTCGTATCATTCGACTGAAGGTGCCGATCTCCATCTAGATGATATTGCTGTTAAAATAAAGCGTGGCGCCCGTATTGCTTTGATAGGCGAGAGTGGGGGAGGCAAAAGTACTTTACTCAAGGTGATGCGCGATCTGTACCACCCAAAGACCTGCACCTTTCTACTTGACGGCAAGGAGGTGAAGAATGGTTTCCGTGCGATCAGCGATTCCATCTCCTTGGTTCCGCAGGATCCGGAGATCTTCGCTACGACCATTCGTGAAAACATCACTCTCGGTGTGGAGTATCCAGAGATGCACATAGGCGTTTATACGGATCTATCAAGCTTTAGTGAGGTGGTGAAGCGTCTGCCAAAGGGCTTGGATTCCTCGATCGTTGAGAAGGGGGTAAACCTAAGCGGTGGCGAGAAGCAGCGCCTCGCACTCGCACGCGGCCTGCTTGCTTCGGCCGACAAGGATATTGTTTTGCTCGATGAGCCGACTAGCAGCGTCGATTTCCATAACGAGCTCGAGATATACAAGCGCATTTTTGAGAATTTCCCTGATAAGGCGATCGTTTCTTCGATCCACCGGTTGCATCTATTGTCCCTGTTTGATTCCGTCTATTTTTTCAAGGATGGCAAGATCATCGCGTCTGGTTCATTTGAAGAGCTGAAAAATGGCTCTAAACAGTTCAAAGCTCTTTGGGAAAAATACATAAAGACCCGAGATTCTGTGGGTTTGGCGAAGTAGCGGAAATAAAGTTTTCTTGATCAAATCTTTATCATTTCTTGATACTTTCTTTGCGATTTCTTGATCACCCATCTGATAGGCTATAGGGAGTGCTTTTTGTCACTTTTTACCACTTTTCGACCGATTCTTGCATTCACCCCGTTCCTGTGTTAGCCTTGTATTTACCCATGGAAAAGAAAAACGAATTAAAGGAAGAACGAAAGCAGGTCTACGAAGCCGGTTTTCACATTATTCCTACCGTTTCCGAGGATGTCGTGGCTGAAAAGACCGCGGCTATCCGCTCTCTCATCGAGAGCAATGGTGGGACCATTATTAGTGAAGAATTTCCAAAGAGCAGGGCGCTCGCATACACCCTGGTCAAAGCTTCCGCGGGTGCCAACAAGCGATACCACAGTGCGTATTTCGGTTGGTTCAAGTTCGAAGCTCCATCTTCTGCGGCGGGGGCCGTGAAGAAGGGGCTCGACAACGCGGATTATATTCTCAGACACTTGATCGTGAAGACCGTCCGAGAAAACACCATGTCGAATCTCGCCAAGATCCTCGGCCAGTCTGAGGATGGTGCAGAACCGGCAGCAAAAAAGCCTGCAGAGCCGGCAGCTGCGATCCCAGCAGCGCTCTCAGCAGAGGAGATCGATAAGTCGATCGAGAAGATGGTAGAATAGTGATGAAGGCATTTATTAGGCGGTAATCAATAATCTAAGCATGTATCTTAACAAAGCTATCGTATACGGAAACCTGACCCGAGACCCGGAGATCAAGGCTCTTCCATCAGGCATTCAAGTCGCCTCTTTCAGCATTGCCACCAATCGTGTCTACAAGGACAAGAATGGCGCACGGCAGGAGCAGTCTGAATTCCACAATATCGTCGTCTTCGGACGCCAGGCAGAAACAGCCGCTCAGTACCTAAAAAAGGGCTCAGCAGCGCTCGTAGAGGGTCGTATGCAGACCCGAAGCTGGGATTCTGAAGGCGTGAAGAAGTATCGTACTGAGATCGTCGCAGACCGAGTACAATTTGGTCCTCGCGCCGGCGGTCCAGGCGGTGCTGCTGGCGGAAGCGGCGAAGGCTATTCATCCGGCTCGCCAAAGGCGGCGGGAAAGAAGGCTGAAGCCGCGGCTCCGGCACAGGCAGGCTCCGTAGACACCATCGACTATCCAGAAGAAGAGATCAACCCAGAAGATATCCCATTTTAATTCAAATTTTAATCACTCGTTCGGCCTTCGGCCCAGCCAACATCACACCCAATGAAAAAGCAGTGTTTCTTCTCAAAAAATAATATCAACTTCATCGACTACAAAGATACAGAGCTTCTCAAGAAGTTCTTGAATCCTCATGCTCGAATCATGGCTCGCAAGAAGACCGCGGTTTCCGCGAAGTCTCAGCGGCAGCTCGCCGAAGCCGTGAAGCGCGCACGATTTATGGCATTGTTGCCGTTTGTGGCGAACTAAACGAGCAAGGAAAAACAAAAACAGCCTCGAGAGGGGCTGTTTTTGTCTGTTGACTAATCATTAAAAAAGCCTGGCAACAGATGTGCCAGGCCGCGTGGTGGAGAATGATGGATTGAGTAGGAGGCGGTCACATGAAATGGCCGATACCCAGAACTCCGAGTTGGTCAGTGCGAGTTTGCCCAAGCGTCTCGCAGGCAGAGAAGAATCCGGGCGAGTTGGTGAGTTCAAGGAATTTGTGGACAAAGGACACAAAGGCCTGTAGTTCGTCCGTGCTCCCAACGGTTTTGCAGAAGCTGAAACTGCTGTTGTCGAGGCCCTCTTCAATGCATTCCGTGGTTATTCCTGCATCGTGAAATTCGCTCGAAATCATGAGTCTGAAGGCGATGTGCAGCCGGAACCTGAATCGGTCGTATTGTCGATCCATGGCAGTCAGGAGTGCTCCAGGGGAATCCTGAGGATCTGGAAGCTCTTCGTCGCCGAGAGTGATGAAGAAGCTGACTTCCTTTAAGGGACCTGCAAAACTGCCGGTATCTCCAAAGTCAAGGTAAATTGGGACTTGCTTGTCCAAATGTTGGATGAAGAAGCGCCTCGGAGCGGCTTCCTCATGAAGAATTCCGAGTCTTTCGAGGTCGGATACCGTAACTGTGACACCGACTTCTGGGGATGTGGTCATGTTCATGCAGAACTCCTATCTGTAGACGTTGAGGTGTTTAAGGCACACCCGAAAAGCCATTTCAATGAAACTGTTCGTAATACTAATTAAAAAACTGATCGTGTCAATGTTTGGCCATTATGTGACTGACCAAGAGTAAGTAGACTTTCCTCCCGTTTTGCCCTATACTTGGCCATTATCTAGTTTAAAGGTGATTTCCCAATGCTCGAATATAACGAAGTAACAGAACGCAAATACATCGTGCTCGACGGCCAGCCATACGAAGTGCTGTCTTCTCATGTCTTTCGAATGCAGCAGCGCAAGCCGCAGAACGCCACCAAGCTCAAGAATATGATCACCGGCAAGGTACGTGAACACAGCTATCATCAGTCCGACAAAGCTGAGGAGGCGGACATTTCGACAAAGGGAGTGAAGTATCTCTATTTCAACAAGGGTGAACACTGGTTCTGCGAGGAAAAAGATCCAAGCAAGCGCTTCAAGCTTTCGGCTGAGATATTGGGCGATCAGATCAAGTATGTGAAGACCAATTCTGTTGTCGACGCGATGGTGTTCGAGGAGCAGATCATTGGCGTGAAGCTGCCGATCAAGGTGGAGCTCAAGGTGACTGAAGCTGCCGACGCAGTGAAGGGAAACACTGTGCAGGGCGGTACCAAGGCAGTCGTGCTCGAGACCGGCGCGACCATCCAAGTGCCGATGTTCGTGAATCAGGGCGACGTTATTCGGATCAATACCGAGACGGGGGAGTATACCGAGCGGGTGTCGAAGTAAAAAACCAGAAATCTTAAAATGAGAAACCCTTGTGCGACGCGTCGCACAAGGGTTTTGAATTCGGTCGGTCTGTTCAGTTTAGGACCCAAACGATCGTCACGATTACCCAGCTCACCTCGCTTTGAGCTTCGGCAACAACGATTCCTTTTAGGTTTCTATCGAAGCCGGTTTTCTTTGCGGTAAGCCAGACATGGGCGAGTCTCGTAAAGATTGAGATGTGCCCCATCCAGATCGTCGTCGAAGCTAAGCCTCGCCCGTCGCCATCTTGAAGAATGCAGAGGGCTAGGTAGCCGTGGGGGAGGAAGCGGCACAGGCCATTTATCCAGCCGCGGACTAACGGATCGGAGTAGCTAAGCCCATACATCGCTCTTGATGTGGCCGAAGTCGCGGCGACAACAGTCAGGGCCGCAAGGACAAAGATCGTGTCGTGCTCCCTCCATGCCACATTACGTAAGACGATGAGGTGAAGTCCAAACAGGACAATCCACACCGTGTAGATGATGGGACCTTGTAGTCGGTTCCACTCCCTCTTAAGCTGGTAGGCCTTCCAGGCCAGCGACAGGTTGATGGCCATGAAAGCCAAATTAAACCAGTAGAGCGTGACCGTGATTCCTTCGGTGTGGTGGCGCAAATGCAGTATCTGCGGCACAGCGAAGGCGAGAGCCAAGACAATTTGTATTACAAAGAAAGCAGTGCTCAGAAAAACCTCCAGAGTTGATGGTTCGTAGCAGACTATATTATATCATAAATATATATAATGTCAAATATAGAGCTTGAATCCGCCACTCAATCGCAACACCTTCCAAATAGAAACAAAAAAGCCCAAGAATATAGGCTTTTTTGTTTCTTCAGATTCCTTGCTTACTCCTCGCTTCCAGAGCTTTCGCTGCCACTGCTCGGTGTTGCCAACTTGGAGCCAGCCGACAGGCCACCATCTTCTTCCTTGAGCTTCTTGCGGATCTCCTTGAGGATCTCACCGGAGATCTTCTTTTCTTCTTTCAAAAACTGGCGAGTCGCATCATAACCACGGCCGAGCTTGGCTTCACCGTAGGTGTATGAGTTGCCGGACTTGCCGATGATGCCCATCTTCTCGCCGAGCGCGATGATCTCGCCTTCGCGGGAAATGCCCTCGTTGTACATGAGATCAAACTCAGTCTGCTTGAATGGGGGAGCGACCTTGTTCTTCACGACTTTCACACGGCAACGGCCGCCCATCACTTCTTCACCCTTCTTAATCTGAGCGATACGTCGGATATCGAGACGCACCGAGGTGTAGAACTTCAATGCCTTGCCACCCGGGGTGGTTTCTGGGTTGCCGAACATCACGCCGATCTGCATACGGATCTGGTTGATGAAGATCACGATGGTCTTGGATCGAGCCACGATTGCAGTGAGCTTGCGTAGCGCCTGTGACATAAGTCGTGCCTGCTTGCCGACGTGATGCGCACCCATATCGCCCTCGATCTCGTCCTTCGGGGTCAAAGCCGCTACGGAGTCGATGACGACAACATCCATCTTGCCCGAACGAACCAAGCTCTCGACGATCTCGAGTGCTTGTTCGCCTGTGTCTGGCTGAGAGATGAGGAGTTGGTCGATCTTCACGCCGAGTCGCTGTGCATACTGAGGGTCCATCGCGTGTTCCGCGTCGATGAAGGCGCAGATACCGCCGAGCTTCTGAGCCTCAGCGATGACATGGAGGGTGAGAGTGGTCTTTCCCGAAGATTCCGGTCCAAAGATTTCGATGATGCGTCCGCGAGGCATACCACCAACGCCGAGCGCCCAATCGAGGCCGATAGAGCCGGTAGGGATGGCATTAACATCCACGCGCGGCTTCTCGCCGAGCTTCATGATGGCGTCGTCACCAAACTTTGTTTTGATCTGCTTGATGGTGTCTTCGATATTTTGTGCTGATCGAGCCGCCACTTCAGAAGATTGTTCCGCTGAAAGCTCCGTCTCGCTGTCTTTTGCCGTTTCTTTTCGTTTCTTTTTCATGTGCGTTATTTGATCATTAATTCGAGCGTCTTTTGAGTGACGCGTTTGTATCGGTCTTCTGCTTTCACGGTAATTATCGCATACCCCTTTGAAAGCAACAATTGCTCTCGAAAATCACCTTTTTCATTGAGATAGATCTTTCGGTCGTTCAAAGTGACTGCGCTTGAGTTCCTGATATTTCCTTCGATGATGAGCGGTTGACCGTCGGCCAGGGTAATAGCGGCATTGGCGGCAGGGTAGGTGATCTCAATGATCGGTCCGCGGACTAGGTTCTGAGAACGATACGTGGCATAGCCAATGACCACTATGGCCGTGATAATGACCGATACCAGGCTGATCCAGAAAGAGAGGGTTCGGTTCATTGGGACATGCTCAGGCTACACGACGGGCTCTTTTGATGGATCTGAAGGGTATTCAGCGGACTCGTCTCCGACATCCTCGACTATTTCTTCTCCTGCTGATTCGGCGCCAACGACACTTCGTGCCTTCGAGCCATCTGCCGGACCGATAACCCCGCGTTCTTCGAGAATATCCATCAATCGTGCCGCTCGAGAGTATCCGATGCGCAGCTTCCGCTGAATGTATGAGGTCGATGCTTTTCCTGCCTCGATCACCACCGCTCGCGCGTCTTCATATAGTTCATCGTCGTCTTCTAGGGAGGCATCATCACCGCCGGATCCGCTCAAAAAGCTTGATTCAAAGAGAACATTCTTGTCTCTGTCGGCATTTGCCGTGATGTCGCTCGGCATCGTGCCTTCGTAGTTTTCAGCCAAGAATTTCACCACCTGTTTCAACTCGGCTTCAGAGATGTAGGCCGACTGAATACGCTGCGGTTGTGCCATTTCGCCGCCTAAATAGAGCATGTCTCCAGCTCCAAGCAACTTCTCCGCTCCCGCCATATCGAGGATTGTTCGTGAGTCGATCTGTGACGCTACCTGCAGGGCGAGGCGAGAAGGCACGTTTGCTTTGATAAGACCGGTGATGACATTTACCGAAGGTCGCTGGGTCGAGAGGACTAGGTGGATACCCACGGCACGGCTCATTTGTGCCAATCGGACAATTGCTGCTTCGAGCTCTCGAGGATAGGTCTGCATGATGTCGGCCAACTCGTCGATCACCACCATGATATATGGCATGGTCTCCGGCACCTTTTCGTTTTCCTCTGGTGGCTTCTCGGCAAACTTTTTCAGGGCTGGTTCAAGAATGTTCTTGTGATACGACTGCACATCGCGCACTGATGCTCCTTCCAAGACATCGTATCGGCGATCCATTTCCTTCGCTGCCCATTTGAGAGAGAGAATAGCCTTCTTTGCGTCGGTGATCACTGGAGTGAGGAGGTGTGGGATCTTGTTGTACAGGGTGAGTTCGACTCGCTTTGGGTCGATCATGATAAATTTGAGGTTCTGAGGCGAGTTTCGATACAACAGAGACGTGATGAGGGTGTGGATGGTGACTGATTTTCCCGAGCCGGTAGCACCGGCGATAAGAAGGTGAGGCATTTTTGCCACATTGGCATAGTACGACTTGCCCGAGACGCCCTTGCCGAGAGCAACCAAGAGAGGTTTGTCCGACTCCTGATATTCGGTGGTAGCGAGGAGTGTGCCGAGGCCAACAGTGGTCTTCGAACTGTTTGGAATCTCGATGCCCACGAGCGATTTGCCGGGGATAGGTGCTTCAATACGGATCGGATGTGCTGCGAGTGCGAGAGAAAGGTCGTTTTGCAGGGCGACAATGCGAGAGAGCTTCACGCCTTCCGCTGGCTTCAAGGCATAGCGGGTGACCGATGGTCCGATAGAGATCTCATCCATCTCGACATTGATCCCGAAGTTCTGAAGGGTGCGCTTGATGATGTTTGCGTTTGCTTTGATATCTCCGACGCCCGGCTTGCCCTTGTCCACTTCGAGTAGATCAAGGGGGAGCGGGATATAGTTTTCTTGTTGGTACGCGACTGCTTTCGGCTGAGCAATGAATTCGTCGTCTTTTTCCGCCTCACTGATCTTCAGTTTTTGGTCCGGCTTCTGTTGAAGCGTTCCTGCAGCGTTTCCCGCGCCTGCCACCCCTGCTGCCAAGCCTCCTGCTGCTTTTTTCTTCGGCAAGATACGCTCTTCTGTTTCTGGAGTAGATATCAATTCCTCGACGTCGTCATCATCCATAGGAGCGTCTTGTTGGAGTCGAGCTTCTTTGGCCGAAAGAGCTTTCTTTTTTCGACCAAGGAGGTTTTTCCAGAGGGCAATGAAATGAAGATCGAGGCGTGTCTCGAATACGAGAATGAGTGATATCGCAAGGACGCCGAGTAAGATAACCAGGCTCGCCCAAAAGTCGAACACCTTGAGTAGTGGCGAAGATATGTAGTAGCCAATAATGCCACCCTTGTCTGTCGCTTGAAAACTAGTGGCGAGGAGGTCGACGATGCCAAGGCTGGAGAAGAAGGCGAGTAGCGAGGTGACGATCTTCGAATAGGTGAAGTGCTGCTTCAGATCTTTGACAAAGGAAATAGAGAGCAGGAAAGCGAAGAGTGGTAAAAGGAAGTAGCCGACTCCGAGAAGTGATTTTAGGAGGACATAGAGCTTCTCTCCCACGATGCCTGATTTGTGAAATGCCGCTAGGGTGAAAAAAATACCGATCACCACGCTGATCACAGCGAATACCCCTTGAAGCGTCTCTTCCTTCACATCCTTGATCGGATTAATGTCGTCAAGGTGTTTCGAAATCCCACTATCTTTTTTTCGTGCCATGTCTTGCGGAAAAGGTGAATATGATAACCCACACATTATATCACGCGATCCTCTGCCGGCGCTTCATTTGCGGACTATTTATTTCGAATCCGGGCCGAGGTGGTGGTGCGGAGACATGTCCGAGAAGAAGTCCGATTCATGGGCCGATTTGCAGATGGCAAATGTCCGATATATAATGGACACAAAAGAACTTTCCTTTAGGACGTCAAAAAAGACAATTCGTAAAAGACTCGAGACTTTTTTATAAGACAATTTCGGACATAATTAAAAGACAAATGGAAGATAAGAATAAGGCAGGAAAAATGAGTATTTCCAAGTTATCAGAAAATAGCCTTGATTTGTCTATTCCTTTTTCATACTCTGAACGATCGGCTTTTTTATATAAAAAGACAGAGCGGCTGGTGATGGCCTGTCACATGGTGGCCAATCTAATAAAGGACAACGATGCTCTCTCCGGTGAAATGAGGTCCAAATCCGTCTCTTTGCTGTCGCTGATATCGTCGGCTCTTTTTGAAAAAATGTTGGTGACCAATATCGAACGAAGAAATTCACTCGTGCGATCTTTGTCAGCGATAGCCGAGATCTCCAGCCTTTGTGATATCGGCAAAATGTCGAAGGCTCTTTCTGAGATGAATGCCGATGTATTGAAGAAGGAGTTTGCCAATCTGTACGAGGCACTTTCAAAAGAGTCGGCTGAAGATGGTGCGACCGGAGCCGTCTTCGCCGGCGACTTCTTTTCACAAGGAGACCACGTGAGTTATAAAGGACATGATAAAGGACACAATATGTCCTTTATAAAAAGCCCAAGATCGGCTGTGCATGGATCCTCGGCAACACACCCAAAGACTCCGGCTGAAAAGGCGGACCGTTCTGACCGCAAAGGCTTGATACTAGCTCTTATTAAAGAGAGGGGTGAAGTGGGGGTAAACGATCTGGTGGGGAGTATTAAAGGAGTGGGGAGCAAGACCATCCAAAGAGAGCTTTTGGCCATGGTTGCCGACGGAGTTCTCAAAAAACAGGGAGAAAGACGCTGGAGTCGCTATTCTATAGTATAAGGGCTTTTCTGTTGACTCTTTTGACCAAATATGCGAAGATACCAAGGCTGGGTAACGTATATGGTCTTGGT
>CAZRTH010000008.1:0-35832 GCA_964602975.1 uncultured Candidatus Saccharibacteria bacterium | reverse complement strand
CCCGCGGATTTTGCATACTTTCTTCATACTTTTGTATGCAAAATCCGCGGGTACTTCTTTCGGTGCCGCGCCCCCGCACACCGAGCTACGGTTGTCCCACACTTGCCACGCTCCGCACCTTAATGTAATACTTAGCATCAATGGCACAAAAAATCGCAAAGAAAAAATCTGTGAGCGCCCCAGCGAAGACCGGAAAAAAACTCCTCATTGTTGAGTCTCCGGCAAAAGCGAAGACCATTTCCAAGTATCTCGATGGCGAGTACACTGTGCGTGCGTCGGTCGGACATGTGCGCGATCTCCCAAAGAACAACAAAAAAGCGATCGACATTCCCGGCGGCTTCATCCCCCACTACGAGATCTCCAAGGGCAAAGAAAAAGTCATTGCTGAATTGGCCGAACTCGCGAAAACCGCCGAAGAAGTCCTCCTCGCCACCGACCCCGATCGAGAAGGTGAAGCGATCGCCTGGCATATCAAGGAAGCGATCGGTCTGAAAGATCCGAAACGCATCGTCTTCCACGAGATCACCAAAGATGCAGTGAAAGAAGCGATGGAACATCCGCGCGGGATCGATGAAAACCTGCGCCGCGCCCAAGAGGCGCGGCGCGTCCTCGACCGCCTCGTGGGATACGACCTCTCCGGCCTCATCTGGAAAAAAGTCCGCTACGGTCTTTCCGCTGGCCGTGTGCAATCCCCCGCCTTGCGTATCATCATGGAGCGCGAGCGTGAGATCCGCGCCTTCATCCCTGAAGCGTTTTGGGTGATCAATGCCGAAGTCCAGCCGACGGTCGGCAGCAAACCCGCCTTCGTCGTCACCTGCGTCGAAGAGCCGCAAGACCAAAAAGAAATGGAGCGTATTGTCGACGTCGGCGTCAAGGCCGGCAAGCAAGACGGTTGGTATATTTCCGATATTTCCGAGACCGACACCAAGCGTTCACCGAAAGCGCCGTTCATCACCTCCACCCTCCAACAAGCCGCCAGCTCGCGTCTTGGCTACGCGCCTTCTCGTACCATGGGTATCGCGCAGAAGCTATACGAGGCCGGCCATATTAGCTACATGCGTACTGACAGCACCAACCTCAGCCAGCAGGCATTGACCCAGATCTATTCGACCATCGAGAGCACTTGGGGCAAAGAATATCTCAGCCCGCGTACCTTCACGACCAAAAGCAAGAACGCGCAGGAAGCACATGAAGCGATCCGTCCGACCAACATCGGCCAACGCACTGCCGGATCTGCACCCGAGCAGGAAGCATTGTATGAATTGATCTGGCAACGCACTGTCGCATCACAAATGGCAGACGCGCGTATCATGCGCACCAAAGTGACGGCCAATATCACTCCGAAAATACTCGCAAAAATCGACGCGCAACCAATTCCCGATTTCACCATCAACGGCTCGCGCGTACTCTTCCCCGGTTGGATCGCTGCCGACCCAGAAGCGCGCGGCGAGGATGTCGAGGTTCCCAAAGTAGCAAAAGACGAGGCCCTTTCGCTCATCGCGATCAACACCGATGCCAAGACCACCGAACCGCCCGGCCGATACTCCGAAGCCGGTCTCGTGAAGGAGCTCGAAAAGCGCGGCATCGGCCGACCATCGACGTACGCCTCCATAATCAAGACCATCGAAGAGCGCGAGTATGTCGTGAAGGAACAGAAAGCCTTGAAGCCGACCGACACCGGAGACGTGGTGAGCTCGTTTCTCGAAAACAATTTTGCCGAATACATCAGCGACACCTTCACCGCCGACATGGAAGACAAGCTCGACGACATTGCCCTCGGCAAGGCAGAGTACGAAAAAACACTGAAGAATTTTTACACGCCATTCCAAAAAGATATCAAATCAAAAGAAAAAACGGCCAAAGCCACTGACCTCGGCGCGGCGCCGGCGGAATTCAAATGCCCTGTCTGCGGTGGCGATATGATCATCAAGCTCGGACGCACCGGCAAATTTTTGAGCTGTGCGAAGTTTCCGGAATGCACTGGCGCGCGCACCTTTGAAGGCAAGGAGTTGGCCGGCCCGAAGGAAACCGGCGAGATCTGTCCGGAATGTGACAAGGGAAAGCTCATTGAGCGCGAAGGCCGCTTCGGCAAATTCATTTGTTGCAACTTGTATCCGAAGTGCAAATTTATCAAAAAGGATGCTGAGCTCGAACGCCAAAACTCCACTGGTGTGGCCTGCCCGATGTGCGGCACCGGCATGATGACCGAGCGCCGCGGCCGTTTCGGACTCTTCTATTCGTGTTCCAACTACCCAAAGTGCAAAAACGCGATCAAAGCCAAGCCGACCGGCAATATCTGCGGCTACGCCCGAGACAAAGGCGACGGCAAAGGTCTCACCCCTTGCGGCGCCCTCATGATGGCCGGTACCAAGACAATCCCTGAGCGCTGTTCAGACAAAACCTGCCCGAATCACAATCCGCATAAGCTAGTGTAACGTTACACAACAAAATTATTCACCGAATACAACCCTTCGTCATTCTCATCCGCTTTCTTTTCCTCAACACTGCGATCATCGACAGGAGCTTCTGGTTCAGGCACGATCTCTGAAGTCGTCGTCTCATTTAGTATGACGGCGTCGGTTGGCGCGGCGACACCTGCAGACGCAACTATCGGCGCCACCGAAACAACCCCCGCCAACGTCTTCTTGTGAATCAGCTCCATCAAAGTCCGAAGATCATCCGGCCCGAAATAGTCGATAGTGATCTTGCCACCTTTGTCGCGTTGTTCGATGTGGACACGAGTACCGAGAGTTTCGGTGAGTTTCTCTTCCATTTCAATGATGTCCGGCGCGATCATGCGCTCCTTTTTGCGGATCTTGTCGAAAGCGATGCGTCGAGCAATCGCCTCAGCCTCTCGAACAGTGAGTTTTTTCAAAATGATCTCCTTGAACAACACTGACTGCTCTTCCGGTCGATCATTGAGCATCATCAACGGACGTGCGTGACCTTCGGAAATACGGCCAGCCGAGAGCGCGTCGAGCAGGTCCGGCGGCATCGAAAGCAGACGGAGCGTGTTGGTGACATACTCGCGACTCTTGCCCATTTTTTCGGCGATCTGGCCGTGCTTGAATTTAAACTCCTCGACAAGACGCTGAAAAGCGCGAGCACGGTCGACGGCATTCAGGTCTTCGCGTTGCAAATTTTCAATGATCGCCAACTCGAGCTTCACCCGATCGCTTTCCTCCGAAGCGCGGATCAATGTCGGCACTTGGCTGAGACCGGCAAGCTTCGAAGCGCGGAGGCGACGTTCTCCAGAGATGAGTTCATATTCAGTGGAGAGTCCGCCATCTTCCTTCACCACTTCTTTTCGAGTCACCACCAACGGCTGAAGAATGCCGTACATTCGGATCGATTCAGCGAGGTCGCGAAGACGCAGTTCATCAAATTCCTTTCGCGGCTGGAAAGGATTCGGCTTCACCTTGTCGATATCGATCCAGAAAATGGAGTCGCTGAAGAATTGTGATTCAGGAGGGGTCATACGGCATATTCTAGCACGTGCCGACGGGTCTCGAGACGAAGCAGTGTGAATATCGACAATGCTCGATCTCACGCACAAGTATTCGCGAATTCCCTAACCAAAATTGATTTTTTAGCCAAAATTGCTACACTTGGCTAGGTTTTTCGGGCATGCATTAGGACGATCGGAAATATTCGCCAGGGTGACGAAATGGTATACGTAGTCGACTCAAAATCGACCGCCGCAAGGCATGGGAGTTCAAGTCTCCCCCCTGGCACCAATGACAGTGAAGCTTCTCGTGATCATCGGGCCAACTGCTTCCGGAAAAAGCGATCTGGCCGTGCGCCTGGCAAAGCAGTTTGACGGCGAAGTCATATCGGCGGACTCGCGCCAAGTGTACAAGGGGCTCGATGTAGGTACTGGCAAGATCACCGCCACCGAAATGCAGGGCGTACCGCACCACCTGCTCGATATCGCTTCCCCTTTGCGAAAATTCACCGTCGAGCGATACAAAAAACTAGCGGCGAAAGCGATCACGGATATTTCGAAACGCGGCAAGCTGCCGATCATCTGCGGCGGCACCGGTTTTTATATTGATGCGCTAGTGGACAGTGTTGTGTTTCCCGACGTTCCACCCAATCCGACACTGCGTGCCGAACTCGCGAAGCTTGGCAAAAAAGATCCCGCTGCTCTGCTCGCCAGACTAAAAGATCTCGACCCAGCCCGAGCCGAGGCGATCGATCCGCACAATCTGCGGCGCATCATCCGCGCGATCGAGATCGCGAGCGTACTTGGAAAAGTACCGAAAATTTTGGCCGCCAAAAACAGCGACGGTTCTGCCGATTTCGCACCATATGATCCCATTTTCATCGGCATCAATCCGGCCACTGAAGCCCTTCGCACAAAAATTCAGGCACGCCTCATCGACCGCATTGAGAAGCAAGGCATGATCGAGGAAGCACAAAAGCTCCACGACGGCACACCTTCTAAATCCGGCGACCTCTCCTGGAAACGCATGGAGGAGCTTGGCCTCGAGTATCGCTATCTCGCGCTTTTGTTGCAGGAGAAGATCACTCGCAAGGAAATGATCGAGCGTCTCGGTTTTGAGATCTGGCACTACGCCAAACGCCAACTCGCTTGGTTCAAGCGAAACAAGCGTATCAAGTGGTTTGCGAGCGGAATGGATGAAAAAATTCTCGCCGAAGTCAGTGCTTTTTTGCGATAGCCACTCCTTTGTACATATACGCCAACGGCATTGACCATGTCGAAAAAGTGTCCAATTTTTGGACATCAAAACCGGATTCACGGATCATCGCCTCTATTCCCCGATTCAAATGACAGCCACCACCAAAACACTTCGAGAATGGCGTGCAACATTTTTGAATGGCCGCGACAAAACGATTTGGCGACCTTCCATGCTCAACGAAAGAAAATGTGCCTCCAGGCTTTAGTACTCGTATCACCTCCTTCAACGCGAGCTCTGGGTGCGGGATAGTACACAGGCTCCAAGTGGACACGACGACGTCGATGGACGCATCAGCGAGCGGGATCTGCTCCGCAGAACTTTGCAAAAATTCCACAGTGAACGATGCTTTCTCGATTCTTTCCTTGGCTAAAGTAAATAATTCCTTGGAAGGTTCCAGAGCGTACAGTTTTGTGACGTTTTGATAGTATGGAAGATTGAGTCCGGAACCAAAACCGATCTCCAGTACGACGCCGTGCGCCAATCGGGCAACATCGACTCGATGCTTCTCAAAACTTTTTCGCTTCATGGCGTAGTCTAGGAAAGCCGGGGTCATTTTATTTCAAAAAATCAAGCGCCGCCGTAGGAATACCAGTTATGAAAAGTCTTTTCTTGGACATAAATAGTGACTTACAACAATAAACTATCCGGAAGTTCTTTCGGCAATCTCTTGATCTTGATCTCCTGGAGACCGTCAATAAATGATCTTACCACTCGATGTTGACCATCGAGCACGTGACCAGAAAATGTAACGAGTATCGGAGTATTCAAATCAACACGCTTTATCGACTCAACATGATTCACCCAAAGCGGATTCCTCTGAGCAGCTTCCCAGTCTTTTACGATGTTGTACGGACCGATGATTTTTCCATCGGTGCCTGTCCAAGACTCATTTTCCTCTGAAACCACAGCACGAAATTGCTCCAACGGTACTGTCTCTTCCGGAATATTTTCGGCGAAAGCGTACACCTTCTTCACGTCAAACCTCTTTCCCTCGAAGTAGCAAGACTCGCTTTTCTGAGCACTAGATATTATTTCCATTTAATTGGCGGGCCCACCAGGACTCGAACCTGGAACCTCGCGTTTGGAGTGCGATGTTTTACCGTTGAAACTATAGGCCCAGCTGTACCACTATAAGGCGGAATTACATCAAGAGCAAGTGGTGTTAAAAACAAATTACGTAAGGAAAGACAAAACAGCATTTTGGAGGAACTGCGCAGGCCGACGGGCCGAGCCGGAGCAAAAAGTCACCAGACTTTTACGCGTATCCTCCAAAATGCTGTTTTGTCTTTCCTTACTTCTTCGCCTCCTTAAACACCACGTGCTTGCGGAGCTTCTTGCTGTACTTCGAGAGCTCGATCTTGCGCTCGACTTTCTTCTTGTTCTTGCGGCTCCAATACACCTCGCCGGTGGACTTGTTCTTGAGTTGGATCAATCGTTCTTGTGACATGCGTGTTTGTTTAGACGTCAAATATAGCTCAACTAGGCCTACCTTGTCAATCTTGGCCCAATTTGAGCCAATTTCCGACAGCGCTAGCGCCCTACCGACCTCTCTGCTATCATCCCTGTATGAACTCCGCGCTGTCTGTCCTTGCTGGCATTTTCCGTCCATTCCGTCCACTTCTAGAACGATTGCGAGCATATCGCCATCGGTATGTTCCATTGGTGCAGATCGCCATTTTCAAAAAGCATCTTCTTCACAATCGAGATGCGTATGCCGCGGCGAGCCGTCTGCCGGTGGCGCCGGTACTCAAGAGCAATGCATACGGCCACGGCCTGCGAGAAATCGCTCGCGTCTTTGCAAACGCTCCGACGCCCGCACCCCTGCTCGTCGTCGATTCATTTCACGAAGCATTGATCCTTCGCAACGACGGCATTCGAACTCCGCTGCTCATCATCGGATATTCCGCTCCGGAAAATATGGTGAACGGCCGACTAAAGAATGTCGCTTTCACCCTATCAAGCATCGAGCAGATTCGCGCGCTGGCACCAATGTTGAAACGCCCGACCTCTTTCCATATCAAGATCGATACGGGAATGCACCGCCAAGGGATCCTGCCAAAAGAGCTTGATGAGGCCCTCGAGATCATCTACCAAACAAAGAATGAAGATGGACGGCACCTGTTCCGATTGGAAGGCATCTGTTCACACCTCGCCGACGGCGACGGCGAGGATCCTGCCCTCACCAAACAACAGATCATACAATGGAATAGCGTCGTGACTTCGATCGAAGAAAAGAAGAAAACTTCACCGAGCTCCTTCCCTCATCTTGTATATTTTCACCTATCCGCTTCGAGCGGCCTTTTCCATGCGGGTAGTATTCAGGCAAACGTGTTGCGTCTCGGGCTCGGGTTGTATGGCATCCCGACGCATACAGACAGAGATGCTCGCCTTGGTTTGAAACCGGCATTGGAAATGACCTCGGTGATCAGCTCAGTGAAGAAGGTTCCGAGAGGCGGATCGATCGGGTACAACGGCACTTTTGTCGCGCCAAAAGAGATGACCATCGCCACGATCCCTGCGGGATACCATGAAGGCATCGATCGACGGCTGTCGAATGAAGGAGTGGTGAAAGTGGCGCAATTCGCCTGCCGCATCGTGGGTCGAGTGAGCATGAATATCACCACGATCGATGTTTCCCACCTGCCCGTGCACCTTTTAAAAATCGGCACACCAGTCACCTTGATCAGCGCCGACCCGCGCGATGGCAATTCTGTAATGCAAATGGCCGATCGATCCAATGCTTCACCGTATGAGCTTCTCGTGCATATTCCCCAGCAGTTGAGGAGAGTGGCGAAGTGAGCAAAAGAAAACAGCGCACTCCGTAGAGTGCGCTGCGCGAAAAGACTAAAAAGAACTCTGACTGTCCGACTCAGTTGCTGTTGAGCAAGATCAGCTTCGGGGTGACCGACGCTGGCGACGATACCGGCTGCGGCGGGTAATAGACCCCGCTGTAACGGTAGAAGCTCAGGCTGAAGCCCGATGACACCTCGTTGAGTGCGCCGGTGACCGTGATCACCATCTTGCTGTGAATGCCGGGAGTGACGAAGTAACCGTAGTCACTGCCGACTTTCAGAGCTGCGACGTGTGTCAGGCTTCCGTCAGCGTTCAAGTCGAACGCCTGGACCGAAGAACCGACAGCCAAGCCGCCGTTGTGATACAGCTCGAGGTTGCCGCCGCCCGATTCATTCGCCAAGTTGACGTAGAAGACCTTGGCGGGGACGAACTGTTGACCTTCCTCGAAACCGCGTAGCACTTGGCCGTCGAGCTGTTGTTGGGCGACGTAGTAGCTCGCCCATTGATCCTTCGGGTCGAACTTGACCTCGACCACTCCGCCGATGTTGGCGAAGCTGACCAAGGAGCCTTGCTCGACCGGAGCGTCTGGCCCGAAAGGGTTGAACGTTCCGGAAGCGTAGCGCCGGCCAGTCGACACATCAGTGATGACCCAGTCGAAGCGATCATCTTCGAGCGGGTTGACCCAAGTGGTGAAGCCGCCGCGCCATTGATCGTAGTAAGAACCCCACGAACGGCCGCCGACCTGAAGACGGAGATTGTCCAGATTCACGTTGGCAGGCGGGGTAAACGGCACAGTCTTCCTGGTCGCCGAAGGCTCCATCAAGAGCTGGATTGGATCGCCAGGTTTCAGTTCCGACGTGTCGAAACGAGCGTAACTGGTGTTCTCAGACTGGGCGTCGTAGCCGTAAACATAGTTGAAGTAGTTCACGGCCTGACCTTTGGTGTTCGGCGGTAACGCTTTCAGCCCGTCCTTCGGAATGACGACCTCAACTCCGTCGATGCGGAGCTGTGTGATAATGCCATCGGACGTCATCTGGTAGGCCGCTTCGACGCGACCAACCTCGAGGTTGTCCACCAGGCGAGTGAATCCGAAGCCGCCCTGATAGCGGACCGTCTTGGCCTTCACGAGGAATGCCTTGGCGATGAGTTCGGAGTCGAGCGTCGGTCCTCCGCCGCCACCCCCGCTTGCAGCGAAGGCCGGCGACGTGAACTGCGCGAGACCGAAGGCGGCGCAGATGGCGGCGATGAGAGTGATGGTGAGATTGCGGAGCGTGCTGAGTTTCGTTTTCATGTTCTGGAGTTTCTGGGAGTGTTTACAGGAGTGCTGAGTTGTTTCCGTTTTTCAGTTTGCTTTCTTCACTTTTTCTGGTCGCGGCGAGCGGCGCGTGTGTTGGTTGCGATACCGACACTGACCGGGTTGCCCTGGTCAGGATTGCCGAAGCCAAGGTCAGCGAGTTGCTGCTTGGTGACCTCCGGCAGATCCGTGCTGCGAACGTCATCTCCGCGGAACTGCATCTGACCGCCGACGTAGTCGGGGGCGTCATGGAGGCGCATCTGGCGAGCGTTGCTAAAGGGCGACGACTTGCCGCCTTTGGTGTTTGACACCGGCTTGCTGAAGGCGATGTAGAGGCCGATGACCCCCAACACCACCGATGCGATGCCGACCAAGTTGACCCAGAGGCGAACCGTTTCGGGGGGACGGCCGGAGGGCTGAGTGTTCAGAGGTTTCATAGGCTCAGTGGGTTGCTTCTATTCGACCGATTTCAAGGAGCGAAAGCTCTTGAAATAGAAAAGGGCGTTGTGCCCCGTTCTCAAGTTAACTGGCGATCATTATAGCATTTTCGTGGTATTTAGTCAATAACACCAAAAAAGCCCCTGAACAGGGGCTTTTTTGGTGTTTCTCCGCTATCTGGTGCGCAGGGAGGGATTCGAACCCCCGTAGGCATAGCCAACCGGTTTACAGCCGGTCCTCGTTGACCGCTTGAGTACCTGCGCATTTAACTCACTTTAACCTTCCCAGCTCTTTCAAGAAGAGCTTGAACCGGCGAACGTGCTTGGGATTTCTCGGGCGCACTTCCTTTAGAAAACGTCGTAGGTCTGAATTCTTGGTGAGATACAACTGGTATCCACTGATTTCAGATGGTTTGTATTGTAATTGTCTTAGAGCCAATTGTAAAGACTGAAGCAGCGGTAAAGACCGATTCGAAAATGAAACTTGTACACCAAAGCGAAGCCGATAAACTGATCCGTCGGTATCAAACACGCCTCTCAAGAAAGCTTCTTTAAAAGACGGCTTCGTAAAGATCCAACTAGGCGGTGCGACTTGACCTAACACTTTATTTGAAACGAGACCATGCGTGCGGAGCCACTTCGTGACTACCGTCGAACCAAGATACACATCTCTATATCCGTCAGCCCGAATCGAGATAGATGCTTCTGCCATAAAGATCTTCGTGATCAACCTTCGCACATAGTGAGCGTAGGGAATTTCCTTTGTACCCAAGGTCACCACAACCTGGAAATGGGAGAGATGACCATCGCCAAGCATGATCCCAATAAATTCAGCTAGCTCGTCGGAGTATTCATCTGGAATACGGACATCGCTCCGTGTGTTTCGATACTTTGATCGACGATCGGGATGCGGAACAAGACCAAGACGACGGATGCGCGTAAAAACAGTCTGCTGAGCAATGCCGAGTCGTTTTGCGATACGTCCGATAGATAAATTACCGCACTCATACAACTCGCTTAATTTACGACGATATTCTTTCTCCTCTTCAGCTGTCCACTTTCGCGCCATGAGAGAATTGTATTCTCTCATTTCATTTCTCGCAATTGTCCACTATGTCAACTATTAGGCCCCCTTCTCCTACTCCGCGCGAGCGCTTGAGTTACCGGACACCACCACCCCGCTCTTTCGGCCCTTTTTCGCGTTTTCCGGAGAGCGCTTTACGTCGAATGAAAATTCGCTACCCGCAGCACTTGAGCCAACACCGCCTACCCCACCTGCACTGCTCGCATTCGTCGCCCCGCTCGCCCCAACCACACCACTCCCCAACCCCACAGTGATGGTGCCGCCTTTCATCATTCCCTGCGAGATCATGAGCGAAGCGATCGGGGTCAAAATTTTTGTCTGGATCAAACGCTTCAAAGGACGCGCTCCATACTGCGGATTGTAGCCCTCCTTGCCGAGCGCAGCCAAAACCTCCGGAGAAAATTCCAGCTTGATATCTTTTTCCGCCAAACGCTTCTGCACCACCGCAACCTGAATATTCACGATGTCACCGATCGCGGCCGGCGAGAGCACATCGAACACGAGCACGTCATCAAGACGATTCAAAAATTCCGGACGGAAATAGTCCTTCAAGCTCGACATCACCTTCTCCTTCACGTCATCATACTGCTGCTTCTCGGTCTGGCCACCACTGAAACCAATACGCTCCATCTTGTCGATGAATTGCGCGCCGATGTTCGAAGTCATGATGATGATCGTATTTTTGAAATTGATCACACGCCCCTTCGCATCGGTGAGACGACCGTTGTCGAGCACTTGAAGCAAAATATTGAACACTTCCGGATGAGCCTTTTCGATCTCATCGAACAGCACCACTGAATACGGTCGATGACGCACCTGCTCGGCAAAACTATTTGTTTCATCGTGGCCGACATAGCCTGGAGGAGCACCGATGATCTTTGACACAGAATGTTTCTCCATGTACTCGGACATGTCCACTCGGAGCAACGCCTTTTCGTCATCGAACATGAATTCCGCGAGCGCCTTGGTGAGCTCGGTCTTGCCGACACCGGTCGGTCCGAGGAAGATAAAGGAACCAATCGGACGATTCGGATCGGCGATGCCCACTCGCGAACGCTTGATCGTATCGGCGATCTTCTTCACCGCTTCGTTCTGGCCGATGATGCGCTTGTGCAAAAATTCCTCCATACGTGAGAGTTTTTTCATCTCTTCTTCGAGCATGCGGTTCACCGGAATGCCGGTCCAGCGTGACACAATATCGGCAATGTCCGACTCGGTGATCTCTTCTTTCAAAATACGGCGGCCGGTCTGTAGCTTCTTCAGGCGCTTGTTTTTGTTTTCCAATTCCTTCAGCAATGCGGGGATCTTGCCGTATCGAATCTCAGCAGCTTTAGAAAGATCCGTTCGTGCTTCGGCCTGCTCGGCTTCGAGACGGAGCGATTCAAGCTCGTGTTTTGCCGACTTGATACCGGTGATGATCTCCTTCTCATTCTTCCACTTCAACTCCACTTCGGAAGTGGTCTCGCGGAGGTCCGCGATTTCTTTGTCGATCTTTTTGATGCGTGCCTTGGTATCCTTCTTCACCTTCGCTTCATTTTTCAAAGCCTCGTGTTCGATCTGCAGACGCATGATCTTGCGACGAGTCTCTTCCAAGACCGGCGGCATGTTCTCGAGCGAAATTTTCAACTGCGAAGCGGCTTCGTCGATGAGGTCTACTGCCTTGTCTGGCAAAAATCGGTCAGTGATGTATCGAGTGCTCAAATTGACCGAGGCGAGAATTGCTTCGTCGCTGATCTTCACGCCATGGAAGATCTCATATTTTTCTTTCAAGCCGCGCAAGATGGCGACAGCGTCCTCGGTTCCTGGTTCGCTCACAAACACCGGCTGAAAACGACGAGTGAGGGCGGGGTCTTTTTCAATATGTTTCTGAAACTCGCGGAGCGTGGTGGCGCCGATAGCGCGAAGCTCGCCGCGAGCGAGCGCGGGCTTTAGCATGTTCGATGCATCCATCGAACCTTCCGCTGCGCCGGCGCCGACGATAGTGTGAATCTCATCGATGAAGAGGATCACCTTTCCAGCAGACTTCTCCACCTCCTTCATGATATTTTTCAAACGCTCTTCAAACTCGCCGCGGTATTTGGTACCGGCGATAAGCAGACCGAGATCGAGCGAAACGAGCTCCTTGTCTTTCAGCGATTCAGGTACATCGCCGCTCGCCATACGCAATGCCAATCCCTCGGCGATAGCAGTCTTTCCGACACCGGCCTCGCCAATGAGGATCGGATTGTTCTTGGTGCGTCGAGAAAGGATCTGAATGAGGCGCGAAGTCTCCGTATCTCGGCCGATGACAGGGTCGAGCTTGTTTTCAGCGGCCAACTTGGTGAGGCTACGGGTGTATTTTGGAATAAACTTAAACTTCTTCGACCCTGCCGACTCGCTCGGCTTGGCACTCTTCAATTCTTCGAGTACTTTCAACACAGCCGCACGGTCGATGCGGAATTTGGCGATGATCTCTTTCACTGTGCCCTGTACTTCCAAAAGCGCGATGAACAAATGTTCAGTCGACACAAATTCGTCCTTCAACGAAGCAGCTATTTTACTCGAAGATTCGATTGCCTGCGCCAACTCCGGAGTGAGGTAGAGCTGATACGACGGAGCGAGCACCGGAGTGCCTTCCGGCGATTCGATCGCATCGAGAAGAGAGTCGGTGAGCAGTACCGTGTCTACCTCGAGCTTATCCAAAATCGAGATTACCATGCTCTCCTCCTGCAAGACCAGCGAGATCAGCAAATGGATCGGATTGACATGGTTTTGTCCTCGCTCAATAGCAAGCTCGTGAGCTCGGCGGATCGCTTCTTTTGCTTTAGTTGTGAAGTGATTGAGTGGAGGCATGTATACACTATATTCGCCTTCCGGCATCAAGTCAAAGCCCTTTCAACATATCGGCCAATCTATTGATCGGCAGGAAATCGGCAGGATTGACCCCGTCTCGACGGGTCTTGATTCCGATCACTTCTCCATTCAGATCGATCAGTGGTTCAGCACTGTAATTCAGCAGAGAATCGGTCTCGATATTGGATGGCGTACCGTCGGAATTGGTGATCAAGCCGGTGATAGTGCTACGAGAGATGACGTTTCGTTCTGCTCCGGCAAGCACAATCGCCTCTTGGCCGATCTTCACCAAATTTGAATCGCCCATTTTGATCGGCTTGAGATGATAGTTGACCTTCGGGTCGAGGCGCGCCTTGAAAACAGCAACTTTGATCGCGTCATTTCGGGCAACAAGGTCGAGGTCGAGGATCTTGCCGTCGGACATCACCGCAATATACGAACCGCCTTCGACGACGATGCTTTTATCAGCAACGATCCAATCACTCGATACGACCAAACCAAGGCCGGCGAAGGTCGGCGGATCGGCGTTCACCGTGCCTTTGATGCGGACAAGACTTTTCGCATTTTTGTCGACAGCGGTGACAATAAGGTCTTCAGTTTTCACTGCGTTGCCGTTCTGAGAAATGATGACGGTAGCTGGAGTGCCTGAAGCAACCTTTTCTACGGTGCGTTCGATCACTCGATTTATCGTCTGCGTGACTCCTTGCGGCGCCTGTTCGACAAGCGCGACAGTGACGATGCCGGTAGCTACTGAGGTGATAAAGCTTACAAGCAGTGTCACCAAGACGATCTGATGCTTCGTAAGCTCTTCCATGCGAGATATTGTATCAAAATCCGGCAGGGACTGCCAGCGCGTCGGCCAAAGCCGCGATCGCTCGATCTAGCTGGCGTTTGGTTGTTTGCCGGCCAAAGGAAAAACGGAGGGCGTGCGGAGGGCGAGACGAGGTCGCGAGAGTTGGGGTGTTCTCAGAGTGAGCGGCGGCGTTGGCCTGCGCGCGGCGGAGCGTGCGGATGACATAGGATTCGTCCTCGTCTCGAAGACAGGCGCTCTTTGTGGCACACGCGACGCCGCGCGCATCCAATTTCAGGAGCAAAAATTCATGGTCGATCGGAAGTCCAGTTTGGACGATATTTTTTTCGCTTAAAGTGCTGGCAGCGCGGTCGGAAGTGCCAAACGAGAAGCTGACAATGTGCGGAGACTGATGCTCGGAGTCGCCATTCAGAGTGACGGAAATGTGCGGAGCATTTTTGGCGAGAACTTCTTGCACACGGACGATGAAATATGAGCGGAATTCCGCGAGCCGCTTTGCTTCGCGCTCTCGCAAGCCTTCGGCAAGCTCGAGCGCCTTTGCAAACCCCGCCACTCCCGGCAGATTTTCCGTCCCCGATCGCAAACCCTTCTCCTGCCCGCCTCCGTACACCCACGGCATGAGCTCGACTCCGCGACGCATCCACAAAGCCCCCACCCCGCGCGGCCCGCAGACCTTGTGGCTGTCGAGCGTGATCAAGTCGGCGCCAAATCCTGGCGTCGATATTGGCAGATACAAAGGCGACTGACTGGCATCACAATGAAAAAGCGGAAAAAATGAAGCGATCTTGCTTAATCCGTTAGCGCCTGCTTGATTCTCCTTTCGCGCCTTGCGCAAAACCTTCGCGATCTCATCGATCGGCTGCATTGTGCCGATCTCGTTGTTTGCCGACATCACAGAAACAAGAAATGTGTTCGGCCGAAGTTTCTTCTTCAGCTCGGCGACGTCCACTCGCCCACTCGCGTCGATCGAAAGATATTCCACTGCCACGCCGAGCTCTTTCAAATGCGCCGCTGCTTCCAACACCGACACATGCTCGATCTCGGACACCAGACAATGCAGATCACTTGGCTTTATGCCGTATCCGCCCAGCTCTTTCGGCATCACCGCTTTTTTGAACACGCCAAAAAAGGCAGCGTTGTTCGCCTCCGTGCCACTCGCGGTGAAAATGATCTCATCGGCATGACCTTTGAGAAAACGGGCGACCTTTGTTCGCATTTCTGCAAGTGTCTTTCGCGCAAGCACTCCCTCTTTGTGCAACGCCGAAGGATTGCCATACGCCTTTCGCGCATATTTTGCCGTTTCGCGGAGGACGCGAGGATCGACAGGCGTCACCGCAGCGTGATCCAAATAGATTCGAGAAAAACCAAACATGACAAGATGGTATCCCACAACCCCGCTTTTTGCAAAAAGCCCGAAAAAGAGGTATAGTATGGAGATGACATTCGACATAAGCGCAATACCCATTGACCTGCTTTTGTATGCAGTAGCTGGCATTGCGCTTGTGCTCATCGTGCTCATTGTCCATTTGGAGATTCGCGTCCATCGATTGCTTGCCGGCAAGAACGGCAAGAGCTTGGAGGATTCGGTGCTCCACATCAAAAAAGGCCTCGCTGAACAGGAAGAATTTCAGCGCGAGATGGAAAAATATCTCACTCTCGTCGAGCGCCGCTTATCCCGAAGCACCCGCGCTGTTGAGACCGTCCGATTCAACGCTTTCAAAGGCATTGGCACCGGCGGCAACATGAGCTTCGCCACCGCCTATGTGAGCGAGAAGGGCGACGGCGTCGTCATCTCCACTCTCAACGCGCGAGAGCGTCTCGGCATCTTCGCCAAACCGCTGAAGAACTTCGTTTCCGAATTTGAACTGTCTCCGGAAGAACTCGAAGCGATCTCCAAAGCGAAGCACGCGCTGACCATTCAGTAAACCACCCCCATGTCAACAAAGAAACCACAAGCAACATCGGTTGTTGAGCGACCCCCTGTCGTCGCTGTTATGGGGCACATTGATCATGGTAAATCTACGCTGCTCGATTATATTCGCAAGACCAATATTGTCGCCAAAGAAGCCGGCGGCATCACTCAACACATCGCCGCATACGAAGTGGAGCATGAACGTGCCGGAAAAAAGAACAAGATCACTTTCCTCGACACTCCGGGACACGCAGCTTTCAAAGGCATTCGCGTCCGAGGCGCCAATGTTGCCGACATCGCCATCCTCGTCGTCTCGGCTGAAGAAGGCGTGAAGCCGCAGACCGTGGAGGCGCTCAATTGCATCAAGGAAGCTGGAATTCCATATATTGTCGCGATCAACAAGATCGATTCGCCAAAAGCAAACGTCGAACGCACCAAGCAAAGCCTGGCTGAACACGAAATCTATGTCGAAGGATATGGCGGGCAGATCTCCTGGGTCGCTATTTCGGCAAAGACTGGCGAAGGTATTTCCGAACTACTTGACCTCGTCCAACTCACCGCCGAATTGAGTGAACTAAAAGGTGATCCGTCGAAAAAGGCGGAAGGTGTGGTGATCGAAAGCAAGCTCGATCCGCGCAAAGGCATTTCCGGAACACTCATTATTAAAGACGGCACGCTGAAGAAGGGCGTGTTCGTGGTGTGCGGGACCAGCTTGAGCCCAGTGCGCGCTATCGAAGACTTTACCGGCGCTCGCATCGAGGAGGCGCACTTTTCCAGCCCAGTGAAACTCATCGGTTTCGACTTCACCCCGCCGATCGGCGAGATGTTCCATGTGTTTGAAAGCAAGAAAGACGCGGAGAAAGCCGCGAGCGAAGCATTAGCGAAGAAAGCAGCGGTTGCAACAAAGAAAGGCACAGAAAATACTTCACCAAATCCGAGTGACACCGCCGAAAATGAATCCGGCATCGTGACCATCGCGCTCATTATCAAAGCGGATGTTTCCGGAACACTCGAAGCGATCCAACACGAGATCGCGAAGATCAAGAATGAAAAAGTGCAGATCAAGCTCGTGCAGGCTGGCGTTGGGGCGATCACTGAAGCAGATGTGAAGATGGCGGTGGTGCAGCCGGGTACCAAGATCCTCGGCTTCAATGCGCCGACAGATACGCAGGCAAAGATGATGGCGGAACGGTTAAACGTCGAGATCCGTTCTTTTGACATCATCTACAAGCTCATCGAGTGGATCGAGGAGGCGGTGACGAAAAACGTCCCGAAGGTCACTATTGAAGAAGTCTCTGGTACCGCGAAGATCTTGAAAGTGTTTAGCAAAACAAAGGACAAGCAGGTGGTGGGCGGCCGAGTGCTCGGCGGGATTGTGAATATCGGCGCCGACGTGCGCATCATGCGACGCGACTCAGAGATCGGCAAGGGCAAGATCCGCGAACTCCAGCAGAAAAAAGAAAAAGTGAGCGAGGTCAACAAGGACAGCGAATTTGGCACGATGATCGAATCGAAGATCGAGATCGCTCCGGGCGACCAGATCGAGTGTTATTCATTAGTGACGAAATAATGCACAGGAAAGACGAAAAAGCGCGCGAGATCGTCCGAGCCTTGGCAGCGGACTTCGTGCAGCGCGAATCCAACGGCGCTTCGATGGTGACCATCACGGACGTCGAGATGGGTGACCAAGGTCGCCGCGCCACTGTGTACTTCACCGTGTTGCCAGTCGACAAAGAGCACGCTGTTGTGGAATTTTTAGTCCGCAAACGTAGCGAGTTTCAAAGCTACGTCCGCGAGAAGTCTCGCGTCGGCCGCGTTCCCCTCTTCGATTTCGCCGTGGACAAAGGCGAGAAGCATCGCCAGCGCATTGATGAGTTGATGCGGTAGCGCCGTAGCCGCTCCTAGCGGCGGCAGGGCGTTTGTTCGGCAAAAGGCGCCGTGCTAGACTGAAACGGCCGTCCTACAGGACGTAGTGCATGGCGTAGTGGCGAAGTTGGTCAACGCGGCAGTCTGCAAAACTGCTATGCGCCGGTTCGATCCCGGCCTACGCCTCCCTCAGTCAGTCTTTCGGTTCAATGATAAAATAGATGACAGCAGAAACATAAGCCCGGGTGGCGTAATTGGTAGCCGCGCACCACTTAAAATGGTGTTCCCAAAAGGAATGTGGGTTCGAGTCCCACCCCAGGCACAGTAATAAGAGAGATTAATTTGACCTCTCAATCAAAGAGAGTTAGCATGAACATCGGACCTACGAGTGTGGGGATCCGCAAAGCTCTGAACAGAGCTGTCGACAAAAACTCAACCATAGGAGGTTCCATGAACTCCAGTCCCCTAGTTGCGAGCCCAGGAAATCGGCGCTCCCAACTCCAGAATGGTCGCGGTCGCGAACAAACTGCAAAGTCAGGCAATACTAGCCGGGATGGTTGCCCACCAAAGGGCCGCATCGGCATGACTCGTCGCGCTCGGCGTGTCTTCAAGGCGACGCATCCGCTGAAATACCTACTCGCCACCCTCGGCGTCACGATCATCCCTCAAGCCGATGTCGAGAGCTACAAGGCCCGCGTCCTGACGAAGTTCCACCACAACCTGACCGAATGGGTCGCGGAGCTCGGATTGAAGCAACTGAAACTCCAGTGGCTCAGGGCGCTGGCCTACTTGATCGGCGCCGCCGCTCTCGGCTTTAGCCTCGGTTGGTTGACGGCTGAGTTGTCAGCGGCGATCGTCGGCGGTTGTGTTGCTGCCATGGTTGCGATTATCCATATCGCCGTTGCCAGCCTCTACCACTACCGCCGGCGGGTGAAAAAGGCCGAAACCATCGGTCTCGAGGCCCGATGGAGATATTGGACCGCCACTCAAGTGGAAGATCTACAACTCCACATCAACACCGGACAGAGGGCGACACCGGAACTTCCGCACGAGGTCATGCTGATGGCCAGGGAGATCGCCGACCGTGATCCCAAAGCCAGGTTCGAAGTCGAATATCTCTACGAGGACCCTGTTCTCCATGTTGTGCGCGAAGTGCCCGGCAAAATCGAGCGCTACGCAATCGCGATCTGGGGCGAACCGAAGAAGTTCACGTTCCGCGACAGCCTCGTCTGAGCGAGTTCCGAACAAGCGAGTTCCCATCACCACCCAGCTGACAAGCTCACAACCTTGCCAGTCGGGTGTTTTCTTTTTGACTTTCATGAGCGACAGGCGTACGATTTAGGGCGGACCGGCGTGTGCCGAATCCTCTTTTCAAACACACAACTCAACCACAGGAGGCAGACAATGCACTCGATACTGAATGCAGCAGCGCCGATTCACGATCAGCATCACCGTCGCGACAATGGGCAGGATGTGCGGTTGACCAGCCGCCAGCGGCGGCAACTGAAACGGCACAATTCATTGCGTGCCACTATCATGCACGACTGCGGCATCATGCCACTCACTCAGCACGAGGCCGAACAGCATCGGCAGCGGGTGAAGGAGCAATTCTTCGCCGACCTTGCCGAATGGGTGCGGGCGTCGCCGACGCTGTTTCGCTTCATGCTCTGGAACTGGAATTTCCCGGTCTTCTTCATGGGCCTTGGCTTTGTCGCCGGCATCATTTTCGGGAGGATGCCAATCTGGCTCGGTCTTGCGTCAGTGTATGCCTTCGGCGGCTTGCTCAAGCAATCCATCGACGATAATGCGAGGGCGAAACGTGTTCGCGAACAGACGGCCAGAAGGATCCGAACCCATGCCAAATGGGAGATCGAACTGGGCTGGACCAACAATAGCGACGACATGTTTCTCCTGCTTTGCCGGATGGAAGCCCCGGAGGAACTGCAATCTGCCGTGCTGCGAATCCGCGCAAAACACCCGGCCGCGGAGTTCCGACTGGAGACATTTGACGAAGACCCTGTCCTGTCGGTCCGAGAACGGAAACCGGACATGAGCACGGAAGAGCAGGTGCTCGGAGCTTGGGGTTTGCCCGAGAAGTTTACCTTCCGCTAATTCCGCCAAGAACGGGGTTGTCGCCAACAGCCGTCCTCGTCCATCGAGGGCGGCTGTTTTTTCTTGCGAATCGGCCCGAAATCTGTTATATTTTCGCGACATGCACCTATAGCTCAGTTGGTAGAGCATCCGCCTCTTAAGCGGTAGGTCGTAGGTTCGAATCCTACTGGGTGCACAGCAAGAGAGCGTAGCGAACGGCTGTGCACAGAAACAGAGCGGCCGGTGGGCCGCGCCCTACCAGAAAGGCGACCACGGTTTCGCGTCCGCGCGAACCGCCTTACTGGGTGCATCTGAGTATTGCACATCGGCCTGCCGATGTTCCTCGATTCGGCTTGCCGAATTAGTTGTGCTACGATACCCACATGCGCGGGTGGTGAAATGGCAGACACGCTTGCCTTAGGAGCAAGTGCCGCAAGGCATGGAGGTTCAAGTCCTCTCCCGCGCACAGTATGAAAAATGGCCGACTCTCTGTCGGCTGTTTTTCGTACTTAAGCGGAGAGGGCTTGAAAGCCGGAAGGAGAGCTTCGGGGAAGCTCTCCTGAGGCGGGGCCGAGAGGCTTCGAGCGAAGCGAGAAGAACTCGTGGCCAAGTCCTCTCCCGCGCACCTGTTGACGAAACACGATATAGCTGATATAGTCTAGTTCGTTCTCAACCGTAACCCTTATCGGTAAAATAGCACATGAACATCATAATCGTGGACGATGAACTGTCTCTCTCCCGTATCCTGTCTGAATTCCTCCCCAAGGCCATTCCGGGATCAGTGGTGACCACCAAAGATGATGCCATCGAGGCCGCTACTTTGCTCCAAACACTTGCGGCTGGCGATAAAGCCGAGTGGCCAGACGTCATCATCAGCGACTTTCACGTTGGCAGCCTCACCGGGGATATGGTCCTCAGTCTCGGGGCAAAGCTCTTCCTCGACGCCAAGCTCATCCTGATGAGTGGCGCCGCAAATGCGCAGAACATCGAAAATGCGCGGGCAAAAATCGAGCGTCCGTTCACCTTCCTACAAAAACCCTTCTCGTTTCCCGACCTCGCGGAGGTGATCAGGGGTTAGCGCAGGTTTGATCGCCCACACGCCACAACAAGCCCTTTCCGGCCTCCACCGGAAAGGGCTCTTTATTTTGGCAACATTTCAGCCAAAAAACGCCCTAACCAAGCCATTTTATACTCGCCTCACCCGAGCCTTCCCCTGACCTTTTCTCGACCTTGACTTTTCCTATTTTATATGCTATCATACACCCCAGCACAACGGCGCTGAACAATCCAAAAAACAGGCGCCAAAACAAGCTCGAGCCCGCCCAAAAGCGGTCTCATTGACAGGAGAAAATAACTCATGAAACACAAAATACTCGGCTGGCTCACGCTATCACTAGTCGTGGGCTACGTCGCAATCCTGCTGATGCACCGCTTCGGAGCGATGCCAGCGATCCCTCAAATCCGCATGCCGGACTTTTCCGACATCGACTTCGGCGGGATGATTCCCAACTGGAGCGCAGGAACATGGACGCTGGCCATCTTGGCAGTCATCCTTTGGCTCACGGCATTCGTCTTCCTCGTCTACGGGGCGGCAAAGCGCGACAAATTCCTGATGTTCCCTGCGGAGAACAATCTGTTCACCGTCATGAAGAGTGATCTCCCCTGCCGGTTCATCTCCGGCGTGAGTGGGGTCTTCATCGTTCAAGACGGCCCGAGGATCGGCGAGGTTCGGGAAATTCCTCAGAAAGCCCTGAGCGGAACAGCAACGCCTAAAGAACGGGCGCAATGGGAGCAAGATTGGGCGGATTACGAAGCCTATCTGAAACACCGCTCCCTGCCGGCTCGCATCCTCGAGTCGATACTGGTCCCGCTCATCAACGCTCGGTGGCTCGGGTTCTACCCGTTCTATCAGCTCCGAAAGACCCCCTTCCGATACAACAAATTCGTGAAGGAAACGGGATCTGAGGGGAAAAAAGATGAGACCGGTATCAACTATCATCTCGAACCACGAGACGGCATCTCTCGATCGGTATTCTACATGAACACCGTCGGTATGTCGTTCACCGATCTCGAGACAGCAGGCGCAAACAACCAAGTGGTGCCTGTGAGGATAGATCTCCTCGTCACCTTCCGTGCGAGAAACATCTACAAGATGCAGTTTCGGACCGGCAGCAATAGCTGGCTCGATCGCGCGACAGGTGCCATTGAGGATCAAGTTCGGGTGCGAGTGGCAAAACACTCCTACTACGACCTGCTCCAGGACAGGCGGTCGACGACCCCTGAAACCCCAGGTGGCACCTGCAAGACTCCGAGACAAGACCTGATCGAAGGCGTTATACGCGTCGTCAATGATGGCGATTGCACCTCAGAAAGCGACGGATCATTAAACCCTTCGATCATCGACCTACTTGGCGTCGAGGTGGTGGAGATCCGACTGCTCAACGTTGACCTCAGCGACGACAAAGCTTCGGCACAGCGGCAACGTCTCGGCGCTGCGATGATTGCCGAGATGGTCGAAGAGGCGGAAGGCAAGGGAGCATTCATGAAAGCGAAATACGCCGCGAAATCGACTCTGGTGACCGGCGGTGCCACAAACACCGTGCTCAGGAACAGACTCGAGAATTATGCAAATAATCCTGGAGCCACTCCCGGACTCTTCGCGGAGTCTGTGGCTGGTCTCGGCACCCTCGCCATCGGCGGCGATGCGGCTAATCGTCTGTTCATCAACACACCGGCCAGTCCCTCGAGGCGGCCACGGCCGACGCCGACGCCAGCTCCGGTGGAAACCACGTAAACAGAACAACCTATGAGCACAAACCTCGTTCTGGCAATCGTGTGCATCCTCGGTCTCGTCTGTTTGGTGCTACTCATCAAGTGGGCACCAAAAAGTGAAGAGACCGGAAAGACTCCCGCGGACACAAAACCGGGAACCGATACTGCAACAGACCCCGCTGCCGCCAAAGCCGCCGCCGACGCGAGAGCGAAGGCGGCGGCGGAGGCAAGCTCCTGGCAGGACAGTATCCTCTGGAGATGGCTCGGCAAGCCGGTCCTGGTGATCGGCATCATCTGTGCCGTCCTCTACGCTGCCGTCTATGCTCTCGACCGCCACAAGTGGTCGAACGGTATGACAGCGGTGCAGACGGTCGTCGCAGCCAGCCCGCCGCCGCAGGGGCCGAAGCTCGCTTGGAAATTCGACTCATGGAAGTCTGGCTCGCTCCAAAAGAGCGCCAACAACCAGGATGCGGAGATCCTCAAGCACATTCGGGGCGACAGGCCATACCTGTGGTTCGCCGTTCGAACATACGTTGGAGGTCAGGCGACCTCGACGAACTTCGAATGGGACGGGCTCAAGAAGGCCGGCTTCCTCGAAAATCGGGCACGCGGTATGAAGACCGTCTTCACCGGCGACTTCGACCTCGGCGACCCCAGCCTGTTCCACGGAAACTATCAGTATGACGGTGAGGCTTACACCTTTCACCTCAGACAGATCGTTCTCCGCTGAACAGTTCAACGGGTTAGCAACAACCCAAAACGCGACAGCCGGACCCATGTGGCCCGGCTGTTTTTTCTTATATTTTCCGAGATTTTTTGCCTTTACTTTACCTAGAAATTTCTCTAGAACACGCTGACGCCAACCGTATTGCCGATCACTTCCACAAGCGCTTTGGCGGTGATCATAATAGCGAGACCGATAACGCCCCAGGTCATGTGTCGGACGCCGACCTCGCGAGCCTCTTCATTGGCCGCTCCTCGAACATACTGGAACACGCCCCAAAGAAACACCGCGAAAGCGATCGCGTATGCTAGCTTAATCACTGGATTCACTACAGCTTCAGCCAGCTGAGAGATCAGTTCATTTCCCGCTTCATTCATTTGACAGAGTTATTAGTTCGGGAGGTCAGTCGAAAAAACTAACGAGTATCTGGAAGTGTCGGAGGAGTGATAGTGGTCGTATCCAAGCGGAAGGTATTCTTCAACAAAGCCACGAGACCATATACGGAAACCATCACGAAGATACCGACAATGCCGTACAGAATAGTACTCTTTGCCTTCTCCTTCTTTTCCTCGTCATCGCCCATGATAACGTACATGAGCACGCCGTAGAGGAAGTATACGACTGCACAAGCGATCAATACCGGTACCGCCCAGTCGAGGAAAGAGGTGAACAAACTACCGACGCCACCGAGACCTTCCTTGTTAGTAGAAAAGTCGGTCTCGACCGCAAACGCCTGAAGTGGCACCAAAGCGGAAACCGCGAGAGCAGAGATTCCGTACAAGAACTTTTTCATAATGAAAATTGAATAAAACGATTAATTAATTGAGTAATACATATAAAGGCAAATATTACCTTCGCCTATTATATCAGCCTACAAAATGGCGACAAATCAGGCTGTGGACAGAGCTTTGGCTAGAAACCCACGGTATTGATCACCAAACGCACCAGCCCCCACACCGAGAACATCACGGCCAAGCCAATGATACCGTAGATCATCATATCCCTCCCCTCCTTCACCTTGTCTTCACTCGCCCCTGCCAAAATGTACTTCTGCACGCCGTACAGAAAGGCGACAATAGCCATGGAAAAGAGCACCGGGATGAACCAGTCGATCGTGCCATAGAGCACATCCACAAATCCTTTGAAATCGGTTACGTTGCTGAACATGGGAAAGAAAAAATGGCTAAAATTGGTTACAAATTGCTGACACTCTGCACCGTGGTCTCAATAATACGAGCGATGATCTCCGCACCCAGAAGCACGGCCGTGCCGACAGCTGCCCATTTGAGCGTACTGTGAGCCTTGCCGATCTTGTCTTCGTCGCCCTGCGCTGTGACATACAGGAAGCCGCCGTAGATGAAATACAGGACAGCAATGATAGCGCCAAGACGAGATACTAGCTGGAGAATGTCAGTGAGTAGCTCCTCGATGGAATCGGCTTGGAGTGGATTCGAGAAACCGAGCGCTGTGTCAGCTACCGGATCCACTGCGTGGACAAGAGTGGCGCTCGCGATGAACAAAAGCAGAGCCGCCACGCAGTAGGCGGCGGTCTTTCTGATGGTCGGATGTATTCGAGTGTGAGTCATGGTGTTATTGTATCTCGCTATTGTAACTCAATGGTGTTGTCATTCAAAATCGGATACGCATTCTTGTCCAATAGTGCCTTGAGGATCGTCGTCACGATAAGCCACGCCGCCAATACGATACAGAAGCCGATAGCGACATTGGTGAAGATAGTGTGCGCCTTCCCCACCTTGCCCTCATCTCCGGCCGAGGTCATGTAAAGGAAACCGGCGTAGGACAAAAGAAGGACTACTGCGGGCACAGAGAGGTAGAAAGCGAGGTTCACCAACTCTTTTGCGAGCACGACAACGTCGGAAAAGCTGCACTCGTGATCCGCTGCGGCATTTTGCGGATTATCAAAATCCCCGCAGACGATAAGATTCGGCTTTTCAAGTCCGAAGAAGTCGGCTTGGGCAGTGGCAGGAAAAGTGGCAACAAAGATCGGCAGGGCGATCATCACGAGGATACTTGCTGACATACTTGCGGTGGAGAAAAATCTTTTCATGTGAATTATTGCAACAAAGCTTGAAGCTCCTGCGAAGCCACTCCGACGGCATCGCTCGGCCGATATTTGCCGGAGGTGATGCTCTCGATCATGCGCTTGAAGATGCCGGCGCTCGCCACAGGGTCTGGGTCGAGCCAGCTGCGGGCAACGAGCGCCGAGCGATATGCCACTGCAAGAGCAGGGTCGGCAGGAACATCGGAGAGCAGATCCCTGCGCACCGGCGCCAAGCCGGAAACTTTTATGAATTGCTCGACAAACGGCGCACCAGCCACAGCCGACAGCACCTCGAAGGTTCCCGCCGGATTCTTGGTCGCCTTCATCAAGGCTAAGCCGTACAGCTTGCCATACACTACCGGAGTTTTCGCATCACGAGATTGCGGCAGCGAAGTGATATCGAAATTTAGATTCGGATTCTTGCGTATCAATGTCTGATCCTCACTTGCGAAAGCAAAGTAGGTAGCGAGGTTGCCGGCCAAAAAGAATGTCTGTGCATCGCCGACATTGCGGTTCCAAGTGTAGGTCGTCTTTGAAGGATTGGAAAATTGGGTATAAAAGGTCGCCACTGCTGGAGCAGGTGTTTCCACAGAGATACCACGTTCGCTCAAAACGCTGTGAGCCCGGCCGCTCTGATCGACAGCAACGATCGGTGTTCCCGCTTGCAACAACATCGCCGAGATCGTATCCTTCGCGTTCGGCACATTTGCCACTTCGCCGAATGGCGCCGCGCTCTGGACGATATTTCCGGCCTGATCCTTCTTTGTGAGCTGTTGTGAGAGCGTCAAAAATTCGTCCCAATATTTCGGTGGGTTTGCCAGCCCAGCAGCATTGAAAATATTCTTGTTCCAATACATCACCAACGGATCGGATGCGAAAGGCAGTGCCCACACCCCTGCCGGTGCCTCAAACAAGCGAGCCTGGTCACTAAAGGTGTCACGGAAAGAGCGGAGCGTCAGGCTCGTCTCGGGGATCTGATAGATACGACTCTGCTGGCGATACAAGCTGGTGTGCGGCAACAAAACAGCATCAGGACCAGTGCCGGAAGCGAGCGCTTCGGTGAGATCGCGGTCGAAATCTTTTTCTTTTTTCTCGATGTATCTGATGGTCAAGCGTTGCGCGCGCGTCTGATTGGCTTTGCTCACCGCCACTGTGAATTGCTCCTGCGGAATCGTGCCCCACAGAGTGATGGATACCAACTCCTTACTATCAGCGCCTTTGAAAGTCGCGAACACCACCAAGGCCACGAGCATCGCGAAGGAGAAGACGCCGGTCAAGACGATCTGAAATGTGCTCATGCCTTTCATATTTTTGTGAAGATAAGCCCGTAATGATGATCCCCGGCGGAAATGCTGCGCACCAGCTGGAAGCCGTGCTGCGAGAAAAGCTCTTTTGCCTTCGGCTCGCTTACCACTTCTTGCACCGCTGGACCGATGCCTCCAAAAGATTCTTTCCAATCGATCACCGCCACCTTGCCGCCTTTTTTCAGGATGCGTCGCACCTCCGTGATCAATCCAACCTTGTCTGCTGCTTGAAACAACACATTCGCCAAAATTACAAAGTCGGTCAATTCGTCTCCGACATGTGTGCCGCCGCGCTGTTCGATGTCGCCCCAGAGGTATTCGATATTTTTGACTCTCGCCTGCTCAGCGTGCGTCTTCAGCTTGGCGACCAGATCTTTCTGCACTTCCACTGCGTACACTCGCCCCTTCTCGCCCACCGCCTGCGCAGCCGGTATCGCATACGCCCCCGTTCCCGCACCCAAATCCGCCACCTTCATTCCGGGGATCAACCCAAGCTGATCAATGTTTTTGTTCGGGTGGGAGAACATTTCAAAACGCTAGAGACAGACGGCTGTGCCATTTGCAGTAACATATTCGCTCACTGCACTTTTCGCCCCTGTACAGATCCATCCGGTATTATCGGAGTTTGGCTTAGAAAGCTCAATTATGCCCGCATATGCCGGATTGCCATTACTTGGCTTCACTGAGGAAGTACAGCTTCCGCTGACAACCTTTTTACCAGAACTGCAAGCCGATGTACAGGTTTGCGAAACACCTGAAGCGCCGATGCCAAGACCGCCAGCAGTACATGTTTTGTACTCTAAAGAATCTCGAACATCTGAAATTGAAGAGGAGGTACTTACTGATCCTCCGCCACTAGAGGTCCCCCCGCAAACTTTCCACGCTTGTGAAGTAAGGCCGGTAGCATAGGAAGCCTGATTCACAACTTTATAGCGATATCCGGGTGGAACGACGAATGTTATCGAGGCTGTATTTGGAGAAAGAAAGACGTCGTTGGATACGAGAGTCGAGGCACTTGTTGGCCCAATAAAACCCTGGAGCCACTGCTGGCCGGTAGCCTGACTCTCCGAAGCCGTGGCGACGACAATAAGTTGGGTTCCGCTATTGTTTGTATACACAGTATCGCTCGTCATACTATTTACATAAGGACTTGCATCACATGATCCAACGGAACTACCCCCAGCAGTAAACCCGCTACCATTCAAAACGTAAACTAGGGTATCGACCGGACGAGTGGCGTCGCCGTAACCTGGATACGAAGTGAACAATCCGCCTTCAGTTTTAATGCTGTGTGAACCCGCAGTAAGGCTCATGCGAGTAGATAAACTAACCGTCCCGCAATCGGCGCCATTCGACTCACCACGAAATGCTTTCTTGTCTTTTTGCACACTGTCAACATACATATAGACATTTAAAATAGGGCCTCCACAGAGATTGGCAGATGAAGTGATCACAACGTCAGAATCTTGCGTCAAAGTGAAATCACTAATTACAAAGTTAGGGCTATTATCAGCGAGATTTGATGAACCATATGCAAGAGGTCCAAGAACGGTAGCCCCCACAGTAGCCACTTGTGATGCTGGCGCTGCTCCTACAAAACCCAAACTACTCGTCGCCGTCCAGCTCGCAATACCGTTCGCATCAGAAGTGAGCACTTTTCCGGCGCCTTGAGTACCGTCGATGAGTGAGAGGCCTGCGGAGTTGAAAAGAAGGCGCTTCATGGGCGAGCCTGCCGCGAAGGTGACTGCCTTTGAAACAAGCAGATTATCAGTCGAGAGGAATGTGGTGCTTGCGAGGCCTAACACATCGAAAGTGCTGATTATCGGATCTGACAACACAGCAGACGTACCGAGAAATAGTGGCCCGAACTTTCGCTGTGCTGTCAAGCTTACATTGATCGGAGCTGCCGCATTATTTGCCGGCGGATTCGCCGGAGCCGGAGTCCATGTACCCTGAGCCGAGAGAGTAGCGGCACCGAAACCGACGATGAGCAGCAGCACTGCTGCTTTGGCAATATCAAGGAGAGACGCGAAGATATGTTTCATAATAAAAATAAGTGCGAACAAATAATGCGATACTCCGTAAGTATAGCACTGCGCGGCCTTATACGGCCATGTACGGAAACTGTGGATAACTATTGACTTTTTTAGCTTTTAGAGGTAGAATTGTAGCCAGTCTCATTGACAACTCGCTGCAACACAGCGACCCTCCTCCACCCCCCCCATGAATTATGAAAGCGATCCTTCAACGGGCGCTTGTCGCCCCTGCCATCATCCTCTGCTGCCTGACCTTTTGGGCGGCGGCAGCCCGAGCAGCTGACGCGCTTCCGAGCACGATCAGCCAGCTACGCACCGCACAGTTCTCAGGCGTGAACACTATCGAAGCGATGATCTATCGCTGGCCGCACGACTACTACGCGGTGGTGATCGAGCAGCCAGTCGCGCGCACCAACGTGTCCGTCTCCGGCCTCACGCCCGAGGCCCTCACGAACAAGCTTCGCGAGGTTGCCTTTCAGATGGCGAGTTTGGCAACAAACTACCCTTCTGCATCGCCGAAGAACGCCACGACCAATTCTGAATTCCAGCTCGTGGCCACGGCCAAGGAAGCTGACATTGTTCGGAGTATTTTCCCAGAAGATGACGCACCGAAAACGACGCTAGAAATGGCTCAGGTCAACGTGGTCTTTCCACTGGTCACCAACGGCAATGGCGGCTTCCGGCTTCCGATTGAGGCAACGGCTGAGACTATCCCGATCAACGTATCGGAGTATGTCTTTCTGCCCTTCCCCAACCTCAAGTATTTCGATGGGACGCCGCCACCTTGGTATTTCCAGCAAAACTACGAGCGCAAAACCTACGCTCGAATCTTCACTGGCGAGACCAACGGAACCGTGAGCGAGGTTCAAAGCAAAGCGTTCGGCAACGCCACCTTTGACCAAATCTCTAGCGACAGATACACGAAGTATCTGTATGCGGACGACATGAAGCTTCTCCGCCTCTACCCGATCGGCCGCATCGGCATACACCTGTCGCTGATCACCAACGGAATACCCGCCGTGCTTGCTCTCGAAGCGGCCGACGGGACCTTCCCGAAGTATTGGCTTCTGAACGGACAACCGATCGGTGCTCCGGTGCTCACGAGCATCGGTCTCGCGTCTGGCGCTCCGAAGCTGGGCATGGTGGGTCTTCCCAATCGGCGAGTGGTGCTGGAAAGCGCTACTACCATTGGAGCAACCGCCACATGGACGGTCGTCGCGACCTTCTCACTGCCGGACCAACACGGCATGACCAACTACGCCTGTCCGATGAGTATCGGGCCGGGCATGGGGCCGCACCGCTTCCTCCGCTTGCGCGAGGAATGATACTGCAGCGAGTTTCGAAACCGCCCTCCGAGAGTGATCTCGGAGGGCGTTTTTTCTTGCGAATTTCTTGCGATTTGTCGGCCAATGCGGTATAAACAGGGCCGAACCGCCATACTTGGCATCTTTGCAAAAACCGAGTTTTTTGACACCTACCACAACCCACCCATCATCCGCTTATGACAACAGACCTTTTTGCCAGCTTGATCCTCACCTTCCTCGCCCCGATCCTCTACCAGCGCCTGCATTTCGTGCTGAAGCGCCAAGATTTCTACGTCACTCCGCTGAGAACACTGACCGGACTGCAGATTCATCACGGACATTGGGGCCTGCTCTTCATGATCGGCTCCGGAGTCTGGTTTGTATTCGGAAACCGGCAGTCGGAATCGACTTATCGAACCGCCTCATTCGTCTTCGTATACGGCCTCGGCCTACTCGTCGACGAGATCATCCCTTCGCTGAAAATGCCGAGCAAGGGACGCGACATGGAGCTCAGTGTATACGGCAGCACCACGGCACCGACTGCTCTACTCGTCGCGGTGATGATGTTGTTGATGTTCGCAGTCTTCGCGATGAGGTAGCAACTGGGGAGAAACCGACGCGCAAAATGTCGACTACAAAACGCCAAACGCCGCGAGTTGCTCGCGGCGTTTTTATTTTCTCCGTATTCTATATTTTTCTACAAACACACCGCACTCGCCAGAGAATCGCCATCCCGCAAACGCATGATGCGTACTCCTTGCGTCTGTCGGCCAAGCACTGGGATCTCTGCAATGTCGCAACGGATCACCTGGCTCTTCTTCGAGATCGCCACAAGCTCATTCATTTCCGCGCCAACGTCGCCTGCATCCTTTCCGTCCCCGCCTTTTTTGCCCGCCTCTTCGGCAACATCCACCACGCTCGAAGTGATCACCTTGCCCGTCTTGTCGGTGATCTTCGCGGTCAAAATACCGGAACCACCGCGCTTTTGGGTCTTGTATTCGCTGAGCTCGGTCTGCTTGCCGTAGCCATTGCTCATGATCACGAGGAGCGCAGGCTTCTTCATGTCTTTCTTCACCACATCGGCACCGATCACGGTGTCACCCTTTTCGAGTCGCATTGCGATCACACCCATTGCTGCGCGACCCATTTCTCGTATGTCTGTCTCCTTGAATCGGATCGATTGCCCTTCGCTGGTTGCCAAGATCACTTCGTCGCCCTTTTCAACAAATCGCACCGACACGAGAGAATCGCCCGCCTCGAGTCCGATCGCAATGAGCCCACTGCGTCGAACATCATGGAAAGACTCTGCGTTCACCTTCTTGCCCACGCCATTTTTGGTGACCATGAAGAGGCTGAGCCCTCCCTTCTTCACCTCCTTCGGCATCGGGAGAATGGAAGTGACGCGTTCATCATCGGCAAGCGCGAGGAAATTCACGATTGACTTGCCCTTGGTGGCGCGCTTGCCTTCAGGGATCTCGTACATCTTGATCTGATACGCCTTGCCCTTGTTGGTGAAGAACAGCATGTCCGCGTGCGTGTTCGCATTCAAAATATGGGTGATGAAATCCTCCTCTTTTGTATCGAGGTCAACTACACCGACGCCGCCGCGCTTCTGTCGGCGATATTCGTCCGGCAAAGTGCGCTTGATATAGCCGCCAGCGGTGAGCACGAGTACAGAGTCAACATCCGGGATGGTGTCTTCCGGCTTGAACTCTTTCACGCCGCCGCGGATCACTTTAGTGCGACGTTCGTCGCCATATTTTGCCCGCACTTCGAGCAATTCTTTTTTGATCACGGCCAAAATTTTCTTCGCGCTCGAAAGCAAGTCTTTCAGCTCGCGAATGAGTGCCTGTACAGCGTTGAGCTCGTCCTCGATCTTCTTGCGCTCGAGACCGGCGAGACGTGAGAGCTTCATTTCCAAAATAGCAGTCGCTTGGCGATCGGAAAACTTGAACGTCTTCATCAAATTCATGTGCGCCTCTGGGGTATCCTTCGACTTTTTGATCAATTTGATGATCTCGTCGATGTGGTCGAGTGCCTTTTTCAAGCCAAGCAAAATGTGCTCGCGATCTTCGGCCTTGCGGAGGTCGAATTCGGTACGACGTCGCACGACGACTTGGCGATGCTTGATGAATTCCTCTAAAACACTCTTCAGCGAGAGGGTTTGCGGCACACCATCCACGAGAGCGACGGTGTTGAAGTGGAAAGTGTCTTCGAGTTGGGTGTGCTTGTACAAAAAGTTCAACACGGCCTGAGGGAACGCGCCTTGCTTGAGATCGATCACCACGCGGATGTCGTTGGTCGATTCATCGCGGAGACCTTTGATGCCTTCGACTTTCTTCTCGCGCACCAGATCGGCGATGGTGAGAATTAGGTCGGCTTTGTTCACTCGATACGGGATCGAGGTGATGATGATCTGGAATGAGCCGCTCTTGGTTTCCACGATCTCTGCCTCGCCGCGCACCACCACGCCGCCACGGCCAGTGGTATATGCATGCTTCATTTCGGTCGAAGCGTAGAGAGTAGCGCCGGTCGGGAAATCGGGACCCTTCACAAATTGCAAAAGATCTTCTGCCGAAGCGTCGGAATTATCGATGAGATGAGTGGTCGCATCTACCACCTCGCCGAGATTGTGCGGCGGAATATTGGTCGCCATACCAACGGCGATGCCGAGCGTGCCGTTCAACAGCAAATTCGGAACAGCAGCAGGAAGCACTCCCGGCTCCTTGCGGGTGTTTTCGTAGTTTGGTCGGAAGTCGACAGTGTCTTTTTCTATATCTTGGAGAAGCGTCGATGAAACGCGCGACATTTTCGCCTCGGTGTATCGCTCTGCGGCGGCACCGTCACCGTCGATTGAACCGAAGTTGCCTTGACCAATGATCAGCGGGTATCGAATGGAAAAATCCTGCGCCATCTTCACCATAGACTCATACACCGCCACGTTGCCGTGCGGGTGATACTTACCAAGCACGTCTCCCACCACCGCCGCCGACTTTCGCGTCTTCGCGCTCGCGACCAATCCCATCTCGTGCATCGCGTACAAAATGCGTCGGTGCACTGGCTTCAGACCATCGCGAACATCCGGCAAAGCACGAGCGGTGATCACCGACATCGCGTAGTCCAAATACGAGTCGCGCATCTCAGTGGTGATGCTTCGTCCCACTACGCTTTCTCGAGGCGCTACTGGCAGGTTCTTATCTCCTTTATTATCCCCTTTCATGTCGCCCTTCGGCTTTTTGTCTGAATCTTTGGATGCCATGGTTTTTTATTCTAGCATTATTCGGCAATTTTGGAGAGTTCCTCAAACTGACTTTTTATGGTCTCGATACCCTCGCTGATCGACTGAGAAATGGCGCTGAGCGGACTCGAAAGCTCGGCAGGGCTTGGCACTGTGGTTGAAGCGACTTTTTCCGCCATCATTTGTATCCGCGCATCAAAACGTGCCTTGGTCGCGATAGCCCACACGAAAAAAATCACAAGCGACACCACCACCGCCACACCAAGAGCGACATTTTTTCGGTATCGATAGGGCTTATTTCGAAGTTCCGATAAAAATCGCTCCATACAAGAGATATATTTTGTGTCTACTTGGCCCCCCGTGTTACGCGTTCACCGGCTCGAGCACCATCACATCTCCGTTCTTGCCCTCCAAGTCCTTCTTTTTGAGAGTGAGTTTGTCGACTGCCTTCACATCTTCACCTGCCTCCTTCAAAAAAGCCTTCAGCGCATCCTTGGCACCGACCGCGCCAAAATGCATCGGAATGATCACCTTCGGCTCGAGCTTCACCGCCATCTTGTATGCTGCCGCGGGAGACAAAACGCCTTCGCCGCCGATCGGCACAAAAAGCAGGTCGATGTCGTCGATCGCCTCGTTGGTCTCATTGTCGAGATCTTCGCTGAGCGCGCCAAGGAAGCAGATGTTCATACTGTCGAGGCCGAGCGTGTAGATCGTATTGAGCTTGTCTTTGCCGCCATATTGCGACTTCGATTTGAAGCCTTTGATAAAGACCCCTTTCACTTCATATTCGCCAGGGCCGGAAACAATGAACGGCTTTTTCTCGCCAAATTCGAGCTGCTCCGCCCCTGCAAAATCCGGATGATTCAAGCTCACCAAGCCAATATCCGCACCGAAGCGCGGGGATTTGAGCTCCGAGTCCTTTGCCGGCGGATTGAAAGCGATCACCATGTCGCCAAACTGCATTTTGAAGCACTCGCCTCCCAAATATGTGATTACCATAGCGCTGAAAGTATAACACAGGACATCCGCCCGTGAAAATATGGAGTGCGCGCTTGCCTTTTTCGCACTTTTAGATATACTATCTGAACGCTCGTCAAGAGCTCATTATCCATATTTTTCGGTCTCGATAACCCCGCGCACCAAGGCGCATGAGGGAGCTCGCAAGAGCCGGCCTCATGGCGTAGCGCGAAAACGAGATCGGCCTCTATACATGTTATTTAAGATCGGCAAGAAGGCTGCGGCGATCGCAGCAGACGTAAAAGAGGCGGTATCAAAGACTGCCAAAACAGAGGCGAAGGCGGGAGCAGCAGAAGCTGCCGAGCCGACAACCGAAGTAAAGAAGGCTCCTCGAGCTGCGGCGAAGGCGGCAGCAAAAGCTGAGGCAAAAGCGGAGGCAGAGAAAGTCGCTCCGAAAAAAGCCCATCTTATGGATGTGTTTATTGAGCAAACCGCAACTACTCCTGCGGTTGGCGACATTGTGGAAGGAAAGGTCATCAACATCGACAAGACCGGTGTCTACATTGACCTGCCTCCATATGGTACCGGTATCATCTATGGCCGCGAGTACATTGCTGCGCGAGATGTGATCAAAAAGATCAACATCGGCGACAATGTTGCAGCGAAAGTGGTGGACGTCGAAAATGAGAATGGCTATGTAGAACTCTCTCTCAAGGAAGCTCGACAGGCGCTCATCTGGAGTGAGATCGAGGACGCGATCCGCGATCGAAAGGTGTACGAATTGCCAGTGAAGGAGGCCAACAAGGGCGGTTTGATCATCGAGTGGCAAGGCATCATGGGATTCCTCCCCGCTTCACAGCTCAAAGCTGAACACTACCCCCGAGTGGCCGATGGCGACAAGGATCGCATCTTGGATGAATTGAAGAAGCTCGTTGGTCAGCGCATCGCTGTCTGCGTGATCTCTGCGATTCCAAAAGAAGGCAAGCTCATCTTCTCTGAGAAGAATCCTGATCAGAAAGACAAGCAGGAGATCATTGGCAAGTACGCGGTCGGAGATGAATTGGAAGGTACTGTCACAGGGATCGTGGACTTCGGCGTCTTCGTGAAGATCGAGGATGGTCTCGAAGGTTTGGTGCACATCTCTGAGATCGACTGGTCTCTCGTAGAGGATCCTCGAGCGTTGTTCAAGACCGGACAGAAGGTCCGCGTGAAGATCATCGAGATCAAGGAGGGCAAGATCTCTCTTTCGATCAAGGCGTTGAAGGAAAATCCATGGAAAGAGGCGTCGAAGAAGTACAAGAAGGAAGATGTGGTGACCGGTGTCATTATCAAATTCAACAAGCACGGTGCTCTTGCTTCTATTGAAGAAGGCGTTGCCGGCTTGGTACACATCAGCGAATTTGGCGGCGAAGACAAGCTTCGCGAGAAGCTCGAGCTCGGCAAGAGCTACAAGTTCCGCATCGCTCTATTCGACCCACGCGAGCAGAAGATGGCGTTGTCGTTTGTGGATAAGAAATAAGAACAGACAACGCAAAAAGCATTCTCCTAGAGCACGGATATTTTCTTGCTAGAAAATTCCTCGAGCTCGCGCCGTCGCGCTCGCTAGGCTCCA
>CAZRTH010000007.1:0-52482 GCA_964602975.1 uncultured Candidatus Saccharibacteria bacterium | reverse complement strand
AAGTGCACGCTCCACGGGTTCTCGATATCTACGCTCTTTCAGCTACACCGAGACTGGTATGTAGCCTAACACTTTGGTCGAAGTGTTTCAACTCCGCACGGCAACGTTTGTAATCCGGAATCGCCAACGCCACCAGCGCCCAAAACGCCGACGAATGGTTGAATTGCCCGAGATGGCAGAGTTCGTGCACGATGAGATAGTCGGCAAGATGCGGCGGCAGGAGCGCGAGCTTGTAGCTGAAGTTCAGATTGCCCTTGCGCGAGCAACTCCCCCAGCGGGTGCGTTGATTGCGAATGCTGACGCGGTGGTAGGTGAAGATGTGGCTAGGGCGGGAGCCGTCGACCCGAAGCGGAGCAGCAGGGTTTGGAATTGCTGAATAAAAACGCGCAAAATGCTCCAGCCGTGCATGCGCGATGGCACGGGCGGTTTCTTTGTGCAATAGAAACGCCTTTTTGTTGGGAGCGGGACGGCGGGTGCGCCGACGAACCCGTATTCGCCGCCTGATGATTCGGAAAAAAGCCATCTTGCGAATATTATCTCATAGAACTCTGGACCAATCCGATACACCGACTTGCATGATTTTTTAGTTGATATATACTTATTACATTATGGCTTCGGCCTCCGAGATTCCGCCAGCGATGGCGGTTTCGTTCTTTATAGCCATTTAAAAAGTATTGACTTTAATTTTCAATTTGTTATAAATAATACATCCTACGAAAAAGACCCTTATGCTGTTCTGTCGGCATCGGGGGCTTTTTTATTATCGGACATCTGCAGAATGCTCTTTTGGTCAGAAAGATAGGCAATCGACACACTAGTCCTCTTGAGCAAAAGGGAGCACTTTGTCGTCTCGTAAGGTGACAATACCGTGAGGATTTTTTTCTTCTCTATGAGAAAGGAAACCAGACTTGCATAATCGCCATCGCTAGAGACTAAAATGACTTTATCAAAAGGGGTCTCGTATACATCCCTCATCACCTGAACAATGAGATCGGCATCACAATTTCCTTTTACCTTTCCATCACTATCATAAATAATATCTTTAAAAATTAAAGTGAAACCTCTCTCCTCAAGGTTCTTATAGAGATTTGCGTACTTCGGAACGCGACCAATGAAAAGATAGGATTTTTGAACGGCATACTTTTCACAAAGCCACACCTGAAATCGGGCGTAGTCTAAAGACCAACCGAGCTGCTCAACACCCTTATAGAGGTTCGCGCCGTCAATGTACGCTATATTATTTGCTGCGTATGTATTTTTCGATGACATGCACCGTCGATTATACAGAGCCAATTGGGCCAAAAACAACCAAAAACTTTAGAAAAACTTTATCGGTTTCCAAACGACGCTGACAGCAAAAGAATTTTCCGCACAAAATCGCGCAAGGAAAATGCATCAACAAAAAATACCTGAGCAACCTACCCCACCACCTGCGTACAATGCGCGCAGCGGGTTGCGGCGAGCGGGATCTCGCTGAGGCATTGCAGGCACTTTTTGGTGGTCGGATCGGCGGGCTTGGCGGTCGAGGAACGCGAACGATTCACGAGCAAGTTCATCGGCTTCACCACAAAAAAGAAGATCGCCGCGGCCGCGAGCAAGAAAGCGGCGAGCGCGTTCAGAAAGTCGCCGTACAGAAAAATGCTGCCGTTGATCGTGAAAGACAGCTTGGAGAAATCCGGTACTTTGACGATGGCACCGATGAACGGCGTCAGGATATCTTTCACCAGCGCCTGCACCACCGTGCCGAAGGCCGCTCCCACCACGACGCCGACCGCCAGATCGACGACATTGCCCCTGAGCAAAAATTGTTTGAATTCCGTGAGCATGGTCATGGGGGTAGTGTAAATGTCTACCAACCAAGATGGTTGTCATGGTGTAGCTTTATTTCTACCCCTTTCTCAGTTATTTTCTTTGTTCGAGGGTTTATTTTGAGCACGCCGACAGTTTTTTTAATATGACAATTGGGACAAAGTGCCCAGAGGTTGGAAACTTCCTCTCCTCCACCCTTTGATTTGTCGACAATATGATCAATATCGATCCGATAAGACCGACCACCCTTTGAGTTCGTCCACTCAACTGCCCAGTTGCAGACTTGGCAGGAATAGTCCTCCAGTTGAGCAATGCGCTTCTTTTGATTACGATTCTCGACACGAACCTTCCTAGGAGAAGTGCTCAGGACATGTGAAGCGATCGCGTTTTGGAAGTGACCTGCAATTTCAAGAAGATTTTTCTTATCAATTTCATTTCGTTTCTCTTCCTTAAGAATTTCTTCATTTTCTTCTTCGATCATGTTCTCGATTGCTTGATAGGTTGCAGGAGTTTGATTTAGAAATATCTCAATACTTCCAAACTTCTCAGCAATTGCCCTGACACCTTCCGGCTTCAAAGGCATAAAACCCTGAACCCGATCCCATCCGGTTTCATATTCGGCCAATTCCTGAAGTGTTCTAATTGGAATTTGGAGTTCCTTTAAACTGTCAACAAAGAAAAGACATGGCCACGGTTCACCATCCTCATCTACCGGCCAGAGTTTCTTTCCTAACTCAGAGTCGTATTTAGTTAAGACAACCCTGGCACTGTACGTAAAAAAACCTCGTGCGTAAAAAAGCACCCAATCTCCAGGACGCATTTTTGCCCAGCGAGATCTGAGCGATTCCTTATTTCCCCAAATACTAAGATTTGGATATTTAGATAGAACCGATTTTTCCTGAAGATTCAAAAACGGCTCGATCTCCATATACTTGCGCCCGACAGTAATTGTTGACTGAAAATTTGTGTGGGAGGTCTCATTACTTCTCGGAGCCAGAAAAACGTTAGTCATATTCTAGATTTTATTATACTTCGTGTGCTTCCCTTTCGATTTTTCTATTGGATAGTTCGCAGCGTTCTTCTCGTTTTTCTTCACGAGTGCCTCAGTAATATCAATTTCAAGATCATTACTCATGAGTAACACCCAATAGAGCACGTCGGCCAATTCCTCACCGATCTCTGCTCGATGTGTTTCAACATGATTCTTCATTTCCTCCGCATTTTTCCATTGAAAATGCTCCATGACTTCGGTCGCCTCCAAGACAAGCGAAAGCGCCATATCTTTCGGGTTATGAAACTGCTTCCAGTCGCGAGCATCACGAAAAGCGACAACTTGATCGGTGAGAGTTTTAATGTCTCGTGTCATGGATATAAGCGTACCAGATACGTGTCAAAATCTGAAATTATTTGCAAATAACCATCTCTATTCTAAGCCTTCTTTTTACGTCTCACCTCCGTCACCCTCCTCGCCGCCTCGGCGCGCTCGCGCTTCTCGCCGCGCGCGAAACCGGCAATCCTCTCCTCCAACGCCTTCACCTCATCGCGCAAAATCGCCGCAGTTTCGAAATCTAAAACCTTCACCGCGCTCTCCATGTCGGCTTCCTTGCGCTTGATCAGCTTCCGGATAATCTTCTCCGCCTCTCGCGCATCGGTCACGCCCACGAGCTCCGCCTCGTCCACCGCGAGCAAGCCCTTCACCGCCTTGGCATGATCCGTCTGGATCTGATCGGTGATGTCCTTGATCGCCTTGATGATCGTCTGCGGAGTGATGCCATGCGCCGTGTTGTACGCCATCTGCAGCGCACGACGACGCGCCGTCTCCTTCATCGCCCGCTCCATCGAACCGGTCACTTCGTCGGCATAGAGGATCACGCGGCCGGCCGTGTTTCGCGCCGCACGACCGATGGTCTGAATGAGCGACATCTCCGAACGCAGAAAACCCTCCTTGTCCGCGTCGAGAATGCCGATGAACGTCACCTCGGGCAGGTCGAGCCCTTCGCGCAAGAGGTTCACGCCCACGAGACAGTCGAATTTACCACGACGAAACTCGGTGAGGATCTGGATGCGCTCGATGGTCTTGATCTCGCTATGCAAATATTCGGCCTTGATCCCCTTCTCCTTCAAATATTCCGACAGGTCCTCCGCCATTTTTTTGGTGAGCGTGGTCGCAATCACACGCCCGCCTTTTTTCACTTCTTTCTGGGTTTCGGCGATGAAATCAAATACCTGGCCAGGATACGAACCCTTTTTCTCAATGATAGGACGAATCTCCACCTCCGGATCCAACAACCCCGTCGGTCGGATCACCTGCTCCGCAATCTGCCCATCACCATCGGGGCCGCCCTTAACGCTGCGTTCAAGCTCATACTTGCCCGGCGTCGCGGTGGTGTAGATACGCTGGCCGAGGCGTTCCTCGATCTCATCAAATTTCAACGGCCGGTTGTCCCGCGCGCTCGGCAAACGGAAGCCATACTCCACGAGCGACTGCTTGCGCGATGCATCGCCCGCAAACATGCCGCCCAATTGCGGAATTGTCACATGCGACTCGTCGATGATGGTGAGGAAATCCGGCTCGCCGAGACCTCCTTTTTTTGCGGGTTTATGCGGAAAATATGAAATCAACGTGTCGGGAGGCGCGCCCGCAGGTAGCCCGCTGAAGTGGCGAGAGTAGTTCTCGATACCGTTGCAATAGCCGACCTCGCGGATCAATGCGAGATCATAGTTGGTGCGACGCTTCAAACGCTCCGCCTCGAGATTTTTCCCCGCTGCCGCAAGCTCCTTCAGCCGCACGTCGAGCTCAGCCTTGATCGTCTGCAACGCACGCTTCTGCCCTTCGTCCGTCGTGATGAAATGCTTGGCCGGAAACAAGAAGAATGCATCGACATCGCCGATGATGCGGCGCGTGGTCGCGTCGATCTTCACGATCTCACTCACCGAGTCGACATCAAACCCGATCCGAAACAGAGCCCGCTCGTTCACCGGCATGATCTCGATCGAGTTGCCCAGCGCGCGAAACGTACCTGGCGTGAGATCGGCATTGGTGCGCTCGTAGTGAATGTCGATGAAGCGGCGCATCAGCTCGGCGCGATTACCCTTCATGCCTCGTGCGATCTTCATATTCACCTTCTCATATTCCACCGGCGATCCCAAACCATAGATGCAGGAAACGGTCGCCACGATGATGACATCCTTGCGCGTGAGCAGGGCCTGGGTCGAAGCATGTCGGAGTCGTTCGATCTCCTCGTTGATCATCGCCTCCTTTTCGATATAGGTGTCGGTGACCGGCATGTACGCCTCGGGCTGGTAGTAGTCGTAGTAGGAGACGAAATAATGCACCGCGTTGTCCGGGAAAAATTCTCGATACTCCTGCGCGAGCTGCGCCGCGAGCGTTTTGTTGTGGGCAATGACGAGCGTCGGTTTCCCAATTTGCGCGATGACATTGGCCGCGGTGAACGTCTTGCCGGAACCAGTCACGCCAAGCAAGGTCTGATGCTTCATCCCCTTGCGCACGCCCTCAACAAGCAACTTGATCGCCTTAGGCTGATCGCCTGCCGGCGTATGGCCACCGGTTTTGAGGGTGAATTTACTTATTGGCGCGTCTTTCATTGAAAAAAGATTATATCGTATTTTTGAGGGTTCGTAAATACATAAAGAAAAAACCACCTCGCCGACCCTCCACACGGGAGAATCGATAAGGCAGTGAGTAGCGGTCGTGATTTGGCAATGGTCACATCATCGGGACCGATTCATGATGCCCAAGCGCGAGGTCCGTCATAGTCCTCCGGTAAATCGCTCGACCTTCGCCGAGCAACACCAGAAACTGTTCGTAGCGGCTCTTCAGCGCCTGCTTCACCGCGACGAACCATTCCATCTTGAGTCCACGACGGATCGGCCGGCGTTTCTCCAGGATCTTCGCTGCCACGTCGAACGCAACCACGGCACGCTTCAAGAGTGTGCGGGTGAGATGGCCGTCGTAAACACTGACGATGAAATCCAACACATCACTCACCGTCCGACTGGCGCGATTAAGGCGCTCGATCTTTGGGCGGATAGGGTGCCTGCGATAATAGTTGCTGGCATTTTTCAGGTCAATGATGGCCTGCCTCAGGGCAGTCAGGCAGGGATGCGGAGGTTGCGGCTTGGGATGCTGTTTGTGGAGCTTCATAGAATTTCAGGCTTGAGATCCGACGAGCACGAGGGTGGTTTCGGAGGTTGCCCCGGTCTTGGAGAAAGCCTCATACCATTTGGGAGTGACCGCCATCACACGACCGCCCTCCTTTAGTTCCTGGTCAGGAAAAAAGACGAGAAGGCGTTCAGTTAACTTGTCGACCTCATCGCCCTCCAAGACTGCCCTTCTGAGCACCGCGAGGCTGGAAGCGTGACCTCCGCCGCGCCGAACCATGACTCCATCGACAATGTAGAGGATCTCTGGCTCAAGTGCCGATGCATTGATCGGTTTGCCAGCGGCGAGGCATTCTTTGACCAGCGAGGTGAACTGGTAACCAAAAAGGATCAGTGGCACGAGGATAAGAACAATCGAGAGCACGCCCCTTGCAACATTCTCCCAATACATGTTCCAGCCAATAGGAACGGCAACATAGGCAAGAAGTGTGGAGGCACCGAACAGCAACACCCTGAGGGTAACGGTAACATAGTATCTTTTCATGGCAGTAGTGGTGGTAGACCGACGGTTGACTAACGAATTTTCAATGACCGCAATTGAAAGTAAAGTACCGTTTTCCTGTCAGTTTGTCAATTTTGGTTAGGCTCACCTGATCATATAGAAAAGACCCTCCAGCGCGAGCGGGAGGGGCCTTGGTGGTGGAGGCGAGCGCTTTTGCGTTTCGCGTGCCTAAGCAGCCATTGGCGACTGGGTATTCCAAGCCGGCTGTGGGAGTAGGAGTGGCAACATGAGCTGCTCCAATTGAGGCTGAAGACCTGGTGCCCCAAAGGTGTGTCTGCTGACTGGTGAGTCTGAGGTGACGAGCCGAAGTTGACCATTTTCCCTTCGCTCTGTCTGCCCAGCTATTCCAAACAAGCCAATTTGCCGACCGTCATGGGTGGGGATCGTGACGAGTGAACTCGTGCCAGATTTCATAGGCGGTTGTGCAGTTGTTGTGTGATGTGGTTGACCAAACCAACAAAGAGCGTGCTCCGCAGGCGAGCCGATACTTGGTCATTATACCCCGCCCGCAGACAGCACGATCAGTGCGCTATCCCCAACTACTTTGCGAGATAGGTCGACAAAAATTCGCGCTTCAGATCGAAAAAAGTGCCATCTTCGATGCCGCGTCGCATGCGGTCGACGAGGTTCACGATGAAATGAAGGTTGTGCGTCGAAGCGAGCGTGCCGGCGAGCATCTCATCGGCCCGAAACAGATGTGCGATGTAGGCACGAGTGTAATGTTGGCAAGCATAGCAGGCACAATCCTTCTCGATCGGCCGCATGTCCTCGCGATACTGCGCGTTCTCAATATGCACGCGTCCGTGTTTGGTATAAATAGTGCCGTTACGGCCAAGTCGGGTCGGCGCGACGCAGTCGAACGTGTCGCACCCATTTTCCACCGCCTCAAAAATATCGACGGGGTCGCCGATGCCGAGGAGGTGCCGCGGTTTGTTCTCGGGCAATAGTTCATTCACCCAGCGCACCGCCGCACCCATGTCTTCTTTGTCGAATGAACCGCCGATACCGAAGCCATCAAATGGCATCTCGCCAATGATCCGTGCACTTTCCTTTCGCAGATCTTCGTGCCGCCCGCCCTGCACGATACCGAACAGAGCCTGCGGCGTGCCGTTGGCCGTCACTTTTTTGTGCGCTTTCAAACAACGCTCTGCCCAGCGATGCGTACGCGCCATCGCTTCCTGCTGATATTCTTTCGGCGCATGCGGCGAAGTACATTCGTCGAAAGCAAAGATCATGTCCGCACCAATCTGTTCCTGAATCTCGATCGAGCGTTCGGGCGTGAAGCGATGCGTGCTTCCGTCGATCACCGATTTGAAGGTGACGCCCTCTTCATCGACACGCGCGAGTCGTGCAGCCACGTCCTCAGTCGCATCAGTGCCGCTTTCGGCGAGTGCGGGCTTGCTGAACTTGTTGATCCCCTTTCCAAACGCCACACCGAGCGAAAATACTTGAAAACCACCGGAGTCGGTCATGGTCGGCCCGTGCCAATTCATCATTTTGCCGAGCCCGCCGGCTTTCGCGATCATCTTTTCGCCCGGTTGGAGATACAGATGATACGTATTTGCCAATGCCACCTGCGCACCAAGATCCTTCACATGGTCGGGAGTGAGCGACTTCACCGTCGCCTTCGTCCCCACCGCCACAAACGCCGGGGTGTGCACCACACCATGTGGCGTCGTCAAAAGACCGACACGCCCGAGAGTCGGCGAACCATCCGGCTTCATCAGACGCTTTTCGATCACAAAAGAAATTGGCTTTTGCGGACTGAGGGCCGTATGCGTGGCAAGATTGGCGCTCTTTTTGGCAATATTAGAATGCATGTCTCACGAGCATACCAGATTTGACCAAATTGTGCATTTCTTGTGCATTTTGAGAAATACCGTATAGTAGAGCGATGAAACCGGCGCCGAAAAAAGTAATTCTCCTCGCAGCGGCATGGCCAATGCGTATCAACAAGTATCTCGCCCACAAGGGATATTCGACTCGCCGCGGTGCAGACGAGCTGGTGACAGCACAGAAAGTGCTTCTCAACGGGCGCATTGCAGTACTTGGCGACAAGGTAAAAGAGACCGATGTAGTGGAAGTCTTGCAGTCCAACACCAAAGCGGCGGGCACCCCGGGCACAAAAAAGCCTGCGGGAAGCGGCACGGGCAACGTGCATGGCACGACCGCTGAAGATCGCCTGTATTTCATCTTCAACAAGCCAGCCGGCATGAGCTCGAGCGATGCCGAGATCGAGGCAGTCATCGACCAACTCAAAGGACAGAAGAAGCACGCCCGTCTTGCCGGAAAGAAGATCTTCCCGATCGGCCGCCTCGACAAGATATCCAGTGGCATCATGATCCTCACCAACGATGGCCGTATCACCGACCGCCTCCTCAATCCCGCATACGCGCACCCAAAAACCTTTTTCTGTACTCTCAACAAACCTCATTCGGCGAGCTTCACCCGCATCCTGTCCGAGCGCCTATACAATCTCAAAGCCGGCCCAGAGAATGCTGCCGAGACTGTCGACCCACTTCATTTCAAAGTGACCATCAACAACACCGGCAATGCCCACCTCGAGCATATTGCCGCCGAACTTGGCTTTGCGATCGTCGAAAGCCAGCGTATTGGCATATTGAATATCGCCCTAGGTAATCTCAAGCCAGGCGAAGTTCGAGAGGTGGCGGAAAAGGAGCGGGAGACATTTCTCCGTTCGCTCGGATTGTAGTAAAATAGGTCCATGATACACAAATGGTTCACACGCAAGACAAAGGCCCGCACAAATGAAGGCTTTCTTTCGGTTTCGGATATCCGCAGCGATGAGCGATATGAATTGAGAACTATCCACGACGAATTCAAGCAAGGTTTTGATTTTATCCAAAAATATCCGCGAACGGTGACCTTCTTCGGATCGGCTCGCTTCACTGCCGAGAATGAACATTATAAAGACGCTCAGGCGCTTGCCGGAAAGATCGTGAAGAAGCTCGGGTATGTTGTGGTCACCGGCGGCGGCCCGGGAATCATGGAAGCCGGAGCGCGTGGAGCTTTCGAAGCGGGCGGTTTGTCGGTGGGCATGACCATTCGCCTTCCCCACGAACAGCGTGACAACCGTTTTGTTCAGGACAGCATTGATTTCAAATACTTTTTCAGCCGCAAGACTCTTCTCACTTTCTCCGCCGAGGCATTCATCTTTTACCCTGGTGGTTTCGGCACCTTTGACGAACTTTTCGACGTCTTGACCCTTGTGCAAACAGGAAAGATTCCGAGAGTACCCGTCATCCTGATCGGTCGCGACTACTGGGAACCAATGAATACGTTCATCAAGACGCAGATGTTGGACGCGCACAAAGCGATCAGTCCCGATGACATGAAGCTGTACCATATTCTGGAAGATCACGACGAGATCGTGGAGCTTATTCGCAAGTCGCCCGTTTCGAATTGGTGGAAAAATTTCCAAGGAGGAGAGTAGCAGTTGCAAAAGTCGAAAAAGCGCAAGAAGAAAACGCGGCCGCCTGAAAAGGGGTCGCGTCTTGCGTTGTGAATGCGGGAGCTGAAGAAACTGCCTCCATTGCCATGCTCAAGCTGCCGAAGTATCACGGAAGCCGTTCAGGCCGTCATCAGCGAGTAATCGCTTCACTTCTTCGGCATCGGTAGGTGCCGGAACGAGCGTGTGAACGAAATCCATCACCGCTTCGAAGTCGTCACGGGGTGAACCCTGACCAAATTCAGGCAATCGAGAGATGATCTCCTCGAGAGCGGCGAGGTCCTTCTTGTGGTATCCCATCGCCTTGGCGACATCCATCACTTTGTGCATGTCGCGAGAAGTGATGATGGCCAATTTTTTGGGCGAGTGATTCCGAATCTCAACCAGGAGCGGAAGGGTGAGGCCGAGGAATTGCTCATTCCAACGTTCGATGAACTTCGGCAGCGTGGCGTCATCCCGCCTGCATTGTTGAGGCCGGAGCCGAAGGGCCTGAACAAGACAACGGCCAAACGGCTGGTTCAAGAAGACGTGCTGGCCGATCAGGTTCCCATGCATCATTTTGTCGAGCTGCCCAAGGAAGCGCAGCTGCTCGATGTTGCGGGGGAAGCCATCCAAGGCAAACGATTTGACACCAAAACGCACACGATGGAGCACACGCTCATAGATCGCCGCGCAAACTAGCTCGTCACTGACCATGGTGCCGTTGTCGATGAGCGGCACAGCGGCAGCAAGTTGCTCACCGAGATGGTCGCGAATCCGTGCACGATCCTTGAGAACAGCGCTGCAACCAAGATGCTCGGAGTCGGAGCGGCCCCACCTGTTAAGCAGACCGCAGACAAACTCTTTGCCCCCGCCAGCGGGTGCATAGACTGGATACAAGGTGAATTGATGCTGAGCGAGCTGATCCGACAAAGACTCAATGATTTCGATCACATTTCCTCCAGATTTGGGGGTTGCGGTTGTTTTGCTCCGTGTTTTTCTTCAACCATGAAGAGCAGAGCCAGCAGGCTTTATATCAGAAAAATGGCTCTAGGTCAACGAATTGCGATTGCCGGCTACTAGACCAACACGAAGTAGAGGAAGAGAGCGAACATCGTAATGGCTAGGACGCAGTTGATGATCGCCCCCGCGGCGGAACCAATGAGACCGGAGGTCGCCGCTTTGAGTGCGGCTTGACTCCCCTTTCGTGAAGCGATCTCGCCGAAGAAGATACCGAGAAACAGACCGATGATGGCTCCGAATGGCGGCAACATGAACAAACCGAGGACAAGACCGAAGAAACCAAAGAGGATCGAGCGGCGATCTGCGCCGCCATATCGCGCGCCGAGGATACCGGAGAAGTAGTCGACGAAAAACGAGACGATGAGAATGCCTCCGAGCACGGCGATGTTCTCCCAGGTGAGGCGCGCGAAGTGATCGGCGAATCCGAACAGCAAGGCGATCAGAAACATGTACGAAATGGCGGGCAAAAAGGGTACGAGCACTGCTGGAATGCCTAGCATCATGAAGAGTGCTGTCACAATGAGTAAAATGGGGTGTTCGATCATTCCCTCATTCTATCATATCCGTGTTCATACTCATCTTCCTCCCCTATCTCGTCGCGCAGGAAGGCGGCTTCCTCGGCCAAGGCCACGGCTTCGGCGTCTTCATCGTCACAGGAATCAATGGAGGAATTTGGTGAAACGACCGATAGCTCGTCGAGTCTGTCATATAGGACAGTGGAGGGACATGCGACGGGAATGCGATGCGACAAACACACTGGCTCCGAACCCTGCAAAAATACATCGAGCGTGCCTGTCACTACGCCGATCACTTTTGAGGAATCAATGTCGATGAGCGGCGCGCCACCTTCGGCCAACCATGGCGCGCCGTCGATCTCAAGCAGTTCGGGAACATTTAAGTCATTCCGCTGCACTGCCCCAACTGAGCAGAGATGCGTGAAGACTTTCGGCTGCCCTCGCGAAGTGCGAATCGCAGGAAAGCTCAAGGTGAACGCCTCTACTCCGGCCACCAAACAGTCCTCATTGGTTTCTAAATCGTCCATCGAAAAACCGACCTCCTGCCGCTGTTCAAAGCCGAAGACAGCCAAGCCTCGAGCGTGATCAGTATCGATCAGCATCAGGTCCGCAGTCTGATACACGTCGGCTCCGGACTCCACCTTTTGAAACACGCCGGCAAAAAATTGTCCTCCGGCTTTCTCGATCTCTTTGCAAACAGCGAGAGACGTCACGACAAATTGGCCGTCGACCGCGAAGCCTGTTCCCTCAAAATGCACTGTCGAAGTGTCTTCTTTTGTTTGTCTGGCGCCGAGGAATACTAAATTGCGGCGGACCGACTCGATGATATGTTGTTTTGACATCTAAATACGCTTTATTGGTAATGCTATAAGTAAAGCAAAACAGCGATCAAGAAACCGCAAAGAAAGTATCAAGAAAAGCCAAATTTCCGATAAAGAAAAAATGAAGAAAGTCTAAAGAAGTTCTAAAGAAAGGTTAAAGAAAGACTGAAGAAACGCTAAAGAAAAAGTAAAGCGATATTAGAGGGAGAGATTTCGCATGATCTCAACGTCGACGATGTTCGGAGTTGCCTCACGAATAGTGCCGTAAAAGCGAACTTTGTCGTCTTTAATGAAGCGCGCAATGGAGAGCGGCGCGCGTTTGTTGTTCAAAATTGATACCCCTTGACCCACCGGCACAGTGTAATCGACGCCGCCGACAGTGACGATCATTGTGACCGGCAGCACATTGCCGTCGATACTTTTGATCACGCCTTCGAAGTTTCTCGGTTGGAAGAGCGATGAGTTCTGGTAGATGCGGATGGTGCGAACATCAAAAGTCTTTTTGAGATTGTTGTACGTGCCGGTAGCGGAGGTGATGCGCGTTCCGACTCCGAGAACATCGCTCTTCAACACCAAAGAACCTTTGTTCACCGGAGTGGAAATGGCGACGAGCAGAGTGACCTTTCCTCGGTTCTTCGTGTTCACGATGAAGCCTTGTGTTTCGGTTGTGGTGGCAAGGTCAATGATCGTGCCGGAGATCGTCTCATCCATTGTCTGAAGAGACCAGTCCTTCACTTTTGTGGCTACGACGTCGAGCGAATTCGAGCCTTCAAAGAGAGTGCCGTGAACGCTAATGAAATCTCCGATAGAGATCTCGTTCACCGCCATGTTCTGACCAAAACGCTTCTCAAATATCGTATTGTTGTTCGTGCGCACCGTGAGACGGATGAAGGAAACTCCCCAATAGACCTTGGCGAATAGCGTCGAGCCCGCGAGCTGTTCAACGCGCGCACCATGGACTGTGACGGTGCCGTTGTCGTTGACGTGCACTTCGAGTGTCGAACCGAATGGACGAGGGTCGTAGGTGGGGGCAAGAACCTGGGCATTTACCGTAGATGCTGAAGCGGCAAAAGTCGACAAAACGGCCATACAGAGAGCCAGAATAATAGACCCGGAGATTATTTGAGGAAAAAAGGCAGCGTGCTTCTTCATGAACGCAACAGTACCATAAAATGGCGTTTTTGACCACTTTTCCCGTCGTGACATCGGGAGCACAGTCGACTCGATCTTGAAAAGCAGCACGCTTGGCAAATATTGGCGAGTGTTGGCTAGCGTCGCCAAATAGTGCGGCGGGGTGGCGAGGCAAAAATGAGTACCTGCGGATTTGTCATACAAAAGTATGAGGAAAGTATGACAAATCCGCACCTACTCAAAAACACCGCGCCACCCACTAGGAAACAGCGTTCATCTCCTCTCTATTTCCCGTTTCTCTCATTTTCCCCGCGCTCCCTGCGTAAATACTTTGCCCGTGTTGTCGCCGGAAAACGCTCAATGGCATAGCGGAGCATTGTTCGAGGCATTGTATCCGCGTGAGTATCGAGAAAAGCTTTGAGTGTCTTCAACCCCTCCGGTGACCGCTTGCCCGTCTCTCGCAGCATCCAACCGCAAGCTTTGTGAATGAGATCATGTTCATCGGAAAGCAGTTGCTCACATATCCGTACAGTATCGGCAAACTCGCCTTTTTGAATAAAGAAATGTGTTGAGATGATTGCGATGCGACGCTCCCAAAGATTGGCGGATCGAGCGAGTCGATCGAGAATAGCAGTGTTCCCTTTTTGATACAAATATGCGCCCAAAATATCGCGAGCGGAATTGTCGACCAGATCCCAATTATTGAAACATCTTGCGTGAGTGAGATACCATCTCGCCAACGTTTCTTGAGAGGTTTCCTGCGACACTTCTTTAGTGCCTGGTGGACGAACAGCTATTCGCTGCGGCTGTGCTTTCAGTCGAAGGATCTCGGTGCAGGTGAAGCGATGTTCATGTGTTGAGCTCTGTATGAGAATTTCAAGATCGGAAAAAGAAAGATGACCGTATGGCCGCGCGATGCGACGCTGCTCCGGCACGGTGAGGCCGAGGAAACGATCGCCCTCTCCGTACTCGCCTTTGCCGGTCTTGAAATAGCCGGCGAGGACTTTCGCCTTTTTCGGATCGGCGGAAGCTTTCAGCTCGCGAAGCAAACTTCTGAGCGTTCCCAGGTTCTTGGGGCCTCTAGGGCTCATGGAATTCTTGGGGTTTTTGGAGCGTGGTGTACGTTTCATGAGCTGAGTGTCGGAATAGTATATCAGGGTGGGACGAGAAAAGAAAAAGAAGAAATGTTGGGAAAGAAAAGCCGGCCCGCGCGTGGAGACGCGGGCCGGCGATGATCGATACTAGGAGACGAGGCACGGGGCTTGATAACCTAACGGTCTCCGCGCCTCCTCCAACGAGGTGGGGGCTTCTGTGGAAACTTGAGTGGCGAGGTCCGTGACGGAGGCCGTGGCCGCACTGTGGCAACCAGAGCTGCGAAGTGATCGGCCGTGAGAGGCAGTTCCGTGATGGCAGATTCAGCCGACGGCAGAAAGCTTGGGTCGGCGAGCATTTTGCGAATTACGTCTTCGGGTGTCTCGCCTTCTTCCAAGCAATACGCGAACTGCGGTGGCGCGATCGGATCAGTCGCATTTTTGTCCTTCACGAACAGATCGAACTTCAGCTTCAGGACCGTGCGATTGGCGAGCAGTTCCTCCACGAAACGATTTGGACAAGACCAGACATTGCGGCGAGACGGCCTGCCGAGAGCATCGTGGCAAAGCAGGTCGTTACACTCATCGACAGTTGCTTCTTGAGCCAAGCGCTGGGCGATGAAGGAGTTGGTGTTGACGTCGCCCTTCGGGTCGACAAAGCACTTCAAGTTTGCGTGAAGCGGACGGGAAACAAGTATCATAGGTGGCCTTTCTACTCCACATTCAACTACGTTCGGAAGCATTTGTCAAATCAAAATCAAAGATCAACCAAAAACAGATCTTGATTGTATTCACCTACACCGAGATACTTTGCTTCGCCACGCAAGATCGCTTCGTATGGCGCGCAGGCGAAGCAGCTTTTGCCGCCGCCCGTGGCAACGCGCGGACACAAGAATTCCCCTTTCTCGCGGGCGGCTTTCACTGCCCGAGCCACGGCGAGTACTTTTTCTCGGGCGACTTCGAGCGAGGGCAGCTCCACCGACTCCGGCGCAGCCGCACGATCGAGATACCAGTAATATGCGCCGGAGACCTTGCGTCTCTGCAGCTCATTCAGCAAGAGCAAGTAGATCGGCAGCTGAAGCGAACTTTCCTTTTCGTCATTCTTCCCTGTTTTGAAATCAAGTACGCGAACACTATCATCTTCCGGCACATACTCGAGCCAATCGATCTTGCCGCACAAAATGATATTCTCGTCTTCCGACAAAAAGAAATTTGGCAACATATCGTCCTTTCCGCCTTTCAGCTTGAGTGTCTTTTTTAGAAGCGGGCCCGGATGCGCAATCACTCGCTCGATCATCACCTTGCCGCGAGCCTTCCATTCGGCCTCCTCCTCCGGACTTTTAAATCCACCTTTCTCGCCCGACACCTTCGCCCACTCCTTCTCATATTCCGCAAGCAGATCGCGATCGGAAAATCGCTCTTCTGCCTTGAAATCAGCAAGCTTCTCCACTACACAATGCACCGCTGTACCAAGCGACAACGCTGGACCAACCACACTCATCTTTCGTCGAGTCTTCGGGTCCTTGTACATATTGTGCAAATAGTATGCACGTGGACATTTCAAAAAATCCCCCATCGAGGAGTGCGAGACCCAGACTGCGCTGTATTTGTCCTTCGCCATTGCCTGCTATTTTAACACAACAAAAAACGCAGGCCATCGGGCCCGCGTTTTTTGTTGATCCGGCTATCCGACTTTTCTTGTCGGACCGTCGTCGCTCTCGAAAATTATGAAAGATGCTTCGATACCAAGCTGGTCATCTCGAACATGTTGACCACGCCCTTGCCACCGAAGACTACCTTGAGGCTGACATCAGCGTTGATGTTTCGCTTGTTCTTTTCGTCCTGGAGATTATTCTTCTTGATGTATGCCCAGAGCGCCTTTACCACCTCTGATCGTGGCATTGGTCCCTTTCCTACGATCGCAGCCAATTCCGAGCTGACGGTCATCGGCTTCATGAATGCTGAATTTGCTTTTGCTGCTGGTTTTGCTGCTTTTGGCATATTGATTATATTATTGCTTAATGAGAGACATTGTACCATACCCCCTCCTCGAGACGCCAGCGAGGTCAATATCTTAATAAATTCGGTGTAAATTCAAAGAAAAAACGTATCGGCCCTCAGGTCGATACGTTCCGAATTTCGAATGCTCAGTGAGATCAGGTGCCCGCGGACACCGGTTTCTTCTTGGCTGCCGCTTGGAGCCGGTAAAGAAGTCTTTTCTCCTCCTCCAGATGCCTGATAAGACCGGTGATAGTGTCGATCTGTGTCTTGCATTGACCATTCATGGCTTGGACAGCGATCTCGACGTCAGTCAGAGACATTTGTCGGAGGTTCGTCGCAGCAAGACTCAGGGCGTCAACCTTCCGCATCAATGCAGCGCTGTAGTCACTCGGCTTGACCTTCCGTGTCCGCTTGTGGACGACGAACTCTTTGCCAAGCATCTTGATCGTAGCTCTGATGAGGGCGCGGGTAGGCTGTTGCTTCGCCTTCTCCCAGATCTCCACTTGCTTTGTCGGATCGATCCGAGAAAGCTCGACTGCCTCCGCAAGACGGAGGCGATCGGCCTTCGGTGTCGGCGGATCGAGCAGCGGCTTCAGACTCGGCACGAGCCGTTGCAGGGAATGCAGGTTGCAAACTGTGACCGCACTCTGGCCGATCGCGTCGGCAATGTCCGTGAGAGACTTGCCAACCCCGACCTGTGAGGCGATCGCGTTCGAGACCTCCATGTGCGTATGACCCTCGCGACAGAAGTTTTGGATCAATGAGCTCATATGTTGCTCAGCCTTTGAACTCGGCCGAGTAACAGTGATAGCCACTTCCTTCGCGCCGACCAACTGAAGGGCACGCCAACGACGCTCGCCGTCGATGAGTTCGAATTCGAAGCCGTTTTCAGGTGGATCAAGACGCTTCGCCATGATCGGCGTTCGTTGACCATTTTTTCTGATGCTGTTTCCCAGCTTTGCCAGCTTGTCTGGGCAAAACCAGACTCGTGGTTGGCCAGGAAACAGCGGATCAACTGACGGTGCAAAGGGGCGAACCTTTGCAACAGAGACCACTAATGCCTCGACAACGTCGGGCGGTGGTGGTGGCTCTGACGACGGAGCCGACTCCATGTCGGGTGTCTCGATTTTCTTGGCACGCGGCTTTCGGGGTTTCTGCGCGGCCTTCCCAGCCGGATTCGCTGGAGGTGGAATCGGGGGCAGTGTCGGAGCCAGATCGGGCACCACACTTGGCACCGGCGCTGGCTCGGGCGGCGCCGTCACCACCGCCACGGGTGGCGGAGCAACGGGAGCAGGAGTTGGAGCGGGGGCAGGTGCTGGTGCAACAGGAGCTGAAGCAGGTAACGGTGTAGGCGCAGACGCGGAAACAGGCGGCGGAACCGGAGTAGAAAACCCTGCCGGCATCCGCATGAATTCGCAAGCCACAGCGGCGTCCTTGAAACGCTTCAGTAGGACAGCGTCTTGACGCGGACGACGATCGCAACGGAACAGCCAGAGGCCGACTGCCCTTCGATCGCCGTCAGCCCAGAGATCGATAGTGCTGCCATCTCTCGAGACGGCCACATCGACAATCACTGTGCGCAGAACGACCTTTTCCACCCCCCCAATGTGAACGAGGAAGAGTGGCTTTTGTCGTAATTCGCGCACGTCCTTACACTGCGGATGCTGCAGAACAAAGGTGCCTGAGATCGGCAGATCGTTGGCGCCGAGAAGGCCCAGTCCTTTCAATCGGGCGAGCATGGCGGGATCGGCGGAGCGACTTGGCACGTGATTTGAATCAGCGCCGAAGGCAGTGAGGCGAAGCTCAACCGGATTCGGCATCAATGGTGACGGAATAGCCGAAGCTACTGATGTTTTGGGTGATGATTTCAAAGGACACTTCCTTTCTCATAGAGACGGTTGAACAGACGTGATGGGTGGAACTACGTTTCTTCAGACTCACTTCATTCTACTCAGAATATGTAGACTGGGTAGTTGACAACCTTGTCGATTCACCTCGTGATAAAAATATCGGCTACTCCCAAATCCCAAATGGCAGGCCGGTGTAATGCACGACAACGTACAAAAATATGACATAGCCAATGATGCCTGCGATGAGAACAAGCAAGCTTGTATTCACGATCTCCTGTCGGCGCTTCTTCGCCTCATCGAGCGTACAGATCCATTTTTGGCGACGGAAGTATAGGATCAAGCTCCACACAAGCAAAGCGAGACCGATGATGCGAAATATCCAACGATAGTCTCCGTAGAGCGTATCGGCGAGAGATGAGGCAAAAGCTGCGGTAGAGAGGCCAAATGCCACCAAGATCAGCGGACTCAGGCAACACAAAGAAGCCGCAAGCACCGGCAGGCCAGTCAATCGAAGGAGCTCCTTCACTTTCATATGAATAGCATAGCAAGAAATGATAGAATGGTGCAATGAAGACATGGTCAGCCAAAACCCTCCTTGCTGCGGCTACGGTCATTATCGTCACTGGCGCAGCTGCGTACTGGTGCTACGGCTGGTATCAGGGCCATTTCGCTCCAAGCAAGCTCGACGAGTCTGCAAACATCACCTTCAACACTTCGCCATTGCCAGCCGGAGCAAACACCTCTCTCGCCTTTTTCTCCGGCGGGTGTTTTTGGTGTGTCGAAAGTGATTTTGAAAAACTTCCCGGAGTCATCGAGGCGGTATCAGGATACACGGGCGGCGTGACTGGAATAGAGGGTCCGAGCTACGCCGACGTATCAAAGGGTGCGACCGGTCATCGAGAAAGCGTGCAGGTCGAATACGATAGTCGACAGGTAAGCTATGCGCAGCTGGTCCTCTGGCTCCTTCGCCACAGTGATCCGACCGATACTGGAGGCTCTTTCTACGATCGCGGGCATCAGTACACCTCTGCAATTTACTATCAGAACGGTTTGGAGAAACAGATCGCCGAGCAAGTCATCGCAAAAATCACTGAGCTCAAGGTCTTTCCGAAGCCGATCGTCACGGCTGTCGAACCAGTGGGAGAATTCTGGATCGCCGAGGAGTATCATCAGGATTTTTACAAAAAGAATTCAGTTCGCTACGAATATTATCGCAAAGCCTCTGGTCGGGACAATTTTTATCGGTCGATCTGGGATAGCGGAAAATATGACGATCTGTTCAGCGATTTTGGTAGCGTTATTGGCGGCGTTAATAGTACAAGCAGCTTGAGCAGTTCTAAAAAAGTCTATTCGAAGCCCGATGACACGACCTTACGCAAACTCCTCACTCCCCTCCAGTACACTGTCACTCAACGTGATGGCACCGAAACGCCCTTTCGAAACGAGTATCACGACAATCATCGCGCTGGCATTTATGTAGACATCGTCTCTGGCGAGCCGCTGTTTTCTTCTCTCGATAAATATGATTCTGGCACCGGTTGGCCGTCATTTACGAAGCCGATCTCTCCAGAAGCAGTGACCCTACACGAGGATAACGGCTGGTTCAGCAAGCGTACCGAAGTTCGCTCGCACTACGCCGACTCGCATCTTGGGCACGTTTTCACCGACGGTCCTGCCCCTGCCGGCCTCCGCTATTGCATGAATTCCGCCGCGCTTCGTTTTGTACCGAAAGAGGAACTGGAAAAAGAGGGTTTAGGTGAGTATGTAGCGCTATTTGATCGATAGCTCGGCGAACCTACTTAAACAAAACCCCGACTCGAACATGATTCGAGTCGGGGTGGGTAGCATAAGTGAAAATTACTAAATAAAGAGAGGCAGACCTAGTGGGGCCTGCCTCTGTGAGCGCATAAAGCGCGAAGAACTAATTGCTGGGTCTCGGTTACGCCGCGAAGCCACCGCCTGCCGCTTTCGAGAAGCTAGCAGCGCTTTGACTCGCGCGAACCGCCGACTTGGAGACCACGGCGAAGGCCTTGCGGATCTCGCTAGGGCTGTTGCCGGGGGTCAACACCCATTCCGGCGGGATACCCATCTCGGCAAACACTTTCTTGAAGTCAGTGCTGCCATCGTTGATGCCCATGCCGCAGATGATGTGATTCTCTTGTTTGAGGAGATCCTTCACCACCTTGGCCACCTGAGCAGCCGTCGCCTGGGAATGAACATCGGCACCGTCGGTGACGATCACGGTCACGGTGCGAACGGGAATGCCGTTATTCGTGAAGTCGGTGACCTTGGCGACCAAGGTCGCGAGGATCACCAGCGTCTGATCGTAGAGCGGCGTGCCACCCTGTGGATTGTAGTTTCCCGAATTCATCTCCGGGGCGTTGTCGAGTGTGACGAACGGATACAGGATCTTGCCATTCAGGTATCGGCAATGCACCTGCACGCCGTCGCCCTGCTTGGAGCCTTTGAGCGCCCCGAGGAGCGCGTTGTGTCCATCCCGCACGGCTTCAGTGTTACCCTGGACCATGCGGATCGAACCCGAGTCGTCAATGAGGATTTCCACGAGGACCACCTCGGTGGCGGAGGTTTCCATCGCCGGCGCGCCGAGCGCTGCCGTGATCTGGGCTCCCACGTCAATGACATTGAGGGCGTCGTGGCCTCCTTGTGACAGAAGACCTGATTCGAGGGCTTCCTGAACGAACTGTGCTGCTTGACTGCTAGTGTTCATGGCTGATGTGTTCTTTCGTGTGGCGAGGGCCGTATCGCTACGGCCCTCGCCGGTTCTTTGTGTTGATCGTGATGGTATTTATTGGCCAACTCAGTTGAGGAAGTCGGGCCAAGCATCGACGGGGTCCGTCGATTTCACGATGTGCATGCCGGCCTTCCGAAACCGTTCGAAGGCCTGATCTGCCTGGTCGGTGAAGTCCGCGAAGAAGCCACCTGCAGGGTTGGGAACCGCGACCGATGAGGTGCAGTCGTCCATCAGATAGACTTTCTTCGCGAGCTCAGGGTCCACAGCGTTGATCTCAACGAGCAGATCCTCGATCGTCCATGCCACACAATGGCTCTTCGCCTGGCCCGCGATAATGACGCGGTCAGAGGTAAGGAGCGTGCGAATGAACCGAGCGTTCTTCTGGGCGATCGGATTACCCCGACCGTCACGCAACACTTCGGGGCGCAGGATCGAATAATTCTCGGTCAGCGGGTTTCCCCCTTTGATCTCGAGACGCGTCTGGCTGGCGCGGGCCCGGTTGTGGAAGAAGCACGCTTCTTCAATGGCCGGAACCAGTGCATGACCGATCCCACCGAGCATGGCGTGATATGGCCAGATGGTGAGCCCGAACTTCCCCTCCTTCTCCAGGGTCTGGGCATAGTGCAGAACGAACTGCTTCAGGGCATTGTATTGCCTCGCCACAGCCGCAGGGCTCTTGTCCTCCGAGAGCGACCAAGCGATCTCCGGGTTCACCTGCCACTCGCCGCTCGCGATGTTTGTGGCATTGACCGGCGTAATGATCGGGGTCGGATGCTCCCCTCGGGCGTTCACGAAGAACACGCGATGGAAGATTTGCTGGGCAGTGTGGGTGTCCATCGTCGGCGCGATCGTAGTGATCGAGCCGAGATTGCGATAGATGAATACAGCGAGACGACGGTTGTCGTCAACCGCACCAGTCCCGCTCCGGCCACCGACATACAACTCCGAGCCGGGTTGGCAGAACGTGATCTGTGCATCAACGATGAGCAAGGAGATGTTCCGCGCGTCTTGCGACGCGAGGCCAAATCCATGCTTCCGCCGCCAATCCAAGGCGGCAGTCTCGATGCCGGTGTAATCAACGCGGCGGATCGAGTCAACCATGTTCGGGTTGAAGTGAGGTGGAATGGGCAACTGCTTGATGATGTTCGACTTCATAGGTTTCGCTTTCCGTTTTGCTGTTTTTGGTTTCCGAGTTTTCCGACGATTTTTGTTGTGTGCGTTGCTGCGTTTGATTTGCTTTGTTTGCGGTTGTTTTTTCAGCCCGGTGCTGTTTTGCTTGGTTTTCATGAGGAGCCTAGCTGATCCTAAGCAAAGTGATCTCGCGGCCAGTGACGGCATAGAGACCTTCCCTGCCCACAAGTAGCGTCGCGTCCGCCGAAACGAATGGCTCCGTGTCCGGAAACCGTTTCGATTCAACGACCGTGCCGCCGTCGTGTTTGATTTGAACGATCCCTTCGTCAGTGGCACAGAGGAGAAGATTCCCCACCGCGCACTTTCCGTGGACCGTCCCGAGCCAGCTACCATCGTCCGCTTCCGCCTGAGCATGTCCTTCGACATTCCCATTCGGACGGATGACGACGCACTGATTGACTCGTCGACCGCCTTCCGGCGCACTCCAGATGAACCAGGCCCGGTCATTGGAGAAGTAGCAGGCGGAGTCGATGATCTGTCCGCGCATCTGCGGCAGCTTGACGCTGTCGTTCAATCCGCGTTTGCTTGGGTCGAACACAAATCCAACCCGTAGGCGTCCGGCCCAGTAGAAACCGAAACCGAACGTGGAACCGACCCAGAAGAGGGTCTGCTCCGCGAGCACGTCTCCGATGTAGTCGTGGCCGATGTCGGCCCCGTAACGAAGTTGACCATTCTGCACGAAGCAGAACGTCCGTTCGTTCGCATCGAAGAGCGGCGACGAGCCGTTCATGTCTACCGCCAGGCGCTCCTTCTCAGTCGCGCCTTCAAAGACGGTGCAGAGATTTCCTCTGCCGATGAGTGTCCTGGAACCCGAGATGCGAAAGCGCATCGATGGTTCGAGTCGGCCACGGGCAACGACCTCACCATTTTCACGGCGATATTCGTTCCCTTCGTAAGCCAGATACCGGAGCTGTCCGCCCTGGTAGGTAGCCGCGAGGACAGTGCCACGGTTTGGATAGATGACGGTGGCTTTCACAGTGCCTTTCACGGTTACGGTTTCCTTCTTGATCCCAACAACGCCGGGAGCGCAGACCGGGCACGCGAACCGCGCGTGCTCCAGCGAACAGGTCGGGCAAGTCTTCCATTCGATCTCGTCGAGAAGCGGCGCGGGGAATACCTCGCGCCGATCCTTTTCGAAGATCTGGTGAAATGCCTGTAGCAAGTCGTCGGGAAGCACCTTCCAGTGCACGGCTGGCTTCGGATAACGGACATCTGGGTGGAATACCGTGATCCGACGCATGGGCCGAGCATCGTGACTGATCCGTTCCTTCGCTGCTTTTGGCTGATAGACGCCGCCGTAGGGGCCGACGAAAAGCAGCGACTGCATGAGCAGAGCGGCGTAGGAATACCAATCGGACAGTGGCGTGTATGGCCTCGCCAGGAGTGGCGTATCTTTCTTTGGATCGCACAGTGTTGGGTCCACGAATTTCTGCGTGAATACCCGGCACAGGAACGGTCCAAATTGCGCCGAATCCATGTCGATGAGAAACACCTCGTCGCCCCTCACTAGGCCATTGAGGTCGTTGAAGTCTCCGATCACGATCCCGACCTTGTGCAGGCCGGTCACGCTGTCGCATAGACCTTTGAACGCCCTCACGACGCCCTGATTCGTCACGCCCCGCATACGCGAGTCGCGATGACTGAGGTCGAAGAGACGCTCAGCGCCACTCACATAGCGCATGGTGTAACCGCAGATCGAGCCAGCTTTTGCTCCCGACCCCGTGGTCGCGAGCTCAAGCGGCGCGATGATGTTGCCCGGCAGACCTTTCGGAAACGCCGGCAGCTTGCGTTGGTGTTCAACCAACCTCTGTTGCGCGCCTTTTCGCGCGTGTTCGTCTTCGGGCTTGTCGCCTTCATAATCGGGATGGTCGGAGGGCTTGAACAGTTTCAACACCCGATCCGGACCGATCTCAAAGATGTCAGCTTCACCGCCCTTGCCGACAGACTTGAGCTGAGCGGTGTTGAAGCGCTTTCCGCTGATCACAAGGTTCATGCTTTTGCTCCTTCAGGTTGTGGGCGCCGACGGACGACGACGAGTGTCGTGTCGTCTTTCAGCCTCCCGTTTTCGATTTCAGTTTCTCTGGTCGTCCAGTTTGGCCGGGCAGCCGAGTTGTTGATGAGATTGAGCCGCCGCCGGAGGGCTTCCGGATTCTTGAAGAAGAGTCCACCTTCCCAGAACTGAGAGAGTGGCCCGACAAGCTCGATCTTTTTCGGATCGGGTTGCACCGGCATCTTGAGTCCGGCGATCTTTTCAAAGTCGCCTGCCCCGTCGGTGCCGATACAAACCGACTGCAATTCCGCCGTAGGCAGAGTCCTATGGATCGCGAACTCGCAGAGTTCGGGCGCTACCGAGCTTTTTACCAAGCCGCCATATACGAGATACGGCGGCTCGTTGCCGGGAAACGGACCGATCTGTTTCACTTCGCCATTCACCGCATAGACGCCATCGCCGATCCCAAGGACGAAAGTCTTTTCGGGAGTGACAACGAGTGCCATGATGGTGAACAGGAAATGTTCGATCACGAAGTGCGACCGAGATTCGACGCCGAACTCGCCAACCAAGCGGCCTAGGGATGCGACGATCTCGCTTCGGACAAAGGCGAGGCTTACTTGCAAACCGGACTCATTGGCAGTCCAGTCGACCTTCGACAACGCGTCCGTCGCGAGATGCGCTCCCAGACGGGAGCCGAGCTCGCTATACGAACCGCTGCCACATCCATCGGCGACGACCGCAACGAAGCGGTCGTCTTTGACCTGAACGCGAAACGCGTCCTGGTTGTTCTTCCAGACGAACGGCTTCTTGTGATCGTTTCCGACCACCGAAGCCGCTGCCCATTCGAATTCCTTCATGCTATTGCCTTTCCTTCACTTTGTTTATTGTTTTTGCGTATGAAATTGTCAAACAGCTGACACTGATCCGAGCAAACGATCTTCGAAGAAAACCTGCTCAAATCAGTGCTGGATACTATAACGAAACGTGGGTCGTGTCAATAAATCGCTTGACCTTTCCTATTTGCGTGATAGTATCTATTTAGTGTTCTATATACACTATATACAATCTCCTTTTAAAATGCAAGTGGCGGTTGTGTATTCCCTCCGATACCCTACAATTACCCTGATGCGAACCCCCGAAAAAAAGAAAGCGTATTTCAACCCCGGCGTCACTGTAGACGTTACGATTTTTACATTGGAAGAGGACGTGCTCAAGCTACTTCTCATTAAAAGAAATAATGAGCCATTCAAAGACTCCCCTGCCCTCCCTGGCGGCTTCGTTCGTGAAGGCGAAACCGTCCCCGACACGGCTCGGCGCGTATTGAAAGAGAAAGCCGGTGTGGATCGCGTGTATGTCGAACAGCTCTACACCTTCGACGAGCTCGGACGCGACCCGCGCGGACAAATCATTTCTGTCAGCTACTTTGCGCTAGTACCTAGAGAAAAAGTGTTGGTGCAAAAAACCGTTCGTACGGAAGATCCACATTTCGTCCCGGTAAAAAACCTCCCGACACTTGCCTTTGACCACACGCATATCGTCGACTATGCCATCGAGCGCCTTCGAGACAAAATTTTGTACACCAACATCGTGTATTCGTTACTGCCGAAGCTCTTCACTTTATCGCAACTACAGAAGACATACGAGACCATTCTCGGAAAGACGATCGACAAGCGAAATTTCCGCAAGAAATTCGTGCAACTCGATCTGATCGAATCTTCCGGCACCAAGACAAGTGGTACGCGACAACGTCCCGCCCTTCTCTATCGATTCAAAGACACGTCACCGAAGAAATTGAAGAAATTTTTCTAGAGGACGCGCAGAGAGAGGTGGAGCATTTATTTGACATATTACTATTTGTATAGTATGTTTTTTCTTGGTCAACTGAACGTTTCCAAACGCAAACAACCTATGCAGATCATCCACGTTGAAGAAGAAGCACCCTCATCATTCACCAAAGCCATCTTCCTGGCCGGCCCGACCCCGCGTTCCGCGGAAGTGGCATCCTGGAGACCGGACGCCCTGAAGCTCTTGAAAGATGCCGGTTACGACGGCGTCGTGTTCGTCCCTGAACGCAAAGGGGGATTCCGCGAAGCCGATTACACCGACCAAGTCGAGTGGGAGGAGCGACACCTCAATATGTGCGACTGCGCGATCTTTTGGATCCCTCGCAACATGGCCACCTTCCCCGGCCTCACCACCAACGACGAGTGGGGCGGTTGGAAGAACAGCGGCAAGGTCATCCTCGGCACGCCACCCGACGCCGAACATATCCGCTACCAGCGGCACTACGCCGAGAAATACGGTGTGCCGACTGTAGAGACACTGGAAGAAACGGTCGCGTTGGCAGTTATTCGAGTGGGTGACGGCGCCGTCCGCGTCGGCGGCGAACGCAACGTGCCGCTGATGGTGTGGAACACGGCTTCCTTCCAGCAGTGGTATCGCTCGCACCAAGCGGTAGGCAACCGGCTGGATGGCGCGAAAGTCCATTGGACCTTCCGCGTCGACCCGAAGAAGACCATCATCTTCATGTGGATCCTCCATGTGGACATCTTCATTGCCGCTGAAAATCGCCACAAGGTGAATGAGTTCGTGATCGCCCGTCCGGACATTTCGACCGTTGTGATGTATCGGAAGCGGCCCGACCTTATGCGCTCCGAAATCGTCCTCGTCCGTGAGTTTCGCAGTCCTGCCTCCAACGAAAGCGGGTTCGTCTGGGAAGTCCCCGGCGGCTCAACCTTCAAAGGCCCGACCGACCCGAAGGTGCTCGCAGCCGACGAGTGCGAAGAAGAGGCCGGCATCCGGGTCTCGCCTGAACGCATCATGCAACACGAAGCCCGGCAAATGGTGGCGACACTCTCCACGCATCGCGGTCATTTGTTCTCGGTGGAAATCACCGACGACGAGCTTGCCTCGCTCCGTGCGCAACGTGGCGTGGCGCACGGCGTCGAAGCGGACAGCGAGCGCACCTATGTCGAGGTCCTCACCCTCGGGGAGATCCTCGAACGACGCACCGTGGATTGGTCCATCATCGGCATGATCCTGTCGGTGCTGCAGAAGTGAAGTTAAAGGCAACCGATCAAACGATTGCGCCCCTCCCTAGCACTGTGCGAAGGAGGGGCTTTTTTATACCAACCGATATTTGACATATTCACTATTTTAGTGTATAAGAAAAACAGCTCAGATAGCTTCGGCACGGTGCCGTTGCGGTGAACATTACCAACACAATCGCGATGAAACCTCAAAAAACAGGATTCGGATTCCTTCGTGCGGCTGCAGCCAGCCCCGAAGTGACAATCGGCAACGTTCGCAAGACGGCCGCGCGGATCGTCAAAATGGCCCGAGAAGCCGGCGAAGACGGCGCGAAACTCATCGTTTTCCCCGAGCTGTGTCTCGCGGGCGGATACACCGCCGCCGATCTCTTCCACCAAAGAGTGCTTCGCGAAGAAGTGCTCCACCACTTGGAACGGATCGTGGGTGAATCCACCACCATCGATGCCGTCATCGTGGTGGGACTTCCCCTCTGCGTGAATGGCAATCTTTATAACGTGGCTGCGGTCATCGACCGTGGCCTGCTCGCGGGCCTCGTGCCCAAAACCTACCTGCCCACTGGCGCCGAGTTTCAAGAAGCGCGCTGGTTTGGGACAGCCGACGATCTCACGGTGACGACCGTCGAAGTATTTACGGAAAGCGGAGCGGTGCCGATCGGTGCCGACCTCCTGTTCCGTTCGACCCAAGATCCTGATGTGATTCTTGGCATCGAGCTATGCGAAGATGTCTGGACACCGATTCCTCCGAGCTCGTTCCTCGCAGCTGCCGGCGCGACCGTCCTGGTCAACCTGTCGGCTTCGAATGAACTAGTCGGCAAGGCGCAGTATCGCCGCGATCTCGTCACTCAGCAATCGGGACGCTGTATCGCTGCCTATATCTACGCTTCGGCCGGTGTCGGCGAATCGACAACTGACGTCGTCTTCGGCGGACACTGCATGATCGCAGAGAACGGGGTCTTGTTCGGTGAAACCGAGCGGTTCAACATGCGCGGCGACTTGGTCGTCCGCGATCTCGACGTAGCCGGATGCATTCATGACCGCCTACGCACGACCAGCTTCGGCAAAAGCGCACGGAACCTGCGGCATCAGCGGGCGTATCGGACCGTCACAGTGAAACTGCCTACGGAGATCCCGAAAAAGAAACTCCTTCGGCCGAACCACCGCAGTCCTTTCGTCCCGAGTAACCCCGCAGAGATGGAAGGCGTCTGTTCCGAGGTGTTCAACATCCAAGTGCATGGTCTCATCGGTCGCCTTCGAGCCACCGGTAGCCATAAAGTCGTTCTTGGCTTGTCGGGCGGCCTCGACTCGACCTTGGCGCTCCTTGTGTGCGTGGAAGCGTTCCGTCAGCTCGGATATGACGCAAAGAACATCATCACGCTCACCATGCCCGGCATGGGGACAACGGATGGCACAAAGATCAACGCTCACGACATGGCCAAGCATTCCGGCGTGACGATCGAGGAGATCTCGATCGAAGTGGGTGCCATGCGCGTCTTGACCGACATCGGTCACGACGGCGTCGAACAGGATGTGACCTACGAAAACGCACAAGCGCGGTATCGGACACTGCTCCTGATGCAGAAAGCCAACCAGATTCACGGTATTGTGATCGGCACCGGTGACCTATCGGAAGCTGCACTCGGCTGGTGCACCTACAACGGCGATCATATGTCGCATTACAATGTGAACTGCAGTGTCCCCAAGACACTTGTCCGCTACGTGGTGCGCTGGGTTGCCGAACATCGGTCCACCTCGCTCATGAGGCTGACACTGATCAGCATCCTAGAAACGACGGTCTCGCCCGAATTGGTGAAACCGGCAGAAGGACAGATCGCACAGAAGACGGAAGAGCTGATCGGACCCTACGACCTGCACGACTTCTTCCTCTACCACATGATCCGCAAAGGCGAACAGCCTCGCAAGATCTACTACCTGGCAACGCTGGCCTTCAAGGACACGTTCGAGCCGGAGTTGATCCTGAAGTGGCTGAGGCTCTTCTACAAGCGCTTCTTCGCAAACCAGTTCAAGCGGTCGGCGGTTCCGGACGGCCCAAAAGTCGGCTCGGTGTCGCTCTCGCCGCGAGGTGATTGGCGGATGCCTTCCGACGCATCAGACCAGCTCTGGCAAGATGACCTTGCTGAGATCGTGCCCTAAGACGGTCGACAACAGCCACGAGCGCAGGACTTCGGTTCTGCGCTCTTTTTCTTTTGTATTGACTTTTTTATATTATATGTTAGAGTTTTTTGCAGCAGCACACTGAAATTTGCAGACGGAAAACCATCTACTGAAAGACCTGACTTATGGAGAAAACCTTGCGACACCGCCCCGTGTGGCCCGACGAGCCGATTGTCCAACACTTGACCGACACTGACTTCTACAAGTTCCCAATGGGGCAATTCATACACACCCACTTCCCTGACGTGAAAACCACCTTCACGCTGCGAAATCGGACGACGAGCGTTCCCTTGGGACGCATCATCCCCGAAGCGAAGTTGCGCGAGGAGCTGGATCATGTGCGGACCCTTCGGTTCTCTAACACCGAGCTACACTACCTCCGCGGCACCAACGAGTATGGAGATCGGATGTTCAACGAAGCCTATCTGGATTGGCTCAGGAAATATGCCCCGCCGGCTTATGAACTCGAGTATTGTGGCAATGACATCATCCTGAACTTTCCCGGCCTGTGGAGCGAGACTTCGCCTTGGGAGATCTACGGCCTCGAGATCATCAACGAGCTCTACTATCGCCAACTGCTGTGTGAGCGCTCGAAATTCGAGAGAGACGTCGTGATAGCACATGGCAAGGATCGTCTTTGGGAAAAGGTGAAGATCCTCAAGGAGCACCCCGAGATCGTCTTCAGCGAATTCGGCACCCGCCGGCGCTTCAGCCGGCACTGGCAAGATTATGTCTGTGCAACGCTCGCCGAAGAGTTGCCGCCGACTCAGTTTCGCGGCCCCTCGAACACCTTCCTCGCTCAGAAGCACGGACTGCTGCCCATGGGCACCAACGCTCACGAACTACAGATGGTCATCGCCGGCCTCATGGCGGACAGCGACACAAAGCTCCGCAGCTCACAAGAGCACATGCTCCGCCTCTGGTGGCAGCAATACGGCGAGCCGTTGGCGATCTTCCTCCCCGACACTTTCGGGACGGAATCGTTCCTGAAACTCGTGCCGCCGAAGATGCTCAACGACTGGAAAGGCTTCCGCCAAGACTCCGGTGACCCTATCGCCGAAGGCGAGATGTGGATCAGAGCCTACCAAGCCAACGGCACCGATCCTCGGAAAAAAATGATGACTGCCAGCGACGGCCTCGATCTTGTGACCATGCTGAAGATCGAACAGCACTTCCGAGGGAGGCTCATGGTGGGCTTCGGTTGGGGCACCAACCTCACCAACGATCTCGGCCTCAAGGCCCTGTCTCTGGTGATCAAAGCAAGCAGTGCCAACGGTGTCGGGCTGGTGAAGCTCTCGAACAACCCGACAAAAGCCACCGGCGCGCCGGAAGACGTTAAACACTACATGCGCGTCTTCGGCTATGGAGAGCATGCCTCGACGGTTTGCAAATACTGAGCAAGCAGCGCAGTAATCTCGGGCGGACACAGGTGTGTCCGCCCTTTTTCTTTAGTACACTCGTATTTGACAGTATTCATAATTTGTATTAGTGTGAAAAAAGCTTTGGAAAACGAAAAACTCGGTACGGTCCTTTTACAACCTATGAAACACCCACATCTGTTCATCCCCACGACAGGGGCGCGACACCTGTTTCCGCTCGGTGCCAAAACACTGGTGCCCGTCGGGGGCCGCGTGGTCATCCCGACTCCCAACAAAGAGGGGACCTATCGTTTCCCGGATGGAGAGGTCTATCTTCGAATCTCAGGAGTGAAGCGGGCACAGCATATCACCGTCATTCACTCCGGCTATCCGGATCCAAACGGCGGACTAATCGAGCTCTACATGCTGCTAAACATCCTCAGGCAAGACCCTCGGCCATGCACGATTGACGTGATCTTTACCGCGATCCCCTACGCCAGACAAGACAAGGCGTATTACGAAGGCGAGCTGAATGCAGCGGAGACGTTGATGAGGACGCTCTTCGTCCACCACAACGTTCGCCGTGTGCTGACGATCGACGCACATTTCGCGAACGAGCGCTGGACCAAGAAATTCTTACCGCTGTTTGTGAACGTGAGTGCCTCCCAGACCCTGATGAATGCCGCGCTGCAAAACGAGCCGACCATTCTCTTCATGGCTCCGGATGCCGGATCCACTCGCCGTGCTCACATCAAGGGCGCCAAGAAGCATCGGGAAAACTCCTACGCAGTGACAGTGGATGTCGGGAACGAGTTTTCGGCAAAGATAAATGGCCGAGTTGTCGCCGTCGTCGACGACATACTCGCTACTGGCGCGACGCTCGAGCGCTTCTATCACGAAGTCAAGAAACTGGGTGCCAAAAAGGTGCTGGCGCTGGTCACTCACGGAGTGAATCCAGCTGGCATTCAGCGCACCCAAGCGTTGTATGACGGGCTATATCTCACCGACACCATCGAACGTCGCGAGGCAAACGTCTCCGTGGACAAAATCCTTTGGAACCTGATGGAAAGGAGCATGCATGAAAAAACCTGAACAACACCCTGACAGGCCGGGGCCTCAGTTCGTCCAACCTCGATATCGTAAATCTGAGCAAAAGGGCCGGAAAATCGGCTTCGACCTCCATGGCGTGATTGACACGAATGCCGATTTCTTCCGACTCCTGTTGCGAGACCTCATCCGGCAAGGCTGGGAGATCCATATCCTCACCGGCGCGACATGGAAAAGGGAGGAGAAGACCTTACGAAAGTTACGCATCCCGTTCACCCACTTCTTTTCGATCACCGACCACCATGTGGAGATCGGCACAGATGTGCAGTGGGACGATGACGGCAACCCTCACATGAACGACTACCTGTGGTCGAAGACCAAGGCCGTCTACTGCGAAGTCCACGGCATCACCATGCACTTCGATGACTCGGACATCTACGGCATGTTCTTCAAAACACCCTATGTCCGCTACCACTCAAAGGACTCGGCTCGCATCAGGAAAGTCCATCTCCGTGGGCCTACGAAGCCCAAGTGACTAACAAGTAACTACTCGACTATCACCAGGTGGTGGTAGTTTTTTATTACCCAAGAAGCTCTGGGCTACGGGCACCCGAGTCACGCGGAGCTTCCTTGGTAATAAACAAAAAGCCGCGATCCTTTCGGGTCGCGGCTTTTTGTGTCTTCACAAGATCTGAGATTACGCTCGAGATACTCGCACTGCAGAAGGACCCTTGTCTCCCTGCGCGACTTCGAAGGTGAGCGTATCGCCCTCCTTCAATTCTTCAAATGTAACGCCGGTCAAGTCCTTTGAGTGAAAGAAGAGGTCCTTTGTCTCGCCTTCGCGAGCAATGAAACCAAATCCTCGATCCTTGACAAGAGTTTTTACTGTTCCTTTCATGTGTTTTTGTTGTTATGTTTTCTGTTAGCTCCAAACTCGACTCTGTTTCCCCACTATCCTACACGTTTCCGTGGAAATTAGCTAATCGGGGAAGGTTAGCTTATCGAACGGTCGCTTTCGCATCAGCTTCCGCGTTGGCACGGATACCCTTGAGGATATTGCTGATCAACTGGATCACTCGACCATTTCGTGCGGATACGGCGGCAGTGCTAGTTGCGTTGCCGTTATTTCCTTCGCTCTTCACGCTCGCTTCGACGGCGGCCTTCAAAATGTCGGACCGTACATCGCTATCGAGGCTGTAGAACATTCGGTACCAAGGGAATCGCACAGTGACCTCCTTTGGGCCGTTTCCGTGTGCCTTTTCATCGAACTTGACATCAGTGTTGGCACTGAGCTCGGTCCTGAATAGACCAAGGAACTTCGCTGGCATCTTGTAGCTGATCTCGACATGCGACTCGTCTGCCTCGACCTTTCTGACATTCGCATCAGCGGCCATTACACCCTTGGCAAAAAGCTCCAGATCCTGTCCCGATCGAAGCTGGGCGTGCTGTTTGACAGTGAGGAGAAAATCGCTCTTCTGCTGATCAGTCCAATCCTCGACCTCATTTGCCTCGAGATCAACCTCTACTGAACCGGCAGACCGAGTGTCGGTGTCTTCATCGACATCATTATCGTCGACATCAACAGTGCTGGAAGCCTTGACGTGCTGACCTGCGCCGACGTTTGCCTTTACCGAAGCATTGAGGCCGGTATTGATGATCTGCGCGTTTACCACGCCGCCGGAAGCGAGAACAATGGCCAATAACATTAGAAACTTTTTCATATAATTACAATTTAAACTGCCTGATAAATGGGAGCCGACTCCCTCGTTCATGAAGACGTCTCGTGTTGTGTTTCATTACATCAACAAGGTGTTCCATCCTACCAATGGAGACGGTTAGGGACCCCTTTTGCGACACTCTTTCTTTTTGAAAAAACCAATAACGTAGAGTGCGAAAGAGATGGAGAGTACGTCTCGTACCATAAGCGCACGGCGAATGAACCCTCTCAGAAGACCGTACTTTTTCTCCTTGATCACATGAACGGTGCCATCAATGAGAGCGAAGCCCATCCCGAGCGGCGTTTGTTTTGAGAAATAATTGAGAGCGATCTCGATCTTGAAATTGCTCCGATACATCCGCGGAATGCTGTACCAAAGAGACCGAACAATGGCTCGTTCGCCGCCGATGATCGGAGAGATCCGAAGCACCGCATTGAAAAGTGCCACCTTCCGACTGCGCAGGCCAACAAACATTTCATACTTGCCTGAGATCACCGGGTCGATGATCCGAGAAATAGCTTGATGAGCGAGACCGGTGACATCGGCGTCCAAGAATAGGATGAAGTCGCTCTTGGCTGTACGGACTCCCGCATCCATTGCCCCGCCCTTGCCTTTGTTTTCGGACAGAGTGATCACGGCCGCGCCTGCTTCCGCGGCGCGGCCGGCCGTCTGATCCGTCGAACCATCATCCACCACGATCACTTCCAAAACCTTCGGATGTCCGACCACAGCAGCGACCACTTCTCCCACCGTCTCCTCCTCATTAAAAGCTGGGATAACAACAGATATCATTGTATTGATGATTTTCTTTTCATCAGATGGTGCATACCAAAGTGGAGAAGGCCGGCGACCATCGCAACCAGGGCGAGAGCGAACAGGAGCTTGAAATGCAGGCTATCCAGTGAATTGACCAAGACCAATGAGGAACTTACCGCGAAATAATAGACGGAGCCGAGCGCGATGACAGCGAGTGTGTTCACGCCGAGATACAGGGAAAAGTTCACCCTTCGCATACCGCAGAAGATCTGCGCGGCAATGCGCGTACCATAGATGAATTTAGAATAGAAAAGAATTATCAATTCCTTGCCGGTGCCGATGCGAGAAAAGACACCAGCCCGCTCGAGACGCTCCTGCTTTACCATTTTGCGGATTGCTGTTGGCAGTACGCCACGGCCGAGCGCGTACCAAAAAGCATCCGAAATGACTGTTGCAAGGATCATGATACCCATCACGTACCCACCGTTCAGCACGCCGATCACCGCAAAATAGAGTGCCGGCAACAGGACAGTCTCGCCTCCCAGAAGCAAGCCGACAAACACGATAATGTACGGATGTGAAGCGAGCAGACTAAGCACACTCTCGGGAATGTGGAGCCCTGAAACAAGCGTTTGCAGCAGTTGCGGCACGGCGTTCATATGCTGTGAAATATATTATCTCACATCTTCCCACGACCCACTTTCAGGCCTGTAGACAGCGATTTTCTTTGCAAATGTAGTCTCTCCACCTTGGCAATACAGAACTATGATCTGTGTTTCCGTCGCTGTGGTGCCACCCTGAAACGTCCCTTGCCTCAGATAAAGGTACTCAGCTGTCTCGCCTGGATTTTTCCCTTCCATTTGTAGCTCGAGCAAATACAGTCCTTGCTCGTCCGACAACGCCCGCTTCTCCGTGGTTTTTTCCAATTCCATGTAGCGGCCAATTACTTCCACTACTTCCGTCTTCGTGAGGATCTTTTCAGCTGATGGAAATTGTTCTGGCATAGAACAATTATAGCATCATTGATCGGCGCGTCAGATAGATCTCAATCGCTGTAATCCCCTCTTGAAATGCTTCAGGTACGCCACCAAAATGAAGCTGATGATGACCATGAGGAACCAGGAAGTTATCTTGCTTGTTGATACCACATTCCAGACATGCACTTGGTTGGGATACTGCCAGGCACCCAGAAAAGTGGAAATATTCTCCGCGATCCAGATGAAAAAGGCGATGAGCAGGAAGGCGACATTCATCGGCATGTAGCGCTGCTTGTCGGAAACGGTGAAATACACGCGCGTCTTCCAGAAAAAGGCAAAGACCGCGACGATCAGAACATACCGGAAATCGTAGATGTAGTGGTTGGTGAAAAAGTTGAGATAGATGAGGAGACAGAGACCGAGACTCGCCAGATAGTGATCGTAGTTGGTCAGGTGCAATTTCATGATCTTCCACGACTGGCTGATATAGCTCCCTACTGCTGCATACATGAAGCCGCTGTAGAGCGGCACAGTAGCGATCTTGAAGAAAGCTTCCTCCGGGTAACTCCAGGAGCCGATGGCGGGATTCGTTTTGTACAACTCAAGCACGAGACCAATGATGTGGAAGAGGAAGATGACCTTTAACTCGTTCTTGGTTTCCAGTTTGGTGAAATACAGAACAGCCTGGATCACGATGGCCGCGATGAACAAGAAATCGTATCGCGCGAGCCCGAAAAGTGGAATGTGATTGGAAAGAAACAACAGCAGGAAGAACGACCCTGCAAAAACGCATGCCCGAGCTTCTTTGATACCGAAGAGGAGGAATTCGTGCATGCGAGACATACGCAGAGTGCCGGCAGATCTTCAAGCGTGCCGAGGACTATACGAAGAAGCTAGTCATGAGTGCGATCAGAAGCACGGTCACAAGACTTGAGAGGCTGTCTGAGAAAAATTTCTTCCAGGCAAACGATCGGTCGCAGTTGCTCCATAGGATCGCCGAGCCGATGGTCGGTACGATGAAGGTGAGCCAGTTCATAGCTACGAAGCCCGTCGCCATCCAGGCAGAGAGGCCGTTCTGCACACTCATCGTGATGATGAACACCACCGAGAAAGCGGTGAGGAATGAGAGAGCCAGCTGCGCAGCATACATCTTCGGCATCTTCGGCTTGGCCTCCTCAATCTTCCGCTTTTTCTCCTCTTCAGAGAGTTTGTCAAAACCGAGTGAACGCATATGGAGCTTCCCCATCGGAGTGGAGTCAGAGTACCAGAGCGTACCAACGATAGCTGCGATTACCGCGCCAGCGATTGAAAGTAAAATGATGGTGGTCATGTGGTTTGGATTATATTTAAAAATTTTAAAAATTATAGCACAAAGTACAAAATAAAAGACCGCCATCCGCTTTCGCAGACGACGGCCATTGAAACCATGCGATTCGACCGATCAGCCCGTCAACCAGAAGCCCTCGGGATTCAGACGGATGCGGGGCAGACGGGGTTCGATTCGTTGCCAACCCGCGATGCAGAACTGCGTGACGGGCTGGCCGAAGGATTTGAAGACGAACCCGATGATATCTTCTGGTTCATCGATTAACCCCCTCAAGTGGACGAGCTCGTAAGCCCAATCCCACCTTGATACCACGAACGCATACGCCCTGCGCAATCCCTCTGAGATCGCTGCGGCAACGACACCGTTCGTGAGCGCAAGTGTCCATGCGATCTCCGGATTCGTGATGTAACTGTGCATCATGAGCCAGGCCACCAAAGTGGTGAGCACCGTCACCAGGAAGCAAAACCAGTGTCCCGGCAACTGAACGCATTTCCAGAAAAACCGGGCTGGAATGATGATCGTCATAATGATCGCCGCCCCTAACGCAATCGAGGCAAACAAGGTGCCTACGATTATGGCCAAGGCACTGAGGAGTAATTCGGTGGCGATGAAGGCATAAGCGAAGGATGCGATTGAGTTTTTGAGCTCGAATAGCACCCAACCGATAGCGCCGTAGCGACTATACCGGCTGTATGAGCGATAGAATCCGGCCGTATCGCTCCGCACAGACAGCAGGATGACTGGGGTGAAGAAGAGAAACATGGTTGAAATGAAGAGTCCAATACCAATGAACTCTCGGAATGTTGAGCTGTCGCCCTTGCTCATGCTCATGATCGAATACTCCCCCCGAAAAGCGGCGGAAAAGTATCCGAGCTTCCATAGTGCTAGCAAGATCACTGGGGTCATCAGAACGGTGATCGTATTTGCCCGATTCATAGGATGTTTCCGGAGCCACGCCACGAAAAGCAGCGGCAGAGAGACACACCATGAGAAGAAGCGGATGAGATGACGACCGATGCCCCATTCGGTTGGAATCCTCGCCCACAACTGACGCAGGTGATCCATGGGGGACTTGATGTAGGACGCGGCGTTTGCGAGCCACTTCCCGGATTCTTGCCTGCACCGACTTGCAAACTGGCGGGCTGCCGCCAAGTATTGTCCGTAATCGGACAGGAGCCTGTCGTGCCAAAATCCCAGCACGACACCGACGAGACATCCGAGGGGCATGAAGGTCAGACCGACGTAGTAGCAGGTCAGAATGCCTGTCATGCCGCCGACGAACGCCCCAGTGATGTTGCGAACCGTCACATTAGTTTTCATTTTTCGACCTTGGGTTGAGTGTTGAATTTTCAACGAACAGGCAAAAGCTACCATATAATTTATCCTGCGTCAATAGCAATAATCGCCCTACAAAAACAGCAGGTCTCGATCAAGATCATCAGCATCGGTACCTTTCACCTTCTGTTGGAGGGCGTTGTGGGTCGAGGCCAGGTACACCGTCCGCCTGCCAAATTTATCCTCCAACTTATCGATCCGGCCGTGCACTTCCTCGAGCTTCCCCATCATCTCGTCATTCCCAAAGAGATCGGCCTGGTGAGCACCTGATGGAACCAGATCATGAAGAGTCACGCCCGCGGTGCGGTACAGTGTTTTGCCTGCATAGATCTTCTGAAAATCCCTCACGGCCAGAGAAACGATGATCTCGGGCGCGTTTGTTGGTGATGAGAGCGGAACTGTATGATTGAAGTACACAAAATCCTTTGACTTCAGGAAAAAAGATACTTTCTTTGGCGCAAGTCGGAAGTGTCGAGCCTTCGCGCACGCATCCTCGATGTGTTTCGAAAGTTGGGAGAGGAGGAAGGTTACATCGTTGGTGCTGGGATGGAATGATCGAGTCTTTTGTATCGAGGAGTAGACGGTCTTTTTCTCCGGGTTAATATCCGCGACAGAAATACCGTTCAATTCCTGCCAGATGGTCAGGTACGGTTTTGAAAAATGGGCCTGCATCCATGACAAGTCTTTGCGAGCGAGATCTGCCGCAGTGCGTATCCCCTTTCGCCTCAATGATTCAGAAGCTCTCGGTCCAATGCCCCAGATCTTTTCTATCGACGTATGTTCAAGAAAATCAAATATCGAGGCGCGATCGATCACCGTGAGGCCGTTCGGCTTCACCCATTTTGAGGCGACTTTTGCCAATACTTTTGTCGGCGCGAGACCGATCGAAACGGACAACCCCAACTCCTCGGTGATCTCTTTCTTGATCCGTTGCGCCATCTGCAAGTATGTCATCTTCAGAGGTCGATCCAGGCCGGTGAGGTCGGCAAAACATTCATCGATGCTGTATTCCTCGACATCATCGGCATACCTGCGCACCACGTCGAACATCATCCGAGAGTACCTGACGTATGACGCATAGTCTCCAGGAAGAACGATGATCTTTGGAAAATCTTTTTTCACTCTAAAGATCGGCATCCCTCTCACGACGCCGAGCGCTTTTGCCTCGTATGACAGTGCCGAGACAATGCCACGCTCCTCGCCCGTCACGACAGGCAGGCCTCTGAGCTTCGGGTTCTTGGCCACCTCGACACCGACAAAGAACGCATCGCCATCGATATGGAGAATGGTTTTTTGTTTCTGAGCTTCATTCACCTAACTATTATAGGTGAACGATGGTTCACCTAGCAAGGGGTTCCTCGGTGCGCGGAGTTCCTTATTGCGTAGCGCCTCGCTCATTGTGTAGATGCGGTGGGGGTTCATGTTATGTTTTTTGCTTAGTGACCTCCTCGGTCACAATATTCAAAATCTATCGCTTGTAACTTTCCAGAGTTTTTCTAAACTCATCTTCAGAAACAAATACTTTCTTCTCATTAATAACTGGATTATAAATTGAGACAATCTCATTCCACTCATTTTCAGTCACACCTATAGCAAATTTTGTTTCCAGAGGAACGTCATAACGCCATACCTTGAAATAGCCGTTCATTTTACCTGTACCAATAAAGACATCGAGGTCATGATCGTCTTCGCTTTTGTATCCCTCAATATATCCATAATCAACTGGATACGTTACACCCGCCAATGGATAATCCTTCCACACGGGATCACTTTCGATCTCGAATGACTTATAACTTCCTTTGGGATTTTCGATAACGATTTTTAAGTTTTTCATATAGTCTATTTAAACCGATCTGGGGCATGTTCTCTTCCAGCTGATTCACCTAGCTTCTTACCTCTTTTACTCATTGATTCAGGCACGTCCATATAGGGTATGAAATGTACATCGCTTTTCTTTAATTCTTCAGCAAGGTTGGCGATCCTTATTTCTTTAAGCACTGGTACCTCCTCATAGCTTATGAATTCACTCTCCAAACCTTCAGGACTTGGAATAAAGGATTTTGAATTAACTTCATAGAGATACCCTTCTTGTTCAAAGAGTTTCAATGCATCTGACGACAGTTCATCGCAATACATTTCTTTCTTTCCTGTGACAGGATTGAGAGAATACGAAACCGCAATGTCTGCGCCGGTTCCATAAATCATCGAGAGTGCATAGAGCTTATTATCTGTAGCAAATACGATAGGTCGACCATTCCCCACGACATGTATCGTGGGTTTAAAAACCTTTATACCACTTTGTTTTGAGCCATGATAGAAAATTCCGGTCACAAAAATATGATAGCAAAAACTAAGAGTAATTAACACCCGAGGCTCTTACATGTATCTCGAGCCATCAGCCACATTTTGAAGCGTGGGCTGTCTCAAACTGGCTGGGGCACGTAGAGGAAGTGCGAACGCAGGACAATCACCAAAGGGCGAGGCGACTGGTCGAGCGGATATACCAATTCTTTCGAGACCACCATGGTAAGTGAATCAACTGGTGGAAACTCGGTCAGGGTGATGGTGCGAGGGCGAAGGCTTTTGCGTATGCCTCGCATTGCCGCCCAAGAGGTCAAAAAGACGAAGCAGCCGGGTGCCCATTTCATCGGCTTGGTCATCGGTGATGTCCTTTTTGAACTCCTCGCGGTAGATGGCTTTGAACTCATCTTTGGCTTGTTGGGAAAGGTAGGACATAAGGACAGCATACCCTGATACGGATCCACTTGCCACCTGCGGCAAGATTCGGCTCCTTCACTACAATTACCCACTAACTAGAATATCACCATGAACACAGAATGTCTCTTCCCCAATGCACTGAAGCGGCTCCGAAAGGAAGCTGGGCTTCTTCAGCTTGAAGTGGCTCAAATGCTTGGCCATACGAGTGCTGACCGCATTTCGCACTGGGAAAAGGGGTTGGCAGCTCCCAATCTCGTGAATCTCTTCAAGCTCGCCGTCATCTATGGAGTGCCGCTGGAGGAGCTGTATGCGGAGGTGTATGCGAGGATTGCTGAAGGGTTGAAGGGGGCGAAGATGGCGCGCCGCTGAGATAGTTGCGTCACATCTATATCTATGGTTTAATCGGGTCTGACCCTCAACAAAAGGATTGTTATGAGCACATCAGTCATGTCGGAGGCAGAACAGGCACAGAAGCGCGAAGAGTATTATCGTCGCCAGAGGCAACGGTGCAATGAAGCCTGGGAGAAGCTTGAGGCAAGTGGTCCAGACTTTGTTGGAATGTGGCTTGAGGTCTGGGAGGAGTATGCAGTCGAAGGCCACGAACGCTTCATGGGGAGAATCGAGTCGGTCGAGTGGATCAACCATCGTCCCATCTTCCAGATCAAGGACACACACGTGGTCAACGCAAATGGGTATTGGGTTCCAGACACAACGGTCCCTCTCAAACAACCTTCGGGTGATCTGGAACACATGACCAAGCCCTACGTCGAATCCGGAAACGGACCTGTGGTATTCCACTTCTACTGCATCAAGTTTGAACCGATGCTTCACGTCCCCAACTTCTTTGTCCGGCACCTCCCGCCAGAACAAGCGGGTTGAGAAGGAATTCGACTACCACCAAACACCGACGGCATCAGGAAGACCCTGGTGCCGTTTTTTGTCTGTGACAGACTAAAAATGGCCAGAATCCTCATTTGATGACTTGGTATTTCTACCAATTTGGCTGCGGGACTTGGGCTCGAACCAAGATACCATGCGCCAAAGGCATGTGTCCTACCATTAGACGATCCCGCAATACTATTTATCTTGCCCCACCAACCGCAAAACCGCAAGTTCGAGCGGTAGCTGAGGGATCGGTGAGCTGCCGGTCTGCTCGAGAGCCGCGAGTAGTTCGAGCACCACCTTTGAGTTGATCTTCGCGCCAGCACCAGGCGCAGCACCTGCTGCGCTACCCGCCCCCTCCCCCGCGCACTTCTTCAAAAACAGAAAGTCCGCCTCGGCAAACTGCTCCTTGGCCAGCTTCTCCATCTCTGGCGAGATACGCATCAGCAAGATGAAGCGGATCTTCTGCAATACGAGCGTCATGAAGATCTTCGCATCGACGCCGTGTTCCTGTGTCTGTCGGATCACCGACAGCGCTTTGTCGGCATTGCCCTCGCCGAGACCAGCGATGAAATCCTGCACCAGCTTCGAGCGCGGCGCCGAGGTTACACGCTCGACGTCCTCGAGGGTCACCGATTTTCCCCCCACCGCCCCCAACACTTTCTGCAACGCACCGAGCGTGTCACGATACGAACCGTCACCGAGCAGAGCGATGAGCTCCGCCGCGGCAGCCTCCACCTTGAACCCTTCGGCCTTGGCCACACGCAACACGCTTTCTTTCAACAGCTCCGTCCCTGGCTTCTTGAAGGCAAAGGTTTGGCAGCGCGACACCACCGTCTGCGGCAATTTCTCCGGATCGGTAGTCGCCAAAATGAACACAGCGTGCGCTGGCGGCTCCTCGAGCGTTTTCAGCAGCGCGTTGAAGGCCTCCTTGGTGAGCATGTGCACCTCGTCGATGATGTACACCTTGTATGGCGACTCGAACGGCAACGTGTTCACCGCTTCACGAAGCTCGCGGACATCGTCGATGCCGCGGTTGGAAGCTGCATCGATCTCATACAGGTCGTTCGAGGAGCAACCGATCGCCTCGGCAAAAATGCGCGCCACCGAGGTCTTGCCTGTGCCGCGCGAACCGGAAAAGAGGTAGGCGTGGGAGATTTTTCCCTTCACCGCACCCTCAAGCGCCCTCACTACCTGCTCCTGGCCGAGCACGTCAGCAAAGCTCGCTGGGCGATATTTGCGATACAAAGCAGAATGTCCTGCCTGCTTCTCGCCAGCGGATTTCTTGCTCTTTTCCTCGGCTTTCATGCGGAAAGTATAGCAGAAAAAGAGGCTTATACAGAGCCACGCCTGAACCATTGACTTTTCTGTGTTTTTGCGATATAATTCGCCCTAGCAAAACTTGGCTTTTTGACAATTCAAAGTGGTCACAGATGCGACTGTTTCGCATCTGCAAGAAGCCTCAATTCCACAAACACAAAGGATCCGTAATGAAGACGTTCAGCTCGTTCATCACTCTGCCAACCATCCTGCTCCTCACCCTAATGGCGCTCGGAGCTGGTGCCGCGCCAGGCATCAGCAACTTGCAACTGTGGCCCGATCAGTCGCTGCTGGTCATCATGACCAACGCCAATCCGGGTAGCTACTACGCCTTGCAAACCTCGACCGATCTCACCACCTGGCAGGACGAGCAAACCCTGCTCGTCCCAGACGTAAATCGGAAACTCGCTGCCACCGGCATGCAGAATGCCAATCGTCGCTTCTTCCGATTTGTCGAGTGTGCGTCCGGCTCGCTGTCAGTGAGTTCGGACCAAGCAACACTTGCCCCGATAGGTATCGCGGCCAGTGGAACGAGCGCCGCAGTAATCGGCACCCTCGACTTCAACGCCAAACTCGAAGACACCCTCCTGATGCAGGTGGGGCTCAAGTTGAACTACTCTGAAGGAGGGCGAAGTGTTGATCAGGTCACTCTGTGGGATGGAAACACACAGATCGGCGCCGCGTTCTTTGTTGGGACAAACACCAACACAACGTGTGTGCTCAGCACCCGACCGCTGATTCAAGTGGGCCAAACCAAGACCATCACCATGAAGGCAGACTTGGTCAGGATCGGTAACGCGCGAGTCAACTACGATAGCGGCCACCCGCAAGACACGTATGGGGTTGGGGCGATCTCGGGACGAAATATCAACGCCACTGGCGCGACGTATGCGCAAGGGCTTGTGGTATTTAAGTCCTATCCGATCTTTCTGCCTCAGCCGATCTCAAACATCGGCCTTGGTGACGGTCGCCTGCTTCGTTTCGCTGTCGCAGCTCATGCGGCAGGAGATGTGAGCCTTGGCAAATGGTCATTCCTCACGGCTGGCACGGAAGCTGCCCTACAATCGGCAAGCCTCTACAGCTACACCGATCCAGGATTCAGCCAGCCGATCACCGGAGTGGCTCCCGATGGAAATATCGGCGGCGTCACCAGTGTGACCAATGGCGCACCGTTCAGCGTTTACGCAAAAACGGTTGGCGGTGATCAAACAACCATTGTGATCCCCGCCGGACAAGTCCGCTACTTCGAACTCCGCGGAGCATTCGCTCAACCACTCACCCCCTCCTCGGCGCTCTCGACGAGCGTCTGGACTGGGAGTGACGAGATTGTTCGGATGGCATTCAACTACAACGCAACGGAGGTGTTCCGCACAGGCTCAATGGTTTGGTCGCCCAATTCCTTCGGGATGAGCGTATTGACCGACAACGACTGGTTCAACAGTTGGTTGGTGTCGGGGATCGCAGGCGTGACCTGCACAAGGGTTCGGTAACTCAAAGCCACGACATCACGACTGCACCTCGCAGATATCACGACCGCAGACAGCGGGCTCCCAAGCCCCTGTCTGCGGTTTTTTTCATTGAAAAATGGTCGAATAAATTCGCGAAAAAATGAAAATGAAAAGCCCGGCCAGAGAGCAACTCTGGCCGGGCCACCTCAACACACCGCACCAACTCCGAGAAAAGTGTAGCGGGCGCGAAGAGCAAAGACACATTCACCTGAATGCCGGCATTATGCTGAGCCTGTGCGAGCAATTTTACCAAAAGGACTTCGGCAAAACTCTGACACAGGTTGTCTCTGAGAAGATGATCACCTCCGATCTACCGCTTCTCGAAAGCGGACTGATTGTTGGACTGTGGCGAGAACGAACCGTAAACCGTCCGTGCATCTTGTGCCGAACTGTTCCGATTCCCGTGGCAATGACCGAGTGTGCTTTTCACTGTCGTTGTTCCCTTCCATTGTATCAATCGGTCTTTGTATGAGCTTGGTCGAGCTCAACCGATCGAGGTGTTCTGACCCTACCGCTCATAATTGTATACCGACTTTTGAAAAAAGTGAAGCTAGAGCGGCCCGAGAAGTGTCTCGCGATGCTGGGTGATGCGTGGTACCAGCGAACAAAAATAAGTACCAGCGGATTTTGCATACTTTCTTCATACTTTCGTATGCAAAATCCGCGGGTACGTAAAAATGTCACCGAGGCAGCAGGTCAGCGGCTGTGAGAAAACAGGCGTGCATGCTTCGCGCCTAGCGTTTAGCCACCTATCGCAAAGAATTCAAATACGCCTCAACTATCGCCCGCACCTCTGCTGCCGAATTGGTCTGCATCAGCAGCGCGCGCAGCTCTTTCGCCCCTTCCCAACCGTGCACATACGCTTTGTAGTGCTTCTTCATGATCGAAAAATTCTTCAGGTCTCCCAATAGCTTTTCGAACAACTCCGTGTGCTCCACCATCACTCGCAGTCGCTCCTCGATCTGCCGCTGGCTGAAAAAACCATCGGGCCCAAGCTGCATGTCGGCACTCTCGTCGAACAGCCACGGATTGCCAAAAATAGCACGACCGAACATCACCCCATCGACACCGCTCACACTCGCCTTTTCGCGAGCGTCGGCCAGATTTCGAGCATCCCCATTGCCAAAGATAAACGTTCGTTTCTCGACCGGCAAGCCCGCCTGCACCTTGTCGCGAATAGCCACTGCCTCGCGCACGTCTTCCCAACGCGCAGGGACCAATGAAAGTTCCTTGCGCGTGCGAGCATGAACAGTGATGACGGCCGGCCGCTCCGCGAGAAGCGCCGGTAGCCAAGTCGCCAATTCGTTTTTGCCATAGCCAATACGAGTCTTCACCGAGACCGGTAATACCGGTTTTCCAAGGCGGGCGGCGGCTCGCGCGGCGCCTTTCTGCGCCGCGCGAATCACCCTCCGAGCCGCCGCCGGATTTTTCATCATCGCTGCTCCGGCACACTGCTTCTCGATACTCTTGTCCGGGCAACCCATATTGATATCGATACCATCAAAGCCAAGCTCTGTCGCCAATTCAGCCGCCTGCTCCATGTGTGCCGGAGTGGAGGTGAAAAATTGTGCGATGATCGGACGTTCCGCTTCGCTATATACCAAATCGCGCAAGAGTTTGTCCCTACCCACTTTCGGCGCACGAGCCAAACCATCAGCCGATACAAATTCCGTCCACATCGCATCGGGACCGCCCGAGACCCCTTGACCCATTCGGCTATATTTCGCGATGATACTTCGAAAAGCGGCGTCGGTGACATCAGCCATCGGCGCCAACACAAAAAGCGGCCCGACCTTGGCCTGCTTCAATCGATACCACAAATCACCTCGGGGCAATTCCGGCAAAAATGCTCGCTCAAAGATATCCGCAATAACGTTGGTGATATTCGGGAAAAATCGTTTCATGTGTACAATTTCCAACCGGCGCAATCCTCGCGCCCACTACAGCTCCTCGGGTCGGATACGCAGCACTGTACCAGGTTTCGCCTCGCCTTTCAAAAGCGCCTTCGCCACGGCCTGCTCCACCTTCTCTTGAATGACACGATTCATCGCTCGTGCGCCGAATTTTTGATCGTTACCCGTCTTCACCAAATACGACACCAGCTCATCGGATATCTCGACACTCAATCCCTTCTCATCCAGCCGCTTGTTCAATTTTGCCAGCATCAGACGCGCCACTTTTTCCAAATCAACAGCAGACAATGGCTGGAAAAGCGCGATATCGTCGAAACGATTCAACAATTCCGGCTTGAAGATCGCCCGCTCGACAATGGCATCAATGATCTCCGGTTTCTTGCTCTGTATCGATGTTGTTTCTGTGCCCGCCTCCCCAACGAGCTTCCACACCACGTCACTACCAGCATTCGATGTGGCGATAATGATCGTGTTGCGCGCGTTCACTCGCTCACCGCTCGCGTCAGTGAAGAAGCCTTCGTCGAGTATCTGCAAGAAGAGATCGTGTACAGCCGGACTGGTCTTTTCAAATTCATCGAGCAACAACACGCCATACTGCCGGTCGCGCAAGCGTGAAGCCAAAATGCCCGGCGTCGCATCTCCGGCTGAACCGATGAGGCGAGTGAGCGCGTCGGCAGTGCGATATTCAGACATGTCAAAACGGGTGATGCGCTCTTCGCTGCCAAAGAACACTTCAGCGAGTGCCTTTGCTGCTTCGGTTTTGCCGACACCAGTCGGACCGAGGAACAGGAACGAGCCCATTGGCCGCTTCGAATTGTTGACCCCCGATCGCGCTCGTCGCATGGCATTGCTGATGGCTTGAATAGCCGCATCTTGGCCGATGACCCTCTTGTGCAAAATAGTTTCCAACTTCAGCAAAGCCGCCTTCTCTCCCTCGCTCGCCTCGCCCAGAGGAATACCGGTCTTTTGGCTCACGATATTCAAAACGTCCTCCCGCTGAATGATCGACCGCTTTTGCTTTCGCACAAACGGCGCCACCTCTGCGACCAGATCGTGTGCCTTGTCGATACCCGAACCGTCGGCAAAATATCGTTCCGCGCTGTCCACCACTTCTTTCAGTGCCAAATAGGTGAAAAAGACACCATCCATTCGCTCTACGCGCTCGATCTCCGATTCAAGCATCTCCACAAGAGCTCTGCTGTCTAGCGGCGCAAGCAATATCTTTTCAAAAAATCGACTCAATTCCGGCTTCGATTCGATCGTCTGATGGAAAGAATGAACATTTGTCACGCCAATGATCTGTATACTGCCGGAGGAAAGATATGGAGCGAGGAAAGATTGCAATTCGATCCCCAACGCCGCCGTATCTCGTACAAATAGAGCAAACTCGTCGATCGCCACGATGACATTCCCCCCTTTCACCGCTTCATTAAACACATTGATGAGTAGCTGCTCGCAGTCGGTACGGCCGTTTGATGAAGCGATGATAGAGGCCGTATCGAGAAGCACCAGCCGCTTGTGCTCGATCTCAGGATACGCAGTACCGAGATCCATCATTCTCGCCAGGCCGTATAGTACATCCATCACACCATTCGCTTTGTCCCCAACCAGCAGCACATTCGCTGAACCATCTCGGACCAGCACATTCTCCACTGCCGTTATCTCCCCTCGTCGGAAAGACGCTCCGAGGGCTGAGCGACGTCGAGCTTCTGCGATGACGTCGCGACTAAAACGGTCGAGATGATATGTCTTGCCATACGACCAGTCTTTGGCGATGCCCGGAATACGAGCCAGCTGTTCATGTCCCCACCAACGCGCCTGCTGTATTCTCGCTCGCTCGCGGATCTCACACCATTCGGCAGCGGCAACGCACGCGTTCTTCTCCACGCCAGACTCTCGCAAGAATTGCGCGAAAGCAGTATCAGCGTGGAGTAGTTCCTCGACAAATTGCGCAAAGGTACGGACTTCGGAAAGATTCAAAGAGAGCGGCGCAGAATTCTTCATTTGCGAAAGATACGCTTGCGTCGAGATCCGATCGATGCCGCAACGCAACAATGTCCAGCGGCCAAAAGGAGAAAGAATGAATACGGCAGTCGGGTGAAGCGAGGTGCAGCGATATAGGATCGAAGCGAGCATGAAGGAGCAATCGGCATTTTCGTCGTGTGCATATGAATTGAAGAAAAATTCTTCAGCGTATACTTTCAACACAATGGCGAACGATATGCAGAACAGGCCGAGGGCGATGTTACCTCCCTTGCCCGTGAGTACGAAAAGCAGAGCTGCAAAAAAGATGATCGAGCAGATCTGGCGAATCGTCCTTCGGCGACTAGAACCAACAAGTGCATCCAATGCAAGAGCCGGAGCAAATGGTCGAATTTTTTGATAAATGATCTGGGTGTCCATTGGCGTGAAATATTATGAAACAATCAAGACGATGCTTTTGACAATGAGGGCGAGAATGAGCAACGGCAAAATGCACCACGCCGCGACAAACAACGCAATGACAAAAGTGGTCGCGATCAATGCAATGAGAGCGAATATCAGGATCATCGACCGAAGAGCGATACCGATGAGGCGCATCAACGTATTGATGATGGTCGCCTGCGCCCACTGCTGCAAGTGGAATTTTTCGCCATGCTCCTCGCCAAGACGCTTCCATGGCTCAAAGAATGAGTCGAGGATGAGCGGAAGCGAAAAGAAGTGGAACTCAAACCAATACGCACGGCCGATGAGCCGAACCATGTCGGCAAATGCTCGAGAATAGTGCCATTTGAGATACTGCCAGGAGAGAGCGAGCGCTTTCATCCTCAATAGTATACCCTAGCTAGCGGATTTTGTAATACACCTTGTTGCCGTAGCGAAGGTCGATGTAGTCGATCGGCTGGGAGGACAGTTTTTCGGCTGTCACCACTCGCCGAAAAGCCTCGATAGAGCGTTGAATATCCTGATCAAGGGTGAAGAGGACGCGCGCGCCGCTAATGGTCACCACTTCAAACTCATTCCTGTTCTTGTCGTCCTTGGCGATGAGAGCGAGCGGTTTGAAGGCGGCGCTGAAAAAGTCGACACCGCTGATCGCTGAAACAAAAGAGAGCGAGCTGCCGAAGGAACCGGGGGTGGATGATGCGAGATAGTGCGCGCCTGCCGCTGGGGTGCCGGTAGCGATGCCACCGTACAATTTGATATATGGAGTGCCGGAAAAGGTAGGCGCCGGCGCGTATAGATAGCCGGTCTCGTCGGAATAGAGGCACTGCTCGCCGACCGAGCCCGGCTGCACTGGCGCCGGCGCCGAGTATCCGCACCATACGTACATCGGCTGACGCTCACTGACCTTCACGACAAGCATCGGATGGCCGCTCCATTGGCCATTCAATTTCGCCGAAGCTTCATCGATCCTCAACCACTGCGTCCGAATCGCCGAAAGAATCCCACGCCTCGGGTAGAGTAAAATGTTGTTCCTCGGAAACAGAAAAAGATATTTCCCTGCAGTGAGTTGAGCGACTCTCTGCTCAATATCGCTCGCAGCAGTCACGGAATTGCCCTCTATCTTCACGGACTGGATCCGGAAGATCTCAAGACGAGAAATAAAAACAATGCTCGAAAAGATAATGATCAACGAAACGCCGGCGGCGACCGACTGGCGGATTAATTGCTGCCGCCGGCGACGAGCATATTGCGGAGAAACGAGGTTCGATGAACGCCCGATCGCCATTTAGATATTCCCTTTAGCTGGCGTAGCAGGAATTACTGTGCGACCGCCCATATACTTCTGCAAGACAGTCGGGATCTTGATCGATCCATCGGCCTGCTGGTTGTTTTCGAGGATCGGAATAAGGATACGTGGGCTGGCGAGAGCGGTATTGTTCAAAGAGTGCGCGAAACGCATCTTGCCGTCGGTGTCTTTGTATCGGATATTGAGTCGGCGTGTTTGGAAATCATGGAAATACGAACAAGAGTGAGTCTCGCACCACGCTTTTTGCGAAGGCACCCAAGCCTCGACATCGTACTTTTTCACTTGGCCGAGACCGAGATCACCAGCACAATTGAGCACCACATGATATGGAATATTGAGCGACTGCATTAGCTCTTCGACATTCGCCAACAATTCTTCATGGAAAGCAACACTCTTCTCATGGCTCGCTTCGCACAAGATCACCTGTTCAAATTTGAAAAATTCATGAACGCGCTTCACGCCTTTAGTATCCTTGCTATGCGCACCGGCCTCGCGACGGAAGCATGGAGAAAAAGCGAGCAGCTTGCTTGGCAGCTGAGCCTTGTCGAGCGTCTCGTCCATGTAGTAGCCCATCGCAGCGACTTCGCCAGTGCCGGCAAGATATGAATTGTCCTGAGTCTTGTACAGATCTTCTTCGCCTTGCGGAAGATAGCCGGTACCGGTGAGCAGGTTTTTGTTCACCAACGATGGCACAATCGCCGGAGAGAAACCTTTCTTCACAAAATGCTCGAGGACAAATTGCCAAAGCGCAAAGTTGAGCAACACCGCGTCATTCTTCAAAACATACCCTCGGAAGCCGGCCACTTTTGTACCACGATTGAAGTCGCAAAGATCGAGTGCCTCCATCAATTCAATATGTGACTTCGGTTCAAATTCAAATTTTGGGATCTCGCCCCAAGCCTTCACCTCTTTGTTTTCCGCGTCGCTGGTACCGTCCGGCACTGACATGTCGGGAATATTTGGCACCTGCACCATCAAAGCCTGCCATTCTTTCAGCGTCTGTTTGAGCGACTCCTCCTCGGCCTGCATGCCATCCTTGAGGGTTTTCATTTGCGCGATAAGATCGGCGCGCTCGTTCGGATCGGCCGAAGTAGCCGCCTTCACAATGCGCTCGCTGTACGCGTTTTGCTCGGCGCGCTTCTTTTCGAGCGAGGTCATGAGCTCGCGGCGCTTGTCATCGACATTGACCAATGCAGTGACATCGAAAGGTACTGATTTCCGCTTTGCAGCAAGCTGTATCAGCTCTTTATTCTCTCTGATAAATTTAATATCAAGCATTGTTCAAGAAAAAATAAACTTTTTGCTTGTTTTCATCATATCAGAAATCGTACAATTCTGGAATGGAACACAACATTTTCGAACTTTCGGCCGAAAAGCTGCCCCGCCAGCTCAAAGAGATCAAACATGCGCCAAAACGACTCTATTATAGAGGCGACGAGAGCTTGTTGCATGGATATGCGGAGGGCGGTATGAGTGGCGGACGTAAACTACTCTGCGTGATCGGATCGCGACAATACACGCCGTATGGCCGCGAAGCATGCGAGGCGATCATTGCCGGCCTGCGCGGGTACCCAATTACTATTGTCTCCGGCCTAGCGCTTGGCATCGATGGCATTGCCCACGAAGCTGCCCTACATGCCGGACTGAAGACTGTCGCCGTACTTGGTTCTGGCCTCGACGATAATTCTATATATCCGCCTTCAAACCAACACATTGCGCGGCGTATTCTCGCCGAAGGCGGCTGTCTCGTTTCGGAGAATCCGCCCGGCACTCGCCCTGCCCCGCGGCATTTTCCGGAACGCAATCGTATCATGTCCGGTCTGTCGCATGCCACGCTAGTGATTGAGGCTAAACGTCCAAGTGGCACACTCATCACCAGCCAGCTCGCCACCGACCAAAATCGCGACATTCTCGCCGTCCCCGGCTCCATCTTTTCCGAACATGCCGCCGGCTCGCACTTTCTCATTTCAAAAGGCGCAACACCCGTGACCTGCGCGCATGATGTGTTGGTGGCACTCGGGTTTGAGGTTGAGAAGATTCGGGGTAGAAACAACATGGAAAGAGCTTCAACGAGAGGTTCGACAAAAAGCGCCGATCTCACTATTGCGGAAAAAATGCTCTTCAAGATACTGGACAGGCCAAAGACACGCGATGAGGTCACCCAGGAGCTTGGTTGGAGTGCCTCGGAGACGAATATCACCTTGTCACTGCTCGAAATGAAGGAAATGATCGTGGTCCGTTTCGGCGAAGTTCGTAAAGTTTTATGAAACAGACCCTTGGTAATGGGTGTCCGCTGACATTTTCAAGTACCCGCGGATTTTGCATACTTTCTTCATACTTTTGTATGCAAAATCCGCGGGTA
>CAZRTH010000006.1:0-55996 GCA_964602975.1 uncultured Candidatus Saccharibacteria bacterium | reverse complement strand
CATCGAGCTTCTCGCTTCGGCGCACGTGGGGGCCACCGGCCACCACATCATCTCTCAGGGCGAGGCCGATCGGGTGTTGAATACCAACATGTTCGAGCGTCGCGAGATGATCGAAGATGCTCTTGGTCTGAAAATATATCAATACAAGCGGCAAGAATCGCTCCGCAAGCTCGAGAAGACCGATGAGAATATCAAGTCGGTGGAATCATTGCGTCGTGAGATCGCGCCGCATCTGAAATTTTTGCGCAAGCAGGTGGAGAAGCTCGAGAAGGCCCGCGAGATGAAGTTGTCTCTGGTGCAACTGTACAAAGAATATTTCAAACGAGAGGAATTGTATGTGAAATATCAGAAGGAGTTGTTGGAGAAGGAAAAGTATGCCCCCTTGGCAGAAATGAAGACGCTGGAAGCCGAATTGGCTCATGCCAAAAAGACGCTCGAGGCGTCGCAGAAAGAAAGTGGTCGTAGTGGTGAGTTGTTGGCGGTGGAGGCGAAGCTGAAAGGCGAGCGAGCTCAGCGGGATGTATTGAATCGCGAGTTGGGGCGGTTGGAGGGTGAAATTGCAGGTGTCGAACGAGCGATTCGTCGGATCGACCAAGCTTCTGCTGTTGAGGAAAACAAAACGGTATATCTCCGCGATGTGCGTGCGCTGGTGCAGACCGTCGAGACGGAAATCGCCCAGGTGAATGAGGGGAATTTCCGCGCTGTGTTGGTGAAGATCCGCGAGATGTTTACCGGCTTCATTTCGAGCAATCGTGGTGATGTCGGCGAGTCGCAGAAGGAAGATTTGCAGAAGGAGCTGGTGCGCCTGCGTGCAGAAAAACTCGATGTGGAAAAGCGTGCCGGCGCGGTACGCGACGCCGAGGCCGAATTGACCAACGAATATCTCCGCCTGAAGAACGAGATTGAAAAAGAAAAGGAGGGCGGTCTCGAAGCAGAGAAGACGATACTGAAGATAATGGCTCGCCAAAGTGAGTTGAATGGAAGACTCTCTAGCTTGCGAGCAGTGGAAGAGCGGGTGACGATCGAAGCCGAAGATTTGAAACGTGAAATGGGCGAGGCGGGCATGTTGGTCGGCCGCGAAGTGCTTGATTTTGCTTCACTCCTTGCGACCTCAGAAGAAGCAGCTGCTGTGCTCGCCGAAGCGCGAGCGCTGCAAGTGGAGCGCCGCAGGGCCATCGAAAAGATCAAGATCCGCCTGGAGGAGTCCGGTGGCGCGGGCGGCGATGAAGTCCTGAAAGAATTCCGCGAGTCCGAAGAACGCGACGCTTTTTTGGCTCGCGAAATAGAGGACCTACACAAGTCGGCTGAATCGCTCACGACCTTGATCAAGGAACTCGAGGAGAAACTGAACAGCGAATTCCGCACCGGCGTCGACAAAATAAATACCCAATTTCAAAACTTCTTCTCGCTCATGTTTGGCGGCGGCACCGCTTCGCTCGCCCTCGTGAAAGAAGAAAAGAAAAAGCGCCGCTCAGCGCTCAGTCTGCTCACTGGTGATGATGGGGGCGACGAAATGTCTGATGGTGAAGACGACGAGCCGGAAAAAATCAAAGAGGGCATTGAGATCCAAGTCAGCTTGCCGCACAAAAAGACCAAGGGTTTGATGATGTTGTCCGGCGGAGAACGAGCGCTCACTTCGATCGCGCTCCTCTTCGCCATGTCTCAAGTCAATCCGCCACCATTCATCATCCTCGACGAGACCGACGCCGCGCTCGACGAAGCCAACTCTCGCAAGTATGGCGATATGATCGAAAATCTTTCCAAATATTCTCAGCTCATCCTCATCACCCACAACCGCGAGACCATGTCTCGCGCCGGCGTCGTATACGGCGTCACTATGGGCAGCGATGGTATCTCAAAGCTCCTTTCGATCGCTTTTGAGGAAGCAGTGATGGTGGCGAAATAGCCAAAAACTGGAGGTTAAATGATCTGTTGACAAGATATATCTAAAGTATATACTTTAGATATATTCATAAACTACTCTTTGTATGCAAACTATGTTGAGCATTAAAATTGAAAAGGGATTAAAGCAGGAAGCGCAGAAATTGGCCCACACGCTTGGTGTTTCTTTGAATGCCGTTATTAATCAAAATATCAAGGAATTCGTTGGCGCTCGTACCGTGACTTTCTCCAGCCATCCGATGCCAAACAAAAAGACTGCTGCTCTTTTGAGAAAGCTTTCATCTGATGTGAAGCACTCGAAGAATATGGTCGGGCCATTCTCCTCAGCAAAAGAAATGATCAAGAGACTCAACGCTTAGCATATGTTTAGCATGCGAGTCGAATATCATAAGCAGTTTCAAAAGCAGTACCGGAAATTGCCGATAAAAGTGCGAAAAAAGTGCGATGAGCGTCTGGCGATTTTCATGGAGGATCCGCTGGCTCCTGAATTACATAATCATCCTCTCCACGGTGAATACGCGGGGTATCGGAGTATTAATATCACCGGAAATGTGCGGGCGATCTATCAAATCTCAGATGATAAGGTCCAATTTTTGATCATTGATACGCACAGTAACTTGTACTAGTACGCCCCAGGTGTCGAAGAATCTTGAGTCTTTGGCGGAGGCAGCTGGAGATCAATATTCACGCTGTTGTCTCGCGGAGCCTCTCTGTCATCTCGCATTGCCGGCAAAACATAAATAAAGAAGAGCGCGATTGCCGCCACAAGCACAAGAACGAGGATGAGTACGCTTACCGCTGAATCTGAACCTTCGCCGTTCCCCGGGTTGTTTATTACAGTTGTCATGTGTTTGATATGTTATGCAAATAAAAGGCTACTCAGTTTGGTTGACCATTCACCTACTGAGACGAGCAAAACATCAAAACATTACAGAGTCTCGCGATTTATTTCGAGCTACTTCACGATCAGGTAATCCAACGCCTTTCGCTCCATATCGGCTGCGATGATCTTGAACTTCACTATGTCGCCAAGAGTGTACATTTTCTTGGTCTTGTCGCCGACGAGTCGATAATTTTTCTTGTCCAAAGTATAGAAGTCGTCGCCAAGGTCGCGGATCTTTGCCATGCCTTCGCACTTCGTCGCGTTCTCCTCGATATAGATGCCCCATTCGGTGACGCCGGTGATCGTACCCTCGAAGGTCTGTCCGACCTTGTCGAGCATGTATTCCACCTGTTTGTATTTGATCGAAGAACGTTCCGCTTCGGCTGCGATGACTTCGCGCTCGCTAGACTTTGCTGCCGCGCGTTCGTATGTCGCGATCTCGTGTTCAGGGATGATATGTCCATCCAAATAGTGCTGCAACACGCGATGCACCAACACGTCGGGATAGCGGCGGATAGGCGAGGTGAAGTGCGCGTAGTGTTTGAACGCGAGTCCAAAGTGGCCGATGTTCTGGGTCGAATAGATAGCTTTCGCCATCGAGCGAATAGTGGCAGTGCGGATGAGCGACTCATGCGGCGTACCGGTCACGGAATTGAGCATGCGCTTGATCGACTTCGAAGTGATCTTGCCATCGTGCGACTCGAGCTCGTAGCCGAGCGCCTTGATGAATTCGGCGAGATCAGCGAGCTTCTCTGGGTCGGGGAGATCGTGGATGCGATATAAAAGGGTTGGGCGCTTGGTCTCTTTTTTGCTGTCGATGCTGTGCACGAAAAGCGCCACTTCGCGATTGGCGAGCAGCATGAATTCTTCGACGAGTTTGTGTGCGTCGAAACGCTTCTTCAAAATGACACGCAGCGGTTTGCCAGTACCCGGCTCGAGCTCGAACTTCACCTCATCCTTTTCAAAATCGATCGAGCCGTCCGCGAAGCGCTGCGCATTCAGCTTTTTCGCGATGCCGTTTAGGATCGCGAGCTCTTTGGAGTACTGAGCACCAGAATCTTTTTTATCCTTTAGGACCTCACCGGTCAGTACCGCCTGCGCGGACTCATAGGTGTAGCGATGATTTGAATTGATCACCGTGCGGCCGAACCATCGCTGGCTCACTTCGCCTGCGGCATTCATCACGAAGATCGAAGAGAAAGCCGCCTTGTCTTCGTGTGCATTCAAGCTGCAAAGATCGTTCGACAATACTTCGGGGAGCATCGGGATAGTACGATCCACCATGTATACGGAGCAGGCGCGTTTCGATGCTTCGCGATCGAGTGCGCTGCCAGGTCGGACATAATGCGACACGTCGGCGATGTGTACGCCGATCTCGTAGAGCTCTTCGCCGGTGCTGCCGGTCACTTTTTTGAAAGAGATGGCATCGTCAAAGTCTTTGGCGTCGTGTGGATCGATAGTGAAGGTGAGTGTATCGCGCATGTCGCGGCGCTTGGCGATCTCTGCCGGAGGGATCGGCTTTTGAGTGCGCTCGATCTCGTCTGCTTCCGCCTCGACTTCTTTTGGAAATACCGTGTCGAAGCCTTTCTCGAGTACGATCGAATACATCTCGGCGTCGTTGTTTCCTTTCTTGCCGATGATGCTCAATGGAACGGCTTGCGGATTTTTGCCTTCTGTCCATTCGGTCATTTCCACCATCACTTTCATGTCGGCAGTGAGGTCTTTTAGAGCGACGGTTTTTGTCGAACCGTTCACGCCTGCTTTTTCGGCGCCATTCGTGTCCTCGACGATCTCAAAATCGCGATACATGCGACGATCGTCCGGGATCAAAAAGTATTTGCCTTTTTCGATCTCCACCACGCCGACAAAGCGAGTCTTCGCTCGTTGCCAGATCTTCGTCACTTCGCCTTGCGGGCGAGGGGAGCGCGGGTCTTGGGCGACAGGCTTCACCTCCACTTCGTCGCCGTGCATGGCGGTATGGAGGCGATCCGGCTGTATTTCGATGTCTTCCGCGTCTTCCGGCGCGCCTTCTACCGAGAGATATCCGACGCCTTTCGAGCTGACAGAAACGGTGCCGCGGACAATGCCGGCGGTCTTTGATGGGGAGTTCATGGGTGAATGTCCAGTGAATATATCAGAAAAAACTCGAGCTGGCGAGAGCGCCGTCGTTCGATTGACATTGCGTACAAAAAATGGCAATTTTAAGGGAGCACAGTTCTCCACAATCTACGATTTGGAGACCAACCTCAACCCTCAACCCACACAAGTTATGATCACTGCCAAAGGCCTCGCTGAGGCCGGTCCTACACAGGTGGGGAGCATGATCTGTCTTCCACCACCGGCACCGTTTCTGAAACGCGGGATGCAAGTCCTGCCGAATGCCTGCGATCGAAAAGAATGGTTTGCCGAAGTCGCCATGCATGCCGGTCTGAACGGCGATCGTTCACCCGATGTTTTGTTCGGCGGACTCCTCAACCACTACGGTCACATCCAGGGCCAACATCGTCGCGAACCGACATGGACTAGGAGAATTCCGTCCACGGTGCTTCATGAGATCCGCCGCCGGCACGCCATCAACGGCTCGGAGGAGATCATTATCGAGCATTCCGGTGGCGTTCGTTTCTGCGCCCCGCGCGGATCTTTGTTTGCCGAATCCGAAAAGGTGTTTAATTTCGAACGCCTCAGCGGCATTGCCCAACTCTCGACGCTGCGCGTCCCAGTCTCGAGCGTCGCATCTCCCAATGCTCGATCTCAGCCGATGCGCAAGCGTTTCTCGCACACGCGAGTCGCGCACTGCCGTCGCGTCGCAGGTTTTATGACGCTCATGGCATCAAACCTTCTCCATGAGCAGGTAGCTCCGGCGACGGTTTCTGCTGTCGGTCACGACACCCTGACCGCTGCTGGTGGTGACATGACGCACGCTCTGGATCGCGAAGCATTCAATGAGGATCTGCATTTCGCGAAACTTCTCAAAAGGTCCGATTTCCAGACATTCCTCCAACACTGGAATCTTCCCGGTGAGCTCATTGTTTCGACGGTGGCCGGACAGGGCGTTCTCGGCGACATGAACGATGCGGCCGACAAGCTCGGCTATGTCGGGCTCGATGCCGATCACTACCTTGCTGCAGTGAGAGAAAACTTGCCGCTCTGGTATCCGGATGGTTTCCTTGCTATCGAGGGAATGATCATTAAACATCCGGAGGTCTGCCGGATTTGGGAGTCTGCTCGGATTCGCGAGGGTCAGCTGGTCTTCGAAGATTCGGCTGGTCTCGCGGCTTTCCTTCGGCTCCGCATGTTGCTGTTTCGTTGGCTGTATAACAATCCGCTGTGCCTCTGCTGGGAACACGCTCTTGCCGAATCGTTCCTGCGGCCGATGTATACCTCCGGCTTCATCACTCGCGAGCAGCTCTGGTCGCACGACGACCAATGGCTTTCGCTGAAGATGGACGCGTTTCTGGAACGCACGCCGCGTTTCCGTTCGGGATTGCTCGAAGACCTCGAGCCGTTTCCGTTCGGGATCACCTTCGAGCAGTATCCGACGAAGGAAGCGGCCGTCATGCGGGCAAGAACATTCAACGACGACCTGTCCAAAACGACCGTGGTCGACGAGATGACTCCGGTCACCAAGACTGGAGCGAAGCGCTTCCGTGTGGTTGAGAACGGCAAAGTGAAGACTTTCGCCGAAGCTTTCTCTCGACAGGCGGACGAGCTTGAAACGTTGCTCCACGGTGAGAAATTGGTCTCCGTCGCGATACTCGACCTCCGCGAGCTCGGTGTTCATCCGAGCATGTGGTCGAAGGTCAAGCGCCTCCATTGAGGCAAACACGAAGGCGCTGGGGAACCCCTAGCGCCTTTTAATTTGACCATTCTGTGGACTTCTGTTAGAATGGCCGACATGCTAAAAATACGAATGCAGCGAGTGGGACGAACGAATAATCCATCATTTCGATTCGTCGTCACTGATTCTCAGAATGCCACCCGAAGCGGCAAGTTTTTGGAAGTACTCGGCTCCTTCGACTACCGAAAGGGTGGGGTAGATACTATCGACGCAGAGCGAACCAAGCACTGGATCTCGAAGGGTGCTCAGGTCACCGACAACGTCCACAACTACCTCGTCGGCAAGAAGATCCTTACCGGCAAAAAGAAGAACGTCAATCCGGTCAAGACCGTGAAGAAGGAAGAGCCGAAGGCGGACGCAAAGACGGCTCCGAAGGAGGCGCCGGCAGCGGCACCAGCGGAAACCCCAGCCGCAGCGGCCTCAGAAGTTCCAGCAGCAGAGGCTCCGAAGGCATAATCGGGCTATTTTCTCGTGCACAGATGCGCATCGTTGTGCGATTGACGCATCTTTTTGCGCATACTACAATAGAAGTCGTTACCACTAACTTTCCGAACTATGCAAGTAGAACATGACGCGCAGTTTCTCGAGTATTCGATCAAGGCGCTGGTAGATAATCCGAATGATGTAAAAATAGTGCGAACTGTCGACGAAATGGGGGTGCTTTTGACCCTCACCGTGAACCCTGCAGACATGGGCAAGATCATCGGCCGAATGGGCAATACCGCGAAGGCGATCCGTACTTTGTTGCGCGTCGTCGGTATGAAGAACAATGCCCGCGTGAATTTGAAGATCAACGAACCAGAAGGCGGCATGCGCTCAGAGCGCCCGTCGAAGACTGTAGATGAAGCGATGGCGGATTTGAAGATTTAAAACAAAAACAAAAACCGCCAAGCAAAGATTTGGGCGGTTTTTGTTTGCGGGATGGGGGTGGCGCAGCAAAAAAGAGTACCTGCGGATTTGTCATACGAAAGTATGAGGAAAGTATGACAAATCCGCACCTACTCAAAATCGTCGGCGGACCTGTCCAGCCGTCCATTCGCAGCCATTGTTTTATTCATAAAAATGTGTTTAAATTGGCTTCTCCAAAATATTCAATGATCTCAGCCACCTTTCACATTATTACGCTTTTTCCTCAGGCATTCGACTCGTATCTCGCTGAGTCGATCTTGAAGCGCGCCATCGAGGACAAAAAGATCGCGGTGAAATTCTACAATCCGCGCGACTTTGCCGTGCAGCCAAAGAATCGCAAGCAGACCTATTCCGAGCGACGCGTGGATGACAAACCATACGGCGGCGGACCAGGTATGGTGATCGAGGCGTTGCCGGTGATCAAGGCGATCGATAAGGCGGTCGGTCGCAAGATGGGGGCGAAAAAGAAGACGGCCTTTATTTGGCTCACGCCTTCCGGCAAACAATTCGACACCTCGGTCGCGCAGAATATTTCGAGTGTTTCGAAAGATATCGTCATCGTCTGCGGGCGATATGAAGGCATCGACGCACGTGTGCAGGAAGTGTTTCCATTTCAGGAGATCTCGGTGGGCCCATTTGTCCTTACCGGCGGGGAATTGCCAGCGATGATCATTCTCGACTGTATCGCACGCCAGGTGCCCGGCGTGCTTGGCAACTTCGACTCCCGCGAAGAAGCGCGCAACGCCAGCCCAGACGTATACACTCGTCCGGAAGTGTTCGTCTACAAAAAGAAAAAATACCGAGTGCCGCCGGTGTTGCTCTCCGGCCATCAGGCGAAGATCGAAGAGTGGAAGAAGCTGCAGCTTGCCGAGAAACTTGCCAAGCGTCGAGCATAAGTCGGCCATAATATGTTATACTTTTCGGCATGGAAAACCGAAATACCCACACCAATGTTGCCATTGCGATCGCGCTCGTGGCGGTCCTCATCGGCTATTTAACATTCGCCAATAACAAGAGCGCACCCGCTCCGATCGTAGAAAATATTCTTACCACATCAAACATGCCAACAAACACCGTTACCCCAACTTCCGCAAAAGTCGTGACTATCGAAACCAACAAAGGCACCATTGTCTTTGAAATGTTCCCTGCAGACGCACCAAAGACAGTACAGAATTTTGTGACGCTCGCACAGAAAGGCTTCTATGACGGCATCATCTTTCACCGCGTGATCGAGGGCTTCATGATCCAGGGCGGAGATCCAACTGGCACTGGAATGGGTGGTCCAGGATACACATTTGAAGACGAGCTCAATCCAAGCACTCCTTCATACAAGCTCGGATACCAGAAGGGAATTGTCGCGATGGCGAATGCCGGTCCGAATACCAACGGTAGCCAATTCTTTATAATGCTCGAAAACAACGCGCTTCCGCACAACTACACCATCTTCGGCCGAGTGATTTCCGGACAGGAAGTCGTCGACGCGATCGGCAAAGTTCCAACTACCGGCGCCCCGACCGACAAACCCCTCACTCCGGTGGTGATGAAGAAGGTAACAGTGAAGTAGCTATTGACATTTTTCCTCACTTGGTATAAGGTACTTCTTACCTAACGCAAGAGTGAGTTATGGCTCGTTTAGGGGGTTTAGAGAGGTTAATCATTGAATCCCAGCTTGCACATCTTCTATCGATAAAGAAAACAGAGAAAAGCCTTTCACGAGGTCTTTTTGCGTTTTGTTTTTGTCGAAAGAAAGAGGGCCGCGCGCGGCTTCCGCATCGGTGGTGTTCGATGATTGATTGACCCAGTTTCGCGGGAAGATTTATTAACGCAGCATTAGCATTTTCATACAATGTCATCACGCATTGAGGCACCACGTATTGAAGACCCGGCGGCAAAGATGTCCGTGGGCAAGCGAGAGAAGAAGCACTTCTCAAAGTACCGTGAATCGCTCATCCCGGTTCCGAGTCTCGTAGAGGCGCAGACCAAGTCCTTCCAGTGGCTTGTCGAGCACGGCCTCAAGGAGGTGTTTTCAGAGTTTTCATCGATCAAGGACTACGCGAACAAGAAATTCGAGCTTGACTTCACCGGTTTCAGCCTCGCTGAGCCGAAGTACGACGAGCATTACGCGAAGCACAACAAGCTTTCATACGAAGCGACCCTCAAGGCCACAGTTCGGCTGAAGAACAAAATGCTCGGCTCAGTAAAGGAGCAGGAGATCTTCATGGCGGATTTTCCGATCATGACCAATCACGGTACTTTCATCATTGGAGGTATCGAGCGAGTCATCGTGCCGCAGCTGGCGCGATCTTTCGGAGTGTTCTTCACCGATCAGGAAGTGAAGGGCAAGACTCTGTTCGGAGCAAAGATCATTCCATCTCGAGGCGCGTGGATCGAGATCGAGACTGATGCAGACGGTTCTCTCTACGTCCGCATCGATCGAAAGCGAAAGTTCGGCGTCGCATCTCTCTTGCGCATCCTCGGTGCTCATTCCGACGGCGATATTCAGGCGCTCTTCAACGGCGTGGCACATGCCAAGCAGCACATCGATGTTTCATTGGCAAAAGATCATGCCAAAACTGTCGACGAAGCATACGTCGAGATCCACAAAAAGCTCCGCGACGGCGACATGGGTACTGTCGACAATGCAAAGGAGTTCATCAACTCTATCTTCAGCCCTGAGCGATACGACCTTCACAAGGTGGGTCGTTTCCGATTCAACAAGCGCTTCGGCAAGAGCATGGAAGACAAGCCGCTCGAGCGACGCACGATCAATTTGGACGATGTTGCGACCATCATCAAGCACATCATCTATTTGAACAACACTCCAAACGCGGCGGCCGATGATATCGACCACCTCGGTTCTCGACGAGTCCGATATGTCGGCGAATTGATCCAGCAGAAGATCCGTGTCGGTATGTCTCAGATCAAGCGAAACATTCAGGATCGAATGTCGACTGTTGAGCCGGACATCACTCAGCCATTGAACTTCATTTCTCCAAAGCCGCTCCAGGCTCGAATCAAAGAATTTTTCACTACCAACCAGCTGTCACAGTTCATGCAGCAGGAAAACGTGCTCCAGGAGCTCGAACACTTGCGCACCCTTTCAGCCCTTGGACCCGGTGGTCTCACTCGAGAGCGAGCCGGTTTCGAGGTACGAGACGTCCATCCTTCTCACTACGGCCGACTTTGTCCGATCCACACTCCTGAAGGTCCGAACATTGGTCTCATCTTGCGTCTCTCGACCTACGCGCGCATCAACGACTTCGGTATGATCGAAGCGCCGTACGCAGTAGTCAAGAACGGCAAGATCAGCAAGGAAGTGCGATACCTCAACGCGCTCGAGGAAGAAAACTACAACATCGCTCACGCCGCTATCAACTATGACGCGCAGGGCAGCATCACCGACGATATGGTGGAGGTTCGAAACAACGGAACCCCGAGCTTCGTGCCAAAGAATGACGTGCACTTCGTGGACGTCGGCACCGGCCAGCCATTCTCGATCGCGACCTCGATGATCCCGTTTGTGAACCATGATGATGCCAACCGAGCATTGATGGGTTCGAACATGCAGAAGCAGGCCGTGCCTTGTCTCGTGCCAGACGCGCCGCTCGTGGCGACCGGTATCGAAGAGGTAGCGGCTCGAGATTCAGGACGACTCATCATCGCCGATGAAGACGGCACCATTTCAGCAGTTGATTCAAGCAAGATCTCTCTGAAGAATGCGAAGGGCAAGGAGAAGACCTGGAACCTCGTGGCATTTTCACGAACTAACGGTTTCACTGCCTTCCATCAGCGACCGATCGTTGATCTCGGACAGAAAGTGAAGAAGGGCGATGTCCTCGCGGACACGTCATCTTCCGATAATGGCCAAGTGGCGCTCGGACAGAACATTCTGGTGGGATTCCTCTCATGGTCCGGCTCCAACTACGAAGACGCGATCATCATTTCAGAACGATTGGTGAAGGAGAGTAAATTCACTTCCATCCACATCGAGGAGTTTGTCATCAATGTGCGAGACACCAAGCTCGGACCCGAAGTCACCACTCCGGACATTCCAAACGTCGGCGAAGCCAAGCTCAAGAACCTCGATGAAGATGGCATCGTGCGCATCGGCGCGGAGGTACGTGCAGGCGACATCCTCGTCGGCAAGATCACCCCGAAGGGCGAAACCCAGCTCACTCCGGAAGAGCGACTCCTCAAGAGCCTCTTCGGTGAGAAGGCACGAGATGTGAAGGACACTTCCAAGCGAATGGAAGGCGGAAAGCGCGGCCGAATCATTTCAGTGAAGATCTTCTCTCGCGAGAAGGGCGACAAGCTCGAATCCGGCATCATCAAGCGAATCCACGTCGAGATCGCGCAGCTCCGAGCCGTATCAGTGGGCGACAAGCTCGCAGGACGACACGGCAACAAGGGAGTCATCTCAAAGGTGCTCCCAGTGGAAGATATGCCATACATGGCAGACGGTACCCCGATCGATATTATTTTGACACCGCTCGGTGTGCCTTCTCGTATGAACCTCGGACAGATCCTCGAATTGCACTTGGGCCTCGCGGCGAACACCTTGAACTATCAGGCGATCGTGCCGCCTTTCGCAGGCGCGACTGATGCCGAGATCAAGTCTGAACTCACTCGAGCAGGCTTCGCGGCAGACGGCAAGATGAAGCTCTTCGATGGCCGCACCGGCGAGGCATTCCAGCAGAATGTCGCCGTCGGATACATGTACATCTTGAAGCTTCACCACATGGTGGAAGACAAGATCCACATGCGATCTATCGGACCCTACTCGCTCATCACTCAGCAGCCATTGGGCGGAAAGGCTCAGGCCGGCGGTCAGCGATTTGGAGAAATGGAAGTCTGGGCACTCCTCGGACACGGCGCCGCTCACACTTTGCGAGAGGTGTTGACGATCAAGTCCGACGATATCGTGGGACGTTCAGCAGCCTTCGACGCTATTGTGAAAGGTCAGCGTATTCAGCAGACCAATGTACCCGCTTCATTTAACGTGCTTTTGAACAACCTTCGCGGTTTGGCACTGGATGTCGACATGAAGCAGGCCGGCGGATCAGAGAGCGCTACCAAATAACTTCATCACCATGAAAGAATTTACACAAAACAAAGCAAAATCAGCGTTCAACGATTTCAGCTCGATCGTCTTGAAGGTGGCGTCTCCTGATCGTATCCGCGAGTGGTCATATGGCGAGGTCACCAAGCCGGAGACCATCAACTACCGAACCCAGCGTTCCGAGAAGAGCGGTCTCTTCGACGAGAAGATCTTTGGACCGGACAAGGACTACGAGTGTTATTGCGGAAAGTACCGAGGCATCCGATACAAGGGCATCGTCTGCGAGAAGTGCGGAGTGGAGATCACCCGCAGCATCGTGCGACGAGAGCGAATGGGTCACATTGAGCTGGCATCTCCGGTCTCCCACATTTGGTTCCTCCGAAGCATGCCATCTCGAATCGGCTTGCTCATGGGTATGCCGACAGCGGATCTCGAAAAGGTCATCTACTTTGCCGGCTACATCATCACTTCAGTAAATGAAGAGGAGCGATCGAACTTGCTCAAAGATCTCGACTCAGAATACAAGTCGAAGGTAAAGAATCTCCAGGACGAGAAGTCGAAGGAGGCGATGAAGGAACTTCTGACGAATGCGAAGAAGGAAATTGAGAACGTGCAAGCTGGCGTTGTGCTCGACGAAGTCTCATACCACAACTACTCCGTGAAGTACGGCACGTTGTTCGAGGCGAAGATCGGCGCAGAGGCTATCTACGAGATCCTCAAGACCCTCGACCTCCAGAAACTCCAGACCAAGCTCGAAACTCAGTTCGAAAAGGCAAGTTCGCTCGACAAAGACAAGATCAGCAAACGATTGAGCACAGTGAAGGCGATGATCTCATCAGGCATCCGACCAGAGTGGATGTTCCTCACCACCATCCCGGTCATCCCTCCAGCACTCCGACCGATGGTCCCATTGGACGGCGGACGATACGCGACTTCCGATGTGAACGACCTTTATCGACGCGTGATCAACCGAAACAATCGTCTGAAGAAGCTAAAGGAGATCAATGCTCCGGACGTGATCTTGCGCAACGAGAAGCGAATCTTGCAGGAAGCAGTGGACGCGCTCATCGATAGCTCGATCCGACACGGCAGCGCCAGCGCCGGTGCACTCACTCAGGCACAGCGCCGACCGCTGAAGTCGCTCGCCGACAATCTAAAGGGCAAGCGAGGCCTCTTCCGTGCAAACTTGCTCGGAAAGCGAGTGGACTATTCCGGCCGATCGGTGATCGTTGTTGGTCCTGACCTCAAGCTCAACCAGTGCGGATTGCCAAAGCATATGGCATTGGAATTGTTCCGACCATTCGTGATCTCAAAGCTCCTCGAGCGAGAATTGGCATACAACATCCGCGGTGCCGGCCGACTCATCGACGAAGATATCCCAGAAGTATGGGCGATCCTCGAAGAGGTGATCAAGGGCAAGTACGTTCTTTTGAACCGTGCTCCGACTTTGCACCGACTCGGTATTCAGGCGTTCATGCCGATCCTGATCGAAGGCAACGCGATCCAGGTACATCCGCTCGTCTGTACCGCTTTCAACGCGGACTTCGACGGAGACCAGATGGCGGTCCACGTGCCGCTCGGCGAAGAGGCTCAGGCTGAAGCGCGAGAGATCATGGCTTCCGACAAGAACATTCTCAAGCCAGGTTCCGGTGAGCCAACAGTGACCTCGAAGCTGCTCGATATTATTCTCGGCTGTTTCTGGATCACCAAGGAGATCGCAGGTGCCAAGGGCGAGGGCAATTATTTCGGCAGCCCTGCTGAGGCGATCACTGCGCACGACTTCGGAGAGCTCGACCTTCGAGCAAAGATCAAAATGATCGCTCCGGTAAACGCAAAGTACGCGAAGCTCGACGGAAAAATGTTCGAGACCACTGTCGGCCGAGTGCTCTTCAACGAAGTGCTCCCTGCAGACTACGGTTTCATCAACAAAGAGATCACTCGAAAGTTCATGGCGACCGTGGGCGACGATTTGATCAACAAGTACGGTATGAAGAATGTCGCGCCGATCCTCGACGCGGTGAAGACCTTCGGTTTCAAGTACGCAACTCATTCTGGCGTCACTTGGGGTATCGACGATGTGCAGGAGCCAGCCGGCAAGCACGCGATCATCAACGCCTCAAAGCTCCAGGCCGATGAAGTGCAGAAGAACTATGATATGGGTTTCCTCTCTCGAGAAGAGAAGGTGGAAAAGACGATCGAGATCTGGCTCGGTGCCAAGCTCGAAGTGGAAAAGCTCATCCCAGCTAGCTTGCCAAAGGACGGATCGGTGCATGACATGGTGAACTCCGGCGCTCGAGGTTCCCTCGGCCAGATCACTCAGATGGCGGGCATGAAGGGTCTCATTCAGAGCGCTTCCGGTGAGACTATCGAGTTTCCAATTTTGAGCTCGAACAAAGAAGGTCTTTCTCCGGTAGAATACTTCATCACCACTCACGGTTCTCGAAAGGGTCTCACTGACACCGCGCTCAACACCGCGAAGGCAGGATACCTCACCCGAAAACTCTTCGACGTGTCACAGGACGTCATCATCGCTGAGGACGATTGCGGATCGAAGGAAAGCATGACGATCCGAAAGGAAACTGCTTCCGGCATGGAGATCCCTCTGGCCAAGAGCACGAAGGGACGAATTCTCGCTGAAGATGTGACCGACAAGAATGGCAAGGTGATCTTCAAGCGAAGCCACCTTCTCAGCAAGGAAGACGCAGACAAAATGGAAGCCGCAGGTATCACTGAAGTGAAAGTGCGATCACCGCTCGGCTGCAAGGCTGTGTACGGCGTCTGTGTTCATTGTTATGGTAACGATGTCGGCCGAGGCGAGCTGGTACAGCTCGGCGAGGCCGTCGGTACTGTAGCGGCACAGGCGATCGGCGAGCCTGGTACTCAGCTCACAATGCGTACCTTCCACGCCGGAGGCGCCGCTTCCGCTGGTGGAGACATCACTGCCGGTCTTCCTCGAGTCGAGGAGATCTTCGAGAAGCGTTCTCCAAAGAATCCTGCGGTAGTGAACCGTGTGGACGGCGTGGTCACCGAGATCAAAGACTTGGGCAAGGAAAAGGTGCTCACTGTCATTCCAGAATTGCATGACAAATCAAAGACCAAGAAGAAGGCTGAGATCGAGTACGTGGCAAGCTACCGCCGAACGCCGCTCGTGAAAGTGGGCGACAAGGTGGTGAAGGGCCAGCTCCTCACCGACGGTTCCGCAGATATTGACGAACTCTTCAAGTATGCCGGCCTGGAAAAGACCGAGCAATACATCATCAGCGAAGTGTCGAAACTGTACGAACTCCAAGGTGAACCGGTCTCACGAAAGCATATTGAAGTGATCGTTCGTCAGATGTTCTCTCGACGCCGAATCAAGACTGGCGGCGATACGAAGCTCTCATCCGGAGATGTCGTGAGCTCGGCGTACTTCTCTGAAGAGAATGCCCGAATGAAGGCAGTAGGCAAGGAAGAGGCGAAGGGGGAGGCGGTAGTGCTCGGAATCACCGAAATCTCGCTCACCCGACGAAGCTTCTTGTCGGCAGCTTCCTTCCAGCACACTACTCGAGTACTCATCAACTCGGCGATCCGAGGGACAGAGGATCATCTCGCTGGTTTGAAGGAGAACGTCATCATCGGCCGATTGATCCCTGCGGGTTCCGGCTTTGCAGCCAGCCCAAAGGCGGCGATCACTGCTCAAGCAGCAGCCGATGCCACTCCGGCATACCAGGTGGACAGTGTCGCTCCGGCGGCTGCCATCACGGTGAAGACCGACGCGGAGGTGGAGAAGGAATAATTCTTTGCAAAATGAACAAAATCCCGACGCGCGCGTCGGGATTTTGTTCATGATAGAATACCCACAATGTCTTCTCAGGTAGAACAGATCAAAGAACGCCTCGGCATTGCCGATGTGGTCGGCGGCTACGTGAAATTGGAAAAGGCGGGAGCGAATTACAAGGCCCGCTGTCCTTTTCACAATGAAAAAACGCCGTCGTTCTTCCTGTCTCCGGCTCGTAGCAGCTACTATTGCTTCGGCTGCGGTGCCAAAGGCGACATCTTCTCATTCGTCCAGGAATTCGAAGGATTGGATTTTGTCGGTGCCTTGAAAGTGCTCGCGCAGAAAGCGGGAGTGGAGTTGGTGAAGGAGGATCCGAAACTCCGCAGCGAGCGACAGCGATTGTTCCTCTGCCTCGAGTCGGCGACGATCTTCTTCCAAAAGACCCTCTACGAAAATGCCGAATACAAGCCGGTAGTCGAATATCTGACCGGTCGCGGCTTGAGCAAAGAGACGATCAAAGAATGGCGCATTGGCTACGCTCCGGACGCATGGCGAGCACTTTCCGACTATTTAAAGACGAAACGCTTCACCGAGCAAGATATGGAGAAGGTTGGGTTGATAAAGCACAAGGAAGGCGCGGACGGTTACTACGATCGCTTCCGTGGACGCATCACCTTTCCGCTTTTTGATAGCTCCGGTCGGGTGATCGGCTTCTCCGGGCGCATCTTTGGACCCGATGATGGTAAGAGCGCGAAATATCTGAACAGCCCCGAGACCGAGCTCTTTCACAAGTCGGAATTGTTGTACGGCTTTCACAAGGCCAAGGCTGCGATCCGCGAGAAAGACTACTCGATCTTGGTGGAGGGACAGATGGACATGTTGATGTCGCAACAAGCAGGATTTGCGAATACTGTCGCGGTATCGGGGACCGCTCTCACTCTGCAGCATTTGGAAATGTTGCGACGATTGTCCGAGAGGGTGGTGATGAGCTTCGATCCCGACGGCGCCGGCGTGCGTGCCGCACTGCGCGGCGCCGAAATGGCCATCAGCCTCGGCATGGAAGTACGCGTGGCAGAATTGCCAAAAGGGGAGGACCCAGCGCTCTTCATTCTCAATCACCCAAACGATTGGCGCGAGATGGTGGAGAAAAAAGCCATCCATATCGTGGAGTTTGTTGTCAATCATTTGCTCTCGATGAAGCTCGATGAGCGCACTCTGACAAAGGAGATCGCTGCGAAAGTGCTGCCGTTCATTGTCCGGATGCCAAGCTCCATGGAGCGTTCGCATTTCGTATCTCTTGTGTACAAAAAAACCGGAATAAAAGAAGAAGCGATCTGGGATGATCTGAAGCGATTGGAGAAAGTGTTGCCGACAAACGCCACAGGAAACAGCACAAGCACAGCTTCGAGCAAAAATACCCCGCTTCTCCGCCGCTCGCATATCGAGCGCCGGATCGCGAGCATTGCATTGTGGCAAAATACGTTGCCAACTCCGATATTCGGCACCGCTGCAATGCAAGAGAAGATCTCGGCAGCTATCTCGGATATCCAGAGGGCGGTATCCGGTAGCGGTATTGAAACAGACGAACCCGCAGTTCTTTTTTCCGCAATGCTTGACCAATACAAAGCGGAAGCCGATGAACTTATCCTCGAAGCAGAACTTTCTTATGACCGATCGGAAAAATTGGCCGAAGAAGTGACCGAACTGATCGTCAATTTCGCCAATGAATATCAGAGCGAGCTATATTCAGCTCTGCTGTCCAAGCTCAACATCGCCCAACGGGAGGGCGACGGTCCGGCCATAGACCAGCTTGTCGGTATGCTTGCCAAGCTTAAAAAAGTGAGATAAAATCAACACCCTATGAAGAAACCATCAAAATCGGTGAAAAAGAAGCTCAAAAAGGCTTCGAAAACGGTTAAAAAGGCTCCTAGAAAGGTTATTTCAAAGAAAGCGGTCAAAGTCACGGCAAAGCCCGCTCCAAAGCTCCGTGGGGCAAAAAAGGCCCAAGACTTCGAGATTCGCACCCTTCGATTGATGGCAAAGGGAAAGGATCGCGGTTTCGTCACCTATGACGAGATTTTGAAGGAATTTCCGCATATCGAAGAGGACATCACTTTCCTCGATGAACTATACGGCAAGCTCAGCACCTCCGGCATTGACGTGCTTGAAGGCGGCGGCATGCTCGATATCAAAAACGAAGATCTCATCGTCGACAAGAAGCACAGCTACGGCGGCAAGTCGGAGTCTTCATACGATTCGATCCAGATGTACCTGAAGGAGATCGGCCAGTATCCGCTCATTCCTGCTAGCGAAGAAAAAGATCTCGCGAAGCGCATTGAGAAAGGGGATATTGAAGCGAAAAATTTGCTCGCTCGCGCAAACTTGCGACTCGTGGTTTCGATCGCGAAGAAGTACGTCGGCCGATCGCCTGATCTCACCTTGCTCGACTTGATCCAAGAGGGAAACCTCGGTCTCTTCAAGGCTGTCGACAAATTCGATTGGACCAAGGGCTACAAATTCTCAACCTATGCGACCTGGTGGATCCGACAGGCCATCACTCGCGCACTCGCCGATCAGTCCCGCACTATTCGTGTGCCGGTTCACATGGTGGAGACCATCGCGAAATACAAGCAGGTGGTACGACGACTCTCTCAGGACCTTGGCCGCGATCCGTTGCCGGAAGAAATTGCGGTGGAAATGGGTCTCGATGTTGAAAAGGTGTACCAGATCGAGAAGATCGATCAGGACACTGTTTCGTTGGAAAGCCCTGTCGGCGATGATGGCGACGATGGCAAATCGGTGCTCGGCGACTTCTTGCCAGACGACAAGATCCTTTCGCCAGCCGAAGAATCTTCGCGACGTATTTTGTCCGATCAGGTGAAGGAAATTTTGAGCGACCTCTCTGAAAAAGAACGAGAAATTTTGGAAATGCGACACGGCTTGGTGGACGGCATCACTCACACCCTCGAGGAAGTGGGGCAGAAGTTCGGCGTCACTCGCGAGCGTATCCGACAGATCGAGGCGAAGGCGCATGAGAAGATCAGGCAGCACGAAAAAATAAATCAACTCAAGAACTACTAACAGCAAATATTCCTTTATGAAAAAAGCGCGGACCTGGGGTCCGCGCTTTGCGTTTACTGAGATGAGAACAGATGGTTTCGGGATCAATCGCCCTTTGGATCAACGAGTCCGGCCGACTGCGCTATGATGTGCGGAGTTTCCAGGACGAGCGGTGCATGGTCCGGGGCCATGATGGTTCCGGAACCAACCCAGACGTTGGTGTGGCCGAAGAGCAGCTCGACCTTTGCCACCTTGCCGACGAAGGTGTGTCGCGTGTCGAAGACTTTATCCGGTTTCTCCGCGGTGAACTCCTCGATCTGGAGGTTGTTCCCACTTCGGACATGACATAGCTCCTGGAGCTCCTTCCACGTCAGGCCACCGATCGGACAGAGGTAGACGTCACCTTGCCGTTTGGCCGTAACGCCGTAGTAGCCTTCGCACTTGTGGACCACTTCTGGCTTCAGGCTCTGAAAGAAGCCTGTCTCGCCGCCCCTCAGGAAGGCGCAATATGCCGCCTCGGTGATCTCGCTGAGGAAGGGTGCCTGGTCAAAGCCGCAGAACCAGAACTTCTTTTGCGTGTGCGGTTTGGCCGTTCCGTCGTGAGTGAAAAGAAGTGCACCGCCACGCTGCCCGAGCAGGAAGAATTCGACAGCACGATGGAAGGGAACAGTGATGATCGAGCCTTCTCGCGTCACGATCTCCATCGGCTTTCCGCTCATGGGTTCCGCAATCTCAATGGTCACGCCACCGGCGAGTTCGATGCCCTGCTTTGGGCAAGCTCTTTCGAAGAATCTCATAGTTGCTGTCTTTCTGGGATGTGTCGTTGTGACTGGTTTACTATTGTTGTTTCTGCAAACTGCCTCAATCACACTACTTATTCTATGTGCTGTTGTCAATACCGCTTCGGGCGGAACTATTGACACAATCGACTAATTTTGTTATAGCTTCTCAAGATTCTTTACCTGTTCTTGTTGTTCGATTGCGAAATGGGGCTCTAGTCAGGCTGTCTATTGAGGCTCTGCTGGGCAATATTTCGCAGTCGAACAAAACAACATATATCACGGAGAAAACTATGAGCAACAACGCCAACATTCGGGCCCGCTTAAACATCAGCCATCTTTGGGCGGGACTTATCGTCATCGGAGTGGTTTCGGTCATCAGCTTCATCGTCTGGTTCACGTTCTGGGTCAAATTCGTGGACAACTATGAGCTTGGCTTCACCTACGATCGCTTCAACGGCAAGATCGTGGCCCTCGAGCGCACCGGCTGGATCGTCCGCACGCCTTGGCGGGAGACGGTCCACACTATCGACCTGCGTCCGACGCAAGTCGCGATGAATGCCAATCAGCGGGTGCTGAACGCCAAGCTTGTCCAGTTCAACCCGAAGGGTCTGGCCACGTTTGTGGAGTGGCACGGCCGAGCAGCTGGTGACAATACCAGCAACCTTCACGAGATCCTGAGGAGTTACGCCTTCAATGTGAACAACGGCGCCGACTGTCCCTTCCTGACCATCGTCGATGAGATGAAGAGGCAGGAGGCGTCACCGGCGATAGCCCAGCGACCGGCGGGAGGCCAGAAGTGAGAAAGTATCTCTACTGGGCTGGCTCAGTGCTGCCCTTGATTTTGTTCTACTTCCTTGGCGTCAATCACATCGAGCCGTCGGAAGTCGGGATCGCTCGGAATCAAGTCACCGGCAAGCTCGAGCTTCAACAGAAGGCCGGCTGGTGGGTGACTCCTCCTTGGGTGAGAGTCGCGCGGATCGATCTTCGCCCAATGCGAGTCGGTGTCTATTCTGCAGGTCGCGGCTTCAGCACCAAGTTGGTGCGCTTTGACCCACGCCACTACCAAGAGTTCATCGAGACTGAAGGGTTTCGCTACTACTGGTGGGATAATCGGCTGTCCTTCAACATCGGGCACAGCGAAGAACACCGCGGGCTGAGGGATATCCTCCGAGGCTACGCCTACAGTGCGAAACGCTACCCCTTCGTCGTGACGGTGGAGGAGTATCAGTCTCGGTAGGCTACCGACTCTACAGCCGACGAAGTTACGCAACCCTAGGACCGAGGTCCCAGGGTTTTCTTTTTACAGAAATAATTACGCAGATGATATAATGCAAAAACTGATACGATGTCTAAAACGGGAGCTACAAAACCGGCTGCAGCGAAAGTGGAAAAAAAGCCGCTCGACGCTGAATTTGAGCGCCGCTATGCGCGACTGAACAAGGCGCAGAAAATGGCCGTGGATACGATCGAGGGACCGGTGATGGTGATCGCTGGGCCAGGGACGGGGAAGACGACGATTTTGACCTTGCGCATAGCGAATATCTTGCGACTGACGGACACTCCGCCGTCGGGGATCTTGGCGATCACTTTCACCGATGCCGGCGTGAAGGCGATGCGCATGAAGCTCCGCGAAGTGATCGGCAGTCGAGCCGACGAAGTGCGCATCCACACATTCCATGGTTTTGCCGCGGCGATCATTGCCGAATTTCCGGAACATTTTGTTCACATTGCCCGCGCTCAACAAATGACAGAGGTCGAGGCGCAAGAATTGGTCCGGAACATTTTGAAAGACAAGAAGTACAAGGCGATCCGTCCGCTCGGCGATCCCGACCACTACATCGGCGGTATTTTGAAGGCGATCAGCGATGCGAAGCGCGAGGCGCTCACGCCGGAGATGGTGCGAGAATATGCGCACACCGAGGCCAAGCGCATCGAGACAGACCCTGATTCGCTCTCGACTCGCGGCGCGACCAAAGGTCAGCTCAAAGCAGAGGCAAGAAAGCAGATCGAAAAAGCCGAAAAGACTCAGCTGTTGGCCGATGTGTATGAAACCTACGAGACGAAAAAAAGTGCTGCCGGCAAGGGTCGAAAGATCGATTATGACGACCTTATTTTTGAATTGCTCCAGGCGATCCGTGCCGACGAACTGCTCCGCTCGTTGATCCAAGAAAAGCATCTGTACCTGCTTGTCGATGAGCATCAGGATACCAACGACTCGCAAAATGCGATCGTCCGAGCTATTGCCGACTTTTTTGATTCGCCCAATCTCTTTGTTGTAGGCGATGAGAAGCAGGCGATCTATCGCTTTCAGGGTGCTTCAGTGGAAAACTTTTTGCAATTTCAAAATGCGTGGAAGAATATGCAGATCATTTCGCTGGAGGAGAACTATCGCTCGCATCAGCACATTTTGGATGCGGGATTTTCACTGATCGAGAACAATTATGCTGAAGGGCAGCATCCGCTGTTGCGGATAAAGCTGAAGGCGGGAGGGGAGGAGTCGCCGCGGCCGATCGAAGTGGTGACCGCAGGGAACGCGGCCGCGGCGGATAAGGCACTCGTCGAGCGACTCAAACAATTCATTGCCAAAAATCCCTCTTCCGATCTGACTGCCGCTGTCATTGTGCGCCGCAATCGAGATGTTGAACGTATCGCCACACTTTGCGAAGCACATGGTGTATATGCCGCATCGGAGCGTGGAGTGAACGTCTTTCTGCATCCGATCGGCGCACTCTTTTTTGAATTGATCCGCTTTCTCGATGATCCGTCGCAAGCTGAGAGCTTGGCTACGACACTTGCTTCTGGGTTGTGGAATATGGAGTTTGTCCGATCAGCGGAATTGATCCGATCGGTGAAAAGTGGCAATGGGGCAGAGGCTCTGCGAGCATTGCCGATGATTGCGACGATCAGAGAAGAGATGACTCAGCGAGGAGGATTGTCCTTTTTGGCCTACGCTGCTGAACAAAGCGGCTTGCTGAGAGTGATCACGAAGAGTCCGGTGAATACGGAGGTTTGGCGAGGCATCGTGGCTCTCGCTTCCGAACTCGCCGCCCGCGATCGAGCTTGTGCAGACGATCCACGGAAACTCATCCAGGCACTTCTTTCGTATCAAGCCACCGCTGAGACCCGCAGCGTGAAGGTACTTTCCGGCACGCCCGATGCGCCTGTCCGAATCATGACCGCTCATGGTTCGAAGGGTCTTGAATATGACGAAGTATTCCTGCCCTATGCAGTGAACGAGACGTGGCTCACCCGCGCCCGCTCGTCGTCATTCCTTTTGCCACACCAGACCAGGAACGATGGCGACGAGCTCCGCGACGCCCGCCGCCTCTTCTACGTGGCGCTCACCCGCGCCCGCAAGCATATCACTATCATCACGCCGCTCGAAGATGCTTCGGGGAAGGCTTTCACACCACTCGCTTTCGTGAATGAATTGGCAGACAAAATGTCGGCCGAAAAAGGTGCCGAAGCAAACATTTCCCGCACCGAATTACCAGCGATCTCGGAGGATGCCTCAATACTGGCGAATACTCGGGGCAAGGATCGTCGCGCTGCCGAACTCTCCGCATACGCGAAGACAATATTGGCGGAGAAGGGGCTGTCGGTCACTGCGCTCAACCACTTCATGAAATGTCCGCAGGAATTTTTGTACAAGAGCATCATTAAAGTCCCAGAACCGCCGTCGGCAAAATCCGAAGGGGGCAGCGCCATGCATTTGGCTATGGATCGCATTTGGCATTTGGCACGCACGGCGAGAGCGAATACATCCGCGTCGTCACCCGCACCACTTTCCGCCAAGCAGATCGAAGCAGAGATTCTCTCCGCAACCGGTGAATATCTAGACAGATCATTGCTACCGGTCTTTGAAAAAGCGGCCATCCGTGAAGAGCTGGTCGAGGCTGCTCCTGCGACCGCGACGGCGCTTACAGAACATTTTTCTCAATCGGGCGAGGTGTTCACCGAAACATGGTTTGAGACTCAGGAGGCGGGGGTGCGTTTGCACGGAAAAATGGACGCAGTGTTGGTGGATCCTTCTGCCGATATCGTGCGCGTCTTCGACTACAAAACGCGGCAATCGATGAGCGAGGCAGCGATAAAAGGAGAGACAAAATCAAGCAAGGGCGACTACTTCCGCCAACTCATCTTCTACCAGATCCTGCTCTCGGCTCAAAGTAAATATCGCGGCAAACGAATCGAGCCCGCACTTGTTTTTATCAAACCCGACGAAAAAGGTCGCTGCCCGACTGTCTCTCTGCCGATAAGCCAAGCCGACATTTCGCGAGTGAAAGGCGAGATTGCCTCGCTCGTTGAATCGGTGAAAACCGGCACACTCGTCAATTCTTTTTGCGAGAGTGAGGATTGCGAATGGTGCAAACTATCTCGATTAGTTAGGTAGACGCGCCTTATTTGACGATCGAATCGATCACCACCTTCATCATCTCGATGGGGAGGGCGCCGCTAAAGGTGATCTTCGTACCGTCTTCGGAGAATCGGATCAAGTCGGCAGGAATCGCACTTCCCGGAGACTGCTTGGCTACTGCGGCGAGCAGATCGTTCAACACCTGCTGGCGAGCCTTCGAGTTTAGCGGCTTTTTCAGTACCATGATGCCGTATGGAGTACCCTGGGCACCGGCAGCGAAGCCGTCGTCGTAGCTTTTCGCTACGGCTGCAGTGTGTTTTCCGGATGAGAGACAGGTATTGAATTCAGTCACATTCAAACCAACTTTCTGAGCGATGATCGGAAGCTGTTCGCTCGGAAGACCGTTGTTTGATTTGGTGGTTTGGTATACGAGGTCAGTATATTTCCAGAAGCCGTCATTGCCGAGCTGGTCAGCCGCGCATTCAGTAGCTTCTGCCTGTTTGCCAGCGAGGGGATGCAATCCTGTTCCCGCCGCTCCGCCTTTGTAGAGAGGGAGGTGGCGATACACCCAGGCGAGCTCGTTCTTCGGCCCGTACTCGCTGATGAGGGCGTGCATGGTGCCATGAAAGACTTTGCAGAATGGACACTCGGTGTCGGAATATTCTACCAATACGATTTCAGCATCGGTCTTGCCAATGATATGGTCCTCGGCTGAGACTGGGGGCAAAGCGACAACCTGTGTCTGTATTTGCTGCCCGCCGATCGCCGGCGATGGGGAAACATATTTTGAAGCGATGACTCCGCCAGCGATGATAATACCGGCAATAATGATGGCCACCGGAACGGTGAGCGGTCCTTGTTGTGTTTGCATGGCTGGATTATACCACAGCCTATGCTACGATATGGCTATGACGCTCACTTTCATCGCCATCGGCGCCTTCTGCTTCACGTTTCTTGGAGGGCTGTTTGCCCTTCGTTTCAGAGATACCCTGCATCTCATCCTCGGCTTCAGTGCCGGAGCAGTCATCGGTGTGGCATTCTTTGATTTGTTACCCGAAGCGCTCGAGCTCGCAGGTGAGACCTTTTCAGTGCCGACGATCACGGCGATGGTGGCGATCGGTTTCGTGCTCTATATGCTCCTAGATCGGCTGATCGTGCCGCACGCGCATAGCGAGGATGATCATTGTGCTAGCGAACACCACGCTTCAGTGGCTCATCCGGCTCGCGGCTGGCTCGGAGCGGGAAGTCTCTCTTTCCACAGCTTTCTCGACGGTATTGCTATTGGTCTCGCATTCCAAGTCTCTGTTGCTTCCGGATTGGTGGTCGCGATCGCCGTTCTCGTGCACGATTTTTCAGACGGCATCAATACCGTCGGTCTCATTTTGAAGAATGGCGGCAGCCGATCGCAGGCATTCAAATGGCTGGCGCTCGATGCGTCGGCACCGGTGCTCGGAATCATTCTGGCGAGTACGTTTTCATTGTCCGCGTCTTCGCTCGGCCTCTTGCTCGCCTTGTTCTGCGGCTTCTTTTTGTATATCGGCGCCAGCGATCTTCTGCCAGAGAGTCATCATGCGCATCCGACCAAGTGGACGACGTTCATGACCGTGCTCGGTATTGCAGTGCTGTACGCGGCGGTTTCAGCTGCGGGGATTTAACAAAAAAATAAAAGAAAAGCCCCCGATGCAGACGTATCTGCATAAGGGTCTTTTCCATGGTGATAAGTGCATTATATACCCCAACAACACTCGGCGTCAAGTAGTTGCTAGAACGGCAACGTGTGCGTCATGCCACTCACCTGAAGGTCATTCCACTTTGAGGTGTCGATCTTGATGCCTTTCACTTCCTTTCCATCGAGATACTTCACACCGCCATTTTTGAGCATGTATTCGTAGATCTCCTTGGTGATCTTCACATCTTCGAGGCAGTACTTGATGACCTTGTCGACTTCGCCCTTCTTCCACCATTCGATTGCTTCGAGGCCATGGCCGATCTTCTTCTTGCCGAGGGTCGCTTCAGCGAGAGTGTCGAGCTTGATGCGGCGGCCGAGCGAATTCTTCACCTCCGCCATGAGGTCGAGACTTTTGATCTTGCCGAGGTCGCCTGAGTAATATTTGTTTAGTAGAGGAATGTCAAAATGGTCCGAATTGAAGCCGATGAGCATGTCGGCCTTCTCGATGATGGGCCAGAGCTTCGGCAGGTCTTTCTCAAGGTAACTGGTGTAGGCATCGGTCGCGGAGTCGTACACGCCAACGACGGAGATGTGGAGCGCCGTCGGGTCGTTGCTGCCGACTTCTAGAAAAGTGTCTTTCGTTTCAATATCAAATACAATTTTGCGCATGAGGGTAATTCTAACAGGCCGTTAAGGTGAGCGATAGAATTGACATTGCCGCTCTTATATGACACAATACGAATCGGTGAACTCGCTCCTTGGCATGATTCACTCAATTTCACAAACCCAGCACACACGCAATTTCAGCAACAGGCTTCGTATGGATAAATTGATGACCCCTGAACAGGAGGAGCTTCTGATCCAGGCGTTGCAGGAAATCAGCACCGGCCGAGATCTGGAAGCATTCTTCTTTGGTGATAAAGTCAAAGGTGCAGACGTTCCTCCGAAAATGCTCCCTCTAATCAGCGCTTTCTTGGAGGTTCTGAGAGTGCAACACTCGAGGTTCGATTGGAACGCGCAATCCCCGGTCCCCATTGCAAGCAGCATTTTGTTTCGAGCTGTCCGCAAACATCTCCATCGCGCACACCTAAAGAAACAATTGAGATTGTTTGTTGCCGTTGGCACCAGTCTAGATTGGCATCATCACATGGATGCGGTGTTCGCCACAAACGGACGCTTCATCGGTATCGATATCACGGGAGAGCAACGTGATGAAGAGTTGGACATGAAAGACGCAATCGCCGCCTCGCGCCAACTGCCGATCGTGGTGATCACGAAAGACGAGCTCTCCGTCCCAGGAGGTTTCGATGCTGTCGGCAAAAAGATCGCTGCACGATTCTTCGAGCAGCTGTCGCCTTCGGCACGCATAAATCAGAGCTGCTGGTTTGATGCCAGACAGCTGGCGTTTGAATCCTAAGTGGCTTGAGATACAGAAAGCTAGAAAGCTATAAAACTGGAAAGCCAATTTGCTCGCACTCGCAGCCGGTCCCTCGTGATCGGTTGTTTTTATTTATATTGACATTAACGCTCCTGTATGATACAATACGATTCGGTGAAGTCGTTCTTTGACGATGGAACTAACCAGACAAAAACCTAGCCTGAAAGCGGGACGCTTTTGGGTCAAAAGTGGCGGGATGCCATCAGGAGTAAGTCATGAACACCAGTGAACAAACGCGGGAAACAAAACCAGTCAGTCAAGCGCAGATCGTAGCCATCAACCGTCAGTTCCCGTGGCTTCGGAATTACGTGCCTATCGGGAAGCCGATCAGGATCCAGCGCGCTGACCTTGAGCTCTGTCGAAGGCATATGAAAGTGGATACCATGGTGGTCGATTTCCTCAGCGTGTTTCCGGACCCGGAAGACCATGAACACATTTATTTGATTGACTCCGAAGGAGGCAAGGTCGCTACTGTTGGGGTCCAGGAACACCCATCGAAGCCGCGACACTGGCTGTGGAATCGCAATCCGACTCCATACGAGACGTTTAATCCCTGCGAGACGGTCCAAAGCACTCTCTATCGAATCGGGCCGGATCTCGCGGATCGCGTGCACTTCGTGCTGGTGTGTCCTCCGTTCTACCAGCATCCTCAAGCGCGGAGAGAGTGTGTTCTGTGTAAGCCTTCCCAAAAACTCAACTTGAGGGAGTGGCTTGAGAAAGAGGTCGAAGCCGCCCAAGCTGATCTGAGGCGCCAACTCGAGGAACTCGAGCAGCGCGCCTGAAGCAGGGTTATCGATTAAGTTTTCAAAAACGCGACAGCGGGATGGAAAGTCCTGCTGTTTTTTTGTTGAATACTTAACGTCTCTGCACACATTCTTCAACTTGCTTTTTGGACACAAGAGAGTACGCTTATTCTCAGCTAGTAGGGTAGTGGCAGAAGGGTAAAAACCAACAACGAAAGGCATTCTGTGGCAGCAAGCTATGATCGTTCTTTATTAGACGAATTGGCACGGATCAATTGCGGGAGGAAGTTTGAACAATTCTTCCTCGGCGAAAAAGCGATCGATCCCGGCGGTCCGGTCCCGAACACTCCATTCGAGCTCGCTTGGAAGGAGATGTTGCGTGTGCAGATCTCTCGCTTCGGTTGGAACACTCAGGAGCCAAACACCCCGGCAGCCCAGGCGCTGTTCCAGGCGGTGGCTGCGGAGCTTCCGAACGATGCGTGGCGCAACACTCTCGAGTTGTATGTCGGTGTCGGCCTCGCTGTTGACCGGAAACACCATTCGGACTGTGCGTTCGTGGTGAACGGCCAAAAACGCGTCGGCGTCGATCTCACGATCGAGGAGCATGGATACAAGCTCGCCAACAAACGACGGCGCGCAAATTCCTCGCCAATCCCGATCGTGATCCTCACTCGGGGACAGCTCGCCGCAGAAGACGGCTTTGCTCGATGCGGCAAGGAGATCGCCGCGAAGCTCCTGCATGGAAGTATGGCGCATGAGCGGCTCCTTCAGCGGATTCGCGACCATGATTTCCAAACCGTCCGCCGCTCGATGGCACGTCGTCGCTGAGTCGGCCTCTGGCTGCTTTCTGAACACCACCGGTCTCGTAAGGGGCCGGTTCTTTTATTGGAAAAGAAAAAGGTGAAGAGACGAATCCCTTCACCTTCCAGACTAGACTATACTATACAGTACTACGCCAAACACTACTACACGAGATGATGAATTATTCGGCTACAAGATCCTGAATTGTCCAAAGTATTTCTTGGGTGGTCGAAACAGACCGATGCCGATCCTGCCAGCCTCGTTGAACGCTCGTTCGATGAAGCTACGGTCTATCCCGTATCTTGCTGCGGAGACGTCGTCTACAGTGACTTCGATTTCCAGCATCCATTCACGAAACATTGGGGCAACCACAGCGATGGCCTTGGTCGAGCCGGGTTTTGCGTGTTGCATGCTTTGATACACGGCCCACCCCAAGTCGCCTCGCCGACTTTTCAAGGGAAGTGGTGCCTCGGGAAGTTTGAGGACGTCGGTCACTAGCCGAAAGCCGATTGAGTCGCTAATATTTCTGAGACTCTCGCAGCCGACTCTCAGGGCGCCCAGGATCCAGTCTGTGGGAACCGCAGCGTTTCCGGCAGGGTCTTTGAACATCTTTCGTTCAGCTTCCTGGCGTGCCGTCTCACCAGGTTTTGGATCTGCGGCGATCTCATTTCGAAATTCGTGTCGATGCACGCGATGTAGCAGAAGTGGGGTCGTACCCACTAAATGAAGAGTAAAAGTGCTCATAAAAGCTATTTGTTTAATAGCATTAAATATCAATTTCGTCAACAAAAAACGGCCCGAGAGGTGAATCTCGAGCCGTTCCAAACAGGGGCCAACGTGGCGTAGGTCGAGGATGCTGAACTATGGGACAGCGCACTCAGCATAACTAAGTGAATAGCGACGAGGACAAATCCTCCTCGCTCCGCGCGAAACCACACAATACGACAGGATGCTGTAGGCTGCTTTGCTGAACTGAATTTAAAAGAATGGGTAAGAATTGCTTCTCACCCATTCTCCGGGCTGCAGAGAAGAGTGGCTAACTCTGCCATGCGTGGGGGTAGTGCAGGAAACCGTAACAGATAGAGATCGAATCGAAATCCGATCTCTCCTTGCGTGACCTCGGTAAAGGCTGATCTGCGATAGGGAAACGGACCACACGACACTCCAGGTTGGTGAACCGGATGTAAAGCTCCGATAAGATCTACCGAAGCCCCAAACGTTACTTGGCGAAACTTCGCATCGGGATACGAAGCACAGCAAAACAAAACAATGTGCACCTTTCTGCCAAAATATCTATAGCACACTTTTATATTTTTGTAAATAAAAAACCGCCGAGACGAATCTCGGACGGTTCCTTGCGTGAGTATGGGATACAATGCGCAACCACAGTTAGGATCACATAACCACATGCCGAATTTTTTGATAAAGAGCCGGTTGAAACTAGCGCTTTCCACGGTGTACGAAGCGTTGCAGCACGTCACTCTAGGGTGCGTCGCTTGACTGCGTTGACAAAGATCCGACTTAAGCTGGATCTTTCCTTACCGCGGGGTGCCTGGCGATGAGCTGCCTAACGCTGCGCCAAGCTGCCGCATTAAATTTGCAAAGAGTGGTCGAGATTAATTTCCCGAGCACTCTTCCGAAGTCGACTATGCTACACCATGCAGGGCTCAGGTGTACGACGGGGCGGTTAGCAAGGTCGCTAGAGGCCGGAGCAGTAACTCCAGCCTCTCCTAACGGCACGACGGGGAACACGGGCATGCTGAGGGCAACAATGCTGAACTTGATCGAAAGCGATCATGACGAATCAAAGTCGCTCCTTACACGAGGAAGCGTTACGTCGGGATACGTAACTTGACCATGTAACCCAAACCAGTTATTTTATATCACATTTCTGTATTTTTGTAAATAAAAAAACCGCCGAGACGAATCTCGGACGGTTCCTGGGCTGGCCATGCCGCAGTGTGCGCCACTATGCACCAACGAACTCTAGTTGACCAAACGGCATTTGATAAAGAGCTGACCGAAGCCAGCACTTTCCAAGGACGGCGGTAGGTAGCCTCACGTTGCGACACGCCACGATGGGATGCGAGGCGGCATTTGTCACCCGACCAACTTCAGCGTCTCTTTCACACACTGGTCCAAAGTGAGCTCGCTCCGATATCGGTGGCGAAGCGCTTCGGGCAGTGATGCGAATACGACGCGGCGGAACTGCTGGGAGATGAAGATGGTGACACCGAGGTCGTTTTCACTGCGGATGTTGCGTCCACGCACTTGCAGCACGGAGAGCATTACCCGCCAATTCCAGACTGCCCAGCGGTTGTTTCCATAGCGACGCTCCTCGAATTGCGTCCGAGGGTCGTCGGGTGGCGGATAGGCCGGGCGGAGCACGAAGATCGCCGGAGCGACCTGCTGTGGTAGGTCGACACCTTCACCAAAGTTCATGGCGGTGCCGACCAGAGCCTGTCCCTCGCCGTCTTTGAAACGGATGGCGGCCTCTCTGGCAGTGACACCATTCCCATAGGAGATGGCTTCGACGCCTTCTTCGGCCATGATGGCGACAAGTTTTTGCCGCTCTTCGTTCGACACGGTCACATGCAGCGAGCGAACGCCGTCCTTGGCGAGCCGTTTGGCGGCCCGAGCAATCCGACGCATCACTTTCGTGACATCCCCCTGACCCCGCTCGTTGAAAGAGAGGTTCGGGGTGTCGCTTGGCATGAAGACCGCCGCTTTTTCGGCAGGGAAGGACGATGGCAGGCTCAGGAATGGGTTTTCGATTCCTGATTCTCCAGCGAACACTTCCTTGTCGCCGATCGTGGCCGACAAGGCGACTGTTGTTTTTCCGAGCAGTAGCTTCATCAGCGGGGCGATGTAGTGCGAGCAGACGACGAGCTTGTTTTCCACCCGTCCCGTTTCGCCTTTCTCCTCGACGTGATACGCGTAGGTGTATGCCAGCGCGCCGCGGTTGCTCGCAGGGAGTGAAAACTCCAGAGAGCGGATGTAACGCTTCATGTTGCGAAGCGTGCCTTCCACTTTCTTCAGCACTTGCATGTTCCTTTCGCTGTCGATGGTGCCGTCCTTGATAGCCTTGGCCACGGAACGCTCGACCGCCCTGCTGTCGATAGTGTCGAGGATGCTCATCAGCTCGATGATTTCCTTGTTGTCCAGCAGTGTGCCACGACGACTCTGCTTGCGCTTCACGATGGTCACCATCCGTCTCCGAAAATGGTCGAGCGCTGCCGCAGACTGCTGGTCCACGACCGCTTCGAGCACCTCGACCGCTTTTTCCAAATGCCAGTCGGTGATGTCGTATGACAGCGCTTGGCGGATGGTCTCCGGCACCTTGTGCGCTTCATCGATGATGAGCACGTCGGGTTCCGGAAAGTTCTTGGAGAACATGCGGGAGTAGAGGTAGAAGGCGAGAGTGGCAAGTACCGGCTTGCGCGAATGCTTCGCCTCATACTTTTGCTGGAGATACGGGCAGCGCGCCGCTCCAGGCTCGTGCGTCTCGCCAGTCTCTTGGTCCACACGATGTGGGCAGGAGTGGAGCATTGAGCACGGGACCTCGTCGGCCTTGAACTTCGTTTTCGAATCGCGAGTGAGATCGTTCTTCACCCGCTCGTAGAAGAAGCAGGGGAAGTCGTTGCGACCCATGGCGACGGTGAAGTCGTCGGGGAAGCGCTGACGGATCTGCTCAAGCACGGTTTTGGTCGGTGTGACGAGGAAGCAGCGTTGAAAGTGCTTCTTCGCCGCGCGGGCGATGGTCACCTCGATCGCCGTTTTGCCTTCGCCAGGCGGCATTTCGATGGTGGCGGAGCCGTGTTCTCCCACAAACTGAAGCGCGAGCTCCTGTTTGGGGCGCATACCGTCGGCGAATTCGCCATCGGTAGGGAATTGGGATTTAAGCTCTTCCCAAGCGAGCGGATGATGTTTCATTGTGTCGACTAGTTGTCAATTTGCGATAGCTAAAGACTGAACTTCAGCCCACTCCGCAGAGTGCTTTACTGGAGTGGAAACTAACATGAAAAATATGAAAAGTCAAATAAAAACGGTGGTGAAATTGGGTAATAAAAAACCGCTGAGACGAATCTCAAACGGTTCCGGGGATTGGAATACCAGACGCCGGGCAAGATGAGCACACTTAGCCGGAAAGACAAGCGAATCTAAATGAATCAATTCGCTCCGCACGCGACCGCAGAATGCGGCACTCAGCAACACGCTACTTAGCCGAGTATTAAGCAACTCGAGACGAATCTCGCATTGCTCCGAACAAGACCAGACGGTAGGAGGCTACGGGACAGGTAACCTAACATAGAAGAAAGGATCTCGAGTTGAGCTCTTGATCCTCCACACTTAACCGGACCCTGCGCCGGGTAGCTACACTCAACGGTGCAAAACGCCGTCGAAAGCGTTCTGGGATGAATCTCAGAACGCTCCAAGCCGCGGGATACTGAACTCTGCTGCACTTGGCTACACTTAACTACACCAAACCTAGTAGAAAGCGATCTAGAAATTCGTGATCGCTCATAAGAACACCTTGCCTCACCGGAGCGTAGCCTGCTATGGCGAACACTACGACGCCGAGAGAATAAGGATGAAGGCAATTTGCTCCCATCCTTCCGTGCGGTACCGGACGTCGCGCTGGGCCACTTTGCGACACTGTGGGTAGGGTAGTTTGTAGTGCCAGATATTCTCATCTAGCACTCCGTACTGCACAGAACCCGACAACACTTAAGCACACTTTGCATCGCTGAGGGCTGTAAATAGCAGGAAGATCGAAATCCCCCTGCTCCAAACTCGACTATGCCGAACACTGGCCAACTTTGCTTCGGGTGACTCCACTAAGCAGTAAAAAAGCGGCGGGTGTTGCGCACCCGCCGCTCGAGACTCAAGGACACGCAACTGTGCGTCGGTGAACTGTGGGTTGCTATACCCTAGAAAGTCACCAGTCGAAGCCGATTAGGCGGCGACGGCCGACAACGAGTCCGCCAGCCGGCTGAGGTCTTCAGGAGCCGTCTCCGCCGTGTAGGCCGGGACGATGACGGTGGCCTCCGTGGTGTCCTTCAAGGCCATGCTCTCGACTTTGGTGACAGTGAAGCGACCGAAACGTCCTTTCTTCTGGGGGCGCCAGTCGCAGAGGCCAACCTTGCGGCCGCCCTCATCGAAGAGCTTCACCAGCGTGCTGTCGTCAATGCCGCGGTTCTCGTCGAAACGGACGTTCACGATCATGCTCCAATGCTTGATGCGGGGGCGGACGATGCAGACAGCGGTGTCCTTGCCGGCAGCATGCATCGTGCCTTTGTTGGCGAACGGCTGCCAGGGAATGCAGCCCTTGTCGTCCAGACCCTCGAAGGGCAGGAAGTCGCCGATGATTTCCATGAAGCCGAAGACCGTCGAGGAGGTGGCGGTGGAGATCTGCTTCTTGCCGGTCTTCACCTCGCGGCCGGCGTTGACAATGCAGGCCAGCATGTTCTGGGCAGGGATGCCCATCTTGCGGACCTTGGTGGTCTCGTCGGGCTCGGACCAGTAGAGCTTGGTGGCAGCCTCCGCTTCGACAGTCCAGTCATTCTTCTTCTGCTGAGGCTTCTTAGTCCGGAGCGCCTCCAGGAGTTCCGGCGTGGCGGGATTGAGGAGAAGGCCTGGTGACAGGCTCTTCAGATGGAAACGAACGAGTTTCATGGTGATGCTTTCGGTGCTTTAGGACGAAGCCTTGCGGCGTATCCAAGGCATTGCTGCCTCTGTGGTTTACTGATTTTCAACGAGCATTGTGGGCTCTAAATGACAACATTCGTCGCCATCTGTCAGCGACACTAGCACGAAGTTGATTATGTGTCAAATAGTTGGTCTAATGATGATCTTGGACACGAAAACAGCTATTTTGGCGAAAAGAGAAGAGTATTCAAATAAAAAAAAGAAAAAGCGCGCCGCCGTGAGGTGACGCGCTGTTTGGGTATACCGGTGATACCCGACGGGTTTTCTCTCCCGTTTGCTGCCTGCTTTTTGGTACAGGCAACTTGTCCGGCAATCTTATTTTAATTGGCTCCAGACGCTTTCGTTTACTCGCGGGAACGCTTTCAACGAGCTCTTCTGGACGTGCATAAGTCCTTTCTGCCCTCCGAGGGCGGGGTGATCGCGGTTTGCGTTTATGAGGAAGAACTACTCTGACCTGTATACTATAGCACCCATTACAAAGAATGTCAAGCCCTTCACGATGGCTTGAGCAAATATGGCTAGTAATAAGGCTATTTCAGTGCCGCTGCAATCTCCTCCGCCTTCACCGATTTTTCTTCTCCCGTCTTCAAATTCTTGAGCTTGAAAATGCCGGTTTTCACTTCTTCTTCGCCAATAACGGTCACAAAAGGGATGTTCTGCTTGTCGGCATACTTGATCTGATCGCCGATCTTGCGGCCGGAATAGTCCACTGCCACGCTCACACCGGCTTCGCGAAGCTCCTGGGCGATTTCCTGCGCGCTGTCGTCGAGGGTAAGGGCGGCGGCATTTTTCTCGTCGCCCTTTGCACCACCCATCACCGCCAAATACAAGTCGGCGCTCTTCACTGCGCTCGGGAGGAGGTTGCGAGATTCAAGCAGATCGCGAAGCACGACGTCGCCGGCGCCAAAGCCGAAGGCCGCCACTTTTTCTGCGCCGAAAATATCGAGCAGGTCGTCATATCGGCCGCCGCCAAAGACCGATCGGCGATTCTCCGGGCTTGTGTCAAACACTTCGAAGACAATGCCGGTGTAATAGTCGAAGCCGCGCATCAAGGTCTGGCTAAAACGAGCATTGGTGATGCCGAGCGCCTGGAGCTTGGCGAGTAAGGTCTGTACTTCCACGAAGGCCTCGTGTCCGGCTGCGGCAGCTCGAGCGCTCTCGGGCAGGTGAGAGATGAATTCGTCAAAATTCTGCGAGTTGAGCATCGCCAAAAACTTCTGTGTTTTCTCGTGGTCGTGCTTGATGCCAATGAGAGCCTCCATTTTTGTGGCAAAATCGGCTGCTGGCATCTTCTCCTTGCGATCGATGAGTTTGGACACAGCCCGAGCTGCTTCCGAGTCTAGAGCAAAGACATCGCTGATAATGTAGTTCATTACTTTCCGGCTGTTCACGAGGATCTCAAAATCCGTGTCCTTGAGACCAAACTCGCGGAGGATCGCAGAGGCGATCGAGATGCCCTCGACTTCGGCTTGAATCGACTTCACGCCAAATATATCGACGTTGAGCTGCCAGTGTTCTCGGAGGCGACCCTTCTGCGGCTGTTCATATCGGAAGAGGTTAGGGATCGAATACCAACGGAGAGGGAAGCTGAGCACTTTGCGCTCTGCGGCGATCATGCGGGCGACGGTTGGGGTCATTTCCGGGCGGAGGGTCACTTCGCGCTCGCCACGGTCGATGAAGGTGTAGGTCTGCTCGTTGACGATCTCCTCGCCGGACTTGGCCTTGTACAGCTCGGCCGGCTCGAGGACGGAGGCACCGTATTCCGAATAGCCGAAACGCTCCACTACGCGTCGCATCGTCCCGAAGATATGGTTCTGCAGCGCCATCTCGGCTGGATAGAAATCACGCACGCCCTTGTACGGGTCGGTGGAAAGGGGCTTTTTTGGAGAGCCGGCGCTCGCGGCCGCGGCATTTTTGGCGGTAGACATAATGCGGATATTGTAGCAAAAACTCGGGGGTTTAGAAAGATTCAGAAACTAAAAAAGCTGGAACACAAGTTTCCAACTGTTTTTAGTTCTGGCGAGACTCCCGGTCCTCGCATACGTGCCTCTCAATAAAGAGAGCGCTGGGGAGAGGTTTTCCAGTCTTCAGATGAATCAACTATACCGTTGAAGTATAAATGCTTGGGAATTTTTTGCAAGTATTGCTGGATGCAAAAAACCCGCCGAAGTGATTCGGCGAGTCTCGCGTTGTATATATTTTGTGAGTCGAGGTTTTCAGTTCAGTCGATTTCGGAACATTTCCTCCGCTTCGCCGTAAACGGTCGCTGCAGTCGGGATGACTCCTGCGCCAATACCGGTCACTTGCGCGAGGCTATTGCCACTCCGTATGAGCAGAGTGTTCTCAACTCCAATAGGGAAGTCGTGTTTCAGAAAAGTATCTTCGACCATTTTGAACTCGCCTACGATCTCCCAGTCTCCTGCTCGTAGGTAGAATCCGGGGGAACTCATGGGACGACTCCGTTTGGTGTGCTTTCTTATCTCGACAACCATTTTGCGATGTTCTTTTTCGAACAGCCGCCGGATCTCGCTTTCGCTCAGCACCGAATAGCTGAAATCGTTCGGTGTGATGATGCGATCGTGGATCTTTGCCAGATTGAAGATAATAGTCCATTTTCTCATCAGGTCGAGTATTTCGGCTCGAACGACGTTCTCGATGCTGGTGCTACCGGGTTCGCAGAGGCCCTCATCGATCGTCTGCTGCATACCTCGGTCGAGAGTGGAGTGCTCTCCGGCCCAGCCAAGAACATTTAACGTCGCGTTGACGACGCCGGTCACATGTTTGAAACGCAGATTCGGTGTCCTGACTAGACTGAGGCAACCACTGGCTCCGCCAACGCTTGCCATGAAGCCGAAATTCTGGATGAAGGGAACTAAGTCGGCGTAACAATAGGCGAGTGAACCTTTTTCGCAGGTGGCGATGGGTTTTCCCAAGGAGAGTGCCATCTGGATGTAGCCTTTAGCTTGCTGTCCTTCCTCACCCGCCTTGTCCTTTGTGGAAATGGTTAGGCATATAATGTCGGCCTGAGCCATGCGTTTCCAGGTCGTCTCCAGCGAATCATTGCTGCCGATGTAGGACAACGAACCTTTCCTTTCTACGACAATCTTTCCGATCGCCTGTCCTATTTTGCCTTTTCCGATTACAAGAGTTTTCATAGGGCGCTATTCCTTTCCTGTCACATACGGTATCATCATTCGTGATGAAGTCAATTTCTGCATCGGTCTTAAACAAAGATGTCATTCTTGTGAACAAACAGCTTGGCGAAACGCCGCTCGAGGCGCTTGAGCGAACTCGAATTGCACATGGTCTAGGTCCGGTGCCAATGACCTACGCTGGGCGGCTTGATCCAATGGCTGAGGGCTTGCTGATCGTGCTGGTGGGCGAAGAGTGCAAGCGCAAGGACGCCTATCTTGACTTGGACAAAGTGTACGAAACCGAATTTCTGCTCGGGATGGAGACGGACACGCACGACTTACTCGGTTTGGTCACAGTCGCCGGCGTTTCGGAGGAAACGAGGGTTTCGAATGCGCCGGTCTCTCGTGAGCAATTTGAATTAGTCTTGAAACAGTTTGTAGGCAAGCGCAAGCAAACATATCCAGCGTTCTCGTCGAAGCCGCACGACGGTCGACCACTCTTCGAGCTTGCTCGCGCCGGCGAACTGCCTTCTGAGGATGAGATGCCGAGCAGGGAAGTGGAGATCTACCGGATTGAGGTGCTTGGCGAGCGAGTCATGATGGCGAGTGAGTTGGAGAAGCAGATCCTCGAGCGAATCGCACTAGTGAACGGTGATTTTCGGCAGACAGCGATCACCGTGACGTGGCAGGAATTTTTTCAGAAAAAACACAACGTAGACTTCCAGCTCTTCTCGCTCCGCGTGCATTGTTCGAGCGGCACCTATATTCGATCACTCGCGCACGAGGCAGGGAGACTGCTCAAAAGCGCTGGCAGCCAATCGCTTGGCGCCATCGCTTTTTCGATCAAGCGGACGCAAGTTGGAAAATTCATCCTCGCATAAAAAGAATTGACAAAATCACAGTTTCCTTATATATTCCAATCCAGAGATAACGCGTCATTATTTCGCCTTGGAATCATGAAAAAGTCGGCCGGCCAGATACCGCACCCGATGGACCAGAAATCCCATTCAGACCAAGTAAACAAACCTGACGATGAAAGGCTCGTTAACATCATGAAAATAGAGTTCGTTTGGAACAGAAAGACCATATCGGGAGCACCGATATCAGCACTCGTGGAAAACCGCGTTCTGCCACGCTGGCTCGTCAACAGGGTAAAGCCGGGAATGTTCATGCCTTCGGAATTCCTCGAGCTAGAGCGATCGTTTCGAAAGATTACTCAAGTGCTGATCCTCATCTGGCTCAGCATCTTCTTTACTTGGTTCACTACACTCATCCTGACTCTCCGCGGGGATCTTGAAGCTCTCGCCCCGCTCATCTATCGGGCGGGCTGGTATCCTCCTCTCCTTCTGCTCGCATGCAGTAGCGGGATCAGTTTTTTCGAATTCCGTGAAGGATGGATAGAAAAGCTCCAACGCTTGGAAATGCATGTTTGCCGTCGAGAGGTCTTCATCAAAGCTATCCGTCCAGATATTCAGAGACATGAGGATACGCCGCTTGGGATCTTCAACCTCGCTGGCATAACTGATGAGCGATTTGATCTAGGCGCGAAGGCACTCCTCAATGATCTGGCCTACTCCAAGGTCTATGAACAGTTCGAGAATCCGCATGACAAGGGCGCGATCGAGAGGCACGACCAAAGCTTCAGGCAAGTCATGAAGGTTTTTACTGAGCTCGGGGCTGTGGATGGAGACTTCAGACCATTCTACGATCATGCCAAAGCGCGCTATGACCAGATAGTCGCAGAGAGACGGCGACAAGCCTCCGCCCATGACGGTGTTGCCGCCGGAGCTTTGTCTCGTGGTTCCAGTAGTTTTTCACACCGTCCGGTTTCACCCCCGGGCGGTCTTTTTTATATTTCATTATATTTGATCGGCTCTCGCTCCAGAAATCCCTCCAAAACCCTTGACACCTAGCCGTTCTTGTCGTAAAACTTGACTTTCCGAACAGCCTGTGCTATACTCATCCCGTTGTAGATTTCTCAGTGTTTTCAAGTGCTTTGCGCAGTTTGGAGCTTTTGGGAAGGTCGTCTACACGTATTAGTTTTCATTCAAAAGTACCCAATGGCAAAGAAGTTGTATGTTGGTGGTCTTTCGTACGGAACTACCCAGGACGGTCTTAAAGAAGCATTCTCTAAGGCTGGCATGGTGAGCTCTACTACGATCATCATCGACAAAATGACCGGAAAGAGCCGAGGTTTTGGATTCGTTGAAATGCCTAACGACGCGGAAGCGGACGCGGCAGTCAACATGTTCCACGGCCAGCAGCTCGACGGTCGAACTCTCACTGTTAATGAGGCACGTCCGATGGCTCCTCGAACTGATCGCCCAATGCGATCATTAGGTGGCGGCGATCGACGAAGCTTCTAACAAGAGACAAAAAAGCTCCCGCAAGGGGGCTTTTTTGTTTGAGCGATAGCGCGTCGTCGAGTTGCGCTCAGGATGATGAACGCGTCGCTCTGCTGAGTTGCACACCGGCAGGCAGATATGGGATACTACTCGTGTTAGCAGAATTAGCAGTCTTTATAATCAAAACGAATACAATGAATTTTCTTTCAAAATGCGCGGCCTGGTTCAAGAATGACAGCGCTGGAGTGTTGCTCCTTCGATTGGCGTTGGCGATTCCTTTTATTGTGCATGGCTACGGAAAGCTCGCTGAGCATGACATGTATGTACAGGCGTTCACAAGCATGGGCATTTTCGCTCCTGCGTTCATGGCGTGGTTTGTCGGCTTGGTTGAATTTCTCGGCGGCATCGCTGTGTTGCTCGGTATTTTTGTGCGAACAGCAGCGCTGCTTCTCGCGGTCGTGATGGTTGTGGCGATCGTCACCGTCCACATGAAGAACGGCTACTCATTGATGACCGGCGGATACGAATATACTTTGACGCTCTTGTTGGCCGCTTTGGCGGTTGCTTTCACCGGCGCCGGCAAGTATGTGCCAGCTCCGCTCGCTCGTCTCGAGGCAAAATGCAGCGCGGCTTGTGCCAATTGCACCGGCGGCACCTGCGGGTGTGGTGAGGCGAATTAATTAGGGCATAGGTAGCTCGAAAAAGCAAAAAGCCCCGCGAGGGGCTTTTTGCTTTGCGTGTACCCAGATAAAACTTTATCAGATCTTTAACAAATCTTTGGCATTTCTTGATACTTTCTTTGCGATTTCTTTATCGCTCTTTTGCTACAGTATACCGGCGCGGACCCAAAAAGCGCTTTGAGGAGAGGTGTCCGCCGACATTTCTGAGTACCCGCGGATTTTGCATACTTTTTTCATACTTTCGTATGCAAAATCCGCGGGTACGTGAAAACACTGGCGGATACCCCTTAGTTATCAAAATCATATGAACAAAATCCCATGAAAAGAAGATTTACTTTGTCCCTCTCCGAGGACATGTTCCAGAAAGTCATAAAATTAAAGGAAGAACACGGCTTCCGCACTTTAAGTGCCGCGTTTCATCATGTTCTCATTGTCTGGGACCAAGCCCGCAAGTACAGACTTTTTGAGAAGAAAAAGATGAAAGATGCCTTTTGGAAAGCCTTCGACCGAGAAGTGAAGGCTCATCCAGAATGGTACGTCGACGACGGGCCGGATTTTTATGAAAAATAAAGACTCTTGAGAATATAAAAAGCGCCCATTTTGGCGCTTTTTCTTAGCCCTGCTTCTGCGACTTCAAGCGGTCGCCTTCTTTCAAGAAGCGCTTGCGGAGGCGGACCTTGGTGGGGGTGATCTCGAGGTAATCGTCCTCGGCCATGATCTCCATGCCGCGCTCGATATTGAGCTTGAGCGGCGGCGTGAGCAATACCAATCCGTCAGAACTCTTCTGGCGCATGTTGGTGAGCTGCTTTGCCTTGATCGGATTCACCGCCATGTCTTCGCCCTTGGTGACATTTCCGACCACCATGCCTTCATAGATCTCATCGCCCGGTTCGATATACAAAGAACCGCGCTCCTGCAATTTCTCAAGAGAGTAGGCGATCGCCTTGCCGTTTTCCATCGACACCATTGAGCCAAAAGAGGTGCGCTTCACCTCGCCCGCCCACGGTCGGAACTCCAAGAATCGGGAAGACATGATGCCTTCGCCCTTGGTATCCACCACAAACTGTCCTCGATAGCCGAGCAAACCTCGAGTCGGAATTTCGAACACCAGACGAGTGATACCATCGCCTTCTTTCATCTGCGTCATCATGCCACGGCGTTCCGAGAGGGTTTTGATGATCGATCCGGTCACTTCCGGCTTTGCGTCGATGATCACCTCCTCGAACGGCTCCAGCTTCTTGCCGCCCTCTTCCTTCACGATTACCTGAGGCTGAGAGATCTGCACTTCGTAGCCTTCGCGTCGCATGTTTTCGAGCAGAATAGAGATATGGAGCTCGCCTCGGCCGTACACTTTGAAAAAGTCGTTGGCCGCGAAATCCACCTTGAGACCGACGTTCACTTCAAGCTCTTTCTCGAGTCGCTCGCGGATCTGTCGGCTGGTGACAAACTTGCCTTCGCGTCCGGCAAAAGGAGAATCATTGACCAAAAAGTTCAGGGAAATCGTCGGTTCGTCGATCTTGATGGTCGGCAATGGGGTCGCATCTGCTGCGCCGCAAATAGTCTCGCCGATGTAGATCGAAGGGAGGCCGGCGATCATCGCGATATCGCCCGCTGCAGCTTCCTGCACTTCCTTGCGCATCGTGCCCTCGAAGGTGAAGATCTTGGTGATCTTGCCGGTGACTGTTTCTGCGCCGTCTTTCTTGATGAATACCTGCTGCGCCATCTTCACGGTGCCTTCCTGAATGCGGCCGATCGCCATACGCCCGAGGAAATTGTCATATGCCAAATTGAATGCCTGCATGCGGAGCGGCTTTGCTTCGAGTGCGTCGTGGGTGGCCTGATCGGTGCCGTTGGCAGAAGGAACCAATCGCAAAATGGTGTCCAAAAGCGGAGTGAGGTCTTTGCTCTCGTCGGTGAGCTTCAATTTCGCAATACCTTGTCGGCCGATCGCGTACACGGTGGCGAAATCGAGCTGCTCGTCGTTTGCACCGAGCTCCATGAAAAGCTCCAACACTTCGTCGTGCGCTTCGGCGGGGCGTGCTGCAGGCTTGTCGATCTTGTTGAGTACGACGATCGGCTTGAGTCCCAATTCGAGAGACTTCTTGAGCACGAAACGTGTCTGCGGCATTGGGCCTTCCTGCGCGTCCACTACGAGTAATACGGTGTCGATAGATCGAAGCACGCGCTCAACTTCAGAACCGAAGTCAGCGTGACCAGGAGTGTCGACGATGTTGATCTTGGTGCCTTTGTAATAGAGGGAAGTGTTTTTGGCGTAAATGGTAATGCCACGCTCCTGTTCGAGAGCGTTTGAATCCATGCTCGCGCCTTCTTCCGCTGCGCCATTCTGCTTGAGGAGGGCGTCGGTGAGCGTGGTCTTGCCATGGTCCACGTGAGCGATGATTGCGATGTTGCGAATTTCCATTTGATTAAAAAGGGCCCCAATAGGCTAGGCGGGGCCGGATGAGGCTTATTTTTAACAAAAAAGCTCGCTTTTGTCAAACAGGGCTGTGGGGAAGCCGTGTTTGGCAGAGCGAGCAGTGGAACGGCAGATTTTTTGATCGCGATCAGCCGTTCGGATAAGTTGCGTTAGCGTGTTTCTGGGCCATCTTCACCAATGTTCCAAGGCCCATGCAAGCGCCATTGCTGGCGATGCTGCCAATGAGTGCGGGGTTGTAGTGGTGATCGATGATCAGATCCCAGCGCTTGTGCTGAAAACAGAGGCAGAAGATGGGAGTCGGACGGACGGGTTCGGGTGGTGGCGAAGCAGAAAGCGGAGCGATGGGTGAGTGAGAAATGAGTCCAAAAAGGATCTTCGCCCCCGGACCTCTATCGACCGTTCGCTCCATTTCCACGACCCTGTAGGGGCTTTCAGGAGGAGGGTTCATATGTAGCAGGAGGACGGAGTTGAACGGAATTGAACAGAGTGGGACAAAGAACGGTTGAGTTCGCCTCTATTATCGCATAGAATGCCATGTACATGCCAAAAAGCCTTCTCAATGACCTCCTTCTTAACGACCTCCTTCTCGTTGACAAACCTTCGGGAATCAGCTCTTTTGACGTGATCCGTCGCTTGCAGAGAGAGCCTGAATACGCTGGTCGCAAGATGGGTCATGCCGGTACGTTGGATCCGCTCGCTTCGGGGCTGATGATCATCGGTGTCGATTCGGGAACGAAACATCTTGTCGAATTGCTTGGTTTGTCCAAAGTGTATGAGGCGGAGATATTGCTTGGCACGAAGACCGATAGTGGCGATACACAGGGGAAGGTCTTGGAGCAATGGGGTGAGGGGCAGCTTGCGGATTTTTTGGCAACGTTGAATGAGAAGCGTTTGGTTGAAACACTTGAGAGTATGAAGGGGACGCTTTTGTTGGCGGTGCCGATCTACTCAGCGATCAAACGGCAGGGGAAGAAGTTGTATGAATTGGCTCGAGAGGGAAAAACGGCAGAAGAGATCAAGCCGCCGGTGAAGGAAATGACGGTGCGCGGGGTGAAATTGCTCGGATGGGATGGTGAGAAGGTGAGGGTTCGGTTTGATGTGTCGAGCGGGACGTATGTTCGTTCGTTGGCGGAGGAATTTGGCCGGCGCCTTGCGGCGCCGGCCACCATGAGCGCGCTCCGGCGCACCGAAATTGGAACGTTCTCAGTGGAAAACGCTCGCAAAATTTAGTATTTTACGCCTTATCGTACACTCCCTTCAATTTATGCGTCGGAGCATATTCGTTTGCGGAATAGACAAAGAGCGCCAGTGCCACCAGTACGACATTTTTGATAATATATTGCCCTTCAAGCGTTGGAGTGAGGAAACCCTGCCAAGTCATCGCAGGAATAAGAATGAGCGGCATCACCGTCATCGACATATGGATCACGAAAAGCGTAAATGCGACTTTTTCGCATCTAGGGACCAAAAATAGAATACCGATGATCATCTCAAATACTGCAAACCACAAAATAAAATTGCCAAAAGACCAGAAGGGCATGGTGGAGTGCAGCAAGTCAGCGACCATTGGATTGGCCGGACTAAGATCGAAGAGCTTCAGCGCTCCGAACCAAAAATAGACGATGAAAAGTGCGAGACGACCGATGAGAGAAGAGAGGTGAATGTGTTTTGGATTCATTAGCTAATAGTATAACACCTCATGATCCCGACTTATGACCATAGTCCGCCCCACCATTCAAAAGTGTGGTGCATTAAAAGCGCCATCGGGACATAGATCGGGGCCAAGAGGATAAAAATTACCTTATTCACAAAGACGAATCATACGGCAAAGAAGCCTCGCTGCCAAGCGAAATATGGCCTAGGCTGTGGATAAAGTGCTATACTATCTCTATGAATATGCCCGAAAAAACAGGTTTGCGCATCGTGATCGCTACCGGTATTTTCCCTCCGCAATCGGGAGGTCCGGCGACCTATTCGAAGCTGCTTGCCGATCGGCTGCCTCGTTTTGGCTATCAGATAACAGTCGCGAATTTTGGCTCGGTGCTCGCTTGGCCAAAAGGTATTCGCCACCTTCTGTATGTTGTAAAATTGTTCACCGCTGCTCTCGGTGCCGATATTGTATATGCGCAAGATCCTGTTTCCGTCGGCTTTCCGGCATACATCGTCACCCGTCTTTTGCGCAAACCGCTTTTATTGAAGATCGTCGGCGACTACGCATGGGAGCAGAGTACGCAGCGCTATGGTGTGGCTGAACCGCTCGACTCGTTTGCTGCGCGGAAAAACGGAACATCAGCTCCAACTTCAGCCCTACGCTATCCTTTTGCCGTCCGCCTCCTCAAAAAGATCCAACTACGAGTAGCACTCGGAGCGAAACAGATCATTGTGCCGAGCCACTATCTGAAACGCATTGTCACCTCTTGGGGCGTCCCAGCGGAAAAGATCGCTGTCATTTACAACGGCTTCGAAATGTCATTCGCGTCGATCGTTCCCGCCAAACATCTCACGCTTGGTCCTCGTGCCATCGTCAGTGTCGGCCGTCTCGTACCCTGGAAGGGCTTCGACGGCCTCATCGAGGCAGTCGCCCGTATTGCACCACGATCTCCTGAGGACACGTTGCATACAGAGCACGCCTTGCCTTTGCGACTTTACATTCTTGGCGACGGTCCGGATCGTTTTCGTCTCGAAAAAAAGGCGTTGGAACTGAAAGCGCCGGTGACATTTTTGGGGAAGACCGATCATGCCACCGTATTGCAATATCTCGCCTCCGCCAAAGTGTTCGCACTTAACACTTCTTATGAAGGTTTTTCCCACTTGCTTCTCGAGGCGATGGCGATGGGTGTACCGATTGTCACCACTCCGGTCGGCGGAAATACCGAGCTGATCACCGATGGCAAAAATGGACTTTTCATACCACAGGGCGATGTGCCGGCTCTCGCCGCTACGCTCAACAAGGTGATCCAAGAGGAAGGTTTGGCGCAGCGTTTGTCGGCAGCAGGGAAGGCTCGTGTTGCTGAGTTTAGCGATGAGCGGATGCTGGGCGAGCTGACAGACCTCATTTCTCGAGTTTTTCTGCGCAGGTAAGTCACTGATTTTTCGTAACAAAATAATAAAAATAACAAAAAAAGAAGGCCGAATTGCTCGGCCTCTCGTGCTGCTTCTGTGAACATCGTCCGAATCTGGCTACCAAGCCGTCCGGACCAATGCCACCCTTTTGTCCTGAGGTCGATAGACGACCATCAGTTTCTTTTTCACGTCCGTGAATTTGATCACGAAGACGGTATCAACGAGTTTGAGCGCGTCCGAATCCGACATCGCCACCCCAGTCGGATCCTTGGAGTCGAGGAGTTCTGTGACCCTTTCTGCAATGAAAGGGTTGATCTGTCCGATGTGCTTTCTGTGCGCAAGTTCATTGCGCCAGTTTTTTTCAGTAAGTTCTAGTGCCATAGCTGCGGTAAGAGTAGTGCGGGAGGCTGTGAATGTCAAACGCCGTTAGGCCAATTTGTCACATTTTGGAGTTATCCACAGCAAGACCTTTGACAGGTGAACGGATGTTCACTTATACTATACCTACACCAAAACAGCATCCTATTCATAACAAAAAACCAATGACCAACAACAAACAAGCGCAGAAGATGATCCGATCGGAGCTCGCGTTGCTCAATAGCATCATCGACCAAAAGATCATGTATGGCAGGGGGTACCGCCGAGAGGCGCTTCGCCATCGACAGCTCCTGGCTCAGCTTACTCGTCTCGAGCGCCTGCAGCTTGCGAGTTCAAATTGGGGCTGGCTCTCACGCTCGATGAGGACAGTCACTAGTTTCGTACTATAATTGGGGCACACAATGTATCCTCAGTACAAACAAAAGATCATCGACTTCTACGAACGCCACAAGCGTATGCCTGCCTATGCCGAGATCATGAAACTCGTCGGCTTCAAATCAAAGAACGCCGTTCACAAGTTGGTGAACCGATTGGTAGAGGAAGGGGTGCTGCAGAAAGATTCCACAGGGCGCCTGATACCAAATAGCTTGTTTAGCGAAGTGCCGTTTCTTGGTCTAGTGGAAGCGGGTATTCCGACCACCGCCGATACGCTTTCCGACACCATGAGCCTCGACGACTATCTCGTCGGCGACCGCAACAAGACCTTTGTGCTCGAAGTGAAGGGTGATTCGATGATCGAAGAGGGGATCAAGGAGGGCGATCTAGTGATCGTCGAACGCCGAGGCGAGCCAAAAGACGGGGACATTGTCATTGCCGAGATAGACGGCGGCTGGACCATGAAATATTTCCGTCGGAGAGCCGGTCGCACCTATCTCGAGCCTGCGAACCGCACCATGAAGGCAATGTATCCCGAATATGACCTGAAAGTAGCGGCTATCGTCCGTGGAGTGGTGCGAAAGTACTAAAAAATTAGAGAATGAAAGACCGATAATGTGAACTGTACAGTGCTTTTTCAAGCAGTATACTATGGGCATTATGCAAGACACAAACAAAAACGCCATCTGGATCTTCGCTATCGTTATCGTCGTTCTCGGATTGATCTGGGTCTTTAGCTCAAAGTCAAAGAGCTACAAGCCTTCAAATAATGCCACAACCACTGCGGAGGTTATGGATAAATCGACAGATGACAGCTATACGTCATCGGCAAATGAGGCGGTATCACCAGCCGACAACAATGGTTCCGCTCTCGCAACCCCGACTCTCCCAAAGGCAGGTTTTGGTCCAAAGGAGTAGTCTCGGCGAAGGCAGCGAAAGAAAAGTTAGCGGAGCAGTCCGATGATCAAGAGTACCAGCAGTATTCGATAGACGCCGAAAACGGCGAACGAATGGTTGCGCACGTATTTCAAAAGGAAAGTGATGCTCAGGAGTGCGGTGATAAAAGAGGCTGCCAGGCCTACCAAAAGAGTCGAGATTTCTGCTGAAGAAAACGCATGATAATTTTTGAGTAGATCGAGACTGGTGGCGGCAAGCATGGTTGGGACGGCAAGCAAAAAAGAAAACTCCACGATGGCCACACGACTCAACCCGAGCCACATTCCGCCGATGATCGTCGCCCCGGAACGCGAAACGCCGGGGATCATTGCGATCGATTGGAACAAGCCGATAGCGAGAAGTGTTTTTACGCTCGCAGTCCGAATCTCCTGCGAATCCGCGCCGGACACTTCGCTCCCTGTTGCTCCCATCGCCACTCCCGTAGCCGCTCCCTTTTTTTGATACCACCGTTCAAATCCGATCAGGAAGATGCCTCCCAGAGCAAGAGCCCAGAGGATCACATTCATGTTTCCGAGCAAATGATTTTTTATAAAATGGTAGAGAATCAAACCGATTAGCCCTGTCGGGATGAATGCGATGAAAATGCGTTTCAATACCTGCCAATCCGCTAGTTTTTTGTAATAAAGAGCCACGACGGCCAAAATTGCGCCACTCTGGATAGCGATCTCAAAGGTCTTGGTGTAATTGTTCTGAGCCAATCCCAACAATTCCGAGGCGATGGTGAGGTGAGCAGTCGAAGAGATCGGCAGAAACTCAGTGATACCTTCAACAATTCCTAGAATGACAGCATGCGCGATCTCGAACATGGGAGCAGTATATCATTTCAAGTAGTGTTCGGTAAAATAAAAAAGTCTGAAAAAGCGTTTTGATGTTTGACTGGTCTTCTGCGAAGGAGTATAAATAGCCTAGTCCAACGTAGCAGCACCTCAACGTTTGAGGCGCTAGAAAGCACATTATGAATCAACTGCCATTGTTCGCGATCCCCTGCAACGAAAGGGGTGAAGGGTGGGCAAAACACGGTCAACGTGTCGCCGTTGTCGAGGTTAAAGACAACGAAATCAAGATCCGCACCGGGTGTATGACCAGCACTCCGTCAACCCACGTCGGCATCGACAATATCACCAATGTCGTGGTGTGGGGCGACCAGCCGTGGAACACCGATGCTGATAGCGCCGACGACGCGCACGAACGCACCTTCCAGGTCTGTGATCCAGATCTTCTCAAGGCCGAAGAGGTCGAATTGTTTCGCGACGACGTGTTTGCTCAACGTTGGTTTGAAGGTGTCTATCCGCCTGATACGATCCGGTTGATCGTTACCACTCTCCTCGTGACGAAGCTCGTTCCCGATCAGTCGCTCCTCGCCGATGAAGTCCTCGCTTGAATTCGAGCATTGACCACGAAAATCGACCACATCCACCTTCGCCCCCGAGACAGCTTCGGGAGGCGATTTTTTATTACCAGGAAACCCCGCACTCCGCGCCCTCAATCACGTTGGCGACGGCGCTCTCGTTCGGGGTTTCCTGGTAATAAAAAACCGGCCGACGATGAAGTCGGCCGGAGTGGCACTGGCATGGCAGACGCCGCATCAAGTTGTGGCGAGTGCCGAGGCTGTGCCGGGAGGCGTAGCGGTCAATGCGGCCAGCTCGGCCAACTTCTTGCGAAGGAAGTTGGCGGTCTGACGGAGCTGCTTGTTAGCTGCGGTGTCGATCAGAATTCTCAAGGCCGCCACCGACAGCAACCCTTGCATCGCCATCTGCACGGCCTGATGAGTGTTGTTGTGCACGCGGAGGCCGATGATGGCCACATTGTCCAGCTCGATCTGAGCCAATGGCCGTCCTGCCATGTGCGAGGCGTGCAGCGCCAAGTCATACGACCCGCCCTCGACACGGGTCGCGAGCATCTGTTCGAGCTCGGCCGGAAAGAAATCGCGATCAAAGATTTTGAGCACCTTCAGGCAGTCAACATAGTCGGTGCGGAGCAGCGACGCGACGAGGACAAAATTGAGTTCTTCGTAGGTGAGCTCGCGACCTTCGCCGGCAGCTATGCCTTTGGCCAGGTCATAGGTGCAGCGATCGCAGGTGGCAGACACAGGGTGTCCGCAAGGGCTTTGGTTCATAGGGATGTCGTCCGAGTTGGTGCCAGAATGCCGTCTGGGCCGGAGAAGCTTGTTTCAAGGTTCCGGCGTCAAACTACACTACAACCCACCGTGCTGTCAAGTCTAATGGGTGATCGGCACGGAACCAATGAGAAAGCCGGAGCTGCTTTGCAGCAGCTCCGGCTGGGAACCGTCGGGGACTTATGGGGTGTAATACACCTGGTTGTAACGCTTGAGTTCCAATCGGCCGTTGCTCCCCACCTGGGAATTGCCGTGGTAAATGCTCACGCCACAATTCACTGGCTTGTTGTGTTCGTCGGCCTCAATGAAATGCTCAGGGCTCCAACGCTCGAGATTCGCACGAGTCGCCAAGATGTTGAGGTGGTGTGTCACCATCCACACCCGCTTGCCAGCGAAATCACGAGTGAGCGTGGTGAGCATAGAGCGGTTGCGATCACGGACATCGAGCACACTTTCACCTTGCGGGTAGCGGTAGAAGTAGGGACCTTCCGCCGCGCGCATATGCCGTTGATCGGGGTGTAGCGCATGGAACACACGCCAATCGTTGTAAAGCAGAGACAGTCCGTGCTCCTGTTCGCGAATGCGGTCTTCGGAGACGACTGGCACATCTTTCAACTCTTCGAAGCCACGCACCAAGTGACGCAATGTCTCCATCGTGCGAAGATACGGCGAAACGAAGATGGCATCGGGCATGCCGATTTCTCCCCCCATCCACATTTCGGCCAACTTCATACCGACCTCAAGTGGCCGGCGACCAGTGGTATCGGCCAGCGGGGTGTTTGCGTCGCCGATGTTGAGGGCAAATTTCTTCTGCACCGCTCTCGCGAGCCTCCTCGTTTCGGCAGACTCAGGATTTTTCTCCCAGGCCTTGAGGAAGGCTCTGTAGAGAGGGTTTTTCGCCTTCTTGTCGCGCAGGACATTGTAGGCGGAAACATCATGCCGTATCAGCACGAGTTCGACGGGCCACTTCATTGGTTTTTGCATAGAGCTTCCGGTGATTTCGATCAGATCGATCGGTGTTCAGACTACGGTGGTTTTGGACTGTTTTTACCCTACCATAAATGGATGGGCGGCGTCAAAATAAAAACCCGCCGCCGATCGTGGGCGAGGGGGTTGCGTCCGACCATCTTGTCGTTGAGATCATGCGATAGCGGCGACTGTGCCTGCCTCTCGACGTGTGTCCTGTTTCGTGGCGGCAAGTAAAGCGGTTTGAAGATTCGTCCTGTCCACTCTCAGTGGCCCGCAAAAGGAGAAGGTGACGATGAACTCCCCGCGATGGATATCCGCGAAGAGGTAGAGTAGAACCGTCTTCAGGAGCTGTCGGCAGGCAAAGCGCCTCGCCGATTCGTTCTTGAAGATCTGCTCGATCGGGACATCAGGCGAAAATAGAAAGGACTCGCCCGGCTCCAGAAAAATGAGCGAGTAGCGACCACCATTTCTTGTTACCGCCTCTCCGCCATCACCGGGCAGCTCGCCGAGCGCGCAATTATGCATCGTTGCCAAGGGGAGGCGTCCGAATTTTTTCCAGACGACGCCCCAGAGTTTTTCGCTCTTGGCGAACTGCATCCATACATCGGGGCGGAGACGGGCGATTGGAGACATCTCCATCCAGCAGCTCATGATTGTAGGCTTGACCGCATTGTAAAAGGCATAGGCGTAAGTGTGTTTCGCTTTCCACCGCCTTGACTGATCATCTGCGTTTGTTTTCATGTTCAATTCAATTTCAGTTGTGAAGGGGAAGAGCAAGAGCGCTCCTCCTGGCAAATTACTCCTTAATAATACTCCTGTCGTTTGTTTTCTCAAGATGAAAACCGCCAAGCATTCGCTCGAGCGGTTTTCGTCCCTTCAAATATAGAGCTTCGCCGTTAGGCTGTTAGGCGCGTCTCAGCAATTTTACTATCGCAATGAGCACTACCGAGCCTATGAGGGCGACCACAAAGCTGTACAAGTTGAACCCTGTCACAGGACTTTCACCAAAATAGCTCATGATCCACCCGCCAATGACTGCGCCCACGACGCCGACCGTAATATTGAGCACTGCGCCTTGCTCTGCATCAGTATTCATTACGAGAGATGCGATCCACCCGACCAATGCTCCGAAGATGATCCATAATAGTATTCCCATGGTATTTTTTTGATTATATTAATAATATGCTTTCGATGCTGTTTCGATGCCGTTCTGCACAACTACTTCGTACGGAACGTCATCCGATCGCCCCGCACGGTGCCAAAGCTGTTTTGGGCGACTATGCGGAAGTAGTAATCGACTTTCGCGCTGAGTCCCGAGACGTCCATCTCTACCGCTCGGGTGCTCGATCCGTCGCCAGCGGAGCGAGGCTCAGTGGAATTCAGTAAGAGGGAGCCAAGGAGGGAATCCGTGCTGTACTCAAACCAGTAAGTGGTTTCTGCACCGTTCGGATTGACATTGCCTCGCAGAGTGGCTGATGTGGTGCCGATATTAGAAGCGCTTCGAGTGGTCACTGCTGGCGCTGCAGGCAAAGCAGGTCCTGTTGTGCGGAAGCTGAGGATCGTGCCGTTCACGGTACCAAATCGATTCTGCGCATTCAAGCGGAAGTAGTAGGTGGTGAGAGGGTCAAGATCGCTCACTGATACCGATGCCGACAATTTCGCTGTGCCGTCTCCGACTGAAGCGAAAGCGGTCATCTCGCCCAAATTCGGCGTCTTTCCGTACTCGAACCAATACTGAGTAGCGGCCCTATTCGGAGTCACTTCGCCGTTCAGATTGGCGCCGGTTCGTGTGACTTCGTTAGCTGCCAATGTTCGGATCGTCGGAATGCTGCCTACCGGAGGAGGATTTCCCTGGGTAGTTTGGAAGGAGTACTGGGTTCCCGCTGTCCTGCCGTACTGATTTTCAGCGACAAGACGGAAGTAGTATCGCGTATTTTTTGTCAGGTCGGTGATAAAGCCGGGCGCTGAGATCGAAGAATAACTAAAGCCGATCGCTTGGCTCGGTCCGGCCGTTTTGTTACCTAATTCAGGCGAAGGCCCGTACTCGTACCAGTAGGTGGTCGATCCGCCATTCGGAATCACTGTTCCGCCTACAGCTGCTGTAGTATCGGATGCTACCACGGTTGAATTTGTCGTAACGATCGGCGCTCCAGGCGTTCGTACCGGCGGCTTCGGAACACCCGAAGTTGTCTGCGTATTTACGCTGTTTGTCGAAGGTGTCGTGACCTCCTTGGTTGGCGCAGTGCGCTGGCCAACATAGTAAAGAGCGCCTCCTACGATAAGGACGCCGAGCACGGTGAGCACCACTGCTGTATTGGTCATACCTCTGATTGTATTGTTGTTAAACATATTTTTTAAATAATAGCTGGTAATAATGAGCTCGTTCCCGAAATAATGTTCGAGATCATACGTCATTGAAGACGGATGAGGCGCGCATCCGTTACATCACCTGAGAAATGAAGGGATATCTTTTTGTTGAGAATCGCGCTACAATAGGCCGTATGGCAAAAAGATTGGCAACCAATACGAAGAACAAGACCTCGCGCTCTCGAAAGACCAAGAAGCGTCTTGCCGCGAAAAGGGCACGTCGAGCAAACCGCAAGTAGTCCCGCGGTCTTGTTATTCGAAGGTTAGGAACGGAGCGTTAGAAACGTTAGGGAGGGCATTACTCGTTAATCCCATAATTCAACATGCTTACTAATATCGCGATCATTCTCCTCATTTTGTGGCTCGTCGGTTTTATTGCCTTTCCGATCATCGGCTGGCTCATCCATGTGCTGTTGGTTGTGGCGATTATCATGATCCTCATTCGTTTGATCAAGGGAGAGAATCCTTTTAAATAAATTTTCGCGTCGCGGTCTCGCGTCGCTGGTCGCTATTTATTATCGCTATTTTCCATCGTGCGCTTTCTGCAAGCCGGCGACATCGATCTTGACCATATCCAGCATGGCTTTTAAAGCACGCTCCGACTTCATCGGATCAGGATCGCTCATGAGCTTTCCGAGTGCTGCAGGAATGATCTGCCAAGAGACGCCGAAACGATCCTTGAGCCAGCCGCACTGCTGAGGACGTCCGCCGTCTTTCATGAGCGAATCCCAGAAATAGTCGACTTCCTTTTGGTCTTTGCAGTCGACGATGAAGGAGACGGCTTCGTTGAACTCAAACTCATGCTTGTGAGCGCTGTCCATGATCTCGAAATTTTGGCCTTCGAGGATAAACTCGGCGTGCTTGATAGTGCCTTCCTTGTCCGGCGCCTCGCCTTTGCCGTATCGCATAATGCCGCCAACCTTCGAGTTTTTGAATATTGAGGTATAGAAATTCATGGCTTCCTCTGCCTTGCCGCACTGCTTGCCGACGAACATGAGGGTCGGCGTGATCTTTTGTTCGGCTTTGTGCTTGTCCGTGAACATGATCTGCCAAGAAACGCCGTATTTGTCCTGCAGCCAGCCGTATCGAGCGCTGAAAGGGTACTCACCGAGCTCCATGAGAGCCTTGCCGCCCTTTGAGAGCTTGTTCCAAAGTTTGTCCACGTCTTCTTTTGTATCGCAGGCAACGAGAAATGAAATCGATGGGTTGAGTTTGAAGACCGGGCCGGCGCTGATCGATTCGAACTGCTGGCCGCACAGGGTGAACGAGACGATATCGCAGTCGCCCGACGGCGTGTCTTTGATTTTGGAAACGCTGGTTACCTTCGAATCAGGGAAAATGGAAGTGTAGAACTCAGCCGCTTCCTTAGCTTCTTTGTCGAACCAGAAGTGAGGGGTGATTTTTTGCATGGTTTTTAGTTAATTATTTTGTAAAACTATTTTCGGTGCTCCGGATTGCTCAATTTCCGCTTCTATCTGTTTTTTCATATTAAAGACATCGTTCTCATTCCCGCCTCGCTGTTGAATTCGCTGACGCAGGAGTTCATCTGGAAGCGTTATTTCGATGACTAGATCGGAGGGAAATACGATCGTACCGAATACTGGCCTACCTGCCTTGATTTGTATCAATTCGACCGCTCTTTTCTTCATAAACTGACCAACTTCCGGCGTCCACGGACCGCACACATACTCAATCTCTTGCGGTGTTAATAACGGTGTAAGTCCCTTTTCCTTACTCCCAAAAAGCAGATCGTCCATATCGATTGCCTCTGGTAAATAGCTCAACATAGTCGATTTTCCGACACAACTTGGGCCGACGACGCAAATACGCTTCCCAATGTTCTCAGTAAAAAGTTCTCTGAGCTTTTGTGCGGGTGCTGGAAAATGTTCATTTTGTAGATTTACTTCGGTCATGAAAAAAGTAATTAAGGCAGAGATTTATAAGAGCGCGTAGTACATCTGTATATCATAACCCTGCAGCACAACATCGCTCCGCTTGAGGCCGAGGGTTTTTTCGGCAAACGTGGTCATCTCCTCTTGGATCTTTTCGGCGCCTAGCTTCTCGGCTTCGTCGTCGCTGATCACTCGTTCGATTTCGATGAAATTGCCGAGTTTCTCAACAGTGTCGAGAGTCAGCGCGTAGCCTTGAAGTGAGGCCTTCCGGCGGATCTTCTTCACTGTCACACCTTCCGTGTACCCAAAGATGTCCATCATGCCACGCACCTCTTCTGGGTCATCGACCCGGATCTCGTGTTCTCGGCAGTCACTC
>CAZRTH010000005.1:0-58612 GCA_964602975.1 uncultured Candidatus Saccharibacteria bacterium | reverse complement strand
GACATCCCCTTTGAGCGTTTTCTCAACCCAGAGCGTCCCTCCGCGCCCGATATCGACATGGACTACGCCGACAACCGTCGCGACGAGGTGATCGATTACGTTCGCAAGAAATACGGCAATGATCATGTCGCCCAGATCGGAACGTTTGGTACCATGATGGCCCGAGGATCGGTGCGCGACGTTGCCCGCGCCATGGGCTTTGGCTATGAAGTCGGAGACCGTATTTCAAAACTCATCCCAATGGGAGCTCAGGGATTTCCAATGACCATCGACCGTGCTCTCGATGATGTGCCTGAGTTGAAAAAAATGTACAAAGAAGATGAAGATACCAAGCAGATCATCGACATGGCCAAGAAGATCGAAGGCTGTGCCCGGCACATTTCCGTGCATGCTGCCGGCGTGGTGATCGGTCCACAACCTCTCACCGAATACGTGCCGCTCCAATACGATACCAAGGGCGAAAACAAGATCATCACCCAGTACGATATGCATGGCGTCGGTGAAGATGGTGTCGGCTTGCTCAAGTTCGACTTTCTCGGTATCAAAAACCTTTCTATTCTGGCCGATGCAGTTGAGCGTGTGAAAAAGATCGAGGGAGTGACGGTGGACATTGAAAACGTACCCCTCGATAACAAGAAGACCTTCGAAATGTTGGCGCGCGGTGAAACGATCGGCCTCTTTCAGCTCAACGGTTCCGGCATGACGCGATTTTTGAAGGATCTCAAACCGTCCACCATCCACGACATCAACGCGATGGTGGCGCTCTATCGACCAGGGCCGATGGAATGTATCCCTATGTACATTGAACGAAAACATGACGCATCCAAGGTGACCTACTTGGATCCGCGCTTGAAAGATATTTTGAATAAATCATACGGAATTTTGGTGTACCAGGACGACGTGCTTCTCAGCGCGATCAAGCTGGGCGGATACTCATGGCTTGAAGCCGACAAACTCAGAAAAGCAATGGGCAAAAAGATTCCCGAGGTTATGCAGGCCGAAAAAGACAAACTTATTGGCGGCCTCGTGAAGAACGGCATGACGGAACCAAAAGCAAACGAACTCTGGAAACTCATCGAGCCCTTTGCTGCTTATGGTTTCGGAAAAGCGCACGCTGCGAGTTACGGAAAGGTCGCCTACCAGACCGCCTACATGAAGGCCAACTTCCCCGCTATCTATATGTCAGCCGTCCTCACCGCGGACTCCGGCGATGTTGAGAAGATCGGTGAGATCATCACAGAATGTAAGCGAATGAAGATCCCCGTACTCCCGCCGTCGGTGAATGAAAGTTACAGCCAATTCACGATCGTGAAGGGTGTGAAAGGTACAAATGAAGATACCGAGCGCATTGAAAAAGATCGCATTCGATTTGGATTGGTGACAATTAAAAACTTTGGTCAAGGTGCGGCGTCTGCGATCATCGAGGAACGCAAGCGCGCCGGCCGATTCACCTCGCTCACCAACTTCCTTGAGCGCGTAAAGGACAAAAATTTGAATAAAAAGTCACTTGAAGCGTTGATCAAGGCAGGAGCACTCGACGAGCTCGGCGAGCGCGGCGCGATGCTTGCCAATGTTGAAACCCTGCTTCTGTATAACAAGGAATTGGCAAAAGCTTCCACTAGCCAAGACTCTCTGTTTGGCGGCCTTTCGGGTGTCGCGGCCGGCAGCGGCGCCACGCTAAAGCTCGCGCCCGTGCCGGCCGCTCCCATGACCGATCGCCTCGCTTGGGAAAAAGAACTACTCGGCCTTTACGTCTCTGGCCATCCGCTCGACAAATATCGCGAGCTCCTCGAGAAGCGCGACGTGAACGTGAAAAAGATCCGCGAGGAAGGTAAGGAGGGCACGCTCGTGGTCGTGGCAGGTATCATCGAAGAATTGCGACCGATCGCGACCAAGAAAGGCGAACAAATGGTCTTCATGAAGATCGCCGACCTGTCGGGATCGATGGAGGCGGTGGTGTTTCCCCGAACGCTCGTTGAATTCAAATCCCTCATCGTACTCGAAAAATGCATTGCCCTAAAAGGCAAAGTCTCCCACCGCAACGGCGAGGTGAGCTTGCTTGTCGAGAAAGTGAAGGCGTTGGTGTAAGAAAAAATGGGTGGGGTGGCGCGATGTTTTTGAGTAGGTGCGGATTTGTCATACTTTCCTCATACTTTCGTATGACAAATCCGCAGGTACTCTTTTTTGGTCTGCCACCCCTCCCGACCCATTCGACGGGCCGCGTTTCAGGTACGGGTTCGAAAAATGAGGTTGACTCGGGTACTAAAAATACCTATAGTACCGGATGGAAATGCAACCGCCAAGCACACTTCATGCTTGAACCTCTCGTTCAAAGAGGAAAAGGTCTGTTCACAGGACGTCGAGATCTTTCTTTTGACCAAAAAGAGCTCGACGTTTCGCACACAATGCGAGCCATGAAGGAGTCAGTGTTCGTACAAGTACGGACAAAGACGAACTGGGTCGCCCGAAAGGACGACTCTTTTTCTTTTTTCAATCATTTTGCTAATACCTAAAGCGTGTAGTATACTTTTACCCATAGAGATTGTTGCGGCCACCAACCGCAGTTGCCCAAAGGCAAGGCCTCAAGCCCTAATCTGTCGGCCCAAAAAGCCAGAGTGCCTACGCGAGCAGCCAAAGCGCAGGAAGCCCGGTGGAACCACGAGGAAGTCTGATCTTCCCCGCCCGAGCAAGTGAGCGATCTTCGTTCATTTGCTCGGGCGTTTTATTTATCATTTATCCATCTATGAAAACCTCTCTCGAACACAAGCGCCACACCATCGCCCATCTGCTGGCAGCAGCCGTCGAACAGCTGTATCCTGGCACCAAGAACACAATCGGCCCTGCGGTCGACAACGGTTTTTACTATGACTTCGAATTTGCAAAGGGTGCAGACGCGAAGGCTGCGATCACCGAAAAAGACCTCCCGAAGATCGAAAAGAAGATGCGAGAGATCCTCGGACATTGGGAGGAATTCAGCCACATCGAGGTATCGGCAGCGGACGCGCGAAAAGTGTTTGCTAAGAATCCATACAAACTTGAACTCATCGAGGAGATTATCGCCAAAAAAGAAAAGATCACTTTGTATACATGCGGAGCTGAAGGATATGAATTCACCGACCTCTGCCGCGGCGGTCATGCGGAGAATCCGTCGAAGGAAATCCCTGTCAATAGTTTCAAACTCACCCACATCGCCGGTGCCTATTGGCGAGGTAGCGAGAAGAACACGATGTTGACTCGCATCTACGGCCTTGCCTTTGAAAGCAAGGAAGCACTCGATCATTACGAGAAAATGATCATCGAAGCGGAAAAGCGTGACCACCGAAAGCTAGGCAAGGAACTGGGTATCTTCACTTTTGATGACGATGTGGGACCAGGTCTCCCTCTTTGGCTGCCAAACGGCACCGTGATCATCGAGGAGCTCGAGAAGCTTGCCAAGGAAACCGAATTCCAGGGCGGCTATCATCGCGTTCGTACTCCACACTTGGCAAAAGAATCAATGTACCTGAAGAGCGGCCACTTGCCGTACTACGAGGAAAGCATGTACCCGCCGATGGAATATGAAGGAGGCAAATATTATTTGAAAGCAATGAACTGTCCGCATCACCACAAGATCTTTGCCGCGGAACAGCGAAGCTACAAACAACTTCCCCTCCGCCTCGCAGAATACGGCACTTGCTACCGTCACGAAAAGTCCGGCGAGCTGTTCGGCTTGATGCGCGTGCGCTCGCTCCAGATGAACGACGCTCATATCTACTGTACCAAGGAGCAGTTCGCGGATGAATTCCGCCGCGTGAACGAAATGTATTTGAAATATTTCAAGATCTTTGGCGTGGACAAGTATCAGATGCGCCTATCGACACACGACCCAGAGAAGCTGGGTCAAAAATACGTGAACGAGCCGAAGCTCTGGATCGAGACCGAGAAGATGGTCCGAGACGTGCTTGTAGCATCGGGCGTACCGTTCGTCGAAGTGGCCAACGAAGCCGCCTTCTACGGACCGAAGATCGACGTGCAGGTATGGAGCGCCATTGGCCGAGAGTTCACCCTCGCGACGAACCAGGTAGATTTCGCCGTACCAAAGCGCTTCGATCTCGTGTACACCGACAAGGAGGGCAAGCACGAAACGCCGCTCTGTATCCACCGTGCACCACTGAGTACTCATGAACGATTTATCGGCTTCCTCTTGGAGCACTATGCGGGTGCTTTTCCACTCTGGCTGTCTCCTTGCCAAGTCCGTATCATCCCGATCGGGGATGCACATCACGCGGAAGCATCGCGAGTTCACGACCTACTTCGAGCTGAAGGCGTGCGTTCAGAGCTCATGATCGACGGCGATGGCTTCGGCAAGAAGGTGCGCCAGGCGAAGACCGAGCGTGTGCCCTACTTCATCATCATCGGCGACAAAGACATCGCAGCCGGAGCAGTGACCATCGAAAGCCGCGACAAAGGCAACCTTGGCCAGATGAAGGCGGAGGAGGTGGTGAAGAAGTTGGCAAAAGAAATCCAAGAGAAGCAATAACCACAAACACATGAGAAATTACGATCAATTCGAAGTAGATGTAGAGGTTAGCCCAAGAGAGATCGACGAAGCTTACAAGCGAGCTCAAAAGGTGCTCTCTAACCCGATCCAACTGAAAGAATTTACGCATTATCGCGATTGGGAGAAAGACCAAGCATATGTAGAGAGACTTAGACAGCAGTTTAAATTGAACGCGGAGAGAGGGACTCCTGAGCAGAAGGAGGCAGACAAAATCGGAAAAATATTTGAAGCTATCATCTTTGAACAGATCGAGCAGAGCAATTGGCTCGGAGAAAGCGCGACCACGATCCAACCGGCTGACTTTGATGACTTTGTACACGGAGTTGATTGCGTTGTCGAGATCGAGGAATCTCCAACGGCCACATCGCACCTCGCACTCGCGATGGATGTCACCATCAGCGGCCGGTTTGGCGACAAATTTGCCCATATCAAAAAATCGATCGATGCAGGCGAACTTACAAGAATAAAATATTTTGCTACCGATGTCGGAAACTTCAAGGGTGAGAAGACTCTCATCCCTCATGTTGTGATCGCTGTGGACAGAAAAACTCTCTACAGCATGATCAAGGCGTGGGTCAACAAAGATCATGAGGCGTTAGCCGAACATCCAGCTCAAGTAAAAATACTGGAAGAAATTCGACTACAGTTAAAAGCATTCGCTAAATACGCCGAGTCCGTCAACAAACCAAAATTAGTGGAGGTGTACCAACACTCGCTGGCAATCGTCGAAAGAATCATCGCTGACAAGGGGATCTCTGAGGAACAAATCCGTGAGGCTCACTTTGATGATTTCCTGGACGCCATCAAATTCAATGCGGAGCATCTCCAAGATCGTAGATAGCTTCGTCCGCCGACAATTTTCGAGTATTTAGGCCCCCCGTCGAAACACGAAATACCAAGACCCCACCGCCGAAGTGAGTACAAGGCCGATCAAAAAGATGATAGAGGCAATATAGTCCTCGATGCCGGTGTATGGCACCTGGCTCAAATATACAAAGGCTGCCGAGGCGAGGGTCGAGGCAGGAACAGATCGAGTGTCGGCGAGAGACACGTCTGGAGGATTGGCGCCGCCAGGACAACGATTGACACATCCGCCCCCGCCGCCACCAGTAACAACTGGATTATTGGTGACAGTGGCAGTTGCGCTACGAGTGACGCTCTGCGCGCCGGAGGTGACGATAACAGTACCGGTCACCGTGCCAGGATTAAAATACGCTCGAGAGACAGTCTGACTGGTGCCGTTCAAACCATCGGTGCCGGACCATGAATAGGTGTAGCCGCCCACCCCGCCGGTCGGAGTGACGGTCCATGCGATCACGCCGCCAATGCCGGTAGAAGATGGATTCGGCACGACTGTCGCATCGAGCGGCGCAGGGTTTGGATTGTTGGCAACCGTAGTTGCCGCACAAGCGACAGCGAGTGTCTGCGCGCCGGAGGTGACAGTGACGGTCGCGTTCTTCGCGCCCGCAGTGGAATACACTCGAGAGGCCGTTGCTGCGGTGCTCGTGAGACCGTCGGTGCCGCTCCATACAAAAGTGTACGCGCCGGTGCCGCCAGTCGGAGCCGCAGACATTGACCAAGTGACAGTATTGCCGGTGAGCGGCGAAGTTGGGCTGGCGCTACACGCAGAAACAACAAGCAGGGTCGGTGTGCCCGGTGGCACTACGACAGGCGCCGCGAGAGTAGTGAAGCTGTTGATCGGACCTCGCTCGGTGAAAATCGAATTCTTGCCCACCGTTCGATAGTAGTAGGTGGTGCTTGGAGTAAGACCGGTGAGCGTGTAGTCGGTATCCGAAGGCAGAGGGATCGCCAAGGTGCCGGTGACAAAGCCCAAGCCGGTCGTCGGTCCCCACTCAAAGAAAGACCAGGTCTCCGGAGAGCCGTTTGGATTCACATAGCCATGAATATGAGCCGACTCATGAGTGATATCGCTCACCCCCTTGGTCTCGACGACTGGGTCCATTGGAATATTTACAAAAACATCGACCGGATTTGGAAAGGTAGGGACGCCGAAGCCGGAAGGGTTGAAAAAATCGACGACATTGTCGAAGCCGAAAGCATGCGCCGAAGTTGGTGCAACAGTGAATGCAGCGGAGAAAGCCGAGACCATTACCAAGGTCACAAGCAGAGTGCGAAGTGTCTTCATATATGAGATAGCCGTTCGTTTCATAGAAATGTTTCGTATTTTTGTACCCTACCACAAATAACCTGGCTTGTCCAGCATTTCGCTGACAGACTGCTTTCCCTGCCTAATTCGCCGAAACGAGCGGCAGCTGCTTCACAAAACGAGCTTGGACCACTACTCGATCGTCCTTTGCGCCGAAAGCGTTGCAGGTCGACAGGGTCAGCATTCGCACATTGGTCTCCAGATCAATATAGGCATCGGAATCTTTCAAAAAAGATACTCGTACCACCTTGTAGACGTAGCGGGCGCTGTTTCCTTCCACATAGATTTCGTCCTCGGCCTGAAGCTTCTCTAAGCCGTCAAACGTGTGGTACGCACGATTTTTGATCACATGAGAGTAGGCGCTGTGACCAAAGAGAAACACGTTCTTCGACTCACCCAACAGTCCGGAACCTGGGTAACGGACGGCCCCCTCCATCAAGGCTTCATTGAGCACCGCAGCATTGGTACTGGTCGGATTTTTCACCATCACATCGATGCCGATCTTCGGAACCGACACTCGCAACGGCGTCTCCTTCACTACTCCCCGCTCGTACTGCACTGCCGGCTCTTCTGACTTTGCAGCTGCAACCGAAACGCCTGGAGAAGCGTCCCCAGAAGCATTCGAAGAAACTGTAGGTGTCGTGCTCGAAAACAGGCTCGAGAAACTGATCGGATTGGGCTGTATCGCCTGCTGGATATCGTGCGGCAATAGGCCAAAAATAGCCAAAACGGAGCCAAAAATGAAGAAAAAGCAGACCGCTAGGCTGATCGCCAGGTAATGTTTTCCTACACGGATCGTCTCCTTTGCCATGACCCGACCATTCTAGCGCATCTCGGTACACTTGACAAGTTGTATCATTGTACTATATAATACTCCCACTATGGAAAACAAGGAAATCCACCCGAAGATCGCCCGGATCAAGCAGGTACACGAATCTTCAATGAAGAGTCTCTCTATCGTCGGCCTCATCGCTATTTTGGCAGTGATCAGCTACGGTCTCGTGAAGGCGACACCGGTGATCATCCGCGGACTCGCCTCTGCAGCTGTCTCCCTTTCTTCTGTTTTCATCCCTGCCGAAAAATTGGCGGTCTCCAGCGACACCTACTCGATCGCATCAGGCGATACCTTCACTTTGAAGTGGGCGCTTGAGACTTCCAATCCGGCATCGACCGGCGGTTCATACACTGTGAGCTATCCATGTATGGATGGTGTTCACCTCGAAGCGGTGAGCCGCGGTTCAAACGATATCATTTTCTGTAACACCGTTTTCCATTTCCTAAACAACGACAACTCCCTCGCCCTTGTTGGTTTTTCGACTAAAGGCAAGACCGTCGAGCTCCCTATCACCGTCTATTTCACCCGAAACAACGACTCTAGCCCTTCGGCTCGAGCAAATGTCGTCATTACTATCACTGGCGAGACCAGCGCAGATGCGGTGAAGCCTCCTGTACAGCCAGGTACGACTGCACCGACGACTGGAACGAGCGGTAACACCAGCAACAGCACGAACAGCGGCACCAATACTGGCACCGGCGCGACCACCTACCAGCCTACTCAGATCGTACAGATCCCAGGCACCGGCGTCGGCCAGGCTAGCGCAAGCAACCCAAATGGCAATATCGACCTTACCGCGCAGATAATCGACGTTGGCTATATCAATACGACCACCAATGCCTTCGTGGTAGCGAAAGAAGTGAAGCCAGACCAGCGAGCAGCGATCCGATTTGAGATCGTGAACCTCGGCAGCAAAGCGGCAAAGGATTGGACCTTCGCGGCTGTGCTCCCTACTTTCCCAGGCTACATTTTCCAGTCGAATACTCAGCAGACGTTGAATCCCGGCGATCGCGTGCAGTTCACTCTCGGCTTTGACAGCATCATGCGAAGGGCAGAGAATGAATTCATCATCAATGTCGACCCTATCGGCAGCGTCCAGGAAACCGACGAAAGCAACAACATCATCAAGGGGAAGATGTACGTCAACTTGAGCAACTAAAGAATAAGCAGAAGAAAACACCCAAGCGGTTTCAACAGCTTGGGTGTTTTCCTATTTTAGTTTTACCTGCTCAAAAGAGACCAAAGGAGGGTGGCGCAGTGTTTTTGAGTACATGCGGATTTGTCATACTTTCCTCATACTTTCGTATGACAAATCCGCGGGTAGGTAAAAATGCCGGCAGACACCCTCGCGTGCGACTCTGACACCCACTACCGCCTCCTTTAGATATCAATATTCGCCGAGCGCGCGTTTGATTGAATGAACGACTTTCGAGCCGGAACATCGGTGCCCATGAGCATGTCGAATACCTTGTCGGCTTCGGAGGCGTCCTCGATTCGCACCTGCTTCAAAATACGTCGAGCCGGATCCATGGTGGTCTCCCAGAGCTCGTCGGAATTCATTTCTCCGAGACCTTTGTATCGCTGAATTGAGATCTTTGGGCCTTTCGGTTTTTCGCCCGCTTTGTCGCCCGACTTCTCGCCCGCAGCTATTGCCTTTTCTTCTGCCGCCTCCGCCGCTTCGGCTTCAGCAATGCCTTCAGGCGAATCGTCATTCCCTTCCAAAGACTGGAGTTCCTCGACATTTTCCTTGCCGATCACCTTGGCTTTTTCCTGATCGCTATATGCGTAGAAAAGCTCCTTCCCTTTTTTGATCTTGTACAACGGCGGTTGAGCAATATAAATATAGCCACCCTCGAGCAACGGTTTAAAATATCGATAGAGCAAGGTCAAAATGAGCGTTCGGATATGTGCGCCGTCCACGTCGGCATCGGTAGCGATGATGACCTTGTGGTAGCGGAGCTTGGTGATATCAAAAGTGTCGCCGATCGCGGTGCCCATTGCCACTACCAGATTTTTGATCTGCTCTGATGCGAGCATTCGATCGAGACGAGCACGTTCAATGTTCAAAATTTTGCCTCGCAACGGCAGCACGGCTTGAGTGCGTCGATCACGACCCATCTTCGCCGTACCGCCTGCAGAGTCTCCCTCCACAATGAAGATCTCGGAATCTTCGGCGCTAGTGCCGCTCTGACAATCGGCAAGCTTTCCAGGCAAGGTCATGCCGTCGAGAGCGCCCTTTCGTAAAATAGAATCCTTTGCTGCCTTCGCTGCTTTTCGTGCTCGAAGAGCCAAGATCACCTTTTGGACGATCGAGCGAGCGTCATCGGGATTTTCCTCGAGAAAGGCTCCGAATGCCTCGCCAAACACACTTTCGACGGCTCCGCGAGCCTCCACGCTGCCGAGCTTGCCCTTGGTCTGGCCTTCAAATTGAATCTCGCGCATCTTCACAGAAATGACCGCCGTGAGACCTTCGATGACGTCTTCGCCAGTGAAATTGTCCTCGCTTTCCTTGATCAAATTATTCTTTCGACCGTATGTGTTGAGCGAACGAGTGAGCGCGGTTTTGAAACCGGTAATATGTGTACCACCTTCGGCGTTATAGATATTGTTCGCAAACGGCATGATACGCGCGGCAATGTCATCGACATACTGAAGCGCGATTTCGACAGACTCGACTCCTTCCGCGCGCTTTTCTTTTTCGACATAAAATACATTGCGGTGGATCGGCTTCTGAAGCTGATTGGAAAACTTCACGAGCGACATCAGGCCGCCTTCGAAATAGAAAGTTTGCGATGGCGCGTCGAGGCCGAGCTCGCGGACATAGAAAGCGGAGTCGAGAGCTTCGTCGAGAACATCGGAGTCGGCGTGGCCACGCGCGTCGATAACGCTAATGCGTAGACCTCGCACGAGATACGCCTGCTGGCGCATGTGACCGATGATACGGCTGACGTCAAATGTCTGCTCACCGAAAATGATCGGGTCGGGCTGGAAAGTGACAATAGTGCCGTGAAGTTTTGAGCTGCCGATCTTTTTCACCGCCGCCTTCTTCTTGCCTTGAGCGTATTCCTGCATAAACTTTCCGCCTTCTTGATGCACCTCCACGCGACACATGGTGGAAAGCGCGTTAACGACAGATGCACCCACGCCGTGGAGACCGCCGGAGACTTTGTAGCCGCCTTCGCCGCCGAATTTGCCGCCGGCGTGGAGCACGGTCATTACCGTTTCAAGCGCCGACACTTTGGTCGCTTTGTGAATGCCGGTCGGAATACCTCGACCGTTGTCCACTACGCGCACGCGCTCGAGGCCAAGCTTCTCGCCGTTTTTGCCTTTTGGCGCTGGGAGCAGTGCCACTTCAATATCAGTAGCGTGGCCACCCATGGCTTCGTCGCGAGAGTTGTCGAAAATCTCGGTGATGAGGTGATGGAAACCGTCCGGACCAGTGGTGCCGATATACATTCCGGGGCGCTTTCGCACCGGATCGAGGCCTTCTAGAACAGTGATAGAATCAGCACCATAGGCAGGCTCTTTCGCCGCCTTCTTTACTTCCATTTCTTTGGCCATAGTACTGGGTATTATAGCAAATATGACTACATATGGCTACCGAAAACGAGCCAAAATATGGCAAAAAGTGTGGTATTCTGTGGATAAAAAGTGTTGAAAAATAAGGGTTTTTGTCGCGGAGAAGTTGGCTCGAGTCGACTCAGGGGGGTCGCGAGCAAAATGAGTACCTGCGGATTTGTCATACAAAAGTATGAGGAAAGTATGACAAATCCGCACCTACCCAAAAAAGCCGGCGGACACCTCCTTCACGCATCCTCGCATTACCGCACCGTCCAGCCATTTGTCTTTACTGCTTCGTGGAGCGCAGACATGTGAGCATTCACCTCCTCGTCAGAGAGGGTCTTTTCGTATGATTGAAAGATCATTCGATACGCGAGCGAGAGCTTGCCGTCTTTCTCAAAGCGATCGAAGCAGTCAGGTCCTTTCACCACAAGGTCACCGGCGATCTTCTTGAGCATGTTAGCGATAGTCGTTCGGACCGAACCCTCATCCGTACCAGCCGAAACAAAGAACGCGACGTCCCGGGTAATAAAGGGGTACGCTGAAAACGGCTTGTACTTTGTGTCGATAGCGCGAGTGAAACCGAGGTCGGAATAGGAGATCGGCATTGGTAAAGAAGCGATGAGCGCCGTCAAATTAATTTCGGCTGATGCACCCGCTCCAACGATCGCAATTTTGGCGTTGACATTGGCATCCATCTTCACGCCAAGTGCCAGCTCAAACTGTGCCAACGCGGCTCGCAAAACATCTTCGCTCTTCCTCCCCTTCACCTTCTTCACTTGCTGCGCAGCGAGGCAGAGCGAGATGGTCTCGGCGGTAGCAGTGAAGACGGTGCCGACCTCAAAGATAGCAACGGTTTCGAGACCGAGCAGGTCGGCATTGCGAACATTCATCTCGAGCGACTTGATCATGCCGTCGGTGAGATTGGTGCGAAGCGCACACTTGTCCGAAGCAAGCGGCTTGGTGATCTCGAAGTCACCCTTGGCCGTGAGAGCGTAGCCGTACACTTCAGAAAAACCTTGCGCGATGAGTGCGTTCTTGATTTTTTCACAGTAATAAAAGATTTTGTTCACCGAGGCGAGTGGCGACTTGGCCGGTGCAGTGTACGGAATCTTGTCGTATCCAAAAAGGCGACCAACTTCCTCGGCGATATCGGCAGAAATACGCAGGTCGAGACGCTCGTGTGGAATGGTGAAGACGATCTTGTCGCCATTCAGCACTGCGCCGAGATCCAGCCGATTGAGAAGCTCAGCAATGGTCGCGGCTGGGATCTGCACGCCAAGCATCGTCGAAATTTCCTTCGCGGAAACTTCCATTTTGGTTTGTGCTGGTAGCTCGCCGTGAATATCGGTCACTGGACCGGCCTTCGCCGCAGGCTTGCCATCCGTCCCTTTTGGCGATTGCTCTAGGATCAGCGCTGTCAGCCAATACATCGCGTCGATGGCGAGGTGCGGAGTGATCTCATTTTCAAAACGCTTGGAAGATTCGTTGCGAATGCCGATCTTGGTGCTCGTCTTGCGGACAGAGACAGCGTCAAAACAGGCCGCTTCGAGAATGAGGTTCTTGGTCTCGCTCGTCACCGACGCGCGTGAGCCGCCCTTCACACCCGCGACGGCCAGAACACCGGCATCATCAGCGATCACCAGCATCTCAGGAGACAGCGCGAGCTCCTTCCCCGCGCCGGCACTACTATCGAGAGTGGTCATCTTCTCGCCAGCCTTGGCGAGGCGGATCGTGATCGGACCGGTCACCTTGTCAGCATCAAAAGCGTGGAGTGGCTGCCCCATGTCGAACATCACTGTGTTTGTCGCATCGACGACGGTGTTAATGGAACGATGGCCGATCGCCTCGAGCCAGAGCCGCGGCCAGTCAGGAGTTTTGCCGACACTCACATTCTCTACATATCGGGCGACATATCGGGTGCAAAGCTTCGGCTCGAGATTCTTCACCTCAACGGTCTTGGTCGAAGTCTCAGCGAAAGGAGGCTTGGTGAGAGGCTTACGCGGCATCGGTACGAGTGCGGCGATCTCAGCCACGATCCCCCGATGGCAAAGCGCGTAGTGAGCACGGTCAGGGAGCACCTTCACATCAATGACGGTGTCGGTCGGCTTCACTGCGTCAGGACCCGTGCCGCCAGCATTGGCAAACACCTTCTCGATCCCCTCCACCTCAAAAGCGCCGAAGGTGAACAGCTCAGCGAGCTTCTCCGGATCAGGAAGCGGCTTGTCGAAATAGCACTGGAGCCAGTTGTGGGAGACTTTCATTGGTGGTCATCATAGCATATTTGAAGAAAAATTCTGAATAGAAAACGACCCCCGATCTGCCTTGCCAAAATGGCCGAGCAAACCGAGGGTCAAAGGGTCCGAGAGACTGAGGTTCAGGCAACAGGTGCGGAAGGCACTTCTCCAGGAGCCGAAGGTTCCAAGGACTTGAGGTCTGAATTGCGAGAGAACACCCGGTGGCCGTCATTCCACACGTACGGGCCCCCGACGGAGTAGGCATCGACGCCCCAGCCGACGCCGCCCCAGAAGACGCGGACCGTGCGGAGCACACCGGCGCTGTCTCTGACATAGAAGATGTTCGCCCAGCCATTGGTGAGCAGAATGCCCTCCTTGCCATCGGCCTGAGCTTCCATGAGGAAGAACATCTCGGTGAGCGTCGTTTCCGACTTCTCCTCGCCGCCGAGCGTGGGAATGATTGCCTCACCGCCAGGATTTTGGGGCATGTCGGTCGCATTTCTGCGAAGGGTTCCGTAGCGGAGAGTGCTTCCGGCAAAGGGTGCTTCGGTCTTACCGACGCCCTTCATGAACCATGCCTTGAAGTTGTCACCAAAGTAGGAGCAAATACCTCCGTCCTTCTTCAGTTTGAAGCGGTCTTTGGCGACGAAGGGTAGCGTGGTCGCACTAGTCGGAACCGTGCCGAGCATCTCGATGAGTTTGGCTTCGGCGATGGCGATGGAGTCTGGGGCGACATGGACCTGGTAGTCGCTCAACCATTCCTCGAACCTTCTCGTGAACTGGATGTCTTTGATCGCGACCTGAGCGCGGTCGCCATCAACCGCGCCAACATTGACGGTAGTCAGCAGGTGGGCAATCGCTTGCTTCAGCTGCGGTTCGGTCATTAGTTTCATGTGTATTTGCCTGGTTACAGCAACTCCGAGACAGAAGGTTCTCACGCACAAGGACCAAGTGGCCCTTTAATGCGGGAATGATCACTTCGATCTAGAGTCGGTTCGCCACAGCGGAGAACGGCCTTCAGGCGGGTGTCCAGCAGGACCCCGCACTGAGCCGCTCTTTGCTGTGGCGAATCTCGCAATTTTCAGAGGTCTTATCTGTTCTGTATTATACACCATTTATAGTCATTCTGTCAATGGCCGATAAATATCCCCTATTTAGGCCATTTCTGAACATTTTTCCAATAGAAAATCCCCCCGGCCGCGAAAGCGTGCCGGGGGGAGATGAAACAGGGGTAAAACGTCAAACCTCGACCCCGCGAGGCACTTGACTGAATACTTGGCTACTGCTGTCCCATTTTCCGAAATCCTTGATAGAGCTGGCATTGATACACCAGCCATTGGCGTCGGTCTCCCAGCAGAGGATGACTGCATAGAGCCCGCCATGGCGATCACGGATGTAGAAAATGTTTGCCATGCCGTTCGTCAACAACACCCCGGTCTCGCCATTTGGCTGCTGATTTGCGAGCCAAAACAACTCGTAGAGCCTTGTCCGGACCCAGGACTCACCACCGATCGCAGGAATGATGGCTGCACCAACCTCCTCACCCTGCTGCGTGTCCGAGGCCTTCCTTGTCAGTCTGCTTCGGTAAACAACGCTTCCGAAATAAGGCCGCTCTTCTTGGCCGTCGCCATCGAGAAATTTGGCGTAGAATCCTTGGCCAAAGTTGGAGAAGATGCCACCTTGCGACTTCAGGCGGATGTGGTCGCGAACGACGAACGGGCCCTCGCTTGGTGGGATCTCGATAGTGCCAAGTATCTCGATAAGATCGGAGCGCTTCATAATGGTGGAATCAATGGAATCAGGAGCTGTGCTATTCATAGTCGTATCTTTCAAAGAGTGCTCGGTGGAGCACGTTCATAGAGGCTGGTAACTTGGCCACACGGCTTTTGTCACTGCTTCTAGATAGCATTATAACGCCGGCGATGACCAGCTTGTCAACCGTCCCTATTAAAACCCTAAAACCGTATTAAAACTGCTGCACCAGCCTCAGATCCGCGCTGTAGAGCGTGCGAATATCATCGATACCGTAGCGGAGCATGACGAGGCGGTCGATTCCCCCACCAAAGGCGAAGCCGGACCATTTCTCTGGGTCGATGCCGGCAGCGCGCAGGACGTTGGGATGGAGCAAGCCCGCCCCCATCACCTCGAGCCACTTGTCTTTCCAGCGAATATCGATCTCGACACCCGGCTCAACAAAGGGAAAGAAGCTCGGACGGAAACGCAGTTCGACATCGTCGCCGAGGAGGCGTTTGAAGAAATAGGTCAGGGTATTTTTGAGATCAGCGAGCGAGACCTGCTTGTCCACCATCACGCCATCGAGCTGGAAAAATTGTGCCTCGTGAGTGACGTCAGTGGCTTCGTTGCGAAATACCTTGCCGGGAGCAATGAGGCGGAGCGGTGCGACCTTGTCGAGGTCATTTTTGTGCTGTTCGAGCAGGCGTAGCGTCACCGAAGTCGTGTGCGTACGCAGAAGCAGGTTCTCCCCCTTTGCGTTCTTCTGCTTGAGCCAAAAAGTGTCCTGCATGTCCCGAGACGGATGATCCTTGTGAACGTTGAGTGCGTCAAAGTTGTAGAATTCGGTCTCGAGCTCAGGCCCTACCGCCACATCAAAACCGATCTCCGCGAAGATGGTCTGGATCTCACGAATCACCTGGGTGAGCGGGTGGAGGTGGCCTTTCTGGCTTTTGGGGCTTTTTTCTTGCATTGTGAGGTAATTCTAGCTTGAAAAAGGGGTCGGCACAACAGAGAGTTCCCGAAGGTACGCGGGCAAGGGGTGGCGGAGTGTTTTCATGTACCCGCGGATTTTGCATACTTTCTTCATACTTTCGTATGCAAAATCCGCGGGTACTCCAAAATGTCGGCGGAACACCTCCTGGATGTGTCCGAGGCATGTCAGGGCGTCTACTGTGCACCGCCTCGCAAGACCCATTTCTACATCTCCTCGCCAAAAGAAATCAAGGCGATCGCAACAATACCGATGATCCAGTGCATATATTTGGAGCCACCTGTCAGATTTGAACTGACGCGATCCCGTTTACAAAACGGGTGCTCTACCAACTGAGCTAAGGTGGCCTATTTTGTTTCTTTCACGCTTTCAACTGCTGCCGGATACGGCGTCTCCGGCCCTGCCGCCGCACTCTCCCCCGCCACTCGCTTCGCCTCATCGCTCACGTGCTTGAGGAAAAACGATACGGATCCGGGACCCTTTTTGCCGCCGCCCGCCGGAGCCGAGCCGGTACTCTTCACTCCCGCGTATTTCGTCCGTTCAATGAGCTTCACCAGCAGATGTTGGACAACATGAAGAGCATGCACGGTCCCTCGCTGCACGAACCCCTTGAGCGCGAGCGCCCAGCGTCGGCAGGCCAACCAAGCCTTCGCCACCAACAGTTTCGCATTCTCCATAATATTGTCGGTGATGATCTCATCCCCTCTATCTCGCATGCCCGTGGACACCAGCGGCGCGCCCTTGCGGAGCTCGAGCATCTTGTGCACGATCAAGAAGACCAATGCGGCAAGAGAGAGGAGGAAAATAGTGAAAGGGATCGTCATAAGCGGACGGCTCGGCCGTCGGCGGCGCTATTTAGCGGAGAAGCGCGTGAATTTGCTGATCTCGATCTTCTCGCCAAATTTCTGGATAGCAGCTTCGACAAGATTGGCGATCGTGAGCTCTGGATTCTTGATGTATGGCTGTTCCATGAGGATCTTGTCCTGGAAGTACGCGTTTACTTTGCCCTCGAGGATCTTTGCCTTCATGTTTTCCGGCTTGCCTTCAACTTCTTTTGCGAACACCTCTTCGGCGACTTTCTTTGCCTCCGGAGTGATATCCGTTTTTTTAACGAACTCTGGGTTGGTGGCTGCTACTTGCATCGCGACCTCGTAGGCGAGCTTTTTGAACTCTTCGTTACCTGAGACGAAATCGGTTTCGCTGGAGAGCAGCACCATTGCACCAACAGAGCCGGCTCCATGGATGTACGACTGCACAGTCGCGGCGCCGAGGGTTCGGTCGGCCTTCTTTGAAGCAGCATCACCGCCCTTTTTGCGAAGAATAATGAGTGCCTTTTCCATGTCTCCAGCCGCTTCCTCAAGCGCCTTTCGACACTGCATGATAGACACGCCGGTCTGATCACGGAGCACTTTTACCTGATCCATTGAAATGGTAGCCATGTCGAATAGTATACTACAGCTTAGGCTTTGCGAGCCACTGCTGGGGATGTTGTTGTCTGCACGTGAGCAGAAGCTGAGGCCTGAGCTGATGCCAGAGTGGCAGCAGGAGTCGCGACAGGCACCTTCTTTGGATTCTTTTTGCCCTCCTGATACGCAGCGATGATCTGATTTACGAAAAATGCGATGCTTGCCTGCGCGCCGTCGTTGCCTGGGATAGCCTGCTGAACCTTATTGAGATCGCAGTCGGAGTTGCAGACAGCGATAACAGGGATGCCGGTCTTGTTTGCTTCATCTACCGCGATCTCCTCGCGCTTCGCATCGATCACAAAGATCGCCTTTGGCATTTCTTTCATAAGAACGAGTCCGCCGAAGAACTTCTGGAGGTTGTCGATCTCGCGGTCGATCATGAGACGCTCTTTCTTGGTGTACTTGAGAAGCTCGCCGTTCTCTCGCTTTGAGATCTGCGATTCCATCTTTTCGATTCGGCGCTTGATCTCTGAATAGTTGGTGAAAGTGCCTCCGATCCATCGGCCCGCCACAAACGGCATGCCGATAGATTCAGCACCCTTCTGCACCGCTACTCGAGCTTCGCTTTTGCCGCCGACAAAGAGGATCTGCTTGCCCTCTGAACCGAGGTTTTTGACATATTCCTTTGCCTTTTCGAGCGCTTCCGAGGTCTTTTCCAAGTCGAAGATCTCTACGCGGTTTTTGCTGCCAAAGATGAAATTCTTTGAGCTCGGATGACGTCGAGCGCGAGAGAGCGCGAAATGTGCGCCGGCCTTGAACAGGCTCTCAATGAGGGCTGAATTCGGGGTTTTGGTGGTTTCTGACATAGAGAAATAGTCTAGCAGATGAGGGAAATTATTGCAAATAGGAGCGTAGCGAGGTCGTTTTTCGAAACACGGCATAAATCCCTGCTGGGATTTTGCCTAGCTCTCGGGCCGTCGCCCTACGAGATGTTCCTCAAAACGACCTCGCTACGCTCTTAGTTACCATCAATCTCCCCATCTTCAGCAACAGGAGCAGTACCCCCGCCGGCTTCGCAGACAGCCTGGATGATGTCGTCTATCTCGCCTCGGAAAATGCCTTCGATGTTGTGCCAAGACTGCTTGATACGATGGTCGGTGACACGATCCTGGAGAATGTTGTAGGTGCGGATCTTTTCGGAACGGCCAGCGGTGCCGATCTGGGCGGAGCGGTTGCCGGAATACTTTGCGGCGGCTTCCTCCTCGCGCAATCGAGCGATCTTGGCCATGAGAATGCTCATTGCCTTCTCGCGATTCTTCGCTTGGCTGCGCTCGCTGGTGCAACGCACATCAATTCCGGTCGGCTTGTGCAGGAGGCGCACGGCGGTCTCCACCTTGTTCACGTTCTGGCCGCCCTTGCCGCCGGCGCGTGAAAATTCCATATGAATATCAGCCGGACTAATATCGACGTTCACCTTCTTGCGCATTGGCAGGATCGCTACAGAGGCGGTGGAAGTATGCACGCGGCCCATTTTTTCGGTCGGCGGCACGCGCTGAATGCGATGCACTCCTGTCTCAAAACGGAGCAATTTGTATACATCCTTGCCACGTACTTCGAAAGCCGCTTCCTTGAAACCTCCGAGAGAGCTTTCGGATTCATCAAGCGGATGGAAAGACCAGCCTCGCGCTTCGGAAAAGCGCTGATACATTTCGGCCAACTTTTGCGCAAAAAGAGCCGCTTCTTCTCCGCCGGCACCGGCACGCACCTCCATCACGATCTCGTTTGGAAATTCCTCCTCTTCTTTATCCGCGTCTTCAATCTGCTTGATCTGAGCTTCGAGTGCCTTCTTTTGCTCAACAATAGTCTCGAGCTCCTTGGCCCCCAATTCGCTCAAAGAAGCGTCCTTTTCGATCATGCCGCGCAGCTCTTTTTCCTCCACGTCCAAACGCTCCCAGCTTTCTGCGAGATATCCGGTCTTATGACTTTGCTTGTGTTTTGCGAGATCCATTCCCTACTTCGCCTCGTGCCAATTTATTTGGCTTTCTTGGCTGAAGCGGTCTTTGGCTTTACGGCCACGGTCTTGGTCGATCGAGTCTTAAACTTCTCTACTCGGCCTGCTGCGTCGAGGAGCTTCTCATTGCCGGTGTAGAAAGGGTGCGAAGTGCTTGAAATTTCAACATGGAAAGCGGGGTACTCCTTTCCGTCAGCGCCCTTGGCGGTCTCCTTGGTCTGGACGGTGGAAGAAATGAGAAACTGCGATCCATTGGAGTTATCAATGAATAGGACTGGTCGGTAGTTCTTTGGATGAATATCTTTTTTCATGGAATATGGGTCTAATGTGCGTCTTTTGCGTGTCTGGCGAGTATAGCAGAAAGGCCAAAAAGTGGCAACATTCGGGCTTCGAACCCTTGTCCCGAGGCGCTCCACCCTAATTCGCTCCCAAAATATCGATCTGTGCCTGATATTTGTCGGCATGCGCAAGCACTTCGTTGCCGTAGAAGGCGTATGCGGGCTTGGTAGCGTTTGCCCAGCCGGCGAGATAGCGCACTGCCGCTAGACGTTCCGCTGATCGAGTCCCCTTCGCCGCGCCGTTGTCTTTCAAGAGAAGGCCTGCTGCCATGAACGCATCCTCCGGATCCCATGGGTTCGGTGGTTTGTTGCCGGTGGCATCGGAAATGCGATCCTTGAACAGCATCCAAGTTGAGGGGATAAACTGCGCCGGACCCATCGCTCCGCCAAAACCGTACCATTGCTTCGCGGACACGGGCATTTTGTCCGGATCAAGCCCAAGCTCCTTGCAAATCTCGAGAAACGGCTCGGTATCTCGGGGAGCCTTCATGTCCACACGCCAGTTGCCCTTTCCAACATTTTGGCCGAGATTGGACTCCGTCGTGATAATGCCGAGAATGAACGCCGCTCGCACGCCGGTCTTTTTCTCCACGGCACGAGCGTATTCAAGTGCTTTTCCAAACGGGATCGGCGCCGAACCTTGCAGCTGGAAGAGTTGTGCACGGATCGCGTTCGCGCTCTGCGTCTTTTCTTTGAGAATATTTTGATATTCCGCTTCGATACCTCTCGTGAGCGCGAGAATCTTTTTCTTTTCTGCCTCCTGCTCGACGAGGCGCTTCTGCTGGAGCTTCTGAATGTTCAGCAGCTGGGTCTGTTCGTCTTTTTTATCTTGCAACGCGTCGCGCGCAGCCTGAGTCGCCTTTCGATCCTCCCCGATCTTGGCGTACGAGACGCGCAACGCTTCACGAATCGCACCATATTGATCGGCGTCTTCGAAGAGCGACGAGAGCGAGCGGCGCGTCAGGTATATTTCAATCGGTGAGATCGAATAGATATCAGCCTCTCGAGTGAGCAGCCCCGCCACATATGTCTTTTCTTGTTCGATGCGATCCGAGAGCGTTTCAATAGTGGATTCCTTTGTTTTAATGTCGGCGGCAAGCCCCTGAATAGTGAGGTCGCGTGCACGAATACTGAGCTTTGCTTGTTTGATCTGTGCGGTGAGGATGGAGATATCTCGTTCGAGCGATACGCGCTGATTTCGCTTAGCATCGAGAATCCCCTGCTGAACCTCGATCTCTTTTTCAAGCCCATCTAATTGGATCTGAAGCTGCTGGCGCTGTTCGGGAGTGAGGGTCGCGGCTTGGAGTTGGCCTAAATGTATAAACGAACCCAAAAATAAGCCCGTAACAAGGGCTAGAACGAATACATATATAGGTAATTGTCTGCGCAAATACATACGGCAATTATATCAGACTTGGTCGACTGGACGTGGCCGCGCTATGTCTTTTTTATCTGGCTGACTTCGTTCTACTTCTTCGCCTCTTTCGCAGGAGCAGCCTTTGCGTCCTTAGCAGGAGCTGCCTTGCCGTCAGCAGCAGGAGCACCCTCAGCACCCTCTTCAGGCTTCTTGCCCTTCTTGTCTGAGATTTCGATCGCCGCAAGGTCAGGAGCAGCTACCGGCTCCTCCTTCTCCTCGACTGGCTTTGCGATAGATGCAACCACGTCTTCCGCTCGCTGCACTAGAGTCACATTCGCTGGCAACGCAATATCCTTCGCAAGGATCTGGCTATCGAATGCCGCAAGTGTACCGATATTCACCTCCACCAACTGAGGAAGGTCCTTTGGTAATGCTTCGATCTTCAACGCATGCAACACCTTCACGAGAATGCCTCCGAGGTCCTTTACCGCAGGAGCAACGCCGACGAAATGCATTGGCACTTCGATCTGAAGCTTCTTGTCTTTTTCAATTACGTAAAAATCAGCGTGTCGAAAATCACCGGAGAGAGGATGGACATCCACCACCTTGATCAAAGCCTGGTGTTCGACACCCTTTGCATCCTTGAGCTCGATAATAGAAGAGTCGCCTGCCTTTTTCCACACTTTGGTAAATTCTGCCTGAGATACAAAAACAGAGGTCGCCTTCTCTTTTCGACCATAGAAAACCGCCGGCATCTTGCCAGACTGGCGAAGAATGTCGAGTTTTTGGGTCTTCTCTCGGGGTTCGATATGTAACGTGATCATAGAGGATTAGTATATCTATTTCCGTAAAAAAGGCAAATATCGCGCTGGAAAAGGCTGAGTTTCCAGCGAAACGCGCGTTTTGCTGGCCAATTTGCTAATTAATAGACAGAATTGTTCGGCTTTCCGCCCTCCAAAACGTCGACGATATTCTGCGCGGCCATTCGGGCCATATCCAGACGCGCTTCTTCGGTAGCAGATGCAATGTGTGGAGTGAGGACAACATTCGGCAACTTTGTCAGGCCTTTTGCAAGCTTTGGCTCAAATTCAAACACATCGATGCCGGCACCGCGGATCCCCTGCTTCCCCGCGGTCTTTGGATCAGCACCGAGCTTGAGAGCTTCCACCAAAGCGGCCTCGTCGATGATCGGACCTCGAGCAGTGTTGATCAAATAGGCGGTCGGCTTCATCAGCTTGAGCCGCTCGGCATTCATTAAATGATGCGTCGCTGGCATCAAAGGCACGTGGAGAGAGACAACATCGGCGACTTTCAACACTTCTTCCGGCGTGGCACAAAATACGGCGCCATATTTCTGTTCAAGGTCGGGATTGCGGACAATATCGTAATACGCGAGCTTCATATCGAAGCCGCGGACCGCTCGATGAGCAACATCGGCGCCGATTCGGCCGGTACCGACGATACCAAGAGTCTTGCCAGCAAGCTTGGTGCCATGGAAGATCATCGGATCCCAGCCGCTATACTTTCCCTTGCGAATATACTGGTCGCCCTCCACCACTCGGCAAGTGAGCGCCAAAATGAAAGCCCAAGTGTGCTCGGCGACACGGTCTGCCCCTCCGCCAGGGGTGTTGCTGATGAATACTCCCCGTCTTTTTGCCTCGTTGACATCGATATTGTTGAAACCGATCGCATAGTTGGCGAAGATCTTTGCTGCAGGAGCGGCAGCAAAAACATCGGCGTCGATCGGGTCGGTGAGCAGCGAGAGCACTGCATCATATTGTTCGCCGGAAGCGGGCGCGCCTTTTTCGAGCATCTTGATCAGCTCTTTTTTGCTAAGTGGCCGGTCTTTTTTGCTCACTGTGACGCAGTAGCCTTTTTGGACCAACATATCGAGGCCGTTCTGCGGGATCATTCGCGTGACAAATACGTTTTTCATAGCCAAAAGTATACCATGACGCCAATCGGTTCGACCATTGACATCCTCCGGCAAAGGCGTAGCCTTGTGACAGAAATTGGAGGTATCTATGCAACAAAAACATGACACGCTGAACGGTCTGAACGGTGCGGCCAACGGTGCGACCGTCGTCGCGACGAGCCTCACAAGAATGGAAAAGATCCTGCCCAAGCGGCCTGCACGGATCGAACAGATCGAAGTGCCTGGACCAAAAGATCTAGCGGACCCGTTGACCAACAAGGAGATCGAGGTTCTCGCCTTGCTCGGGGAAGGCAAAACGACCAAAGAGATCGGCGCGGTGTTGAACATGAGTCCAAAAACGGCTGAAAGCCACCGAACAAGGATCCAGAAGAAATTGCGACCCTATCTCAAAACGGTCACCATCCCCTACCTTGTCCACTACGCGATGGCGGTTGGCCTAGTGAGGAATCATTTCAAACGGGGGAAACGGGTGGAAAGAAATGGCACCGTTCCGAAACCGCTGACCAAGCAAGTCTACCGTGTCGCCAGGCGGCATCGGAGCGAGTTCGATCGTTAGTCCAGCCCAGACCAGACCAGACCAGCATCGTATCCTACGGGATCGACCGGCGCAGCAAGCGCCGGTCTTTTTTATTTGGAAAATACTCGTAGTTTTTCCTCCACCACTTTCTGCATGGCATCGCGAGCTGCCGCGAGGTACTTGTACGGAGCCACTTCTTTTGGATCGGCAGCGAGCGAAGCGTCGAGCGCTTTTCGAAAAGCCACTCTCAGCTCGGTGTTCACATGCACCACAGCCACACCCGATTGTATTGCCGCCTGAACATCGGCATCGGTATTTCCCGAAGCACCGTGCAGAACCAAAGGCAAACCGCCGGTCGCAGACGAAACCTCAGCAACACGTCGAATATTGAGTGCTGGATCCTTGCCTTTCGCAAACATGCCGTGAATATTTCCCACCGCCGGCGCCAGCATGTCTATCCCAGTCAATCGTACAAATTCCTTGGCCTGCTCTGGCTTCACCAAACTTTCCTCAAAAATCGAAGCTCCTTCGGGAACAGCTTCTAGCACTTTTGATGACTTGCCGATATAGCCGAGCTCGGCCTCGACGATCACTCTCTCACTCAAAAATCCTTTTTTCTGCTTTGCGTATGCAACACACTGCTTGGCCACACGCATGTTTTCCTCGAACGGAAGTTCCGTGCCGTCGAAAATCACCGCGTCGTATCCAGCGTCGATCGCCTCCTTCACGCGCTCAAAAGAATACGTGTGATCGGCATTCAAAAAGACCGGCATTCCGGCAAAACGGAGACTTTTCACCACTGCAGCGATCTGTTTCACCCCAAAAAAGTCCCTCTCTCCCTCCGAAACTCCAATGATCACCGGTAGCTGCCAACCAAGTTCTTTTGACACCGCCGCTCGAGCCTTCACGATTGCCCACACGCCTTCCATATTGGACACATTGAAATGACCGATCGCGCGCTTTCCCGCCTTGGCCTCGGCGATATATTTTCGAAGAGATTTCATCCTTCTATTCTATCACTTTTTCAATCGAGTAGAATAGTCTCGAGAAGTTCCTGAACATGTACCATCTTTACCACCGACATCTTTGAAATATGGAGAGCTTTTCGAGCCTTCCAGTCCACTGAGCGCAATTGATCGACAAGTACTGCACCATTTACGCCTTCGAGCAGTACCTGCACCTCAAATGGATACCCTTTTACCTTAGACGTGATAGGGCAAATGAAAGCTAGCCCCGTCTTTTCATTGAACGATCTCGGGGAAACGACAAGTGCAGGACGAACGCCCGCCTGTTCGTGTCCAGACACAGGACTCAGATTCAATCGAACAACATCTCCTCTTTCCGGAGCAACAATCACGTGCTTCCCTACCATATTTCTTTTCCGACAGGTGCACCGAATTCGATCAATTCGTGACGATTCGTCTCGGTGACTTTCAATAATAGCTCGGCAAGCGAGGCTTTTTTATTCTTTACCGGCTCGATAAAGAGACCATTGTCTCTCTGAGAAATGTGAACAGATTGATTCATTTTTATTCCTGTCTTATGAAGCAGCTCCTTGGGGAGTCTGACCGCCAGACTATTCCCCCATTTGGAAATTTTATTTCGCATATCTAAAAGTATATACTTAGTATATACAGTGTCAACTCGCGAACGGGACGGGCTTTGCTTCCTAATAAAATCCCGACCTATATTGTACAAAATGGGTGATAAAGAAATCGCAAAGAAAGTATCAAGAAATGCCAAAGAAACGATAAAGATCTGATAAAGAATTAATAAAGACCTTGTGCTATAATTTCCCCATGTTTGGCAAAGCAATCGATTTTCTGGCGATCGGCGATATCACGACCGATGCTTTCATTCGCCTCAAAGATGCTCATGTCACCTGCGGTATCGACAAAACAAATTGTGAGATCTGTCTGAAATTCGCGGACAAAGTGCCGTTTGAGTCGGTGACAGTGGTGAAAGCAGTGGGCAATTCAGCAAATGCGGCGGTAGCGGCGGCGCGGCTTGGCCTCCGATCGGCACTTGTGAGCGATATCGGCCAAGATCAAAATGGTAAAGATTGTCTTGCTCAGCTTAAAAAAGAACACGTGGACAGCTCGTACATCACCCGCCACCGCGGCATGTTGACCAACTACCACTACGTCCTCTGGTATGGCGACGAACGCACTATTTTGGTGAAGCATCAAGAATATCCGTACCATCTCCCCCACCTTTCCCAGCCGCCAAAATGGATTTATCTCAGCTCGCTCGGCTCCAACTCTGAGCAGTATCACGAGGAGATCATTGGCTACCTTGTCCGCCATCCGGAAGTGAAGCTCGCCTTCCAGCCGGGGACATTTCAGATGAAGCTTGGTACGAAAAAGCTCGCCGCTTTGTATAGACGATCGGAAGTGTTTGTGTGCAATGTCGAAGAGGCGGAACGCATCACCAATCTCTCTGCCGGCACACCCACCGATGCAGGCCGGCCGGATATCAAACGAGTGCTGTACGCGCTACACATCCTCGGTCCAAAGATCGTCCATGTGAGCGACGGACCGAAGGGTGCGTATGTTTCCGATGCACGAAATGGCCGCGCACCGATCACCTATTTCATGCCAATCTATCCGGATCCAAAGCCGCCATTGGAGCGGACTGGTGCGGGCGATTCGTATGCATCCACCTTTGTGACCGCTATCGCTCTTGGGAAAACGATCGAGGAGGCGACTCAATGGGCAATGGTCAACTCCATGTCGGTGGTGCAATATGTCGGCGCGCAAGAGGGCCTGTTGGATCAAAAATCGATCAAAAAATGGCTTGCGAAAGCGCCAAGCGATTTCCATCTTCGAATAATCTAGTCGCTACTTTCTCTTCAAGACTTTTCTAACGGCGTCAGCAATATGCGTTTCGCCCATTCCATAGTATTCGATGAGTTCGTCTGGAGTGCCTGATTGCCCAAATCGATCGTGAACGCCGATGAATCCCATCGGCACCGGATGCTCGCGCGCGAGTAGTTCTGCCACCGCACTCCCCATGCCGCCGGCGATCTGATGTTCTTCGACAGTGACGATTCGGCCAGACTCGCGCGCGAGCCGGACGATCGCTTTTTCATCGAGCGGCTTGATCGTGGCCAAATTGAGCACGGTCACCCCGATCTTTTCTTTTTCCAAAGTACGTGCCACGGCGAGAGCCTTGTATACCAGCGCCCCAGTGGCAATGATCCCGACTTCCGATTTCCCCAACGCAGGCTGCCACAGCACTTGCGCCTTCCCTATCTCAAACGGCGAATCTTCGGTGGTCATCACTGGGGTCTTCTCGCGGGCGAGACGGATGTACGTCGGGCTCTTTGTCTTCGCAGCAGCAAAGGTGGCTTTCTTGGCTTCGATCGCATCACATGGCGAGATCACTACCATCCGAGGAATGATGCGCATGAGCGCGAGGTCCTCGACAGCTTGATGCGTGCCCCCATCCGGCCCCACCGAAATTCCGGCATGAGAACCGGCAATTTTCACCGGCTGATTATTATACGCAATGGTCGTGCGGATCTGTTCCCAATTTCGACCCGGAGAAAACATTGCATACGAAGTGATGAAAGGGATCTTGCCCATCGCCGCCATGCCCGAGGCGACACTTGCGAGATTCTGCTCGGCCACACCCATCTCCACAAATCGCTCTGGGAACTTCTTCTTGAAAAGATGCATCTGGGTGGACTCGGTCAAATCCGCGCACAGCCCCACCACATTCGCATCAGCCTCAGCCGCAGCAAGCAAACCCTCACCAAACCCTTTGCGGATCGGCATCTGCTCGACATCTTTGTTCCAGAGCTTCGGGTTGAGTTTTTGTGAGGGGTTAAGCATTTTAGAAAAATAACAAGATCATAGGGATTACGATAAGAATAACGAGAGAAATATCCATACGAGAAAAAGCGCCTTGTTTCTTTTTTAGACCCAATCCGATTCCTCCCAATACAAGACTAGTGAGATACATTGCAGAGATACAAAAAGAAAAATTTTGGATCAGCTTGTAGTTTTCCTCGACTACTGGAATATGCTGAAAATATAATCTGCTCCCAAAAACTAGGATGTATCCTAGGCTAAGAATTACGATGCTCATCTTGACCAATAGATCAGCTTTTTTAAAATTAAATTTACTCATGTTCGCTCTTAATCTTCCCCCTCCACGTTCGCAACTCACGCAACGCCAAAGCAGCCTCCTCCTTGTTTGGTGGCTTGCCGTGCCATTCGAACATGCGCTCAAACTCTGGAACGCCCTTCGAAGCGATTGTGTTGGCGATGATCACTGACGGCTTGTCGAACACGGCCTGTGCCTGCCCGACCGCTTGATCAATGGCAGCAAAACTATGCCCGTCGATCTCTTGCACATGCCAGCCGAAGGAGCGCCATTTATCCGCGAGCGGATTGAGCGGCATAATATCTTCGGTAAAACCATCAATCTGAATATTGTTGCGGTCGACAAAAACAGTAAGATTTTGTAGCTTTTCCTTTCCAGCAAGCATCGCTGCCTCCCAGATCTGTCCACAATCGAGCTCACCATCGCCGGTGAGACAATAGAACTGTTTGCTCGAGGTACGACCATGATCGATGCGGTCAGCGATCGCCATGCCCACTGCCTGAGAGAGACCGGAACCGAGAGGACCAGAGCTGGTCTCGAGCGCCGGCATGAATTCGCGATGCGGATGGCCTTGGAGCTTCGATCCGAATTTTCGGAGCGTTTTGAGCTCGCTGACCGGAAAATATCCAGCATGAGCCATCGTGGCATACAAAACAGGGCAAATATGGCCGTTCGAGAGCACGAGGCGGTCACGGCCAGGCCAGCTCGGCCTTTTTGAGTCGTGTTTGAGTGCGTGGAAGTAGAGGTAGGTGAAAATATCGGCCATATCGAGCGGGCCGGCTGTGTGTCCCGATCCGGCAGCCAGTAGCATCTCTATAATAGACTGGCGAATATTATTCGCCTTCAGCTCAAGCTCCTTTGTTTTGCCCTCAGTGAGCGCCATGTCTCACTATTTTACCTCATTTTTGGTATCGTTGCCTGGGCGGATATCCCCTTCAGCGGTATGTTTGACACGCCACCTACTTGACTCGTCCTTGGCACCTGATATAATTTTCATATTAGTGGCTTCGGCCTCCGAGAAACCCTCCTTAGTGGAGGGTTTCGATTTTTCAATAAAACCACATAAGCTGGTGCATATTTCTTGGAATTCCTGATCTGAAACTATGCCCATTTTCCTAATCAATCGTTTTGAACTAAATACTCTTAACTGAGAAAGCATCACCCAAGAGGTCCCCGTGTCGTATGTAATCTTATGGAAAAAACGGCCGCTTCGCTCTTTTGATGTGAGCGGCACTCCCCAGAACATTTCTTTGTTGAATTTGGTAACGACCAAGACAGGTCTTTCAAAAAACTCATGTTTTCCATCGGTCTCTACCCCAACATTGACCCCAACGGAGCATCGCCACACTTCTCGTGGATGATAGAAAAAATTAAAGGCAATTTCTAATTTTTGAACGGATTTTTTGTGCTCATTCCATTCATCGAATGGTTTTTGATTCAAGGCTTGGTCCATACCAATATCCTAACAAACCACTGATAAAGTTTCTGCTAAGTTTTGTTAAAGTTTTGCCTAATTTTTAATCAAGATTTGATAAAGTTTTAATAAAGTTTTGATAAAGAAATATTAAAATCCCCCAAGTGCCTCGATATTCTCTCGAACACTCCCTCCTTCGAACACAGCCGAACCGGCCACGGCACGAGAAACGCCCGCAGCTGCAAGACGCTCGACAGTATCAAGATTGACTCCCCCATCGACACTGATCGGCACACCAGGAAATTGAGTCTTTATCTCAGCGATCTTTGCCAACACACGCTCATCAAAAGGCTGTCCCTGGAAGCCGTCGTGTGCGATGCCCATGCATTGGACCACGCTAATATCCTCTTTATATTTCGCCGCGCCAAGCAGCTTTTCGGCAGGTGTATCGATCTCGACAGCGATACCAATCTCCACCAAACCTCGAGCAGAAGCGATGATGCGGCCAAGCTCCGCCATTGCGGTGGGGACGTCTGCGGACAAAGCATTTAGGTGAATAATGATACGACTCGCACCGGCAGTCATCCAATCGCCAAGCAATTTTTCCGGATCGCAAGCCATGAGATCAATCTCAAAATCAAAATCTTCCCAGCCAGGCAGGCCTCGTTCCTCTCGCAGGATCGCTTCAAATGATTGATCCGCCTTTCGATACGGCCAAGTGGCATTTGGCGTATGCTTTCCATCGCAAATGTCGATCTGAATCGTGGTGAGTTCGGAAATGGACGCAGCTCGCACTTGAGCGATCTTCTGCTCGAGCTCCGCGAAATGCATTGGAAGGATTGCGGGGATGATCTCCATGTCCCTATTTTACTCTATTTGGTCGATCTGCTCTATTCGGCGGGCGTGACGTTCGCCCTCCTTCTCGGCGTCGGGACCTTCGCCGACAAACGGCGTGTCGAGCCAGAGTTTTACGGCTTCTTTTGCTTCGTCGACTGTCAAAAAACGTGCGCCAAGTGAAAGGATGTTGGCGTCGTTGTGTTTGCGACTGAGGCGAATGATCTCTAGGTCTTTTCCGTAATAGACGGTAGATCGGACTCCGGGAAAGCGATTGGTGACCATCGCCTCGCCCTGTCCGGAACCGCCAATAACGACGGCTTTTCGCTTCAGCGGATCAGCTGCTATCGCAAAACCGACCGGCGCCATGATCGGCGGATAGTCGTCGTTTAGGTCTAGCGTGTGTGCGCCCATATCCTCGGTCTCGTATCCGAGGTCTTTTACAAAAGCGATCAGCTGCCCTTTCAGCTCAAAACCAGCATGGTCAGCAGCGAAAATGATGGTGGGTTTGAAGTCTTTTTTCATTGGAATTGATTAGTGGGTATATTTTAACACATACTGCCAACACTCCTTGACCCACCTAAAACGTAAGGTTCTACGTACTTGATGCACACCCTCTATCGAAAGCGCCATGTATACCGTACAGAGAGGGTGTCTGGCGATGTTTTTGAGCACCCGCTCTTTTTCCCAAAGGGAAGCCTGGTAGACCCCTGAGAAACCCCCGCTTTTGCGGGGGTTTCGATTTATACTATTTATAAAAATCTACTTCCTCGTAATAGTATGATTGCTCCACACCCTTCATGAAAACTTCGCGGTCATCAATTCTATCCGTCAAAGCAACGCGCAGAAGCTCGCGAATCTCAAGGTCATTTACCGGACTGCGCTGCATTGCATTCAAGTAGTCGGCCTTGTCGACCTTGACCCAGTCAACACATTGTTTGAGATTTTTTTTCAACATCAAATCAAGCCAAATCCTCATACTCCGCCCATTTCCTTCCATAAATGGATGAGCTATGTTCATTTCCACATATTTCGCGACGATCTGCTCAAAAGAATTTTCCGGCATTTTGTCGATCTTTTTTAAAATTTCTTCCAGATATAAAGAAGAGGCGAATCGAAAATCTCCTTTGCTTATATCTTTGACGCGAATTCGGCCGGCAAAATCGTACAGTTTCCCAAATAAATATTCGTGGATCTGCCGTAAACCTATGGTTGTGCCGACCTCAAAACTTCCAACTTCCCGACTGCCAAAAAGTTCTTTGGCTCGTTCTTTGCTGATTTGGTCTATATCCGGCATGACTTCATTATACCATTTTTATAATTATTTTTAATAATTTCACTTTTATTAAACTAACCTCCCCGCCTTCACTACATGCTCCACCAACGTGTAGGTATACCCCATTTCGTTGTCGTACCAGGCCATTACTTTCACCAAATTCCCTCCGACAACGCGAGTGAAAGCGAGGTCGGCGATGGAGGCGTGGCGGTTGCCGATGATGTCGCTCGACACCAAAGGCTCTTCGGTGACAGTGAAGATCCCCTTCCAGCGCGCTGACTCGGCAGCTTTCTTCAAAATCGCGTTCACCGCTTCAGCCGATGTGGGTCGCTTCGAGATGAACGTGACGTCAACGATAGAACCGGTCACTACCGGTACGCGCATCGAAACGCCATCAAAAAGGCCCTTCAAATGGGTGATCACTTTGGTGACCGCGATCGCGGCACCGGTAGATGACGGCACGATATTCTGGGCAGCAGCGCGGCCCTCGCGAAAATCCTTCCGGCTCGGGCCATCCACCAAAGACTGGCTTGCCGTGTAGCCGTGCACCGTGTTGAGCAAAGCTTTTTCGATGCCAATAGTCTCGTCAAGAATAGCGAGAAGTGGTGAGCCGGCGTTGGTGGTACACGAAGCGTTCGAGCTGATCTTGCAGGTGCCGAGCTTTTCCTCATTCATCGCCATCAAAATAGTTTCGCCCGATACGGCAGCGCTCGCCGCCGCGGGCGCTTCGTCTTTCGCCGGAGCGGAGATAACCACTCGCTTTGCGCCAGCATCGAGATGTACTTTTGCTTTTTCAAAACTAGTGAACAGACCGGTGGACTCCACCACCACATCGACAGCGAGCCTTGCCCACGGTAGCTTGGTAGCATCCTTTTCGCTCACAAAGGCGATCTCTCGGCCGTCGACGATCAAAGCTGAACCAGCTTCCTTCACTTTCACATCAAAATCGCTCACACCGTATGCTGTATCGTATTTGAGCAAATAGGCGAAATTTTTGATATCGCCAAGATCGTTGATCGCCACCACTTCGAGATCATCGTTACCATCTGCCGCTCGTTCCCGAGCAACCTTCAGGAAGGCGCGGCCGATCCTGCCGAAACCGTTGATCGCCACTCGTATTTTTCTAGAGGTGTTCATGATGTGCAATGTTTTTGTATATCTTGTGTATCTATAGTATATCAGCTTCAAGCCGCCCCGCCCTGTTTATCGTCCTATCGCGCCATTCGATAGAGGGCGGAGACTTCGCTCGCTGTGATCGCTCTATTATAGATACGAACGTCGTCGAGCCGGCCCTCGAAAAAGGTGCTTGAATTCGAATTCCCCAGCGTATAGCCGGCGCCGGCGCAATTAAAGGTGCTCTCAGTATACGAAACAGTGGCATCCAGAACGCCATCCAGATAAAAGCGAGTATTTAAGCCGTCGTAACTGATCACCAAGTGATGCCAATCGGTGTCGTCGATCACGGTACCATCGGAATACGCCGCGCTTGCTCCAATTTTAGTGATGAACGGCCGACCTAGCACGTTCGTGCCATCCAAACCAAAGCCCCAGCCGCCATTATTGACACACCCCATGATGCCCTGGTCATGCGCAAAAGATGTCGAATCGCGTTTCAGCCAGAGCGCGATCGAGATCGCCGGCGTCGCGAAAGAGTCGAGGTTATTGACCAAATCGACATATTCGTCCACGCCGTTAAAGACCAGAGCTTGGCCGATCTTGCCCGGCCGAGCTGCTGCTCGCGTCATAGTGACCATCGAGCCGTCGTTGCCATTGCCGCTGCGGTCGAGAATAACATCTCCCGACATGCCAGAAATATCCTGGCCATCGAGTGGCCACAACCCCACTAGCCCACTGCGGCTTTTGGTATTCTGAGACATCTTTATTTTCGTCGAATTGCCAAGACGGTATAGCTCGAGTGCCTCCGCAGCCGACAACACTCTATTATAGAGGCGAACGTCATCGAGCTTGCCCGAATAGATCTCGGACGCACCGGATCCCCAGGCGCGCCAACCGAGAAAGAATGATCGGGCGGTAGAGTCGCTAATATTCGTCCCGCTGCTTGAAAGGCAATTTTCAGTGCCCTCTCGCACCCCGTCGACGTATAATTTCATGCTAGCGCAAGCATTGGAACCATTGACCGTTCCGACAATATGGTGCCATTGGCCGTCGTTCACTACCGTGTTTCCGTAGATGCCATTGTACAAAAAGGTGCCGTTCGACAAAATGATCGCAGCCCCATTGTTGTGAATATAGAGCATCGCCTCATCGGTCACTGTGCTCCTGCCAAGTGCGGCGATCGCCACAGTATTGGCGGTGGTCTTGACCCAAGCGGAAAAGCTCAATGTGTTTGATATACCCCAAGTGGTGGCGCTGGTTTGAGCGTAATCATCACTTCCATCAAAAGAGAGCGCTTGGTTGACTGGGCCGGGAACATAGAATGAAGAAGTGGCAATGTTGTAGAGGGTCGCGTTTCGGCCGTTGCCGCTGCGGTCCAGAGCGATACCGTTCAACATATCTTGACCGTCGAGCGACCAGAGGCCGATCAGGCCGCTGGTGAGATGGGTATTTTTTGAAGCGGCTAAGATTGTCGACTTGCCTGTGTAGAGAGAGGCGACCTCTGATTGAGAAAGAGCGCGTGTGTACACTCGGACTTCGTCGATACTGCCGGCGAACGGGTAGTCTGCTGTGTCGACACTGCCATCGCTACCCGCTACCCACGCAGCCGAACCGACGCCGAGGGTGCGCGCAGTCGTCGCCCCCGCCTGCGCGCCATCCACATACACCTTCACATTGGTTCCGTCATAGGTAACGGCAATGTGATGCCAGACGTCAGTCGAAACAGTGACTCCGGTGCTAAAATCGGCTGTCCCGCATCCCCAAAAGTTAAGTACTTCCGAGGACGATAGGTACACGCCAAATGCTTTGCCGTCATTGCCCGAGCCGCATGAGCCGTACACAAAAGGCACCTTCACCGAAGAAGTGTCCGTCATTTTGATCCAGCCGGCGATAGTGCGAGCCGAAGTGCCGGTGTTGAAACCACTCATAGAGCCAGTGACAAAATCATCGGTGCCATCGAAAGCGAGTGCCCTCGCGACCTTGCCGTCGGCCCAGCCGCTGGTGGCGGTTGCAGGGCTCGCGATATTTGTGAGCGTGCCAACATGGCTCTGTCCCGAAAAATCGGTGGCTTTTGTACCGGAGCCGTCGTTGAAAGACCAATACCCTACCAGCCCCCGATTATTGAGCATTTTCTGTATGCCTGAATTGGCCGATTCCGAGACAAGTGGAAAGATGGCCACGCCGATAAGGAGAAATGCGGCTGAAGCGAGGAGTGGGATGAGAAGAGAGTTCTGTTTCATTGCGGATTAGTTGGCGGGAGCAGGTGCCGGCTCGGAAGCAGGTTGCTCGACCGGAGCAGGCTCTGTCGGAGCTGGAGCCGGCGCTGGTTCCGGTGCAGGTTCCGAGACGCCGGTCACCTCGACAGTTCGAGTGGCCTCGGTCTTGTTCCCTGCCTGGTCCACCGCCGAATACGTCACCGTGTATGAACCGACAACACTCGTATCGATCTGTTCGCCGGTCACTGTGATGCCGATATTGTTATCCACATTGTCGGTCACGGACGCGCCAAGATCGAGATACGAGGCACCCTTCTGGACCTCCGCCGGATTGTTTCCATTGATCGTGATCACTGGCGCGACAGTATCACCGGAAGTCTCCGTCGCAGCTGGAGCGGTGGAAGCAGCAGGGGTTGTCGCAGCAGCACAAGTGCCTAACCTCTTGTCCCACTCGCCGTTCGCAATGGTGACACAGTAGGTGTCGCCAGTGACGCTGTCTTTGAACTCAATACCGTTCTTCACCGCCGCAGTGTTGGTCTCCACTCGGTCGAAGACGCCGAGGGTGGCACTGATCTTGGTCACTACCCACTCGCTCGCTGAACGCAAAGTCGAGAGCACCTGATCAACGACCGCAGCGACCGATACCGTGCTGGTAGAAACTGAGCCGTTGAGAGTGCCGCTCACTGTCGACGAAGCCGTGGTCGAAGCGATCTTCAAGAGCAAGTCGATTTGGACCTGCTGTTCCTGAATCGCCTTGGCAAGGAGTGCGGTCATGTCTTCGTATCGGACACCTCGAGGAGACTTGCCATTTGCTTCGGTGAAGACCAGACGTGGCTCGACCTTCACCACTTCTTCAGCGATGAATCCGATGCGAGGCTGGTTGTTGCTATTGAGCTCAAACGAAACCGGTCGAAGCTTGTTCACCAACGCCAAACCGCTCTGCAAAGATTCGATGTTGTGCTTGAATCGCTTTGAAGACACGGAACAGGTCTGTGCGCCGGTGTTCACCGTGATCTCGAAGGTGGTCGGATCGATACAGACTGCGTCCGGCGTACCGGTGCTCAAACTGAGATTCTGGAAGGCGACCGAGCCGTTCACCGAGAGCTTTGCCCATGGCGAAGTGGTGCCGATCGCGGTCGCGCCTTCTACAAGCAAGTTGCCCTTGCCGACCATAGCGATGTCGTCAAAGAGAGCAGATGGAAGCACGGTATTGCCGAGGGTCCAGCTAGCGGCGCCTGCATTTTCGTCGAATGGGCTTGCAGTGTCGTCAGCGTAATAATTGTATGTGTAGCCATTCACCGTATCGCTCTTCAGGAGACGATAGCCATCAGCACCGCCTGCCGGAGCGCTCCATGTCCATCGGAGGTCGTAGGCGTGAGCATCGCCGTTATCCGTGTACGTGGCGGTGGCGTAGGTAGCAGAATATACGCGTCGGCTGTTCACTATTCTATATGCATAGATCCGAACGTCGTGTTGGTATGACGAGGCGGTGTAATTTCCGGTACCGACATTTATTTCAGAGACTCCTGCGCCAGTGGCTGCTCCTACAGTGTATGAAGTCGAGCTCGCCACGCTGAACTTCCAGCCTGGAGAGGTGGTGGCGATGCCGACGTTCCCGTTCCCATCAATCACAAATCTGTCAGTGGTACCGAGTGCAGTCGAGCTGGCGATCGAGAATCTTCCGCCATTTGAAACATCCATACCGATCGTCCACTTGTAGGTACTACCGCTTGCACCCGAGAAGCCGATTGCAGCCTTGCTCGTGTCATAAATGTCGAGCTTGTTGTTTGGGGTGGTGGTGCTGATAGCCCAATTACCGGCAGTATGGGTATTCAACACCGAAGTCAATACGCCGGAAGTATTATAGAGCGATACGACACCGTTCAAGTCGATAGCCATTTTTGTGGTCGCGCCGTTGGTCTGGAATACGAGAGGGTTACTTGCACCCGCTTGTAGAGTGAGTTGGCCATTTGCGGCGATGGAAGCATTTGCGCCGCTATCGGTCGAGATATTCAAAAGAGTGGTCGGAGTGGCGTTTCTCAATAAAAGGCTCGTCACGTTGCCGACCGAATCCTGTATCGTAGCGGAAGCGCTCGAACCTTTCACGTGAAGCGCCGAAAGCGGGCTCGCGGTCCCAATACCCACATTGCCCCCATTTGTCACCACAAAATCAGTCTTGGTGGACGAACCGATCGCAAATGATGGCCCGCTGATACCGTTTGGATTTACTGAGAGTTGCGCCCAAGGAGATGTAGTACCGATGCCGACAGAGCCCGCGGAAGTGGCGAAATAGGCAGAGCCCGTAGAGCCGACATTTGTCGTCGAGGCGTTAGCAAAAGTCTGCAGACCTGCCCAAGTGTTTGATGTCGTCGTGCCAAAAGCCAACGAGAGTGTTCCTGTCGTCGTGATAGTGCCTCCTTGCAGTGGATAGGTAGTAGCAATACTGGTCACGGTACCCGAGCCACTACCGCCAACACAAGTGCCGCCGATCGCGAAGCAGCCGGCAGTGAGGTTGATGCCGACATTCGAGGTCGAAGTCGCCTGGCCATTGATCGTGAGACCTCGCAAAGTAGTGGTGCCGAAACCGGTCGAAGCGATAGTGAGAGGTCGACTGCCGCTGACAGAAAGCGCGTCGGAAGTGGTGCCAATGCTGAAGACGCCGGTGTCTGATTCGAGGAACCAGTGCTTCTGGTCGGTCGAAGCGTCAGTGTCGGAGAGAGTGATCTTTGGCGCAGTTGCTCCGGCGACATTCAAGAGAGAGACCGGAGTGGTGGTGCCGATGCCGACAAGGCCAGTATTTGCAATGATACGAACACGACTTGCCGAAGCGCCAGAATCATAGAAATCCCAGTAGCCATCAGCGGAGTTTCCATAAGAAGACAATTTCATCGCGTGTCCAGCTGCCCCAACGCCGGTGATCCCTGAACCGCCACCACCAAAATCTATAGTGCCCGTTGCAGGAAGGCTCAGCTGGCTCATCGAGAGGAGAGCGCCGTTACCACTGTTATCCACAATTTGAATACCGCTACCGGTATAGGCGTACACGTTGACCGCACCATTTCCGCCGCCAGAATATATAGAAGCATCATTATTGTAAGCCGCTCCAGCAGTCGACCAGAAGATCTTCTGGCTCGCGTCAAGGCGCAGAGTTCCGCCAACCACATCGAGTTTTGCATTAGGACTCGCTGTTCCTACCCCAACATTTCCACTCGCATCCACAATGAAAGGCGTGCTGTCGGGAGAAGTAGTATCCTCCACTACAAAACTAGGGACAGTGCCTGTGTTGGTGATAGAGAGAGTGCCCCATGGAGTGGTACTACCCACACCGATGTTGCCGGTGCTATCGATAGTCATCGGATTATATTGCAAACTTCCGCCAGACCAGAAATTCAAACTTGTAGCAGAAATTTTGAGTGCGGCATAACCGCTACCAGGAACCCAAGAAAGTATTGTACCCACTCCTGCCGTCCCTGATACATCAACAGCGTACCCCCCAGAATGGGTCGATCTTATAGTACCGCTAACATCCAATTTCGCCCCCGGACTCGCCGTCCCGATACCCACATTGTTCGTCGAATAATCGTACACGAATCCCGAAGTCTCAATCGCCAATCCACCCGCAAGTGTCGAAGTTGCCGAAGCAGAGCTCGCGACCAAATTAGTACCGGTCACTGTGCCAGATGAAGTAAGCGCTCCAGCAAATGTTGAAGCTGTTGTGGTAGTCGCCGTAAAATACGACCCGATAATATTGTTACCCAAAATGTCTCCGGCGACCGAAAGTTTTTGGCCGGGAGAAGTGGTGCCGATACCGACGTTACCGCCATTTATTTGCAAATTCAAACTACCAACAACCGACCCGTTATTCCAAGACTGTATCCAGTTGTTATTTGTTGAGGCGCCAATACCGAATTGAATTTGCCGGTCTGTATTTGTACCACCGGCCAGATTAAGCACACCCGTATTAAATGTACCCGCATCACTCTGTGCGCCCATTAAAGACGTATAGCCAGTGCTGTTGGTCCCGGTGATAGTACCCGTAATGATCAAATTTGACGGGGTAGAAATACTTCCCACATTACCTGTACCCAACTGAAGCGAGCTGCCGGACATATGCATCACATTGTATGTACCGCCACCCATCATATAATCTCCACTGGTAGTAATATTCCCGGTAGCGACAAGTGTTCCAGCTGAAGTATTTACCGAACCAACACCAATTCCTCCAGTAAAATATCCAGAACCCACAACCCCCAATGTTGTCGAAGGTGAAGTAGAACCAATACCAAGAGAGCCAACCAAACTAGAAGCCGTGGTCGAAGTCGCCGTAAAATAACTACCAATGATGTTGTTGCCCAAGATGTCTCCGGCCACGCTCAACTTTTGGCCGGGAGAAGTGGTGCCGATGCCGACGTTGCCGGTAGATGCAATTCTAAAGAGCTCGGTGCCGGTAGTCATCGATGCTCCGGTAGAGCGGTAGGTCAGATCTGCCGAATTCGCCGCAAAGCCGAGAGTGCCCCGGTTTGCGACAGCATTTTCCGCAAACGCGATAAACGGGGCACCGCCGCTTGCCGACCAAAGATTGAGCGTTCCTACTCCAAGATTAGCACCACTGCCTCCAACCGGATTTGAGACAAGACCCGCCCCCGTCGCCGTCAGCGTTCCCGTCACATTCCAACTACTATTTACGCCTGCTGAAGTAATCTTCGATGTTCCCACACCTGAATCAAAAAATTCCAATGTCGGGGTTCCGCTATCTTGAAAAAAGCGTGCATAATCCGCACCGCTCGACATTGAGACTGGCCCTGCGAATGTTGAAGCTGTTGTGGTGGTCGACGTAAAATACGACCCGATGATGTTGTTGCCCAAGATGTCTCCGGCCACGCTCAACTTTTGGCCGGGAGAAGTGGTGCCCACACCCACATTCCCCGAACTCAATGTCGTGCCCGTCCCATCAATTCCTTTGCTAAAGATCAAGTTACCAATGTTGAGTTGATTTGAAGCAGTATTTGAAGGCAAATCAATGTCGTACCCAAGCGCAATATTGTAGGAACCGATGGTAAGTGCATTTCCAACTTGGAAACCTAAGAGGGTATTCCCCAAACCAGAAGTAAGCACATTGCCGGCACCCGAACCCATAATAGTATTGTAATAACCAGTATCAACATTGGAACCGGCACTTGAACCGATAATTACGTTATCAAATGCCGATGTTGTATTTTTACCAGCACGATACCCAACTGCGGTATTGCGCACTGAAGCCGCACCCACCTGTCCAGCCAACGCTTCAGAACCGATGGCGGTGTTCTGCGAAGCCGAGCCGGCATTTTGCAGAGCGCTGGTACCTAGAGCGGTGTTATCAGAGGCGGCATCGCCCGTCTGCACGGCGCTTTTACCGACGACAGTGTTATTTGAAGAAACTGTCGTATTGAGCAAGGCGCTATTGCCGATCGCGATGTTGTTCGAGCCGGTAGTATTGATATTAAGCGCGTTGATACCAAAGGCGCTGTTGTTGCTACCGGTTGTGAGCAAAGCGTGAGTGCCATCACCAACACCAACGTTGTTGGTACCGGTCATAGTGGTAAAGAGTGTCGTTTGATTGTGACCAAAGAAGTAGTTTGTTTTGGTCGTTGAAGCAACAACCATTACCGAGCCGTTGATCTTGTACGATCCGCCACTCGCCACATCCACCGTATTTGCCGTTGTGTTTACTTTTCCGACACCGAGGCCGGTGGTGATGTAGGCCGAGCCACCAACGGAGAGAGTGGTGGCAGGAGTTGTCGAGCCGATGCCCCAATTTCCTCCGGCAGTGATAACCGAGTTCAAGACAGGGGTTGCATCGTTGCTATAAATATCCAAAATGTTAGCAGTCTGCGAGCCTGTTGGTTTCAAGGCAAATGTTATTGCGTCAGTGGCAGAGCCGGCGACAGAGAGTTTAGCGTATGGAGTAGTAGTACCGATACCAACGCTTACGTTAGTCTGACCTAACACCAGACAATTTGAACAGCCAACAGTAGCGCTAAAGCCAAGCGCCGTCGCATTGTTCAATGCGGCTGAACCGGCGTTTGAAGAAACACCAACGAACACGTTGTTTGATCCGGTGGTATTAGTGATACCCGCGCTGTATCCGATACCGACGTTATTTGCACCGGTGGTATTTGCACCCAAGGCGGCGGCCGATGTCCCATCCCCACCAACCGCTACGTTTCTTGAACCTGAAGTATTGTTGGTGAGCGTACCGGAACCGACGCCGACGTTTCCGGAACCGGTGGTAACCGCTCCCGCCATTACATAAAATCCGACACCGACGTTGTTCGACGATGATGCTTGATACAAGGCGAGATTACCTACGGCCACATTTCCATCTCCGTATCCATTAAGATAGAGGGAGCTTACACCCAGCGAAGTATTATAGTTACCTGCAACATTCGCTACTTGAGAAGCGCTACCGATTGCAATATTTTGGGTTGATCCACCGGCAATATTAGCAATCGCACTCGGTCCGATACCCAGATTGTTGGGGCCGGTCGCTGTGGTGTTCAGCGTTGATGGTCCTGCGCCAGCAAAGTAGTAATTACTCAATGTTGTTGAGGCAATCAACACATTTGAACCATTAAATTTGTATGCGCCTGTATTCGCCACGTCCATGGTATTCGCCGTCGTGTTTACTTTTCCAACACCAATCCCGCCAGTGAAATATCCGCTCCCAGCGACAGACAAAGTGGTAGCGGGAGAGGTGGTGCCGATGCCGACGTTGCCACTCGAATCAATCGTCATCCTCACGTTATTGTTTGTTGCAAATTGTAGAGCTGTAGCATTTGCAGTACCTATCGCTCCAGCATAAGCCAGACCTCCTGTGAAAAGAGAGCCTCCAGTAGAGCTTTCGAGACCCGAATAGAAGTTACCACCAACATTTTGTATCTGCGTACTTACCATTGAGGTGTTAGCGGTGTTGTTTTGATATAGAGATACAGCCGCACCGACAATTTCTAACTTATTTCCAGGTGCGGCCGTGCCAATACCCACATTTCCACTCGCATCCACAATGAAAGGTGTGCTGTCGGGAGAGGTGCTATCTTCCACTATAAAGCTCGGATTCGTCCCCGTATTAGTGACGGAGAGTTTGCCCCACGGGGTTGAGGTACCGACACCGACTTCGGTACTACTTGCGATGGTGAGCGCGCGGGTACTGTAGGTGTCTCCACTTCCTCCGGAATATCCTAGTCCATTATCAACGCCGAAAGCATACGAAAGCGCGGCGAAATGAATGCCCGGCCTGCCCCCCGCATTTGCATTTGCTACCCAAGAATCAGTGTCAATGTCGATCATATTCATAGAACTGGTCGCGGAATATGCCGCTGAATATGGTGTCCCGATTTCAAGGCTCTTGTGAGTGCCCGCACCAGGCAATCCACCGATAGTTACGCCCCTCAATGCAAGCGTGCCTTGAGATTGAGCGATCGCACCTTCCAAACCACCACAACCCGGCTCGCCCAATGCGGTAGTGTCGCTACCAAACACCAAACAATCATTTCCCGATCGAGCCGCCAGTATTTGTCTAGCGGTTCCGCCGTCGTTCACTCCAAACAAACCCATTCGGCCATCAGAAGAAATACCTGCTGTATAGAAATAGTCGCTGGCATCTTGATTGCTGTTAAATCTCGCGACGCCATTCACCGTAAGCGGATACGTTGGGGTCGTTGTCCCAATCCCCACATTCCCCGTATTATCAATCACCATCGCGGTATTAGTGATACCGGTCGCGTATGAATTGCTGGTACCGAATTCGAGCTGACTGCCGGTGCCACTGATCTTTGCACCGATTTGAGCCAAGTTCTTTTGCGAAGTGTTAGCGCCAAAGCCAAGCAAGCTGTAATATCCACCGCTGGTATTTTCAGCTCCGGAAATTCGCACACCATTGACCTGATCGCCGGTGAAAGTGGTGACATTCGCGCTATCATAAATCACCAATTTTCTCTCTGGTGTTGAGGTACCGATTCCGATCTTTCCAGTCGAAAGGGTCTGACCAGTGCCAGTATTGCCGGTACCGTAAATAATATTTGCGATACTCAACTGGCCGTTCGCGGTCGCTGAAGGCACGCCGACGTTGTAGCCGACGAGCACGTTTTGCGAACCGGTGGTGATTGGGTTGCTTCCGCCATTACCCGTGGTATCCGGTCCGAGGAAGACGTTGTTTGAACCAGTGGTGAGATTGAAACCAGATTCATAACCGAGCAAAGTGTTGTAGTCCGCACCCGTGGCAAGACTGCCGTTACCTCCTGCATAATATCCGACCGCAGTGTAGCCTTGAGCACTCATCCCTGATGCGCCGTAGTATGCGCGTGTACCGATAGCGACCGAGCTCGTCGCAGAACCATTTCTTCCCGAGGCGTTCTCACCAATCGCCACGTTGTTTGTGCCGGTAACCGAACCGCCCAATGCGGCCAAACCTACGGCTGTATTTGTTGAACCAGTTGTGTTATTACTCATTGCTCTCCATCCAACCGCGACGTTACTGCCTCCAGAGGTATTTCCACTCAACGCCTCTCCGCCAAAGGCTGCGTTGTTGCCTCCATCAACGTTGGCCGACATAGCTGCATACCCAAAGGCGCTGTTCACACTACCTGTGGTGTTTGAAAGCAATGCTCGATAGCCGAAACCGGAATTGGTACCACCTGTGGTGTTGGCACTAAGTGTCGCATCTCCAAAGGCACTGTTTTGACTACCGGTGTTTACATACAATGTTTGGCGACCGACACCGGTGTTATAACTACCCGTCATGGTAGTTTGAAGCGTAGAAGGATTGGTGCCAAAGAAATAGTTGACCATCGTAGTCGAGGCAGACGCTATATCGGTACCATTGATCCTGTAGGTACCTGCGGCTGTCGACGGCAACACATCATACGCCACGCTCGCCTTGATAAGACCGGTAGTCGTATTCAAAACTCCCGCCCCAATCCCGCCGGTGAAATATCCGCTTCCCGCGACAGACAAAGTGGTGGCGGGAGAAGTGGTGCCGATGCCCCAATTTCCTCCGGCGGTAATGACAGAGTTGAGAACCGGTGTCGCGGCATTGCTGTAGATATCGAGAATATTTCCGGTTTGCGACCCCTTTGGAATCAGTGCGAATGTAGCGTCAGCGGCTGTTTCGCCCTGAACAGAAAGTTTGGCGTATGGCGTCGTTGTACCAATACCGACATTCACCTTGTATGTCGCCCCCGTGCCACCAAGTACCAAACAGTTTGAACAGCCGACATACGCATACGTACCGAACGCGGAAGCCGCGCTCAAGTCAGTGGAAAGTACGTCAGCACCGGTGCCAACCAAGCTGTTATTTGAACCGGAAATATTACTAAACCCAGCAAAATAGCCGAGGAATGTGTTGCCACCGGTAGCGCTCGTGGTTTGCTCCCCTGATCGATAGCCGAGACCAGTGTTCGCACTCGCGGTAGTATTCCCTTGAAAAGATTGAAAGCCGATCGCAATATTTCCTGTGCCAGAAGTGTTTTGTGCAAGTGTTCCCCCACCCCCACCAACAGATCCGCCGATAGCAATGTTATCGGTACCAGTGGTATTAGCATACAGAGCATTAGCACCAAGAGCCACATTTTTTCCACCACTTCTGTACCCAACAGCGTATCCACCCATTGCCGCAAAACCGATCGCGGTGTTGTAAGAAGTGCTCGTTGACTGATACATTGCCTGAGCGCCAATCGCGGTATTGTCTATGCCGGTGAGATTACTCCCTAAAGCAGCTTGTCCAAAAGCATTATTGAAAACGCCGGTGGTATTCGCAGACAAAGCACCAGGACCAACAGCGGTATTATTGGTTCCAACATTTGTCGTATTTATTGTTGCGATATCGCCCGCTCCGAGGCCATAATAACTACCCAGGGTCGTAGAGGCAAGGAGCATATTGGCACCGTTGATGCGATAGGCACCAGCAATAGAGTTAGTACCTACAGCCACATCCACCGTGTTCGCCGTTGTGTTCAATTTTCCGACACCGAGGCCGGTGGTGATGTAGGCTGAACCCACTACTCCCAATGTTGTCGAAGGTGAGGTAGAACCGATACCAAGAGAACCGACCAAACTGGAAGCTGTCGTCGACGTCGCCGTAAAATATGAGCCGATAATATTGTTGCCAAGAATATCTCCCGCCACGCTCAACTTTTGGCCAGGAGAGGTGGTGCCGATGCCGACGTTGCCTGCGGAGGCAATTCTCACTTTTTCTACATTCTGGGTTGTGAACCCTATTTCGTTAGTGGTAGGTAAATACATACCGTCATTACCTGCCCCCATTCCGTATGCGGCATCATTCACATTTCCTGCACCTGAAATATAGTTTCCAGTAAGGGTAAATGAGGAACCTGGTGAGTTGATAGCGTACCCGCTCTCTCCAATCTGAAGGACATTACTGACATATCCAGCAATCAGAAGGGGTGAACTACCTCCATTATATTTACTATATATTCCAGCACCATCTTGAAGTCCTATTGAGTTCGCGGGTAACGTCGCCGCGGCACCAGGCATCATGAGCCGAGAGTCTAAGGTTACATCTCCGGTAATGTGCCCCGTACCAGTGACATCTATTTTATAAGTTGGACTCGCCGTCCCGATACCGACGTTGCCTTGTATTATCATGCCGTTTGATGGACCAGCGGTTGCAACGTACCCATTACCTACAGCCACAGACCCGTCCCTTTGTATTCTCATTATTTCGGAAGCGGTTGAAGCTCCTGTATAGAAACTAATCCCGTCATAAGCCACTCCTCCTCCTGTATTTTGGATATACATGCCTGACGATCTCATGCCCAGTGCCGAACGATAAGAAGCCGCTTCCCAAACCACTAACTTATCTCCCGCTGAATCAGTTGTTCCCGCATTACTTGGCTCGCCATAATTAGTGTTATCTGTAGTAATTACACCCATCACCTGAAGCTTAGAACTCGGACTCGCCGTGCCAATCCCCACATTGTTTGTTGAGTAGTCATACACAAGTCCAGAGGTTTCGATAGCGAGTCCGCCCGCAAGCGTCGAAGTCGCTGAACTCGACGTCGCCGTAAAATAACTCCCGATAATATTGTTGCCCAAGATATCCCCCGCTACCGAAAGCTTTTGGCCGGGTGAAGTGGTGCCGATGCCAATATTCCCCGAACTTAACGTCGTCCCTGTGCCATCAATACTGGTGCCGAAGAGCAAGTTACCGATGTTGAGCGTGTTCGAGCTCGTGACTGCCGGAGCGTCCACATCGTAGCCGATCACGATGTTGGTCGAGCCAGTCGTGAGCGCATCTCCAGCGTGATATCCAATCGCTATATTGTTTGAAGCGGTGCTATTGAATAATGCGTCATTTCCAATAGCAAGATTATTATTACCCGATATACTGTTGTACATTGACCGATATCCTATCGCAATATTTTCAGAGCCAGTGGTGTTCGAGAAAAGGGCGACTTCTCCACCAAGAGCACTATTTTGACTGCCAGTGGTATTTGAATATAAATTGAACGCACCAAAAGCGCTGTTTCTGTTGCCTGATGTATTAGACAAAAGAGTTTGTAAACCGTACCCAGAGTTTCTAGACCCCCCTAAATTAGCCTTGAGAGATTGATACCCCGTCGCCGTATTGTATTGCCCTGTAGTATTTGCCAATAATGATTGGTATCCTATCCCAACATTTAAGTCTCCTGTATTTGTCGTATTGATCGTGCTCGCATTTCCGGCTCCGAGAGCGTAATAACTAAATAATGTTGTGGAAGCCATCAATACATTTGTACCGTTTATTGCGTATGCTCCGGGAACAGAATTCGTACCCAGTGCCACATCCACCGTATTCGCCGTTGTGTTCAATTTGCCCACGCCGAGGCCGGTGGTGAAATATCCCGAACCAACCACTCCCAACGTTGTTGATGGTGATGTAGAACCGATACCCAAAGAGCCAACCAAGCTAGAAGCCGTACTCGAAGTCGCCGTGAAATACGAGCCGATAATATTGTTACCCAAAATGTCTCCGGCCACCGAAAGCTTCTGGCCGGGAGAAGTGGTGCCGATGCCGAGGTTGCCAGAAGTTGGATTTATCGCCCTTAACTGTAAATCGCGATATGTGCCCGCTGTTCCATTGTTTATTTCAATCAAACCGGCCGCATTACGCATAATACCTGTATCTTGACTACCGGCCGATGTACCGGCTGCTCCAAACAAAATACCTGTATTAGGACTATCTCCATTTAAATACAATATGGATGCCGATGCTCCAGCAACATACATAGCTATATTATGACTGGCGGTGTCCCCTATAACCACAGAATTATTCATAGAAGTACCGTCTGATCGGTACATCCTTAAAGTAGGCTGCCCTCCCCATGAAGAATCTGCCGTTAGAGTAATCTCAGCAATACTTCCAAATTTGATAGCTCCATTTACAGATAATTTTTGCCCCGGACTCGCCGTACCAATCCCCACATTTCCCCCGCTCGTTGTGAGCACAGTGCCGCCCACAGCTAGATTTGAACTGTAGAGATTTGTTGAACTCGCTGTTGTTGCAAAAAAATTGGTGGTGGTGGCGTTGGTACCAGTGGCATTTGTGAAAGTGAGATTTTGGAAAGCGGAAGCGGTACTCGAAGTTGCCGTAAAATATGAACCGATAATATTGTTACCCAAAATGTCTCCGGCCACGCTCAACTTCTGGCCGGGGGAGGTAGTGCCGATGCCGACGTTGCCAGTGCTGTCCATGACCATCATTGCAATGGAAGAACTCACGCTCGGCAGATACCAGTTGTAGCTACCCGCTTGGAACCCGATTGGGTCCCACGACTGGCCAATCGTTGCCGCTGAAATAAATGCACTGCCACCCGTAGTAGTGTTTTTTGAGAACGCAAGAGCACTCGCATTTGCGCCCGTACTGCCGATAGCGAGGTGACGGCCATCGAAATTCGTCGTCCCGATATTAGTAGGATTGGTATCGCTCGAAGTTACCAGCTGAAGTTTTGCTGTCGGACTCGCCGTTCCGATACCCACATTGTTCGTCGAATAATCATACACAAACCCAGAAGTTTCGATCGCCAATCCCCCGGCAAATGTCGAGGTTGCCGAGCTCGACGTCGCCGTGAAATAACTCCCGATAATATTGTTACCCAAAATGTCTCCGGCGACCGAAAGTTTCTGGCCAGGAGAAGTGGTGCCGATACCGACGTTGCCGTTACTCCTCTTGAAGTACATAACACTAAGATCCACTGAATTTGTACGTCCTTTAAGATATAGATCTCCTGTAACTGCTTCGTCCTGCATTAATTTCCAGCTGTAGGGTTCAGTGTGACCAGACTGAAAAATTATAGTATCATTTTCAGTAGCTGTTTCAATAAATATCCCCGGCTTAGCAGCTGTCGCCGAGACTTGGAGTTTCCCAAGTGAAGGCCCCGCCGTCCCCACCCCCACATTCCCATTCTGCAAAACCGTCAATCCTGAAGTCCCAGCAACCGAAAGTCCGCCCGCAAGAGTTGATGTAGCCGAACTCGAAGTCGCCGTAAAGTATGAGCCTATAATATTGTTACCCAAAATGTCACCGGCCACCGAAAGTTTCTGGCCAGGGGTGGTGGTGCCGATGCCGACGTTACCCTCCACTAACAATCCATTTGTTGGAGCCGCGGTTGTATCATATGAAGCGCCGAAAGTTCCCCCGCCGGAAACCGAAAGTTTTGAACCAGGCGCTGTTTCGCCAATGCCGACGTTGCCACCGCTGGCAAAAGTAACACCAGTGGAATTGTTTTCTCTAAAATAAATGTCATGTCCGGTCGGACGATTTATGTAAAGATGTGTATCTCCAGCACTGCTTAAGAAATTGTAATCTCCAGTTGCCAAAGAACCAGCGAGACCAATTCCCGCATAATTGTTATTACCCGCCCATTCACCAAATAGTACCTGTATATTAGCGGACTTTATTTCAAGCTTCGCACCCGGACTCGCCGTCCCGATCCCCACATTCCCCCCACTGGTCGTCAGCACAGTACCTCCCACAGCAAGATTTGAGCTGTAAAGGTTTGTCGAGCTTGCTGTGGTGGCGAAGAAATTAGTGGTGGTGGCATTTGTACCGGTAGCGTTTAGGAAAGTGAAGTTTTGGAATGTTGATGAAGCGGTCGCGAGGAGATTTCCAAAGAATCCAGTGCCTGATGCGGAGATTGCAGTGGTGGATGCGTATGGGAAAACGGAGGCGGTGGAGGTGGTGGCGGTGAAGTATCCGGCAAGGGCGTTGGTGCCGAGATCAGATGAACCGTTCACTGAAAGTGTTCGCCATGGAGATGTGGTACCAATACCAACATTCCCGCTCGAGAGCGCGGTGAACACATTCGTGGAGCCGGTGCCGACGAGATCGAGGATGCGGCCGGCGCCGGACTGCGTCAGCGTGATGAAAGTGCTCGCAGTGGAGGTGGAATTGTTCGCGTCAGTGCGCAAAAATTGCGAGCTGTTCAAACCATTTAGTTTCGTAGCCTCAAATGCGGCAGGCACCGCGCCGAGGATTTTTCGCGGAGCCATTTCACCATCCCAAGTCGGAGTGCTTGCCGATCCGCCGATGTTCACGCCGAGGTAGAGCGGCTGGTTGAAGTCGACACTCGCGAGCGAGGTGGTGCTGCCGAGCATCACGCTGAACAAGCCGTTCGAAACGGTGACACGATTGTCCGTGCCGGTGCCGCTACACGAAGTTCCTTTACACCATGTCTCGGTCCATACCGCCGTGCCGCCGGAATTCACCGTATACAGCTTAAACTCGATGTTATACGAACCGTTGTTTACCGACACATTCGACGTGTCGGTAAGTTTGCCCTGGTAGTTGATCTGCTGGTTGAAAGCCGCTTCCGCTACGCTCGCCGCCAAAGGAGCGCTCAAATTCGAGCTGAGAAGGATGTCGTTGAGGGTAGGTGAAAAAACGAAGTTGAGCAGAAAAACTACTGCAAACGCCTTTTTGGCAATGGAAGAAATTGTGTGAAAAACACGCTTCATTTCTGATCGTCATTTCAACCCGATTACCCTTTATTTTAGCAGTATTTTGACGATTTCGACTGTGGATTATTCTAAAAAAACCTCACTATTTTGCGGAACGCAAGGGCAATGAAGGCCAGCAGTCCTAAAATGGCTACAGATAAGGACTTTTCGGCTTTCAAAAATTGACTTTTCCCATTTTTCAGGACATTTTGAAACTTCGTTTTTGCGGTTTGCACCTCCAAGGCATCATGAACGGTGATATTTCGTAATAAATCACTTCGGTAGTCAAGAATTTTCACTTCCACATCGTGCCCCCCGCCTTCACTCGGAGCAAGAAATGTTGCCTCGTATGCGCTGCTGTCCGTGTTGACACTCAACAGAAAACTGAGCGTACTTTTTGAGCTACCGAACCTACTGATATGCACGATGACAGTCTTCAAAATCTCCGGGAAAAGATCATACGGCGCGGAAATAGTGATCCTCTCCCCCGCCTCCACCGAAATATGTCCGGCTGAGAGTGGAATCGTCTGCGGAACGCCATTTTTGTCGTAGCGCGTCAAAGCGAGGTCGCTTGCGTCGATGCTGGCGAGCATATTGACGATGTTGGAGAAGCGGCTCTCTTGTTCCGACGGCGCCGTTGCCTCAAACAGCGCACGCGAAGACGCTACCGCTCCGGACGAGTACGTGCCGTCTTTTCTTTTTGCAAAAATGGCGTAGTAGTACGCGCGGATATTCGGCGATTCAAGCAGGTCGATCGTTTTTTCTCCCGAGCCTTCGTACACGACTTTGCCGTCCAGCGGATCTTTTGGAAATCCAAACGGAGAGCACACCACTCTCACTTCAGAAAAATCTTTTGTTTCCGGATTTTTCCATCGCAACAGCACGCTGGCCCGCTCGACACTGCCGCCACCGTCTACTCCATCCGACACCTCGCTACCCAGCTCGAGCAGCGTGAGTCTGAACTCCGAGACATTTTCCGGAAGCGCACGCGGCACTGAAAATGGCACCTCGTACACGCCTTGGTACCCTGCCACTCGCCCATTTTCATCTTTCACAATGAGTCGATAAAAATAGCGTTTTCCCGGCTCGAATTGCGGCGCAACTTCCCGATATACATATTCAAAATTATCCTTATACTGAGCCGCTTTTATGGAAACTTCCTTGCGGCCAAGCTCATAGGAAATGGTCTCGCCCCACTCGATGGTCGCGGACACAGGCGTGGTCGTTTTCCATCGAAATACCGCACTCTCCGGTTCCTTCTGGTCGGGGACGATCACCGGATTTCCATCGAGCAACAAAGGCTCAGTGGTCGTGCCGCTGTTCGGCGAGATCGGACCGAATGGCGAACCATTTCCTGCTGTCGACGCCGAGACCGTCGTCGAATCGGAGGTAGTATTCGTCGAACTGCTGTTGTTGACGATCAGCTGAATCTGCACCGAATCGAACGAGGTAGCGGCCGATACCGGCGACACAAAAAACAATCCGAGAAAAAGTGTGGCGATCGAAAACGCGTACCGGTTCATTGTCGTATTATAACGTCGTTGCCGTCACGATGATAGTTGCTTCGTACGTTCCCGAATCTTGGAATCTTGTGGCGCCGAGACCGACTCGAAATTTGATCTTCGTGTTGGTACCCGACGGAACATTCGCGTTCACGCTGCTCGCCACTTGCACATTGGAAGTCGAGAAGCCGTCCCAACAGGCGTCCTCGACCGTTCCGCTGCCAGTGTTGCAAGCTGAGCCATTATCTTTGAATCTTTGCACGATATGATCTCCCTCCGGCGTGTATGCAAATGCAGAAGCGGAAGAGCCCACGCTGAAAGTATAATCCGGATCGGCTCCGGCAGGCGTATAGTTGGCAATGAAGCTGCCATTGAGCTGTCCGACCATCGCGGGATTGGTCGACGATCTCACCGTGAGCGAATACCCTGTCGAATTATCCGTGGTCACTCTCCACGTTGTCGAAGCATTACTCGTGCCGCCGGTGAAACCGCTGACCGCGTCCATCGTCACATCGCTCGGAGCAGTGATAGAGATCGTGGAATCGGGCATCTGCTGGTAGCCGCCGTTGATTCGATAACTCGCGCTTTCCGAAAGGCCGCTGCCGACTTCGCCCATCGTATCCTGACTCGCGTAGTTGGTACTCTGCGAATCCAATCCGCCGATGTTCACGGAGTCGAGTTGTATCTGATAGCTACCGCTACTCATCACCGCCGAAAAAACGCTCAGCGGTATCGCCAGAGAAAGTGTTCCGATGCCGATGATGAAGAGAGGAATGTTCTTCATAAAAGCCTTATTCTTAGGCCCTTTTTCGAAATTCAAAATTTTTCAGGACGTATCGGATCGCCAGGATAATGATCAGCAGTGCAGCAAATATTTCCAACAACAGCATCTTCGGGATCACCCAAAAAACTACCTTCTGTGTGTCGACAATATCGTTCGGAACATTTTTATATCCTCGATGCAGATCGACCGTCGCCGTGTATCGACCGAGCAAAAATCCCGATTTCCATTCGACCTCTCGATATCGGAGAGAGCTCGGCAGCGAGAAGTACGCGTCGACCGGCACTTCGCCGACCTTCTCGCCAAAAATATTGCTCACACGAATGATTCCGTACGGTACAAGATGCACGGTACCGGTGTTTTCGAACAACAGCTCAAATGTGATCGGTCCTTTTTCATGAAACCAACGCGAGGGCCCTGCCAGCCGAATTTCTTTCAGCTGCCCTTCTTCCTTCACCTCTCCTTTCACGCGGATGAAGAAGAGTGCACCAAGACGGGACACCACCCGAGCTCCTCCGACATTCGTTTGCGTCTTCTCCGGCTCGTTGGAAATGATCACCGCAGCGTAGTAGCCGCCAGGCGATGCATTCGATGGAATAGTGATCTGGATCGGTATGGCGATGCGCTGGCCGAGATCGAGCTCGAAGGAAGTCTTAGGTGGCAACAGCGCGTCTTTGAAAGAATTTGGCCCGCGTTCGCCACCCAGAAGCGTCACAGGGTTGACCGGATCTTGATTGCCCTTTATATCTTCAGTTTCGATCTTGAACCGCATCTTGCGAGGAACGCGGCTGGTGACAAAGATCGTCCGCGTCACCGTCTCGCCTGGCTCCAAATACACATCCACCTTGCCCGGTTCCAGAACAAAATCTCCGATCGGTTCGACATTTACCGCACTGATCTGAAAATCCGCCGCATTCGCTACGCCGACACTCTGCGGCGCATAGAAAAAGCTCAGTGCCAACATCGGGATAAATGCAGATATAAGTGCGTGCCTCATGTGCGTACTGTGCATATATAATACTACGAAATACTACTGAGTGGTTGCTGTTGCCGTCACCGTCGCGGTATAGGTTCCTGAAGCGATAAAGAAACTGCTTCCCTGTTCCACGGCATAGCAGACCACCGTATCTATGCCGGACTGCGTAGTGGTGGAGGCTCGTGAAGCGAGCGTTCGGTCGGTGGTTCTCAAAGAAGTGTATTTCAAGGCGGTAGAGGGGGTGCTTGTCGCTCCGCAGCTACTGTCGCTACCATAGGTGCCGGTGGAAACATCAGTGCCGTAGCCGCTGTAGCCGAATTCTGCGGTGCTCGCGCCGACCGACCAGAGTGCCGGCGTCGTAGCGCCGGCTACATTGTCGGCGATCACCTTAGTGTTATCGCTATCCTGCTTCATCGCCGGGGTCGACGATGTCGCCGATTTGAGAGCGAGCGTATATCCGGCTGCGTTGTTAGTCTTCACATTCCAAGTGGTCGTGGCGATGGCTTTGTTCGTCGAGATGCCGATCGTCGTGCTCATGGTCGAGTCTGCTGGCGAAGTGATTGAGATACCCGCAGCGACGTTCAAGGTAACGACGACGCTATCGGTGGCAGTGGCGGCAGTCAAAAAAGCCGGTTCTAGCGTGGGAAAGATCGCGAACAAAAGCAGACTCGCGGCGAGCGCGAGCGAGATGGGCTGGATCAGGATAGCCGGTACTTTTATTAGCGTTGGGTTCATGTATTATTGAATGCGTTTTGTTGGTTGAATTATTTTTGCACCGGCACGATCATGTACATATACGTATCGCCGTTGCCACTTTTAAACACCGGGGTAATAGTTCCTGATTTTTTTGTCGGATCGGGACGGATCATGACTTTATCGGAAAACGATGCCTCGATCCGAGCCCTCTGCTCCTCATCTGAAAGTTTGGATGTGGCAGGCTCGACCACTATTCCTTCGGGTACGACCTGCAGGCCAGCCGCGCTGTCGACAGCGGCGCCTGTCATCACTCCGATGGCGGAGTATACATTCGCAAATGAGAGTTGAGCCGAAGCATCAGCGATTTGCCTCGATGTATCCGCTACGTGCTGCACCAACCGGGCACTCGTATCGGCCACCACATCGACAATCGCGGAGACTTGAGCACGACCCTCGTTGCCCAAGGAGAGAGAATAGCCGGCTGCCACTATGAGTCCGATCGCCGTGAAATGGCTTATTTTGGTCATCATATATGTGTATTGCTAATGGCTGTATTGGACCTATTATATCGTGAAAATGCCTTTTATTTCCGACAGAACAGTGGGGATAACTTACTCCACAATGACTTCGCGAGTCGTGCTTGCGGTGTTGCCAGAGAGGTCTGCGGCGACATACATTACTGTCGAGGTTCCCGCCACGGTAGTATCGATCTGGTCACCCGAAACAGTAGCGGTGAGATTCGCATCCACATTGTCGGTCACTGTCGCTCCGAGGTCGATGTATGAGGAGTTGATCTGGATGCGCGCCGGATTATTTCCTGTCACCGTGATCACCGGCGGTTCTGTGTCGGCCGGAGCTGTTGGCGTCGATGAAGCTGATGAGGATGACGGAGTAGTTACAGACGCGGCCGAAGCGGCAGCAACAGTCACCAGCGAACACTCCCCACTCGCCACTTTTGTCGCGCCAGCCGAAATACTCAAGCAGTACGGATCGCCGGTCACTTCATCAAACAGCGTGATGCCTGAGGGTGCTTGACGGCTTCCCACCCGCAATGTTTCCACCGAAGGTCGGCGAATAAACGCCGAGATCGCGTCCAGTTGCACCTGCTGCTCCTGGATCGCCTTGGCCAAGACAGCTGTTATTTCTTCGTAGCGCACGCCGCGCGGAGTGGTCGATGCTCGTTCCGTGAAGATGAGGCGGTGGTCAACAAGTGCCACTTCTTCGGCAATGAAACCATAATGCGATTCGTTGTTGTCATTGAGGTCAAAAGTAACAGGGCGAAGCTGGCCCACAATAGAGAGGCCGGTGTTACCAACGCTCTCAATATTGTGCTTGAAGCGGGCCGATGACACCGTACAGGTCGCCGCATTGTTGGTGACAATTTCCTTGGTAGACGAATTGATACATACGGCATCGGGAGTGCCTGCGGCTGTACTCAAACCGTTGATCGCCACGGTGCCGACCACATCCAGTCCGTATGCCGGCGCGGCTTTGTTGATACCGACGCGCGGATATTGGATGCCGCCCGAACCGTCCGATTCAGAATACACGGTGAGGATTTGCGTGCCATCCACTTGTGCCGAATACGCTTCGATTGTGCCTGCCGAAGCAGATGATGTCACCGGCATGTCAGCCCAGCTCACCGAACCGCTGTTCGCGTCGAAAGACATCGCGCCGATCTCAAGATTATTGATCGAGGTCACTCCGCTGGAAAAATCGAACACGAGGTCGCTTGAACCAACACTAAACCCGCCCAATACAGTAGACGTCGCGGTGGTGGTGGAAATATTTAATCGGCCGAGCTGCAAACCGCCCGGGATGGTCGAGGTCGCAGTAGTACTCGAAACACTGAGCACTGCGGTGTCGAAGCCGCCGGTAAAAGTCGAGGTAGCGGTGGTGGTAGCAGTGAAGTAAGCCGCCACTACTCCGCCGACAACCGACAATTTTGCATAAGGGCTGGTAGTGCCAATGCCGAAGAAGTTAGTGGTGGTATTCACCGATACTTGAGCCACCGAACAGTTTGTGTCTCCGGGCGCGCAGTCAGGATTCAAGGTCTCGCCGGGAGCATACAAGTTTGCTCGAGCAAAGGCCTCCGAAACACCGAAGACCAAAGAGCAGATAAGGCCTAGGCATATTGCGAAATAAGGGATTCGTGCTCGACTATGCATTTGGAATACATTATACTACACTTCAAACGCCCTATTGATCACGCCGTTCGGTGCCTCGAAGGCCTCCGAGGTGTAGATCTTCGTGTAGGACTCGTCTGGATTCTTCTTTTCCACGGTGATGTAGTAATTCCCCTTCGGCACCAAGATGTAGTAACGGCCGAGTTTGTCTGTCACCTTGTGGGTCATTTCATTGTTCAATTCAGCAGCAAACACGCGGATGATGGCGAAGGGTAGACGCTCGCCGGTGGCCTTTTCCGACAGCGTGCCGTGCGCTTTCTGCTTCACGCCAAAGGTTTTGAACCCTAGGAGGACGCAGTAGGTGCCGAAAATGAGAAAGTTGTACGGCTGCGGCGCGGCGAGCAGCGCCACCACTGCCACCACGAAACCAATACTGAAAGAGATCTTCGAGATCTTCTGCACCAGTCGGTCGCGCTTGCCGTAGAAGGCCATCAATTTTTGATTCCCTTTTGCGAATTCATTCCAATCGAAATTCACTGGGTCGAGAGGAATATTTTTGGTCGCGATCGCGCCGTCTTCGCCAACCACGATCTCCTCTCCGAAATACAAGTCCCGATAGATCTCGTCTGCCACTTTGCCACTGAGCTTTTTTGACGGAAAAGCGTAGTTGGTCTTGCTCGCTTCCATGCGGTAGCGGCCGGGTAAAAGCAGGAAGCCGAAGCGACCGTCGAGGTCGGTGATCGCGTCGGACACTTCCTTCCCTTCCATATCTTTCAGCACGACATAGGCCGGATCGAGCGGCTGTTTGGTGACGCTGTCATACACCGTGCCCCACGGACGGTTGCGTTTTTTGAGACCAAAGGCGGTGAGAAGTAGTGCCCACAATCGGAATGGGATGAGGAACAATTCGGACAGCGAAAGCGGATTCACGAAGAGACTCGTGGTCACGGCTACTGCTCCAGATGTCACTACGCCGGCAGTGGAAACGGTTTTGGTGACAGCTGAACCGACCGGCGTCTGGATCGCTTCTTTGGTTTTTTCAGCGGCCTGCGTTGCGACTTCTTTCACTTGGGCCGCACTTTCTTTTATCTGCTCGGCAGCGCTGGACACGAGATCCGCGGCGCTGCCGATTATTCCGCTGCCGCCTCCTCCGGAGCTGCCACTAAAGCCGAAAAAGTTCGATACGGCCTGGGTCACCGACTGCACGACAGATGCCGGCGGTTCAGGAGTCGGGGTTTGAGTTTGATCGGGTGTAGGGGTAGGTTCAGGTACTGCCGCTGGTGGTTCTAGTGTTGGGGGCGGCTCCGGAGTTGGTTCGGGGGTGGGTGGCGGTTCAGGAGTCGGTGTTGGAGTTGGAGTTGGGGTGGGCGTAGGGGTTGGGCCAGGATTGTTGCTGGTGCCAGTTCCGCCACCGCCTCCGCCGCCGCCGGAGCTCGTGCTTCGCGTGCTTGCCGGTCGCCAATCGGTCTTCACGAGAAAATTGGCAGTGTCGCAGGAGCTGTTTGAAACGCAATTAAAAATGATCCAACCGGTGCGTTCGCCCCAGGCGTAGCCGAGAAATTCGCCCGAAGAATTGATCGTCACCCCGCCGTTGGTCGGTGCAAAATTGATCCAGCCGGTGCGTTCACCCCAGGCGTAGCCGGAAAGTGTACCTTCGCTGTTGTTGGTGACGCCGCCGTTGGTTGGCGAAAGATTTATCCAACCAACGACTTCTCCCCAAGCATAGCCGGTGAGTGCAGTGTCGGTGACATGGACGTTGCCGGACGAAAGACCGAAGTGGATCGAGCCGATATTCGAGTCGAGACCTTTGGCGGTGTAGTATGTCTGATCGATCGTGCCATTCGTGCTAGAAGCAAGTGCCAATGACACCCAAAAAAACGGTATGATCAATCCGAAAATCGCCTTCCGCATATGGCATAAGTGTACCACAATATTCGCCAACAATTTGCCAACAATTCGTCGCGAATTTCTTTACGATAGAAGCTCGAGAGCGATCTTTTTCAGTACTTCCGGATTGGCGCTCCCTCTGGTCGCCTTCATTCCTTGTCCGATGAGCGACTGCAGCGCAGCAGCTTTGCCGGCGCGATAGTCTGAAACAGCCTTTGCGTTTTGTGCAATGACATCAGCCATCATTTTCTTCAGCTCGCCTTCGTCGCTCTTTTGGATCAAGCCTCGAGCATCGGCGACCGCTTGCGGAGAACCACCTTCAGCGTACAGGATCGCCACAATATCTTTTGCCGCTCGGGAAGAAAGCTTGCCATCGGCGATCATTTGGATCAATTCCGCAAACGACTGTGGCGGGATCTTTTCGAGCAATGCGAGCGAAATATCGCCTTCGCCGGCGGCAGTTTTGAGCAGGCCAACATAGTCGGTGAGCAGATAGTTGGCCGCGAGCTTCACGCTCTTTTGATCTGCATCCGAATTCGAATTTTTGGAAATACCCGAAAGCCCCTTGATGATCGCTTCGAAATACGAGCCGATATGAGGACTGCTCACCAGCATTTCTGCCTCTTTTGGTGTGAGAGCATAGACCTTCTGATATCGCTCTCGCTTCTGCCATGGCAATTCAGGAAGCTCGGCCTTCAGGCTGGCGATAGAAAATTCAGGGATCTCGCTGAGGTACAATTTTGGCAGATCCGGGTCGGGAAAATATCGATAATCATGCGAATCCTCTTTGGCACGCTGAGAAAATGTGGACTGAGTTTTTTCATCCCAACCGCGTGTCTCTTGGACGATCTTTTCGGCAGGGACGGCGGCAACCGCGCCACCCTTCTCCGCTGCGTCGAGGATCTTGGTGTGTCGAGCGATTTCGTAAGCGATCGCGCGCTCCACCGCTCGGAAAGAGTTCAGGTTTTTCACCTCGACTTTCGTGCCAAATTTCGTCGCGCCTTCCGGTGCAATTGAGATGTTCGCCTCCACGCGCATCTCGCCTTTTTCCATGTTGGCTTCGCCCGCGCCGAGG
>CAZRTH010000004.1:0-63575 GCA_964602975.1 uncultured Candidatus Saccharibacteria bacterium | reverse complement strand
CAGTCGGTAGAGCACCTGCCTTTTACGCAGAGGGTCGTTGGTTCGATTCCAACCGGGCGCACAAGGCGAAAAAATCCGGACTGCTCCGGATTTTTTCGCCTTGTGCGAGCCGGAGGCATGTTTTGCCAGCAGGCAAAACAGCCGAGGCCGGGTCGGGCGCGTTTGCGAGTGACGACGAGCAAACGACGCCTGACCACACTCTTTAGTGTGGTGGGAAATCTCCGAGCGACGGCGAGGAGATTATCCCTGACCACACCTAAAGACTCTTCAGGTGCTCAATAAACTCCTCACCAGAAAAGGGACCATTGAAATTGCCTTTGGTAAAATCTGCCCGGGCTTTTTTAATATCCTTTTCTAGAGTCGAGTCTTTACTCATGGGGTACATTTTATATTTTGACCCAACGCTGTCAACTTTGCCTTGCCGCCCAAATGAGCTAAGATACTATCAATGCACCATCTCGTCGAATCCCAGCAGTTTGATCAAAAACGTATCAACGTAATCTTCTCTATCGCCGACGCCCTGAAAAAGAAACCGGGCGCCCCGCTCAAGGGGAAAATAATGGCCTCCCTGTTCTATGAACCGAGTACCAGAACTCGGTTTTCTTTTGAGTCAGCAATGATCCGTTTGGGTGGAAATGTCATCACCACCGAAAACGCGAGAGAATTTTCTTCCGCGGCAAAAGGTGAGACGCTCGAGGACTCGATCCGCGTTGTGAACAATTACGCCGATGTCATCGTACTACGTCACTACGAATCCGGCTCATCCGAAAGAGCAGCAAAAATATCGCTAGTGCCGATCATCAATGCCGGCGACGGTACCGGCCAACACCCCACCCAAGCGCTTCTCGATCTATACACGATCAAAAAAGAACTCGGCCGCATTGATGGGATCAAAATCGCGTTTGTCGGCGACCTGAAGCACGGTCGCACAATCCGCTCGCTCGCCTATTTATTGGGCAAGTACAAAAAAGTCCACATTTCTTTCGTCTCGCCAGTGGCACTACGAGTCGGCGACGACATTAAGGCCTACTTGGAAAAACACAGTGTCGAGTACGAAGAGATCACCGACCTGCGAACCGTGATCGGAAAAATCGACGTGCTGTACCAGACCCGCATCCAAAAAGAACGGTTTAGAAACGATGCTGAATACCAGAAAGTGAAGGGTTGCTATCGTATTGACCTAAAATTGGTCTCACTCATGAAAACTAAAGCGATCATCATGCACCCCCTGCCGAGAATCGATGAGATCCTACCAGAAGTAGATGCTTCACCGAAGGCTTTGTATTTCAAACAGGCTGAGCACGGACTCTATGTCCGAATGGCATTACTGAAATACCTCTTAATCAAAAAATAGCCCGCCTCTCAACTCCACTACTCCCTCTCCGCAAATACCACCACTCTTCGCGAGAACATGTTCAGGACCGTGTCCCACAGACCGCCACAGGTGATCAGATTGAGATGCGCCTTGCCATCATTTGAGGTGAATACCGATTGAGTGTCTTCGTTCCATGCGAAAGTCTTCACTTCGCGCACGACAAACTTCACTGTGACGCCAGCATCATCCACTACGGAGATCTTGTCGCCTTGGCGAAGGAGTCTCAAATTATCAAATACTGCCGGCTGTTTCTTGTACCAACCAAAGTGACCATCGATCACCGCTGTGCCGACCTCCCCTGGCCGAGCACCGAGATCAAACCAACCTACTCGAGTGGGTCCCTTTGGGACTGCAAGTGCTCCATTTGAAGTGATGTTCACAGACTCAATCTCAGCGTCTACCCCGATCTGTGGGATCAGCAGTCGAACCGGCATTCCAGGACGATCGGTCTTGGCAACGAAGACGGACGTAAGAGTTGGTGAAACTCCGGCATTCGGGAAGTTCGGAATGATCGGTGGAGTGAAGAATTGCGGAACGGGTGGTGGCGGAAGACTGACGACGACAGTCGTGCTTGCCGTGTCGTATGTATCCCAACCATTTGCCTGACCATGAGTGATGGCAATATTTGTCTCCGTTTGGCTGACTATTTTTGTACATTCAAACAGCCAAGATTCGCCAACCTGGAGCAACGAGTCGCTGTTGGCATCGCCGGAGACGAAGGTGACCGGACTACATTTGTCATCTTTCACCCAAACACCGCGCATCGTCACAGTAGCAGTGTTTATTACCGAGTAGCTAAACGTGACGGAGCCGGGACCGGAAGGAAGTGAAGGCGGATAGGCGATCTTCACAATATCGATCAATGGCAACGGAGCAAAAGAAGAAGGTGGCGGAGTCACTGGAGGTGGTGGCACTACTGGAGGAGGCGGAGTGGTGCCGATCGTGACATTCAACCCTTGAAAACCGCCTCCTCTACTGTCCGTATTATTCTGATGAACGTCTCCGGTATCATTTGCTGTTGCCGCCAAGATGCCGCCAGCTGAGACGTCTTGCGCACGCGCGGTGTAGCTAACGACGTCGGAGTACACATCAAACTGCCCGTTCGAGAGAGTCGTTCGTACGAGTGCTAGAGGGTGGCTTTGCCCATCGGGTGTCACGATGAATGCTTGAATACCGGTAGCGTCGCAGGAGACCGGGCCTCCGTTGCCGTTGTATACAGTCACAGAGTAGGACACAACACCGCCGATCGGAACTTGTTGCGGCGTGGCGTATAGCTCGATACCAAGACCACTGCCGCTACAGCCAGCAGGGCTTCTGTGGGCTAAGACTGGAGAAGCGGTGAATAGAAAAGCAAATAGGGCTAAGCTACTGAGTATTTGGAGAAAATGAGTTTTTGTGTTTCCGTATGATTTCATGATGGGTATGATTGGCTGATGCATTGATGCCGTTTTTACAGGGAAAGCGTTACAAGGGGTGAATCGGCGATCTGCGTTACCTATTTTGGATTTTCTGCTAAGATACCTGCAACAATGCCTTCCTTCTCCCCCATCCAAAACCATATTCTCACCAAACTCAAGAACGCGAAGCAACTTCGGTACAGTGAACTCGCGCCGGGAAAGATTCCAAACGACCTCTTCAACTATCACCTGCAATTTCTCGTGAAAAAGGGGTTGGTGGAGCGCATGGATGACGGGTACTCTCTCGCGCAGAGCGGTATCAAGCATGTCGCAGACCCCCATTTAGATGGCGGGCGGGAAAAGATCGCAAGTCTCTTTAAGGTGAATGTCATCACGATCGTTTCTCGCATTCGCGATGGAAAAATCGAGATCCTCAACCAACTTCGGCAAAGTCATCCCTCTTTTGGTAAAATCGGTGTTCCTGGCGGTATCGTCCAAAAAGCCGAGCCTGTTGAACAGGCCGCAGCACGAAAATTGAAAGCAGAGACCGGGCTAAGTGCTACTTTTAAGCTAGTCGGCATCCAGCGCCGAATGTTGTATGTGAAAGATGAGCTGTTCTCGGATATCTTCTTCCCTATCGCCTACGCCGCTACTCACACTGGTGAATTGACCGACACGGAATTCGGAAAAAATATGTGGGTGCCGATCGATCAAGCGATCCAAAATGAATCGGCCGAGTTCGACTCTCTCAAGGCCATCGCCAAAGTGCTCATCGCTATTCGCAATGGCAAAATCGACTCGCTACCCTTTTTCTATGAGGAGGATGAGCAGGTAGGACGGTAAAAATGGCTACCTTACGCAACAGTTGACAAATTCGTAAAAATATGTAGAGTTGGCGACGAAGTGTGCAGTGGCTCTTTGACACTTCTAACACAACGAAAACAACAAACTACGAAAGGTCTCCAGTTATGACAGCAAACCTGTTTGCGGTAAGCATTGCCAGTGACATTTTGTCCTCAATGCAGTTTCTCGTCTTCGCCGCGATGGTGCTAGGCGCCCTCATTTGCCTTGGTTTCTCGGCAGTTTTTGGCGATCACCACGACACGGATATGGGTCACGATCATGACGTCGGTCATGCCGGCGGTGAAAGTGGTCCATCATTCCTGTCACCTCGCGCCTTCTTCGCCTTCCTGCTTGGCTTCAGCACTGCCGGCGCGATTGCCACGGCATACGGAGCCAGTGCGGCCATCGCTACGGCGATCGGCTTCATTCCAGGTCTCGTTATGGCGCTCATCGCCTGGGGCGTTGCCTCCTTCCTGTATAAACAGCAGGCAAATTCGAGCTTGCGACCAGGACAGGTCATAGGCGCACACGGCACCGTGGTCACAGCAATTCCCGCCGGAGGTATCGGCGAAGTGAACGTTTCTGTCAATGGTCAGATCGTGGGTTACACGGCGACCGCTGACGGGATCGGCAGCATCAAGGCTGGCACCATGATCGTGGTCACCCAAGATCTCGGCGACCGTGTCGTCGTGAAAGCACGGAGCGCCGTTGCCGCTTGAAAGCAACGAGTGAAGAAAAAACAGTAGCGACAACAAACACCGAAAGAATACAAAGACAGAAAGAACGCACTATGCACCTCTATAGTATTGCAGCATTGACAGAGTTCGACGTCGGCAAGGTCACTATCCCTGCCCTGATCGTCGGACTGTTCCTTGGCCTCCTCTTCATCGTGTGGGCCATGACCAAGCGCTACAAACGCATTGCACCCAACGTGATCGGCGTCATCTTCGGCAAGAAGAGCCGGATCACGACACCTGACGGCAAGACCACCGAGGTCGGCTTCAGGATGGTCAACGGCGGCGGCGTGTTCGTCTGGCCCGTCGTTGAGGAATTCAAGGAAATGTCCACGGAAGCATTCCAAATCAAGATCGCCGAGGACAACATCCCGACCAAGAAGAATGTCAGCGTCCACGTAGCAGGTGTCGCAACCTGTCGCATCTCCCCCATTCTGGAGGAACAAGTAAACGCTGTCCAAAACTTCCTTGGCAAACCGGTGGAGAGTATGGAGAACATGATCGGCGAGATCCTCCGCGGCCACCTGCGCTCGATCGTCGGCGGCCTCGAGGTCGAAGAACTCCTACGCGAGCGTTCGAAGTTCAACGAGATGGTCGTGCACGAATGCTCCCAGGAGCTGGCACGTATGGGCATCAAAATCCTCACCCTGGTCATCCAGGATGTGAAGGACAAGGAAGGCTACATCGAGGCCCTCGGCAAACAAGCCGTCGCCGTGGCAAAGCGAGATGCACAGATCGCCACGGCCGAAGCCGAACGCGAAACCACCATCAAGACCAGCGATGCCCAGCGCGCTGCCGCCGAGGCGAAGGCTCAAAACGATGCGAAGATCAAGGACGCCGAAAAGACGCGTGATGTTCAGGTCGCTCAGTTCAAGCTCGAGACCGCCACCAAACAAGCAGAGGCCGACATGGCCGGACAAATCGCCAAAACTGCCCAGGAGCAGAGATTGGCCGTGCTCGAGGCGGAACGCGATGGCGCAACCGCAGAAGCCCAGACGAAGGTTCAGCAGCTGGAAGCCACTCGCAAGTCGGCTGAGCTTCAAGCGACGACCATTGTCACTGCAGAGGCAGAGGCCAAAGCGATGAGCATCCGAGCGACCGGCAAACAAAATGCCGAACGCATCGAAGCCGAAACCCGCAAGAACGTGGCCACTCTCGAAGCCGAAACCGTCAAGTTGACGGCGGAGGGTCAGAAGAATGCCGCAATCTTCACCGGTCAAGGCGAGTCGCAGAAGCTCCTGCTCATCGCAGAGGCGACAGCGACTGGAAATCAGAAGACGATGTTGGCGCAGGCCGAAGGTGAACAAGCCCAACTCTTGGCGCAGGCCAAGGGCACCGAGGCTCAGCTTCTGGCAGTCGCAGTCGGCGAAAAAGCGAAGCTCTTGGCGCAGGCCGAGGGCAATCAAAAGCTGGCGGAAGCCCTCCAGCAACTGAACGAGGCCGGAAAGCTCATGTTCGTCCTCGAACGTCTGCCTGGCCTGTTGGACCACGGTGGTGATGCCGCAGAGAAGATCGCGCGAGCCATCTTCGAACCAGTCGCTGCCGGTGTCGCCAAAATGGGCAACGTGCAGATCACCGATCTCGGCGGTGGCAACACCGCAAAGAACGGCATGGCGGCACTGGGTCAACTTGTTCCGCAGATCGTTGTTGACTTCTTCTCTCGCGCGAAAGCAAGCGGAGTTGATGTCACCGGTCTGCTGACCTTCCTGAAAATGGACCCTGCGGCACTGGCAAACATGTTGGGTTCCGCTGCGACAGTCGCAACGGTAAAAACCACCAACGAAACCACGACACCGCCCCCAGCCCCGATTCAGGAACCGGAGGCTCCGCCCATTATCGTCAAGCCCGACGAAGGCAGATAAGAAGGCGGATCGTTGTGTTATGAAGTGAACCTCACGGCCGGCTGCGCGCAAGCGTAGCCGGCTTTTTTCTTGCACAAAAAACTGTTACCGAGGACTTCCTCGCTTTTTTCTTTTCTGCCGCGGAGCATACTTACCTCATTATTCCTCATGCTGAAAAAATGACTGCTTCAATCAAAAATATCAAAAATCTTGTCGATGTTGGCTATATAAAGATGACCTATCCGCCAGAATTGCGGGCGGCAGTCGAAAAAGCGGCTGAATCATGGAAAGCGTTTTGTGCTCTGCCGACAGAGACAAAGCGCGGACTCCCCTACAGCAACAACGCTGATGGAGTTGGGTACGAGATGAAGGACGGCATCGGCAACAAGACCGATCGAAAAGAAAATTTTGATATCACGACCGCTGGCCAAAAGTGGCTGCTGGACAACGCCGGCAAGATCGGCAATCAAACTGCCTTGCGTTTTATCACCGATGCCGTCGAGCTGGTCCGCCTCGCCAAGCCACTGATAGTGGACTTCGCCGAGCAAGCAGAAAGTGCTTTTTCGATCAAAGACTTCGCGCAGGAGGTAGCTTCGAGTGAGGATGCATACTTCATCCGCTTCATTCATTATTTTGGCGATCGAAAAGTCGGCGAAGAGACGGCGAGCGCACACACAGACCAGAGCGGCTTCACGCCACACCTCTACGAAAGCGAAGCCGGGCTACAATGCCTCACCCACCAGAAGCAATGGATCGACATGCCGGTCTCAAGCAGCGAGACCGTGATCATCCCATCGATGCAGATGCAGCTGCGCTCTGGCGGCACACTGAAAGCCACCTGCCATCGCGTAGTCGCCACCGACCGCACCGCCAAAGATGGCCGCTATTCCGCCGTCTGCTTCGTCCAGCTAAAGAAAACTCCGAAATATGACAAGACCTCGCATGGCCGACTCCAAGAGAAAGTAGCGGGGTTCAATTATGATATGTCGCGGGATGCGTTTGAGAAGTTGTTTAAGAAATAGTCAGGTGACCAACAAAAGTTGACATCCCCTCCCCAAAGGAATAGACTCTCTATTGAATCGGGACGAACAGGATATTGAAAGTTAGCTCTCGCAAGAGAGTGACGAGAGGGTTATAAAACAACAAGTCGAAAGACGAGTCGTGTTTCTGTGCCGCGTTCACCATCAATGTGCCCGATTGAGGGACTACGATCTGTGAGGTGGACAGTAAATAGACCCAGACAGTGTGCTAAGTGCGTATCGAACCAACCCAATTAGAGAGCAACATTAGTGAAGCTCTCTCGCCTAACGAAGCACCTGCTATCATCGGAGCAAGTTATTGGGGGATCCTGGCGTTAAGTCGCCAAAAGATTCCTCGTGCAGCAAGCTCTGCTCGTGCTCAATAGGCCTTCAAGCCAATGAGCAAAGCCTGACCGTCCAGGCAATGGGGTAGATATCTCCTCGTCCCGATTCTTCCAACCAGCTAGGCCCGAGCCGATGCTGGTTTTTTCTTTTGTGAGCATAAATTATTGACGTATTGTTTGTGAAAATGGTATGGTGTTTTTAGCTAACAAGAAACCGGCCACAATAAGGCCAAGTAGCACATCACAAAATATGAAACTCTTCGCCCTTAACGGTGGTGGAACGCTTGGAATGACAGGCACCCCACTCAGCCCTGCAAAGTCGGCGGCAGAATTGCTTACAGGAATCAACGTCCCTGCCGGCATCGAATTGACGCTGGAGGACTTTCCTCTCCGCCAAGATTCCACGAATGTGATGCACAAAGATCGTGTCGAAATGGCCAACGCGATAGCGAGGACATACGATGCTCATGACGCATTCGTGATCTTCCACGGCACAGACTCACTTGCCGAAACATGCGCCTTCCTCGCGATGACATTCAAGTTGTCGCTTCAGAAGCCACTTTTCGTAATAGGCTCGCAAATGAGCAAAGATGAGTCCGGATCGGATGTTCCCATGCAGATCGCGAACACTTTCCGCGTCGCAGGAGCATTCGTCCGCACCAATGTCGTCGGTGTTTACAGTGTCTGCCTCGGCGATGTATTGGACGGCGCACGGATTCGCAAGCGGAGAGATTCTGACTTCTCGGCTTTCTACACTCCCGGCATCCATCCCGTCGCTCAGTCCTGGCCGCATGTATTGATCCAAGACAAGGCACGGAGGAAAGATGGGGTGCTCGCCGTTCAGGGCTTGCGGCTCGACACCAAATTCGAGCAGCGCGTTTTGACACTGAATGTTTCAGCCGACAATCCACCGGACATCATCATGGACATTTTGGATTTGGAAAAGGTCCGTGGCCTGATATTGGAGTGCAAGGGGGCGGGAAATCTTCCCGACCGAAACTGGGAGTTGACAGGTGGTCGCACCTGCTCTTGGATCGACGTAGTTCGGACAGCCACAGCAAAAGGCATTCACGTCGGCATCCTTTCTCCCTTCGAAGATGGTCGCGTTAATCTTAGACGCTATGCACTTGGACAAAAGGCCAAAGAAGCTGGCGCAATCAGCCTCGAAAGCCTGACCCCAGCAATGGGCGACGCGAAGTTTCGACATGCGATCGCAAAGCACCCTGACCGACCCGATCTGATCCAGCAGTTCATCTCAACGAATATCCTTGGCGAACTTTTGCCAGGATTCGAGGACGAGTCCTGAACGAAATTAAAGCTGTCGAGAACAGCGCAGACACGAAAGACCGACCTAGAAACTCTCTGGGCCGGTCTCTTTTTTATTCACAAGCGATCGGCAGCCCTACACCCCCAACACAAACCGCTCTAGCTCAATATCAAAATCTACCTTCCCGCGATGCGCATCGTGATACATTCGCACCAACCGTCCGCCTATATTCGTCAATTCCTCTGTTGAAAAATTTCGAGCAAAACCGGAGCTTTTTTGAAAAACGAATGGATTAAGACCGGCCTCGGCGGCGTCTTTCGCGCCCGCTGAAAGCGCCATGGATTTCCAAGCCCAAAACAAAATGCCGTGGATCTCTTCGGCCGGAATATTTCGCATTGCCGCCTTGCTATACAAAAACCACAGCTCTTTTTTGTCGCGGCGGCCGAAGGCATCGCCGAGCGAGAAAATGTTGAACTCGCTAATCAAAAATTGCCCAAAGGTCTCCCCCATCGCGAAGGTTCGTGCCTTGCCTGCCCCTCCTCCAAGCTCAAACACCTGGGATTTTGTCGCCACCTTTTCGAGCTTGGTGAGTGATGCTTTGTCGACCTTGCTCTCGAGAAAAATAAAAATGTGAGGCGACTCGGCAAGATCCTTGCGCGCATCGATGAGCTGCTCCTTTGCCTCTTTGTTTTCAAAAACACGATCGAGGAGAACAATGTACTTGCTCTCGAAGAGACCTTGCGAATTGACCAGTTCGTCGAGCTTCTCCGCGGAAAATTCCGCAGCCTCTATTTTGAAAAAAGACGCGTCCGGCTTTTTCGCGCGCAACATGTCCACCAGCTCGTGTGCCTTGGCGCGAGCTTTTTCGGTGTCTTCGCCGTGCAAGAGGTAGATCATGGTGATGAATAGTGGATAGGTGGCGCTTGTTTAGAGCAGCTCAACTTCGCCCCAGTTCGGACCAATGGAGGCGTTGGCTTGTATGGGCACGCCGTCGGTCTCCTTTTGGGTGATGACGCCTTCCATCAGCGTGCGAATCTCAGCGCCGATCTTTTTGACGATCGATTCGCGGACTTCGTACACGAGCTCGTCGTGCACCTGGAGGATGAGGCGGACGTCGTTGGCGAGACCTTTTTCGTTGAGGTGCGCGTCGATCTTGCCCATGGCGAGCTTGATAAGGTCGGCCTGAGTGCCCTGCATCGGCGCGTTCACGGCCATGCGCTCGGCGGCGGCACGGATGTATGGGATCGGCGATTTGATGCCTTCGAAGTTGCGGCGGCGGCCAAAGAACGTCTCTACGTAGCCCTGCCGTGCCGCCGCCGCTTTGGTCGCGTCGATATACTTTGCCAGCTCGCTAAACGTCTCGAAGTAGGCATCGTGGAAGGCCTGCGCTTCTTTGCGGTCAGTGCCAAGGTTCGCACGCAACGCGTTGATGCCCATGCCATACAAAATACCGAAGTTGATCACCTTGGCACGACGACGCATTTCTTTATCGACCTTTTCCAGCGGCACCTTGAACACTTGTGCGGCCACTGCCGTGTGAACGTCCTCCCCTCTCTTGAAGATACCCTTCAACTTTTCATCGCCAGACAAAAAGGCCGCGATGCGCAATTCGATCTGCGAATAGTCGAGATCGAGCAGCACGAAACCTTTCTCCGCGACAAAGGCTTTGCGGATATTGCGACCAAGCTCAGTCTTGATCGGAATGTTCTGCAAATTTGGACTATTCGAAGACATGCGCCCCGTCGCCGCGCCGGCCTGCAAAAAGGTGGCGTGTAGGCGGCTGTTGTCGTCAAGCATGCCGGGAATATTGTCGATGTAGGTCGAAAGCAGCTTTTGAAACTCTCGATATTCGAGGATCTTGCCAATGATCGGATGCAATTCGCGCAATTTTTCCAGCTCAGATTCGCGAGTGGATGGCACGCCGCCTTCGGTCTTCTTCATATTTTTGCCAACCAATCCCATCTTCACAAACAAGACCTCGCCGAGCTGCTTCGGCGAATTGATATTAAACTCCATGCCGCCAGACATCTCCCAGATCGATTTTTCAAGTTTGTTGAGCTCTTTGTGATATCGAACGGAGAGCTCTTTCAGATACGCTTTGTCGACCTTCACGCCGAGTTGCTCCATCTTTTCCACCACGGGCACGATCGGCATTTCGATATCGCGCAACACCTTTTCCCCGCCACGCTTTTTGAGCTCGTAGAGGATGGTGCTGCGCGCCTTGGTAAAATCGCGTGTCTTCGCGAATTGCAAGATCTCCTCGAGGCCAGGATTGCTGAGATTGGAGTTCACGAGATACAGCGCAATGGAGGTTTCTTTGAGTTGGGCCGGGTCAACGACTTGGGCAGGCTCAGCGGTACCAGAGAGGCCAGCAGCGTCACCGCTTTCGCCGTTTGCACCAGCAGCTGCTGACATCCCATCCAACAAACTTCCCTGCAGCGAAAACGCCTCCTTCACACGCGAACCGAGCGCGCGAAATTCCAGTGCACTGAACAGATCGAGAATAGCTTGTGTCTCGATGCCTTCTTTCCACGGCTTTTCTGGGATCGTATAGGTCACCGGCGCGTCGCGACGGATCGATGCGAGCATTTTCGAAAACTTCGCCTCCTCCTCACCCTGCTTGAGCAGTTCGGCGATACGCGGCGACACCACACCTTCGAAAGCGTTCGGGTTTTTCTGTAACACTTTATACATCTCTTCAATCGAACCGAATTTTTGGATCAAAATGGTGGCAGTCTTTTCGCCGATACCTTTGATGCCGACAATATTGTCGGATGGATCCCCTCGCAAGCCTTTGTAATCGGGTAGCAGCTCAGGGCCGAAGCTAAAGCGCTCTTTCACGCCGGCCTCGTCATAGATCACGGTGTCTTTGATCCCTTTTTTGAGCGTGTATACCTGCACGCGGTCGCCCTTTACGAGTTGCAAGGTGTCCATGTCTCCTGAAGCGATCATCACGTCGAAATTCGCCAAATCTTTTCGCGTCAACACTTGCTCAACGATAGTGCCGAGCATATCATCGGCCTCGAAGCCGGCCATTTCATACACAGGAATATTGAATGCTTTGAAAATATCTTTCGATCGAATGATCTGCGCGACGAGGGCATCATCGGTCTTCGAGCGACCGGCTTTGTAGTCTTTGTATGCTTCGTGGCGATAAGTTGGGCCGGGAAGGTCGTAGCAGGCGGCTATATAGTTGGGGTGGAGTTCTCCGACTATTTTGATGATCATGGTGCAAAGGCCGTACAGACCTCCGGTCGGCTCGCCTTTGCTGGAAGAAAATTCGGGCAGGGCGTGATACGCGCGATGCAAAATAGCATGCACGTCGAGCAACACCAAGCGTTTCGGCACGGTAGACGGCTTCTTTGCAACCGAAGCGACTCCTTTCTTTTTCATGAAGCTATTGTATCACTCCGTATGCGGCGTTATTTAAAGGAAATCTCTCTGGTGTTTTCGTCAACAAATCGGAATTGCAACCAGCGGACATTCGTATTCTTCGATGTACTTGACGACAAATTGCTCAATCCGGCGACATTTTCCGGCCATTCGAGGCAAATGAGGTTTCGCGGATCCGCTACGATCTCTGCCCAACCCAAGCGCTCGAGTTCGCTCGCCTTTTCGAGACGATACGCATCGATATGAATGAGCCGATCGAAGGTCGCGCTTTTCGGCAACTGATAGATCTGCTCGATCACAAAAGTGGGGCTGGTGATCGTTTCCTTGATCCCGAGAGCCTCAGCGAGCGCTTTCACAAATGCTGTCTTCCCCGATCCGAGATCGCCAGACAAGGTGAGGAGAGTGGCTGTAGGTGAATTGGGCTGGTCGATCTGCTCGGTCTGGAAGATAGCGACGATCTCCTGAGCGAATCGCGCGGTATCGGCGAAACTGCGACTCGTGAAAATGGTTTGCATGAAAGTGGCTGGCATTTGAGGTTGAGGATCTTTTTTCATTCAGCCAAGTATAGTAAAAGCCGGGCGCCCGCGCAAACAATTTGCGGGCGCCCGGCGGGGCTAGCGGAACCAACCGAGACCAATCGTGGAGTTATTGCCGACGCTCGACGACCTGTAGGATTTCTGAGGGGTGAAATCGTTCCTCCGAATCACCCAGACCTTTGTTTCCGGTCGGACGGCTCCGAAGTTCTGGCCGTAGACCGCATCGTAGTATCTGTAGTTCGAGAAACGGAAGGATCCCTTGGCCAATTCCTTCCCCGCCATATCCTCACTCGGCTTGGCGAAGAGGATCAGATGGTAGTCCTGTTGATAGTAGTCGAGCTCAACGTGGACCGTTCGAATTTCGTGCGGAGGCACAATGGTGATGATCTTGTCTTCTCGAGCGAAGATCGCCAGCGTCGTTTTGTCGAGCGTGTTCTCGACCTTCACTGTCGCATGGGACGGGAGGCGTTGTTCGCCGGTAGGGGTGTAAAACTTCCCGTCCGGCGCTTGCGTGATGCTGTAGAGCCGCTCTGGGAGGGTGCTGCACCCAATGCCGAAGAGCAGAGCGAGTCCTGCGGCCAAAAGCGGCAGGAGCGGACGGAGCGGACGGAGCGACCAAGTTTTTGTGTTCATAAAGGGCCTTTCTAAGCTAAAACAATTATACCACACTTAGCACCAAAAAGTCAATGATTTACGTATAATTTGCCTAGAAATCCCCTATTTTCCCTCGATTTCGACACCCATTGCAGGTATACTGATAGGCATGATCCAGTTCGACGAAGACAAGCAGAACAAGAAGGTAAAAGACCTCTACTCCGCCGAAGAAGAGGAGTTGGCTCAAATGCTTGCCACTCGATACGGCCTTTTGTATGTAAACTTTTCCCAAATCCCTATCAACAGCGACGCACTGCGAGTGATTGAGGAAGCAAAAGCACGCACAGCAAAATGCGCTGCGTACAATCGTGTGGACAAGCGCCTCGACCTCGCTGTCCTTTCGCCTAAAAATGACGCCACTATCGCCCTCATTGGCGAACTCGAGCAAAAAGGATACAAGGTGACCCAATCAGTAGCATCGATCAACAGCCTCACTCGCGCGTGGGAGATGTACAAAGACCTCTCCTTCGCTTCTGAGACGAAAGCTGGCTCGCTTGAGGTGTCAAATGAAGAGATCGCCGAGATGCTCTCAAAGGTACAGACGATCGGCGATGTAAAAAAAACAGTGACGGACGTGCTTTCGCAAAATAAGGGTTTCCGAATCTCAAAAATATTCGAGATCATCCTTGCCGGTGCATTGGCAACGGGTGCTTCGGATATTCACCTCGAGCCGGAAGAAGATTTTATTCGTTTGCGCCTGCGACTCGACGGCGTGTTGAGCAATGTGTTGTCGATCGACCACGAGACATACCATTTGCTTCTCTCTCGAGTGAAGCTGCTCTCAGGAATGAAGCTCAATATCAAAAACGACGCGCAGGATGGACGCATCAGTGTGAAGTTAAACGAAAGTGAGATCGAGATCCGTGTGTCGGTGCTGCCGGGATCGTACAGCGAGTCTATCGTGATGCGTATCCTCAATCCAAAAAGTATTTCGGTGCCGCTAGAGAGCATGGGGATCGATTCGAAACTACTCGCTATCCTGAAGCGCGAGATCGACCGCCCAGAGGGAATGATCCTCACCACTGGTCCGACTGGATCCGGAAAAACCACGACGCTGTATGCCTTTTTGCGTACTGTGAGCAAGCCGGAGATCAAGATCATCACTATCGAAGATCCGATCGAGTATCACTTGCCGGGCATTGTGCAGACCCAAGTGGAGTCGGACAAGGGATATGACTTTCTCAATGGGTTGCGTGCCGCCCTGCGCCAAGACCCAGACGTGATCATGGTCGGTGAAATTCGAGACAACGAAACAGCAAAGATCGCGGTGAATTCCGCTCAGACCGGACACCTGGTGTTCTCGACTTTGCACACCAACAGCGCGGCGGGAACCTTCCCCCGCCTGATCGACCTCGGAGTAAATCCAAAGATCATCACCTCGGCGGTGAATATCGCATTGGCACAGCGATTGGTGCGCGTACTTTGTTCTTCGTGTAAAAAACAGGCGCCGCTCGACGCCGAAAATGCGGGGCTTGTGGCGAAGACGCTTGCGAATATCGCCGATCCGTCATATCGAGAAGCTTTGACCAAAGAAAATATCGACGCGACCAAGCAATGGCTACCGGCTGGCTGCGCTCAATGCAATATGACCGGATATAAAGGTCGCATCGGTATCTATGAGGGCATTTTGCGTAGCGAAGCGGTGGAGAAAGCGGTGATCGCCAATCCGAGCGAACGAGAGATCAAAAAGGCCGCCCTGCCCCAAGGAATGCTCGACATGCGACAGGACGGTGTGTTGAAAATGTTACGCGGCGTTACCTCACTCGAAGAATTGTCTCGAGTGATCGATCTGTTCGACGAGTTTTAGAAACTTTTAGGGGAGCGCTTCGTGCAGCGAAAACCGCAACACATTTTTTTCGAAATGGAAGTTGCGGGAACAAATATGTACGATAAGATGGTGGCAGAAAAAGGAATTCGAGCGCAGTAATCTCTAAGCAATGCTTTTCATACTAGACGAAAAGCCAAGTTAAGCGACTAAGGAGAGTCACAGCCGGAGCCAGAACATCCTTGGCGAGAAACTACTAAACCCTTGCAGGCATATTGCTTAGAGATTACTATGCTGGAACTCGTGAAAAAAGGCCCTGTTTTGGGCTTTTTTCGTTCCTTTCTCTTTCAATCAGATCCGTATCTCCGTCTGCTTCAGTGACAAGTCTAGCACAAAAGGGGTAAAATGTCAAGTATTTTCAACCTCTTTTTGCTACCTATCCCGTCAAGCGATGGCTCCTAAGAGTAACAGAATCTATCAAAAAGTAAAGGCTGACAGGCTGAAAAGGCGCTATAATGGAGCCATGCTGAAGAATGAAGAGACTGCTGCCGCAGTACCTGCCGACGAGAGTTTTCTCGACCAGACTTTGCGCCCATCGCAGTGGGATGATTACATTGGTCAGAAAAATATCAAGGAGAATCTCAGCATCCTGCTGACTGCTGCTCGTGAGCGTAACCATCCGCCGGAGCACATTCTCTTTTACGGCCCGCCAGGGCTCGGCAAGACCACTCTCGCCCACCTCATCTCCAAGGAGATGAACGCTCAGATGAAGGTGACCTCCGGTCCAGCGATCGAAAAGGTCGGTGATCTGGCCTCTATTTTGACCAACCTTTCGGCCGGCGACATTCTCTTTGTCGATGAGATCCATCGGTTGAATCGTTCCATCGAAGAGATCCTCTACCCTGCCATGGAATCGGGTTCGCTCGACATCATCATCGGCAAAGGACCTTCGGCACGCACCATACAGCTTGAGCTGCCGGCTTTCACGCTCATCGCCGCCACCACACGCATCGCCATGCTCTCCTCGCCGCTTCGCTCTCGCTTCAGCGGTGGCACCTTCCGTCTCGAGTTCTATACTCAGCACGAGATCGAGGAGATCGTGAAGCGCTCCGCGAAGATCCTCGGAGTGGAGATCGAGCCGGCCGCGATCACGGAAATCGCCAAGCGCAGCCGCTTCACGCCGCGTACCGCCAATTATCTGCTCAAACGCTGCCGAGATTTTGCTCAAGTGAAAAAGGGCAGGCTTGATGCGGGTGTGGTGAAGAAGGCACTCGATTTGCTCGGTGTCGATCATATCGGCCTCCTCCCCTCTGATCGCGCCGTGCTCACCGTCTTGATCGAGAAATTCAATGGCGGCCCTGTGGGCCTCAACACGCTCGCGGCCGCGCTCTCCGAGGAAGAAGCGACCATCGAAGAGGTGCATGAACCCTACCTGCTCCAGCTCGGATTCATCGAGCGTACTCCGCGCGGCCGCATCGCCACTAGCAAAGCGCATGAGCATCTTGGTCTGAAGGCTTCGGGAAAGTTACTTTAGACCGACGAGGCAGAATCAGTAATATATATCGTGGTTACCGATGTCGTAAAGACGTATTGTGTTTTTGTTGAGGAAGTCAAAGATGATCCGATATTCAGATGTGATTGAAAACGCGTAAAATCCCTCAAGCGGGCCTTGCAATTTGTGGGTTTTTAACGACTTATCAAATGGATCTTTTCTAAAGACTAATTCCTTCCTCTCCGCTAGATCTTTGATCTCTGTCGACAGCTTTTTATAATGTCGTGCAAATCGAGGCGAATACAGGAGAATTAGCATTGCTAGAAAATATTTCGGTATTATCGAAGCGAAGCAAAGGAACGGAGCGTTTTGCCCTTTCTTTTTTCAAATCTCGCTTTGTCATGTTTCAGCTGCAACGCCAGCTTTTCGGTATTCCACAGACGAATAAGGTGACGAATGAATTCGCTTGTTGAAGCAAAGCCTGCGTTTTTTACCTCCCGTCGAACTTCTTTCGCTAGATCGTTTGGGAGAGAAATGTTGAGTACGGTTCGCATGTAATATATTGTGTATAGTTTGTAATACAATGTAAGTATAGCCGAGTGAAGAACTACTGTCAACATAAACAAAAAAACGCCGTATTACCGGTGTTTTTTGTTTCTTGAGGGCTATTCCCTCTCGAAGTTAGCGTCGCTTTGAAGTCTTCTTCGCTGCCTTGCGCTTGGTCGATCGCTTCGCGGTCTTCTTGGTTCGCTTTACAGCCTTTCGCTTTTTTGCCATGTGAGTATGAATATCTGAGAAATGAATTTTCCTATAAAAGTGTATAACGTATTTTTTCGACCTCGCGCCGTCGCGCAAAAACACATTACATTGACTCGCTTCATTATGCGCTCAATCTGCGAAAGTACAATGAAAAAAGCCGTCCGTATGTGGACAACTTTTTTCTTCCAGCGAAACTTTTTTTACTTGCCTCAACGCGCCGTCTAATTTGTATTGCTACAAACCCATGATGTCCATGACTTTGCCGCGAATGCCGAATTTGCGCGGAATAGTTTGAAGAATACTTCCTATTTCTTTTTCATCCGGAGCGTTTTCCAGAGAGTTGATCTTAGCGATGATCTCTTCCGGCGTTCTCTGAGCGCCGGAAGATTCGAATGGTCCGATTTTTGTAATCGCGGCCGCTAAACTCTCAAAGCCTTTCGCTTCAGCGACAAGAGCCTCGTTTTTTGCATATGCAATCTGCTCTGGCTCCGATTCCATTGCTGGCATTTGTGTTTCTATAGACATGCCAAAATAATACGCCTCGGGGTGAAAAAAGCAAGGTTTGTACTAAAAAATCCCCGCCCGGCGCGGAGATTCGAGAGATGAGATGTTGAGGCTTAGTAACGGAGCCGGCACGAGACCTACCAGTTGGTCATCCGGGACATCATCCTTCGCCGTTCCTCGGCTTCCTGCGCGAGCCGCGCCAGAGTGATCGCTTCGCTCATGTCCAGCGTGGCAACACGCCAATCGATGCGGCCGGTGCACACGACCTTCAGGACCCGGTATTTTTCCTCGAGATACCAGCCCTGGCGGACATGAACCGTTTCGACACCGTTGTGGTGGGTGGGCAGGAAAGTGAAGCTTTTGGCGAAGATCACGCGCTCACCGTCCTCGGTCCAACCGGTGGCACCGTGACAGGGCTGGGAGATTTCGGGGCCGAAGCCGCGATGACGAAGAACGACTGTGTTTTGCGGCAGTGGGTCCGGCTCAGTGAGCCCGAAGGCCTGGCGGCGGTTGTAGTCAATCACGGTGGCACCTGATGAGGTGCGTCTGCGGGTAGCACTCATAGTCAAACGATTGTTCCTGTTGTTATGCTCAGGAACCCTTTCTAGGCAGAAGATTGCCTCAGAGAGAGAGCTTTGTCAATAGTAGCTGCTGATAAAACTTCGGTACAATACACGCATGTCTGGTCACAACAAATGGAAACAGATCAAAGAGAAGAAGGGCAAGACCGATGCTCAGAAAAGTCGCGCCTTCACCAAGTACGCGCGCCTACTCACCGTCGAGGCCAAGAAGGCTGGGGGCAAGAAAGATGCACCAAATGTGAAGGCGGTGATCGAGCGCGCTCGCGCTGCCAACATGCCGAACGACAACATCGATCGGGCGATCAAGAAGGCCACGGAGGCTGGCGGCGGGGTTATGGAACATATCGTCTACGAAGCATACGGCCCTGGCGGCTGCGCCATGATCATCGAGACTCTCACCGACAATCGCAACAAAGCCGCGCAGGAAGTGAAGCACATTCTCTCTGACCACGGTTTTGAGCTGGCGGGAATCGGCTCGGCAAATTGGGCATTTGAAAAAACTCGTGCAGAAGATGGCCACGAGATCTGGAATCCAACCACCACCATTCCCCTCTCCGAAGAAGATGGTGCCAAGCTCGTTGCCCTCACCGAGGCGCTTGAGGAGAATGATGAGGTACAGGAGGTATTCACTAATGCCGAATAACATGGCCGATGCGAACACAAAACCTTTGCGCGTCCTTGCCATCGACCCTGGGTATGAACGCCTCGGCATCGCCGTAGCTGAACGCGTGACAGACGGCCCAATGCGCGGCAAAGACATGCTGCTCTTTTCAGAGTGTTTCCAAACTTCTGCCAAAGCCGCTTTCTCAGTGCGTCTGCGCGCGCTTGGCGAAGAGATCACACGAGTCATTGAGGAATTCGAGCCGACAGTTCTGGCGATCGAAACGCTCTTTTTCACCAACAACCAAAAGACGGCAATGAATGTGGCGGAGGCTCGTGGAGTAATCGTCTACGAAGCAGCTCGCCACGGCCTCCCTGTCGCTGAATATGGCCCCAATCAGATCAAAAACGCTGTCACCGGCTATGGCAAGAGCGATAAGAAGCAGGTGACAAGCATGATCCCCAAGCTCATCAAGATTGCCAAAGATATCGAGCATGATGACGAATATGACGCAATCGCCTGCGCCATTACCTGTCTCGCCTCATATCGGGCCTAGCTACCCCGAGCGGTCGGTGATAGCCGATTATCCACAGCTTCTCAAAAGCCGGCTTGCAAAATATATTGGTTTGTTAATAATATCTCGCAAGGCATACCGAATCTTAATCATCACACTAAGAAGCGAAATCGCATGGCGAAGAAATCCAGCAGGACAATGACGGCGAGGATAAAGGCTCCGGCAAAGGCCCTCGTAAAGCCTATTTCGAAAAAACCAGAGAAGAAAAAAGAGGATGACGCTGTTGTGCCCTTGAGCAAAGAGGTGGAAAAAGTGCTTGAAGAAGTTGAAGAGAAAGTGGAGGATCCTGAGGCGGCACTATCGGAGGAAACGCTCGATGAGATCACCGAGGAAAACTTTTCGCCGGATATGGATGACGAGGAAGAAGAGTGGTAAAAACAGGCGCGAGACAATTTCTCGTTCTTGTTTTACAAACTATTTCACCCGAATCTTGATAAATCGTCGTGATCCAATCTTGAGATCGAGATCTGAGGATATAGCGAAGCGGTGGTCGGTGATACTGCCCCCGCTCATCATATGAACACCGCCGCCATCGACGAGCCGTCGCCAATCGGATTTTGAAACGACGACATTGTTTGCCACCAACACATCGGCGAGGATGGCTCCCTTCTCAACAGATATCTCCGGCGCATCGTCGGGCATTGCTCCGCCTGAAAATACTTTATTGAACCGCTCTTCAGCAGCATTGGCGGCTTTGTCGCCATGATAGAGAGCAACAATGGCCTTGGCAAGGCGTACTTTTCGGTCGCGAGGGCTGGCTCCTTTTGCCACCTCTGCCTCACCAGCACTGATCTCCTCTGTGGACATATCGGTGCAAAGCAAGAAATATTTTGACACCAGTTCGTCCTTCACCGACATCACCTTGCCGAACATGTCGTTTGCATCGTCCATCACGGTGATGACATTGCCCCAACTGGTGGACATTTTGCGGCCATCGGTACCCTCAAGCATCGCGGTGGTGAGCACATCCTGCTCTTCTTGGCCATAGTGCCTCTGGATGACGCGGCCCGCTTTCAGATTGAACAATTGATCAAAACCGCCGAGCTCAACGTCTGCCCTGACAGCCACCGAATCGTATCCCTGCATCAGTGGATAGAGAAACTCTCGCAAAGACACTTCTTCCCCGCGATCGAATCGGTCTTTGAAATTACGTCGGGCGGACATCTGCTGGATCGAGAAGGATTCGGCCAAGGTGGCGATCTCGGCAAAGCCCAGCCTCGAGAGCCAGGTGCTGTTGTATACAAACTCAGCTTTGTCGACGTCGACGATTTTGCCGATCTGCTTCTTGTACTCCTTCAAATTTTCCTTGATCTTCGCCGGCGTAAGCATCGGCCGTTTGTCGAGCTTGTCGGAAGGATCGCCAATGAGCGCGGTGAAATCGCCGACAATCAAAACCACCTGATGACCGAGATCCTGAAACGCTCGTAGCTTCCGCAACACGGCCGCCCGGCCAATGTGAAGTTTTGGACCGGTTGGATCGATACCAAGCTTGACGCGTAGTTGCTTTCCAGAGAGCAGTTTTTTCTCCAGAGATTCCTTCACGAACACGTCTTCAACGCCTCGAGTGAGGATCTCCCTTACCTTTTTTGGATCAGTATCGACGATTGGCCCTTTCCGGAGGCCGAAAAAAGACAGTTTCATGCAAATAATCTACCACGCCGAGACTTTTTCTGCTATTGTTGTACCAAATGAAACATCCGCGCCGTATTGTCCAGCAAACAACCGCTCAGTTTTCTCGACATGCTCGTCTAGTAGGTCACCACGGCTCTATTTTTGGTCGAAAGACCGGCCATTGGTTCAGGCGCCACGCGCTTCTTTTGAAAGAATTGGCTGTCGTGGCTATTTCCCTCTGTTTTGTCATCGGCGGCCTCGGAGCATTTTGGGTATCGACCTTCCAACTCCCCGACATGAGCGCTTTTGAGCAGCGAAAAGTGAGTCAATCGACCAAAATATACGACCGCACAGGCAAGATCCTGTTGTATGACGTGTACAACGATATCAAGCGTGAAAAGATTCCCTACGAGGATATTTCCCGAAATATAAAGAATGCAACAGTCGCCATTGAAGACACTGAGTTTTATCAACACCATGGAATCAAGCCGAAGGCGATTCTCCGAGCGATCGTCACTGACATTTTTACCCTCCAACTCGCCCAAGGCGGTTCGACGATCACCCAACAGGTCATCAAAAATGCCCTGCTCACCAGGGAGAAGACAGCCACCAGAAAGCTAAAAGAGTGGGTACTGGCGTTGAAATTGGAGCAGGTGCTCACGAAAGATCAAATCTTGGGCATTTATCTGAATGAGGCGCCGTACGGCGGAACGATCTATGGCGTCGAGCAGGCCTCTGAAGAGTTCTTCGGCGTACATGCGAGCGAACTTACCTTGGCACAATCGGCATACTTGGCAGCCCTTCCCCAAGCGCCGACCTTCTTTTCTCCTTTTGGCAACCATCGGGACAGGTTAGAGGTCCGAAAAGATTTGGTACTTCAAAAAATGCTCGATAATGATTTCATCACCCAAACAGAGTACGATGCGGCGAAAAAGGAGAAGGTGGATTTCAGCAAGCCGGATGACAAGGGCATAAAGGCACCGCATTTTGTGTTCTTCATTCGAGAATATTTGGTGAATAAGTATGGCGAGCAGACTGTTTCCGAGGGCGGACTGAAGGTTACCACCACTTTGGATTACGAGCTGCAGCAGAAGGGCGAACAGATCGTGAAGAAGTACGCGCTCGAGAACAAAAAGCAGCTCGACGCGGAGAATGCCGCTTTGGTAGCGATCGACCCGAAGACCGGTCAGATCCTCACCATGGTCGGTTCCCGCGATTATTTCGACAAAGATATCAATGGAAATTTCAATGTCACATTGGCGCGGCGCCAGCCAGGTTCATCGTTTAAGCCGTTCGCGTACGCGGAGGCTTTCATCAAAGGATATTCCCCTGACACGGTGGTCTTCGACGTGCCAATCGAGTTTTCCAGCGATTGCAGCCCGAATCTGAGCGTTAGCCCTGCCGGCACTTTGGTCGTTGGATCTAGTACGCCAAAACGCGCAGATGCTGTGTGCTATTCCCCACGCAACTATGATGGCAATTTCCGCGGACCGATAAGCCTGCGCAATGCTTTGGCTCAGTCGATCAACGTGCCGGCTATTCAAACCCTGTACCTTGCCGGCATCCAGGACTCACTGCGTCTAGCCAAGGACATGGGGGTTGAGAGCCTCACCAATGCCGACCAGTACGGCCTCACTTTGGTGCTCGGCGGTGGCGAGGTGACTCCGCTGGAGATGACGAGTGCGTATTCCGTTTTCGCGAATCAAGGAGTCCGCAATCCAAGCACGGGCATCCTCAAGGTGGAGAATAGCGATGGCGAGATATTGGAAAAATTTGAGCCTCGACCGATCGCCGTGCTGGATCCAAACATTGCCCTCACCATCTCCGATGTGCTTTCAGACAATGTCGCTCGCGCCCCGATCTTCGGTAGCAATTCCGCACTTCACTTCCCTGGCTACGACGTAGCAGTCAAAACAGGAACGACGAACGATTTCAAGGATATGTGGGTGGTTGGATACACTCCGAATATCACCGTCGGCGCGTGGGCGGGAAACAACGACGGTCGCCCTATCGCAAAGGAAAATTCGGCTCGCCAAGTGATCGCTCCGCTATGGAATGCCTTCATGTATGAGACATTCAAGAAATATCCAGCAGAGAATTTTCCAAAACCGATCCCCTTACTGGACGAGACGGCAAAACCGATCCTTCGCGGTTTTTGGAAGGGCAACCAAACATATTTTGTCGACAAGATCAGCGGCAAATTGGCAACCGAGAATACTCCACCTGAGCTCCGAGAGGAGCGCGGGCTGCAAGACATCCATTCGATCCTGTTTTGGATCAATAAAGACGATCCGACTGGTCCGCAGCCGCTCATGCCGAGTGCTGACTCACAATTCGCAAACTGGGAATATGCCGTGCAAAAATGGGCGGAAGTGAATCATATCACCAGCCAAGGAATCGAGGTTGCGCCGACGCAGAAGGACGATATGCATTTGCCAGAATACTTACCAACTCTGAATATCCAATTCCCAGCAGCAAACTCCTCTTTTCCAAGAAATGGGATCGTGACAGTGGTCGCTGAGGTGAAGAGCCACTTCCCTCTAGCTCGCATCGATTATTATCTGAACAGTGCCTATCTCGGCACCAAAGAACAGGCTCCGTGGACCTTCTCTTTCAACCTAAGCGATGCGGATTCGGCGAACCTTTCTGGTCAGAACAACTTGAAGGTGGTGGCGAAGGACAGTGTAGGCAACAAGGTGGAAGCGACCGTGCTATTTAATGTCCTTTAGGTTGACACCTTGCTGTTTCAAAGCATCGAGAATAGCGGTTTTCTTGATGTAGATCACGTTCTTGCGCAGAGGATCGATCTGAATACGGGCAACTCCCTCTTTTACCTCGACATTCGCGCCTTCGAGTTGTATTCCGGTGACTGTATGGATCGCTTGGATGACCGCATCACGAACAACGAATGCGTTGTTTTTAAGCTGTGAGAATCTTTCGAAAAAATTCGATATATTGAACATCGGACACTATCGATTCATTGGCATCACAAGGTACAAAAACGACTTGTCTGAAATGCCTCGCAGCACTACTGGACGGCTCGGGCCATTGAAATGAAGTGAAATGCTGTCGGAGTCGATCGATTGGAAGCAATCTGTGACATATTTATGGTTAAAATTCATATCGAGATCTTCTCCAGAGAGACTGGCTTTGAGTTTATTCACATTTTCTCCAACATCGGCATTTTTGGTTTTCAATTCGAATTTTTTTGTCGATGGTGCGACAGAAAATGACACTTGATTGAACTTATCCGAGAAAATGTGGGCGAGTTTCAGAGAACTCATGAGGTCTTCTTTCAGCAAGGTGGCTTCTGTGTGGTGCTCTTTTGGAATGATCTGCTTGTAGTCTGGGAATGAGCCATCAATTAGCCGAGAGGTGAGGTAGATATTCTCAGCGGAGAAGGCGATCTGGTTTTTGTCGAAGGTGATCTCAACATCATCGCTGATCTCTTCCAAAATTCGCATGATCTCAGTGACATTTTTGAATGGAATGAGTACGTGTGAAAAATCCTGTGCCTTTTTTACCCGTATTCGCTTCTCGGCCAATCGAAATGAATCGGTGGCTACGAAGACCAGTTCGTCTTGGTCCGCGAATACGTACACGCTGGCCAGCTCCGGCTTCACCTGAGAGGTTCCAGAGGCATACCAGACGGCTTTGAGACCGCGGACGAACTCCTTTGGCGCCAAGGTGATGCTGTTCTCTCTCAAAAAGACCGGCACTGTTGGAAAATCTTCGTGCGGAAGAGCTTTGATAATGGTGGAGTTGTTCTGAGTGGATACCGAGAGATTGCCGTCCGCTGTCTCAAGCACGATATTCTTGTCATTCTTCACGTATTGCAAAAAATTCGAGAGTACTGCCCCAGGGATGGCCACCGAGCCGGGAATCTCGACCTTCACTGGCAAGTTTATCTCGATACCCAGGTCAAGATTGGTAGCTCGAATGAGCAAATTGCCCTGCTCTGCTTTTAGATAGAGACACTTGAGTACGGGTAGGGTCAGATTCTTTCCAGTCACTCGTTCTGCTTTCTGGACTGCTGCCGCGAATTTTTCTCTCACGCATTCGATCCTCATGTTCTTACTATATTGTATATAAATACTTATTACTATTATTAAGACTGTGGATATGTGTATAACTCAGGGGAGCTCTCAACTAGGCCGTGCTTTTCAAATCTTCCTCCCCACCTCGATTGGGGATACTCTGGACAGGTGTGGAGGGATAAGGGTTTTTTGTTGAAATGAGCAATTATTTCCCCCACCTTACCCCCACTCTCCCTACAGCCTGTCCCCAAGCCGTTCCACACCTTTCGGTGGCTTGTTAGGCAGTTATCCCCACTCTTTTCCCCACCTGTAAGAAAATATCTCTGGCTACGTCGGACTGCCAGACTACAAAAGAGCTCGGATCTGGCTCAATTCTTGCATCAAGACGGGGTCTGTCTTGATCTCATGCTTTATCTTCTCGCACGAGTGGATGACGGTGGTGTGGTCTCGACCGCCGAGCTTTTGCCCGATCGACGGATATGAAACACTGCAATCCTCACGCAAAATGTACATCACCATCTGGCGAGGGCGAACCACCTCCTTTCGGCGGGTCTTGTCGTAGATGCTCGCCTCGTCGATATTGTAATAGTCGGCGATCACTTTGATAATATCCTTCGCGGCGATGGTTTTCTTTGGCTTGGCACTATTTTTTACCAAATTCTTGATTTCGAGCATGCTCAACTCCTTCCCTTTCAGCTGCGCTTGGCAGACGATAGAGTTGAGAGCACCTTCGAGCTCTCGAATGTTGCCCTCCACCGAAGAAGCGAGGTACTCCGCCGTCTCATTGTTGAGAGTGAAGCCGCTCTGAGAAGCCTTTGCCTTCAAAATAGCGGTTCGAGACTCGAGGTCAGGGTATGGAAGCTCTACCAACATGCCAGAGCTGAATCGAGAACGAAGGCGATCTTCCACATTGGCGATGAAGTTCGGGTGTTTGTCGGCAGAAAAGATGATTTGACGGTTGTTATCGAAGAAGAAATTGAACAAATGGAAGAGTTCTTCCTGGATCTTGTCCTTGTTTGAGAAGAATTGCACGTCATCCATGATGATGACATCGTATTTTCGATATTTCTCCTTGAACAAATTCATTTTGTTCGTTTGAAGGGCGTTGATGCACTCCTGGCCGAACTTTTCCGATGTCAGATAATACACCTTCTTCCCTGCGTGGTGCGTTTTAATATGGTTGCCTATCGCCTGTACTAGGTGAGTCTTGCCGTGCCCGGTGCTTCCGTAGATGAAAAAAGGGTTGTAGGCCTGCCCAGGCTTTTTTATGATCGCTTGCGCGGCCGCATGAGCCAATTCGTTGAAACTGCCGACAACCAATGTGTCGAAAGTGTAGCGGGGATTCAAGTTGTCGTCTTTGTTGATCTGGAGATCTTGAAGCGGCAGCTGTGTAGTCGGGTTGAAAGCAGCCTTCGGAGCTTCTTCGAGCTTCTTCTTGCTACCATCCTCTTTTGCGATGACGTAGGTCATGGCACGAATAGTGTCGTTTTGGCCGCGGAGGTTTTTTAGGATCTGTTTGTGGTACTTGTTGCTGATCCAGTCCTTCGCGAAAACATTGGGCACGTGCAAATGAACGGTTCCGTCCTCGATCTTTTGAATGTGGGTGCTGGTAAACCAAGTGATGAAAGTAGCCTTGGAGATAGCGAGCTCGATCTCCACCAGTACCTTATCCCACATGTGTTTGTAATCCATAAGTGACTCGTATTATATAAGTTAGCAAGGAAATGCAACACTTGTGGAGAGTGGAGAAACATGTTGATAAGTTGTGGACAAGGGAGGACCCGCAAACACACCGGAGGATAGGCGTAAATTTCTGCTGAAATTTCGCTCCGGCTCGGCCCGTCGGCCTCCGCAGTTCCTCCGGTGTGTTTGCGGGTCCTCCCTACTCGCAAGATTTTAACACCTCCCTCCAATTTCTGGTCGAGTTGCTTTAGCAAATGTGACTACCCGCGGATTTTGCATACTTTCTTCATACTTTCGTATGCAAAATCCGCGGGTACTCCAAAACACCGCGATGTAGACTCCGAAGCATAAAATCCCCCATTTCTCTGCAAGGCATGGCTATAAATATTGAACATTTTTGTACTCTGTGTTACGCTATTGCTCATGTCATTCACATATAATCCAAAAAAGCGAAAGCGCGCGAAGACCCACGGCTTCCTCGTACGAGGACGGACTTCCGGCGGCAAGCGAGTGCTCGCTCGACGACGACTCAAAGGACGAAAGAAGCTCTCGGTAAAGAAGTCGAAATAAGCCCGTTTCCGGCGGCCTCTACGCCGCTGTCTGTAAACGTGTTGTAAACATGCTCCCAAAAGCTCAACGAGTCACAAAGACGCTCTTCCCCGAATTGCTCGGGAAGGGTGTTTTTTGTTCATCGACCAGCTTTTCGGCTCGGATCATTCCATCTCCAAAGACAAAGTGCTCCGTAGTGGTCTCAAAGAAGGTGGCTGGAACGGCTGTGTTGCGAAACCGCATAAAACGCCGCTTCTCCGCTGCCCTAGAACACGTACTAGCTGACCTCAAAAAAAAGAACCTCCTCAGGCAACCCTTTGCCGCGGCGTTTTTCGTGAGGATTGGTGGAAAGGACGCAAAAGAGATACCAATCAGTGATTTGGAGGCCGAAATCCTTTGGCTTCTCAAAAAAGTGAAACTGGTCTAGAATAGCCTGATGAGTTATCTCTACCATACGTTTTTCTACGAGCCGTTGTATAACGGCCTTATTTTACTGCTCAACGCGCTGCCTCAATGGGCTGATTTCGGCATAGCTATCATGCTTTTCACGGTGATCGTAAAGCTCATCCTCTTCCCTCTCTCCCGCAAGGCCGTGGTGAGCCAGATGAGAATGAAAGAGCTCGAACCTCGCATCAATGAGCTGAAAAAGCAGTACAAAGACCCTGCCGAGCAATCGATGCAGACCATGAAGTTGTACAAAGAGGTCGGCATCAATCCTTTTTCGAACATCCTGCTTATTTTCATCCAGATCCCGATCATCATCGCGCTTTACCAGATCTTTTATCGTGGCGGTTTGCCAAAGATCGATCCTTCTTTGCTGTACTCCTTCGTTCATATTCCAGCCGTAGTGGAAATGAAGCTCCTTTTCATTGATATCACCAAAAAAAGCTGGGAACTGGCCTTGTTGGCGTCCGTAACGCAATTTTTCCAGATCAAATATTCAATGCCGGCGATGAAGAAGGATCCGAAAGCGGAACCGTCATTCGGCGGAGACCTCGCTCATGCCATGAGTACGCAAATGAAGTACGTCCTCCCTGTTTTTGTGTTCTTTGCCTCATACAGCATCAACGCCGGTATTGCTATCTACTGGACCACGAGCAACATTTTTGCCATCTGCCAGGAACTATTTGTTCGTCGAAAGAAACAGACTCCATAGCGAGCCGTCTTTTTTGTTAGTGAAGAAAAGATAATCCTCCCTCGCGCTGAGGAATGGTTGTATTACATCGACCTCCTCTTTTGATACGGCGGTCAGGCTGACGAGCAGCTTGGTCGATCCTGTCGATGCATCGATGCCCCAAATGTCGTCTACAAAACTCATCGTTCCTTGATACCAGCTGTCCGGATAGGCGCCATTTGGAACATCCCGGGGCACTGCGCAGTATACGATCGATACACGCTTCTTGCTCCAGACGCATTTTTCTGGCAAGACAGTGAAGGAGAAAGCATCGAGCGCGCCGGTCTTTGTGTTGAAAAGTCGGGTACTGAAACCGTTGTCGCTCGAGTTCGAGTAAATGACATATTTTTGATCGGCGCTAGTGAGCGTGGTGAGGCCGCGGATATTACCCAGCACACGATCGAGCTTCTGAGTGTCGGTGTTTAGGAAGTAGAGGAACCCATCAGAGAAAGCGGATGCTTTGGTGGTGAGCGCAAACAGATTGGTTGCCAACCACTGGCTACTCCATTCGAGTACAGGCGAATTGAGCACTTCCACCTTTCTCGTATCATCTCGGCTCGACAAAATACCCTGCAGATTTCCTGATTTTGGCAACGAGTAGAAGACGGTACCAAGGGTGAATGGAGAAGGGATCACCTCGACAAGGTTTCTGGCAAGGAAGCTCCCGCGTAGCTCTTGCGGCAGAAAGTTGATATCGCTCGGCAGGGCGGCTTGGCTCGAGGTGGCTGTCTTCGATGGTGTCAATTTCGCGACGTATGTCTCCACCGCGTACGGATTTTGGTCTGTGGTATATCGAAGATAGACGCTAGCGCCATCTTTTGCCCAAAGTGCTTGGCGGATCTTTTGAATAGAGGCGCTGGCGATCTTCTGAGTATCGAGAACGTCTGTACGAGTCTCATATACGGCGCCGTTGATGCGCTCGATGAACCGAACATGAGTTTCAGTCTTTGTGGTCGTACCAACCTTCACTGTTTGGTCAAAAGCGACAGCTCCGGCGACAGGGCCAGCAGAGATCTTTCGTAGTCGAGGCGGCGGAGGAACTTCTTCGGTGGTGGTCGCTCCGGATCCTGTCGGCACTCCCGTATCAACTGCCGGAGGATTCGTCTCCCCTGTCCCGCCGAAACCACCGTGTTCTGCCTTCCCCTCGCTATTTGTATCAGGTCCAAGGTCCGGAGATTTCGCCGGCGTCCTCAAGAAAAGGAAATACAAGATGCCAAGGGCAACGACGATGATGCCAATGATGATCCCGAGTATTGTATATGCAGTGCTCTTTTTCATACGATTGTTTTACGTGCCGAATCCGCCAGACGAATATTCACCATTATCATCCATCCGGATGATTTGCTCGAAAATCGATACGCGCGCTCGTCTCCTGTTGAATCTTCTGTGCCTCCACCAAGACCGCATCGGCTTGAGCGGTCTTGCCCTCCGCTCTCAATGCAGTGATCCTTTGTGAAGCGATCCGCCACATTTGAGCCAGCTCAGTTCTCGCTTGGTGGATTTCCGCTGACGTTGTTGGCGGAACGAGCAGCGGATCGACTTGTTCTCTCACCTGCCTCGTAAGCGCGTTTGTTGCCGCTCGGACATCTGTGCTCGCCTCAGCTTGTTTCAAGGCTTCCTCAAGCTCAGTTTTCCTATTGTAACAGTCATTCATGACTGCCGCGTCTTTCTCCGCGCAATCGCCGAGCTCCTCGAGCTCTTTTCGTATCGGCGTGGCAAGCGCGCTGAAATTGGCATTCGCTTCTCTATCAGCACGTCGCTGCGCTTCCGCCACCTGTTCATTGGTGAGTGCCTGAGTCAGGCCATCTTGCAAGAAGGCTGATGTGCCGGCGTAATCCGCTACCTTGTCCACGTAGAAATTGATCTTGGTGAGTTCGGGATTTATGGTATTCAGAATCAAATACGATCCGAGCACCAAACCCAGTCCGATCAGCGCCTGTTCAATTCGTTCTTTGGCAGTGTCTCGAGCCCCTTCACTGGTAGAAATGGCCAATTTGAAGCCCTCTGCAGTGATCACGAGCACGGCGATGATCGATGATAGCGAAATTACGAGCTTGAAAAACCCCTTTATGTAGGTCACAAAGTTGGTCGTACAATTTTGTACGCTCGCATCATTTCCTCCCGAAGGTCCTCCGTTGGTGTAGCTATTTGCGATTCCTGGCGCACAGCTACCTTCGTCGTATGTACCCGGAATCGGCGCAAGCAACACGTAGGTTCCCGCGTTGCCAAAACCTGCTACAGCGGAGGCCGTCGCTGGCAACATCGTTCCTGCGAGAGCGAGAAGCAAACAGGCAAAAATCATTGAATGCTTCAGAAGGCTTCCCGATCGTTTTATACTTCTAGCGAGCATCGTTGTTATCATTGAAAGAGAGATTTACCGCTGCCTGGGCTGGAATAATTGATCAGCAAGCTGCCGGCATTGGTTTGAAACACTTTATTTGGCTGCTTTAGCTCGACATTCACCTGCGCAGTCCCCTTTTCTGCTTCAGGCACTTTGAACACGATGCTGCTGCGGCTCACTTCGGGAACCGTATTGCCATTGAGAGACCATGAGTAGTACAAGTTGCTGCTATCGCGGCTTTTCACTGAGAAGAAATAGGGTTCGACGACGAGCTTCATTTCAGAATCAGCCAAGCTCAAGCTGCTCGGCAGCGCCCGTTCGTATGAGATGCCGGTAAGAGGTGCATCTTGGTACAATACAGGATTGGTTCCGACGCTGTGCACGAAAATCTGTCCAAATGTGCTCACGCTGGAGTCGGCGGTCGAGACCTCTACACTAATCGCTTTTTCATCGACAGGGATTGCTTCATTGAAGACGACGATATTTTTGCCAACTCCCGAGACAGCCGCTACGAATTCCCGATCGAGCTTCCATCGATAGATGAGTTTCGAGGCAGGGATCAGTACGCCGTCCTTTGTGAAGATGTTTGGAATGGCGACCACCTTGACGTTGCTTTGATGAGAAAAGAGAGCCTTGCCTTTATAGAAGGGTGGAACGTATGAATCGGACTGCCATACAAGATCCACGGTGGCTGGGGTGATGCTCACACTTTTCTTGCTCGTGACGCCGTTGAAAAGAATCGAAACGCCGAGCGTAGTGTAGCTGCCATTCTTTCCTGCTTTGAAATTAAACGTTTTTACACCGGTACCCTTCTTGACCGTCTTGCCATTGATCGACCAAGTGATCTGGCTTCGATCCATGTCGGCCGAATAGCTGTCCACGCTTGCTACCACATCTTGAAAAGCTGTCGGAAACTCGGGCTTCAACGTGACGATGATCGGCACCTGCTTGAATTCGTCCGGAAGCTCGGGAATATCCGCTTCGGTTGGAGGCTTCGCGTTCTTTAGATAGTCAGGAATGCTCGATGTGGCTGAGTTGAGCTGTTTCAGGTATTCATCAAGCGCGCTTTCGGGGGTGGAGGTGGCCGATGAGGCTGATGAGGTTGCGGTCGAGGCCGTTGTTTGGGCAAAAGCAGGAGTGGCGACAACTGTGCCGAGTACCCATAGGGAAATGAGGCAAATACAGAAAGATGCAACGGCGTATGTGAGAACGTTGTGAGATCTCATGCCCCTTCATTTTATCACAAAGCCCTTGTTGCTGTAGTGAATAACTAAGCGCTGCTCGGCGGTCGCAGGTCTACTGTATTGGTTGGGAGTGGTGGAGGCAATTCAGCCTCGTTCGCGGCAGAGGCAGCGGCCGATCCGCCGCCTCCCTGCCCTTTCTTTGCGGCTTTGACCGCCATTTCCACCACCTTCCCTGCCACTCCGGCCTTTTCAGCGAGTTCCTGCCCTTTGATGCTCATGAAAATATAGAACACATCGAGTGTCCACATTGGGAGGACATCGATCGCGGGGATCTCTTCGCCAATAAAAGCCGCACAGATGCTGCTGTATTGCGCGGGGGTGAGCGACACACCTTTCAGATAGAAGATCAGGAGGAGTGCAAAGGCGACACCCACATCAATGATCCGATTTGCTATTACGCCGGCCCCAAAAGCGAGATCCAGTAGTATTTGAGCAATGTCGATAGTGATGGTAAAAGCGAAAAGGAAAAACCAACCGAGATTGGTGATAGGTTCGTGATGATCTTTCGAGGCCATGGGAATGTTTCGCTACGCCTTTTGGCTAGCTGCCTCATTCGCGCTCGCAGAGAGGTCGGCCTTGGCTTTTTGGATCGCCAATATCTGCGATGGGTCGGAGGTGATGATCTGGTCTTCGGTGTATGAGGCAATGATCTTGATCGCGACATGTTTGAGGCCAACAAAGAACAAACCCTCACCAACGCCCGACTCGAGGAGCAAAAACTTTTCCTCATCGGTGAGGTTGAAGGTCGCCTGGAGCTTGTCGATCGAAGTTGGTGACTGCTTGAGGAGGATCTGAATGGAAGAGTTGGTGATGATCGGCAGACCGTATGGCGATTTCAAAAAGTCGTCGACGTCTTGGGTGATGGTGGCGAGGCCGAGGTAGTATTTTCGACCGCGTTTCGCCAAACTAAGCAGGAATGAAGCCGTATCTTCGGATTTCATCATCCACCATGCTTCGTCGATCACCAGCAGGCGCTTGCGGAGATTTTTGCGCACAGCGTTCCAAATGAAGTGCGTCACGATGTACATTGCCACCGGCTTGAGCTCCTCTTCCATGTCGCGGAGCGAGAAGACGATGAACTTGTTGTTGATATCGACGTTGGTTGGACGATTGAGAAAGCCGGACCAAGTACCTCGCGTGTATTTGGTGAGACGTTGGACGAGTGACTCTGCTCCTTGCATGCCAGCAAGCACCAATTCGAAATCGGACATCAGCGGTGCTTCCACCTTGCTGAGATCAGCATCCGGAGTGATATCTTTGAGCGCGTAGGTCTCGGTGATCGCACGGTCGATGATCGCATCTTCCTCCGGCGTGAGTCCGCCAAGCATGATTCGGAAAATACCCACCAAGTTGATGATGTTTGAGCGGAGCACATCGGCACCCGACTCATCTTCGCGCGGTACCGGCAAGTCGAATGGGTTGATATGGTGCGGCGAGTTCAGCGAGATATTGAAATACTTCCCTCCCGACGCTTGCGCCATGTATTCGTACTCCTTTTCAGGGTCAATGACGATCACCTCGGTATCAAACATCAATGTTCTCAAGATCTCAAGCTTGGTACAGTATGATTTTCCGGAACCGGACTTTGCAAAGGTGATGGAGTTGTAGTTTTCGAGGGAGAAGCGATCGAAGAGCACCAGCGAAGAATTGTGGCGGTTGATACCGTACAAAATACCTTTGTCCGAAGTGAGGTCGAATGAGGTGAATGGAAAAAGGCTGGAAAGTGGCGAAGAATTGAGCTTTGAGAGCACATTGAGCTCGTCTGTCGCGATCGGCAACACGCTGCGCAAACCCTGCTCCTGCTGGAACAGCGCAGGGCGCAGGTAGATCAGCTTCGATTCGAGGATAGACTTGATCTCGGATTCGATCTTGTCGAGCTCCTGTTCAGTGTCTCCATAGATAGAGATATAGAGACCGACGTCGAAAAGCTTTTCCTGTGCCTGCATCAAATTGTCTCGAAGGGACTCGAGATCTTGATATGCGGTATCGAGCATTGGGTCTCGCACCAAACCTTTGCGCTCTCGGTCATGGATCTGGCTCTGCACCTCGGCCACCTTCTTTTGAAATTGTCGGAGCACTTGCGCCGTATCGATCGGATGGATAAAGATCGAAATATCGAAGATCTTGTCGAGATTGATGATCGGCGAGAACCAACCTTCAGAAAGGTATCGTGGGTATGAAATGACGAAGAAGGTGCGCACGAGCTTTTCGCCGAGGTTGAGCGAACGAGGGCTTACCTTGAGCGCGGAAGGGGCGATGACGTCTTTTAGGTCGAGGGTGCTAGCATTGTAAATGTCCTGCGGCAAGATCGATGCTTTCAATTGAGCATCCGCACTCCCCTTTTTGCTAAACATGTTTGAAAGAAATCCCATAGTAGTGTTTATAGCTGGATCGGCTTGTCAGTTTCGCCGGGGTTAAAGATCTTGTAGAAGAGCTCGATGATCTCTTCGGTTCCGAGCTGTGCTACTCGCACTCCGACACGGGTCAATCCCTGCTCGACGACGCTCACACGCTGCTGAATTTGTGATTTTGCTTCCTCGAATGCCTCATTTTTCTGAACTGTCTCCTTCTGCACGTCTTTTTTGCCGAAAATGCCGGAAGCGCTGCCCTTGTTGAGGATCGCCGAGCTATACGGCACCACCACGAAGAAGCTTTTTGTCATGATATTGGCAGATTCGGTGAACTTTTTGATGAATTCGATATACTCCCGAGTCTGAAGGCGTAGCAACTCCCCTGTTTGCTCCTTGTATCGGTTCTCGAGCAGCGCGATGTATGGCCGAATGTCGAGCCGGCGTGAAGTGATGAATATCTGCACAGTGAAATCCAGTGAATTGAGGAAATTTTGGAACTGGTAGATGATCGCCTCCTGACTCTCGGTGGATTTGAGTGCGAAGTTGAGGGAAGAAGTGAGCAGAAGCGCACGCATTGAGCCGTCTTTGAGGATGGCAATGCCATCCCTCACTTCTTTGATAGGGACAAACTGTTGGCTCGGTGCTGATTTGGTGAGTGCCATTGTGGTGCGATAACTGAATTATACCTGTTTATTGTTTTTCGTAACGGGATTAGCCAGCTCCTTCGTCGTGATATCTAGGTTCCATGTCATGTCTTTCAGCTTGCTGTCTGCTAGGCGCGGCACGTACAGATTGTCCAGATCGTTGGTGGATTCCCTCTCTTCCGCTGTCTTTGCTACTGGCTTTTTCTCCTGCTTTTTCCAGATGTATAGCTTGTTGCCAATGAAGTAGCGAAAAGCATTCTCCACAAAGAGGATAAATGTTTGCCGCTCGTTGGGATGATAGAACGCGAGAGCTAGGGCAAAGGCTCCTATCGGAAGCGCTACCAAGATGCCGATAAAGAGCGGCAGGAATCGCACAATGACGAAGCACATGCCGGCGCCGCCAGCGATGTAAATGAATTGCTTGATGGTCAAGGGACCGATGATCTTGTCTTCCACCTCGATGAATTGTGGAACTTGGAATCGCATGGCGTTATTATACCGCACTATTCGATCGACTCTCTGTATGGATCCGGTTCATTGCGGGAGATCTGGGGCGGCAGGCTGGTCGGGCGGCTCATTTTCTGCTCAGCGAGGGTTTTTGGGGCGGGAGCAGCTGGGCGAGACAAAGCAATTTTCGCCGGAGTGTGGTTTTCGATCAAGTGCTCGAAATGCTGCTCCACTGCCGGTATCTGTGCCTGCTCATTCTGCGGTATTTCATGGATGAGGATGAGCGATTGTCGCACTGCTCGAAAGATATTTTCGTTGATCTCGTCGGCAATTTTCTGCGCTACCGGCGCGGCGATCTTTGCCTGTGCTGCCAATCGAGAGACAAAACCTTTTATCGGTTGTACTCCCATGAGCGTTGCGGTCGTCTCTTTCGTGATCAACTCACAGCTACCTGCAACCCCATTCCGATCACAAATCTCACTGATCTGTTCCTGAAGATGAGTATCGGTCAATGCGTTCTGAATATCAGAAGGAAGGCTATTGAAGTAGCTTTCCATTTCTGCCGCAGTTCGTATTGATCTTGGTATCATGGTGTTCGCTTTTTATTTCTTATCCTCCTTTGGCTTGCCGCCACCCTTTCCGCCGCCATCGTCATCTTTTTTCCCAGAACTCTCTTTCACAGCGCCGATATCCTTGCCAAGAGTGTCGAGCTTCTCTTCTTGCGCAAGTTGATTTTCTCGAGTGATCACCTGCTCCCGCTTGGTGGCAGCTTCATTCTTTTTCGATTCAGCGGTTTTTAAGAAACCTGCTCGCTTGTCCGGTGCCTTCTCAAGAACTTTCCTGTTCAAAGTCGCCGCCGCCAATTCGCCCTGAAGTCTCTGAATATTCTTTTCTGTCGTCGGTTTTTCTGCTGAGCGTTTTTCCTCGAATGCCGCATTCAATTCAATCTCAATGCTTCTCATCGTTGCTTCCTGCTGGGCAATCTTCTTGGTTTCCTCCTCGATCTTTCTCTCCTCAGAAACCTGGATCTCCTCGAGGACCGATCGAATCTCCTGCTTGTTTGCCGCGATCGCCGCTATCCTCTCCCCTTCATTCGGTATGTCTTCGAATCGCTTTGTCAGCAGAGCGACAAGCTTGTTGATCGCCTCCGGTGTTGCACCAGCTGCTTCAGCGTATTTCTTGTATGAAGCCAACATTTCTTCCTCGGCCTCCGCTTGCTCGGTCTTGATCCTTCCGAGATCTGTCTTTGCCCTTGTCTTCTTGTCCTCTTTCTTCGCGTCTTCTTTGATTTGCTCATCGACAGCGTTTACCGCAGAGATATTCTCCTTCCATTCCTCTCCAACACGGAACGGTTGAATATTTGCCGATACCTTAGTATTTTTGAGATTTTCTTTGGTCCAAGTAGAAGGATCGAGCGCCTTTATATTGGTCTTCACCCCTACATTTAGATCAGGCAGAACAGGCACGCCGGTCTTGAGAGATTCAACGTAGTCTTTCTGTCGTTTCTCCTTGTCTTTGCCGGCCTCCTTTTCAAAAGCAGCTTTCCTCTCGGTGTATGCAGTGTTTCTTGCGGCAAAGGCTTCGTCGCTCTCAAAAGTGCGCTTGTATGGAGCCGCTTCGGTCCATGCAACTGCTTTAGACACTCTTTCATAACCCTCCTTCGCGTCTTTTTCTGATTGCTTTACCGCAGCATCAAAACCACCCTTTGCCCCGCCAAAGGAAGCTCCGCTGATAGTCTTCAAATTGCTGTTCATGAGGCGTCCAGCGAGAGGGCTAATAGCCTCAACATTTTTGGCAAAACCACTTTCTCTTGCCGCAGCTGCTGCACGTCCGAGAGTATTCCTTCCGATCACACCCTTCAGCTGCCCCTTCTTCTTCGACAAGAATTCCGTAAAGATCTCGCCGCCCTCGATACCCACTTTGCCCGCGCTCTTGAGCGCGTACACCATCATGGCGATCACGACAATAAAACGGAAGACGATATTTATCGTGGTTCCGGTCAAGCTTGAAAAAAGGCCCGAAAATCCGTCCACTCCCGGAGCTACCGTCTGGAAGCCGGGACTCTGAAGTATTTTGAAAGTGATCCACATCATCGCCATGTATACCGGTGGGAAGGTGGCATTTGCTTGCAATTCTTTCCACCAATTTTTTTGGTATTCGTCGAGTTGTGGCAGCACTAGTCCGGCAAAGGCGATCGGCGAGCGGATCATTAGGAATATGATATCGATGAATCGCCTCAGGAAGAGCCAGCCGGCGGCAACGATCACTACGATAGTGACGCAGATGAAAATGCTTGCCATGAAAGTCGACAGAACGTACGCAAATGCCGTGGCTGGAGAGTTCTCCATGTCTCCGATGGCTGTACCGGTGTATTTCGGCTTGTATATCGTCTCCAATTTCAGTGACTGCATGATGCTGTTCGATATGCCCTTGTCCGCCCCGACCAAACCCTGCGCCCCTACTCCCGGAAGCTGGTTGTAGAAGCCGATTGTCACGATATTGGAAACGTCGAGAACCACCTTGGTGATGAAAAGACTGAAGTTCATGAGAAGCGCGGCAATGATCAAATTGGAAACTGTCTTTTTCCAATCGACTTTCTCTAGACCAAGGATTGTGCCGACCGCAGCATAGAGAAGCGCGAAGATGAAGAAGAGATTGATGAAATCGCGGATCACTTTCCAGATATCATTGATGACGCCAAGGCTGTCGATGGTCGTTTTCAAATTCACGATCGTTTTGTCGATGATGAAGTTGAAGATCAAGCCGACCAAGCCGAGGACCCAACCGAAAATTCCAAGGATCATATTCCCGAGTATCTTCATCATCGCTGGGATGAAGTAGTATGGGGACAGCATTCTCAGTGAGAAGCTCGTGTCCTGCTGGCCGTTGCCGCCTGTCGCGGCATTTCCGGGCGCGCTTGCATTTTGGCTCTGACCATTCGCAGAAGTGTTGGAAGGATTCTGAGTCTCATTGATCCGATCGTTTACGACATCGTCGTAGCTCGGATTTGCTATTTCGTCGGCACGCTGATTAACAACGTCGTCATAAGTCGGGTTGTCTCCTTCATTGATGCGCTGGGCTACAGTGTCGTTATAGTTCGTGTCATCTTTAGGAGTTTGGAGGCTGCCTTGCGCAAGCGCTGTTTCAGAAATAAGCGAAAATCCTAAAGACAAAACAAAGACCGCCATGAGCGCGATTCCGAGGTATTTGTAGAAAGGATTCGATCTCATGTTATTTCTTCAGGCCGCTACTCATGATCTGACTGAGGCCCTGGTTTATCAAAGCGATTACGATATCGTCGAACTCTCGGGCCAAGTTGAGGTAATCCAACTCGTTGCCCGTAGCTTTCTGTAGCTGGCCTTCGATGAGTGAGCCGGGAGTCTTGATGGTGCCATCGCTCGAAAGCAGCGATTTGAAGCCCTTGCCCCAATCGAGCGAGACTTTAGCGGTATTTTGGCGGCTGGTCACTCGAGCGGCGAGCACTTCTTCCGCGAGTATCTGCGAGCCAAAGGGATTGTTTTGGGGCTTGCTTGTCATCGACACCCAACCCTGCCACCCTCCCTGATTGAAATTGCCATTCACGAATCCTTGGAAGTTTTTCACAATGCTCGTGATGCTACAGCGCGAAGGCGAGACCGCACGGTTTCGTTGTTGGAGGAAGGAAAGTTGTAGTTGAAGACGGAATGGGTCGCAGACGAATCCGAGAGCCGAGCCGTCAATCATTCGCCCAATTTCTTGATCGGCAATGTTTCCAAAAAATCCGGCAGGGTCAGTGACGAATGTCGGTCCGCCCTCGAATCCGCGGTTGATCCAGTCGATGATGGAAGATACCAGCGCATGCACCACTGCTCTCGAAATAGTTTTCACAATGAAGTCGAGGAAACACTTTCGATCGGTGATGGCGTTTTGCGACAGTCCTATTTGCGTTGTGACTGAAATCACGCCAAGATCAATGGTCGGAACTGCGATCGGCACTACTGCTGGTATTGCCGGCCTTGGAACACACCCGAAAAAAGCCTCTGCTTTCTTTGGCGCGAAGGCAAGATCGCTCGGTACGAGGGAAACAAGGAGGATCGAGGCCACGAGCAACGAGCACAACGCGCCTTTTCCGGCATTGGCAATGCGAAATCGCTTCACCCCTCAATTTTAGCTCACTGCCCTATAAGGGTAAAGGCATAACCGGGCTCTTTTGTGGAGTACACAATGCCTTTTTGAGCGAAGTAACTGCTGATCGCGTGCAGTACCGTGTTTAGGGTCGAGACATTCTCATCATAAGCAGCTACGTGAGAGATCGTGGAGGCTGGATCAGTCTCGAATAGGGCAAAATTGCTGATATTGACCCCGATCTTGCCGGCGATCTCGGCGAGGGCGATATGGTTCGCTCTTGCATCGATCGGTACTGTCATTGCGAGCAGTTTTTCAGCCACGATCCTGTAGGCAGTCGCTATGGCCTTCAGTTCAGCCAAACTCTCCGAATTGCCGCCTTCGTCCGCCACTTTTGCCAACAAGGCGAGTTCGTTTTCAGCCTGTTTTTTGGGCGAATTTTCGATGATCAGCGTGGCAAGAGTATTTCCATACTCTCGGATTTGGGCGATAGTTGGATTCGAAATACCCTTCAGATTGGCCGTAGAATAGCTCTGATACTCGATTTTCTGCATATTTTCCTCGATCACGTTCTTTACCAGAGCCTCCTGCACCTCGGGGGTGATCTCCTGCCCGTTATTTTTCAGGACGAGATACTTGGCAAAGAGGTCGATGGAGATGCGGTCGGTCAGATTGCGCTTGTCGAAACTTTTCGCGGCTTCGGAGACCTTGGATTCGGTGACGGAGACTCCATTTTCAGGATCGGAAGCGTTAAAAGTGTCTCTGAAAAGTCCCTCGTTGCTTCCGGATATCGGTTGAATCTTCGGTCCGCTATTTTCGTCTGCCAATCCGAGATCAATGCTCTTTTCAGTGCGCGCAAGCACTACGATCCCACCCGCTAGGCCGGCAACAATGATTCCAAGTGCGATTTTTGTGTAAAGAGGTTTCATAGCGAGGTTCCGGCAAATTCGATCGTTCCAAATGGTTGGAGTGCATACGGCACGCAGCCGGCTTTGCCCGCAAACATCAGGCAGGCACCGCCTGGAGCATATAGGCCGATCGTCCACACTCCGGTTCGTGGGAGCTGGTAGTAGGCAAACTGCGGTGTGCCCGGAAAGTAGAGGTAATTTCCGGGAATAGGGAGAGCGATGGTGATGAGAAAAGCATTCGTGCAGGTGCAGTAGACTGTGGAAACGACCATTCCGCCGAAAGGTAGACCGGTGACAGCGTTCGCTCTGTACACAAAAGTGCCAGCTATCAAGCAGGCCGCGAGGATGATCGCGATGGAGAGACGGAATTTTTTGAAAAAAGCGAGCATTTATATTTTGAGAGTGAATTTCCCCGGCTTTTCTTTGTTGCTCACGCCGTTCTCGTTGACAACATAGAAGGTCATCACTGCTTCGATCCCTCTCTTGAGGTCTACTCCCACCTGAAGCTGCGGAATATCAGGAAAGGGCGTGACGGAGAAGGTGAGTGACGTGCCATCGGGCGACGGCACGTCTTTAATTATATGATAGTTTGTCAAAATCTCATTCCCCTGTGGAGCAAAGTTTTCGCCGTACACAGTCACCTGCTGACCGTAGAGACCGCTCTCCGGACTCACACTTTTGATCACCGGCGGGACAGAACCTTCTTTTGTCACAACATAGAAGCTAGTGTTGATCGTTTTGCCATTCACATTCTCCACCCAGGTGACATGTTTTCCATACGGCGCGTTGTCAGGAATAGTGACTGTGATATTTGCGCCGTCACTCGAAGAAATATCCGTGATCTGAAATTCAGGGCCAAGATAAAGGGTATTTTTGGTTTTGGTGAAACCCTTCCCACCGATGCTGAGCTTGGAGCCGCGCGGGCCATAGTAGCTCGAAGGAAAGGTGATGTAGAGATCGGTTTTTGCTGTTGGGGCCGGAGTAGGAGCTGGAGTTGGTGCCGGCGTAGATGGAGGTGTTGCTGGTGCCGTGGGCGCGACGACAGCGCTTTTGTTCAGCACGCGTCTTGTTGCTTCGCCAACAAAACCGGTACCTTTGCTCAAGCCGATCGGCACGAGGATCTCAGCAAAATATTTTTCCTGAAAACGAATGACTGCATCGCGAGTGAGCATGCCGAAACGAAGCGTCTCATTTCCCGGCGAACCCGGGCCGGTTTCTGCTACGCGCGTATCCGGATCGGCATTCAATTTCTTTTGGAGGAGCGTCACGTCAGTGCCGGAATCACCGAGTCGGAGTGCTCGATACAAAAATTCATCTTCGGCTCGAGAGTTTTTCGGAAAAAAAACTACAGCAAAGAGGACGATCGCGAGAAATAGCGAAGCGTGCAGCAAGCTCAGTGAACGATGATGCCGATGGCGCAGGTGATGCATGAGGTGAACGCATTATACCATTCTGGTAGGTCGAAAGTGCGTTACAATTGAAACATGCTTTTTCTGCTTCCCGTGTTGTCCGCGATCCTGCTCTGCGCTACCTTTCCGCCGCTCGAAATCGGCTGGCTGGCCTTCGTCGCACTCATCCCATTCCTCATTTTTATCGAACGAAGCACCAATACTCGTCAGCTCTGTATTGGTAGCGCCGCGCTCGGTATGATGTACGGCTGCTACTCTCTTTTTCCTCTGGCAAGCACCAATGCGTGGTGGTGGATCGAGCGAACCGCTACACTCTTCGAATATAAAGAGGCCGCTCTGTACACATTCCTTGCGGTGTTGGCGGCTATCGGCAATGCTCCATTCTTCATACTTTTTGCTCTCGCATATAAAAAAATACGTGCCCAAAACAGTCTTTCTCGTTGGTTTCGATGGTGGCCTCTGCGGGTTGTCGCCCTTGCCGCTGTATGGGCGCTACTCGAGTACCTCAGAACACTCATCCCGGGAGGAATCGCCTGGCAAGAACTGGGAATAAGTCTTGCATCAGAGCCGTATATTCGACAAATTGCTTCAGTGGTCGGCATATATGGACTAGGAGCATTGGCTGTGGCGGTCAATGTGTGTTTGCATGAAAGTTTCTTCGCGAAGACCGTCGAAAAAGTGCAGATACACGCGGCGCAGCTTGTTGGAGCGGTTTTTTTGCTAGTAGCGACCGTTGTTTTTGGATACTATCGCATCGAAATGCTGAATAGTATCGGCAGTAATGACGCAGGTGATGTCGCAAGGTCGGCGCATCGCACTGTGCGAGTCGCAGTCATCCATTCACACCTCACTACTCAAGAGGAGAGTATCGGTTTAGCCGGATTCACCTACTACGAAGCTGCGGCCAAGGCTGCACTCGAGGAAAAACCGGCAGTGATCGTGTTTCCAGAAAACACCCTCTCCTTTTTGGTGATCGACGAAGCACTCAACCTGCCGATCGGATATCAATTGCCCGGATCGACGATAAAAAAAGTGTACGACACGTTGCTTGGTTGGTCGGCTGCCTCGCCAAACACTGCTTTCCTGATCGGTCTGCACAGCAAAAAAGATGCCCAACTGTTCAACTCCATCGTACACATCGAGGCGGGCAGTATTCGAAGCATCTATCACAAACACCACCCGCTACCGCTTTCGGAAAAAGATTTTTCCGCTGATCACGACAGGTCGCCATTTTTCTTTGAGACTGCCGCCGGCAGGATATTCCCTCTCATTTGTTCAGAGATATTGTATTCCGACGTCATCGCTCGCGCCCGTGAAGTTGATATCATCGCAGTGAGCGGCAACGACGCTATTTTTGGATCATCGATCGTGGCTCGCCGCGGCAGACAAACGGCAATTATGAAAGCGATCGAATCCGGCAAACACATCATCGTCTCCACCAAAGGCCTCGAGTCGGCCATTATTGATTCGTCAGGAAGGATCACGAGCGTCCCGGTCGGGCAGGCCTTTCTCGTTGCTGATATTCGTCTTTAGTTGCTCGTCCGGCGCTAACTAGTAATCTTGAACAAGGAAAGCGCTCTCCACTGTTCGAGTGTGACCTCCTCCGCCCGAGCTTTTTCGTTGAGACCAAGCGGCGCGAGGATTTCCGCACGCTTTTCTTGCGGGATCTCTAAATTGCTCGCCAATATCTTTCGCTTGTGCGCGAAGCCTTTCTTCACCACTTCAAAAAATGCCTTCTCAGCCAAATTATTTTCAGCGAAGAATCGTTTTGATATTCCATCGATAAGCAAAATGGCGGAATCCACTGCTGGTTCAGGAGAAAAATATTTTGCCGGAACTTTTGCGATATATTTCGGTGTACCATATGCCTTCACACTGATAGACAAGATACTTTCTTTGCCATCGCGAGCGACGATGCGTTGAGCCACTTCTTTTTGTAACATAAGCACCATTTTGCTTGGCTGATATTCCGATTCGAGAAACATGCGAAGGAGCTGGCCAGTGATGTAGTACGGAATGTTGGCGATGATCTTGTACTGCCCTGCGCGCAGGCCACATTCAGCAAGCTTCTCGATGGTCATTTCCAAAATATCGCCGTGGATGAGGATGAGTTTGCCTGATGCGAGCGATCCGGCGAAGGCTTCGCGCAGAAGCGGGATCATGCGGTCGTCTTTTTCGATGGCGATGAGACGGCCGCTTGCGGAGAGTTTGGCAAGCAGAGCTTCCGTCAAAACACCATTTCCGGGGCCAATCTCAAGGATATTGTCGCCCGGCTGGATGTCCGCTGCAGACACAATGTCTCGCACCGCCTCTTTGGATTTGAGGAAGTTCTGACCGAGCGATTTTTTGGCGGGAAGATGCATCTTTTCGTCTCTCTACCCTACCCGAAATTAGTCGAAATAGAAAGAGCGGCCGGTGCGAGCAGGGCGTTGATATTCGTATGAGGCTGCCTCGACATTGTGATCAGCGATGTCTCCGAGAAATTCCGAGGGTACATTCATGCGTTTGCTGCCGAAAATGGTGCGCACGCCGGCGAAAGTGAGGTAGAGGCGCTTCTTCGCGCGAGTGAGGGCGACGTAGAAAAGTCGGCGCTCTTCTTCGGATTCCGACTCGCTCATCGATTGCTCGCTCAGTTTCAGGTGCGGGAAAAGATCTTGTTCAAGTCCGCTGATGAAGACGTGTTCGAATTCGAGTCCTTTTGACGCATGGACGGTCATGAGCTTTACGGTATTTTTCGCTTCCTTCATTTCGTCTTGGTCGGACTGCAGCGCGGCTTCTTCGATCAGCTTTTCTATACCGGAAGATGTGCTGGTGTCGCTCACAAGATTCGATCCGTCAACAGCAAATTTGACCGGCGGCAAATGGTCATATTTGGTGGAGAGTGTAACCAATTCCTGCAAGTTTTCGAGACGTTCGAGGTCTTCCTCGGTGCCTTTTTTGTATTCAGCTTCCAATCCGCTCGCCGAGATCACAAAGCGCATCACCGAAGACGGCTTCTCGCGGGTCGCAAGATCGCGGATCTGTGCCAGCACGTTGCGGAAGCTCTGGATTTTGTCACGCACTGCCCCGCTCAAGCTTTCCTCCTGCCCGCTAAATATTTTCAGCAAGGTCACCTTGCCGATGCCGCGCGGCGGTTCGTTGATAATGCGCTTCAAGTCGGCCAAGCCTTGCGGATTCAATGCGGCACGCAAATACGACAGTGCATCCTTGATCTCTTTGCGTTCAAAAAATTTGGTACCAAGCAGTTGGTACGGCACGCTGTGCGCCAAAAATGCCTCTTCGAGAATGCGCGATTGGAAGTTGGCTCGAAACAGCACAGCGATCTCATTTGGCTCTACTCCGCCACGGATCAGCTCGTTGGATTTCTCGGCGATATAGTGCGCTTCCTCCACCTCGTCGTATCCTTCGAACATCACGATCTTCTCCCCCGCCCCCTGCCGTGTGAAGAGGTTTTTCTCGCGACGCTTCTTGTTTTTCTTGATCACCGCGTTGGCCGTGTCCAAAATGGTTTTGGTCGATCGATAATTCTCCTCGAGCGTCACGACTTTCGCTTCAGGATAATCTTTTTCAAAATCCATAATGTTCTTGATGTCCGCCCCGCGCCAGCTATAGATATTTTGGTCGATGTCACCGACCACACAGAGGTTGCGCGTCTTGCTTGCGAGCAATTTGGCGATCATGTACTGCACTTTGTTGGTGTCTTGGTACTCATCGATGTGAATATATCTCCAAATACCCTGGTATCGCTCAAGCACTTCTTTGTGATCGCGCAAAAGCAGTGCAGTTTTCAGTAGCAGGTCGTCGAAGTCGAGCGCCTGTTCCTTCTTTAGGTGCTCCTCATACTTTTTCCAGACGGTGGCGACGATATTGGAAAAATATTCGTTGCTGGTCAGGCGGGTAAAGGCTTCGACAGTGATAAGATTGCCCTTCTCACGGGAAATGACACGGAGAATTTTCGCCGGTTCGAATTGTTTGGGGTCGAGACCGGCTTCAATGACTGCCGCTTTCACCGCGGAGGTGGCATCGGTCTTGTCGAAGATGGTGAAATGACGATTGAGACCGATGAGCCGGCTGTTTTCTTTCAAAATATGTACTCCGAGCGCGTGGAAGGTGCTCACAAATGGCTTTTCCTCGAAGCTTACCGGCAAGTTGAGCGTCGTGTCTTCGCGGATCAGCTTCAGCACGCGCTCGCGCATCTCCTTCGCCGCTTTGTTGGTGAAAGTGATCGCCAGCACGTGATGCGGAGCGATTCCCTGCTTCACGATGTGGAGGATGCGATGAGTGACAGTCTTGGTCTTGCCCGCTCCAGCTCCGGCGAGGATCAAAAGCGGTCCCTCGATTTGTAAAACGGCTTCTTTTTGCTCGGAATTGAGAGATTCGAGGTGTTTCACCGAGATACTATACCATGGGGATAACCTATTGACTTCCGGGGGGTATTCGCTAGACTGTAAGGGACCCCTAAGGTCAAGGCATCCTGCAATGAAAATGGCTCAATAGAGCCATTTAATGATACCTAACGACGATCTAGCCCTAATTTGAAGCGTATTTTTAAGAAATCTACAAAAATGGCTCAGTATAGCCATTATATAGCGAAAATAAGCATCGCCGTCTCCGCGGCGGTCTTTCTTGTTTCTGCCCTTGCATTTCCTCACGCCGTTCAGGCGGCGGTTCATTCCCTGTTTACTAATCTTTTTGCTGCCGAGAAGCCGGAGTACGAAGCGGTGATTCCGACTCGAAATTCCCAAAATATGGCCCTGTTGACTGCCGATATCAGCCCAGACCCTGACTTTGCTCGAGGTGGCGGTGATATCACTATTGTCGCTGGCAATGCTCTTATGCCGGAAAGCGGTCCTCTTGGTACCATGGGCAACATTGATGACTTTCCTCTCTATCAGCGTATCAGCCTCTATACTGTCCATGAGGGAGACACGTTGACGCAGATCGCCAAAATGTACGGAGTGTCTGTGAACACTATCGTATGGGCGAATAATCTCAGCGGAAAGTCCATCCAACTTGGTCAAACGCTGACCATCCTTCCGATCTCGGGCATCGCGCATATTGCCAGCAAGGGCGACACGCTCAAAAGTATTGCCAAAAAGTACAAAACTGACGTCGCCGAACTCGCCCTTTTCAATGATTTGAATGAAGACAGCGTTATCGCCGAGGGCGCAGTCATTACAATACCTGAAGGAGAGACCGTCGTAGTACCTTCAGCCGCTCCGAAGACTTCGCATAAAACCTCACAAATTGCTCACGACACCAAAGGTCCTGAATACCCCGGCTACTACATCAGGCCGACAAACGGCATCAAGACTCAGGGGCTTCACGGCTACAACGGCATCGACATCGGCTCTCCTGTTGGCACACCGATTCATGCTTCTGCTGATGGTGATATTATCATCTCTCGAAATAGCGGTTGGAACGGAGGGTATGGCAACTATGTCGTGATCAGCCACTCAAACGGCACTCAGACATTGTACGCGCATATGAAACAGGCAGTTGTTTCCGTGGGAGAGCGCGTATCACAGGGCGATATTATCGGCTACGTCGGCTCAACGGGCAATTCTACCGGTCCGCATTTGCACTTCGAGATTCGAGGAGCTCGAAATCCATTTTAATCGCTCGTCGCCTTTAGCCGCTATGGCTTAGGGTGTTAAGATACAGACATGAACGTCCCAACGCGAGAGCGGAACGAATATCGGGTTGGATACCAGATCGAATTTTTATCAGATGAAGCAGCTTTTGATGTGCTTTCTTTGTGTTCAGACGCGATGTTCACTCAATCGCATCTGTATTATCGATGGCAAATTGCCGCTGGAAAAAGCGCGCGGCATTTTGTCGTAAAAGACGGGACGCAGGTCGTCGCGTATGCCCAGTGTTTTTTCTACTCAGTCCGTTTTTTGGGCAACAAAGGGTACTGGTATGCTCCATATGGCCCTGTATTTGCGCCTAATGCTGATCGTCAGCGAGTGTTTAACGCTATCATGATATCGCGCGAGCTTTTTTCTCCGAGCGTATTTTTTCGCTGTGATCCATGCCCAGTGCTTTCTGTCGGCCATCGTGATGTTCGCCCATCTCCTTGTCGCCGTTTTGTTCTCGACGGTTCAATTCAACCTCGAGCCGACTGGCTGCTAACACTCTCCAAAGCTGAGGGAGAGCTTCTTGCGGACATGCATCAAAAATCCCGCTACTCCATCCAATACGCTCAAAGAAAGGGCGTCGAGATTCGCGTCGTGTCGAGTGGATACGCGGAATATCTCAAGGACTTTCTTCGGCTAATGAGCCAGACATCAAAGCGCGATCGGTTTGTCCCTCATTCAGATAGGTATTACGAGGCGCTGTTATCTGAACTCGAACGTTCGAAAGATTGTTTCCTAGTGATCGGCCAATATTCAGGGTCTATCGTATCAATGGCGGTAGTGATCGGCTACGGAAAAACAGCAACCTATGCTTTTGGTGCCTCTTCAGATCAACATCGAAACGTGTCTGCTCCAGCTCTTGTGCAATGGACAGCCATAACAGAGGCAAAGCGCCGCGGCTACGCGAAATACAATTTCGGTGGCGTTTCTTCCGAGCGATATCCAGTGAAGACATGGGCTGGTATTACCACATTCAAGCAGCGTTTTGGCGGATATCTGAAAGAATATTCATCGCTTACCGATCTAACCTTCCAACCCTTTTGGTACTTGCTTTTTGCTTTGAGAAAGTGGGTAAAGCGCTATATTCATATATAATTTGAGCATGAAATCATTCCTTAAACACGCGCTTCCGGGTCAAATATTCTCTATATACTACTGGTGCTTTTCCATGCTCGGTGCACTTCTTTACGGCCGGCCTTCTCGAAAGATGGTCGTCGTTGGGATCACCGGAACCAAGGGCAAGACTTCTACCGCCAATTTCATCTGGTCTTGCTGCATGGCAGCCAGAATGAAGGCGGGCATCATCAGCACTGCCAATATTCGTATCGGCGAGGAGGAAACCATGAATCAGTACCACATGACGATGCCTGGCCGCTTCGCGATCCAGCGGACAATGCGAGAGATGGCAAGAAAAGGCTGCAAAGTCTGCGTTGTTGAGACCACCTCGGAGGGGTTGAAGCAGTGGCGCCATTCCGGTATCGAATATGATGTCGCTATTTTCACCAACCTCACTCCTGAACACCTCCCTTCGCACGGCGGCAGTTTTGATGCGTACAAAAAAGCGAAAGGTGCGCTCTTCAGTTCTCTTGGACGTTCGTCGCAAAAAACGATTGATGGCAATGTGGTGCAGAAAATTGTGTTAGCAAATATCGACAGCGAACACGCCCCGTATTATTTGAGCCTTGTGTCCGGAGATGCTCACACTTTCTCCGTGAACTCGCCGTCCGATACGAAAGCGGAGAACATACAGGAGAGTTCCAGCGGAGTGACTTTTTCCGTAAAAGGCGCTTCGTATCGACTCTCTGTGCTCGGCGCCTTCAATGTATACAACGCGCTTCCTGCACTCGCACTGATGAAGTTGTGGAATGTTCCAGACGAACAAGTGCGCGCCGGCCTGAAAGCACTCACTCTCATCCCTGGCCGCATGGAGGTTGTCCCTTTTCCGGCAGGAGCAGATGGATCGTGTACAGTGATCGTCGATTACGCCCACGAAGGACAGAGTATGGCTGCTGCAACAGATGCTTCGCGAAAGATGCTTGGAGAGTCGGGGAAGTTGATCCTGTTGCTCGGTGCTGAAGGCGGCGGGCGCGACAAAGCGAAGCGCAAGACTATGGGAGAAATAGCGGCTCAAAAAGCCGATGTCGTGATCGTGAGTGATGTTGATCCGTATGATGATGACCCAACCGAGATTTGCGAAGACATCGCCAAAGTGGTGGAGGCGGGTGGAAAACAACGCGGAAAAGATCTGTTTGTGATCGGCGATCGTCGTTCCGGTATCGCGAAGGCACTTGCACTGGCAAACACCGGAGACGTAGTCCTCATTACCGGCAAAGGAGCGGAACAATCTATGGTGACAAGATCAGGCTCGACCCCGTGGGATGATCGATCGGTTGTTCGAGAAGAGATGACAAAGTTGCACTCAAATCACTGAAACGGCGGCTGCCGATATTGTAGAGCTTCAAAAACGTGCTCTTTTTCCACCCATTCTGATCCATCGAGATCGGCGATGGTCCGGGCCACGCCAAGTGTTCGATGAAAGCTCCGAGTGGAGAAGGCGAGCCGCGCGGCTTCTTTGATAAGCATGCTCAATGCTTCGTTTTTAATCCGTGAATCGGACTGACCGGATTCTTTTCGAGATTTTTGTATCTTCCGGATCTTCCAAATTGACCGTCTTTCCGTGGCAGCCGGATCCGCTTCCTTTCCTGGAGCAGCCGAAGCCTTTTTTCTTGATGGCGGCACATACGAGGATCTCTCGACCTGCACCCATAGATCGACTCGATCGATGATCGGACCTGATATTTTTTCAGCATACCTTCGCAACATGGATTGGCTGCAAGTGCACGGTTTCACATCCGTACCGCGATACCCGCAAGGACACGGGTTCATGGCAAGAATAATGATGCAGTCGGCAGGCAGTTCTCGATGTTGCTCCGCTCTGGCGATTCGAATGACCTTCTCCTCCATCGGCTGCCGCAATGCCTCGATCACTCGCCGATCGAATTCAGGAAACTCGTCGAGAAAGAGGATGCCGTTGTGGGCCAAGGTCATTTCTCCGATCGGCTGTTTTGCTCCGCCCCCGATGATAGAAGCATACGAGGCGCTGTGGTGAGGAGACCGAAATGGCCCTCGCCCCAATAAAGTAGCTTCTGTTCCGCCGACCGAATGGATCGCTAACGTTTCTATCATCTCTTCCTCCGTGAGATCCGGAAGCATTGAGAGCGCGCTTCGAGCGAGCATTGTTTTCCCTGTGCCTGGCGGGCCAATGAGGCCGATCGGATGGCGGCCGGCAATAGCGACTCGCAGAGCTCTTTTCGCTTGCTCTTGACCGTCAATTTGTTCCAGAGGGATATCCGCGCTTCGATCGGCCGTATTTCTCATGCCAAAGTATGAATTCTCCGGTTTCAGCAGTTGCCTGCCATCTAAGTGCAAGATAACTTCTCGAAGTGTCTGCACGCCATATACGGTGAGACCCGAAATGAGCGAAGCTTCGCTCCCCTGTTCTTTTGGCACGAACAAATGCCTGATACTGCCATCTTTTGCGCTTTTCGCAATAGAAATAATGCCTGGAACTTTTCTGATATTCCCATCTAGTGCGAGTTCACCGACAAAAAGCGCAGTCGTCATATCGAAAGATGACATCGGTGCAAGTTCTTGTGCGGCAATGAGGTATCCGATCGCCATTGCAAGATCGAACCCTGCACCTTCTTTCGGAAGTTTGGCAGGTGCAAGTGAGATCACCACCTTTTCGTTGCGGCTTTTGGGAGACTTGTAGCCGGAATGTTTGATCGCCGAGGCGATCCGATCTTTCGCCTCGGCGACTGCTTTGTCGGCCATTCCGACAATGGAAAAAGCATGCAAACCGCGGGATATGTCCACCTCTACCTGGATGATGTTTCCCGAAAGACAGTCATTTTGCGCGCTGAGCACTTTTGCGATCTTCATGCCAAAAGTATCGCACAGTGCTGATCAAGAAATCGCAAAGAAAGTATCAAGAAATGCCTAAGGTTTGATCAAGAAAGTATCAAGAAAAAGTAAAGAAAGAATAAAGACCAAAATCTGTCTCGCGGACTACTTCATGTGTGCTACGCAGGTGGATGCCGCGGGGTTGGCATTCAGACGGCCGGCCTCGATCGGTTTTTTGCACACTTCGCAAATGCCATAGCTGCCACTCGCTACCCGCTCGAGAGCGTGTTTCAAGTCGCCAAGTCTTTGTTGCAACTTCGCCGCAATCGACTCATGTCCTTCCATTTCTTCCAGATCCTCAGCAGTCTCAAGTTCATCGGCCTTGTCCGTGTCGAGATCCTCCCTCTTCGCTTCCCATTTCCCGGGCTGTCCTGGGTTTTTCTGAGCCACGCTATTCAGTTCGGACTCCACTACCTTTATCTCTGCTTCTATCAGTGTTTTTGGGTCAGCTTTCATGTCGCCATTATCTCACGAACTGTGCCTTAATCAAGCGTGCCGAAACGTCTTTGAGCGTTTCTTCATCGCTCGTGATAATCAGCGTTTTGGTGTCCAAAAAAGCATACAGCAACACGACGTTCCCTTTTAGGTCTCGCACCGCTCGAATCTCCTTGTTCTGCAAGATAGCATCCTCAAAGCGGTATGATGCCGTGCTAGTCCCGATTGTGTACAAAGGCGGCGCCACTCTGTCTGACGGCCTCAGGAAGATCCCCTGTAGGTCGCGTATCATCATTGGTTCCCATCGGAACATGCCCGCGAGAACAGAGTCGAAAGAATTAGTTTTTAGGATGAGAAACGGTTGATTTCCGTGTATGGCATTGAGTCCAAGATAGAAAGTTGAATCAAAAGAACGAAGGAGGGTATCTGGCAAATTTGCTTTTATCGTCTCAAAAAATTGACTGGTAGTGAGGGCGACGGTTTTTTCGCTGCCATCCGCGGCGGTGATCGTTTCCGATGAAATAGGGATGAGCCGTTCTACTGAGTTGAGCGGCGCGGAGGAATTACGCACGGCATTGTACAGCTGGACGGAGAAATTCTCCGCGCCGCTCTTTGCAGTGATATCCGTGATCTTCTCTGCCTGGACAGGATCGTGCTGTACCTGCTCCACCACTACTTTGTTTCTCTCACGGTATACCGAATACGCATACCAACCGCCGACACCGCCGATGAGAATGAGAGAAACGCTTATGGCAATGATGACGACGTTGCGGGAGGTCTCGGAAGCCGCAGCATCCTCCCCTAGCCGCTCCACCCTGCGGGCATTTTCCGCAGCAGCGATCGATGTTATCGATGCCCCACCCTTCACGCTAGAGGCGATGTCTTCTTTGTATGTATGGATCGATCTCACCAATGGAGAAGGGGCAGGTTTTTTGCGTGGTTCAGGCATTTCCACTGCCGGAGAAATGTTTATAGCCGGAGCTTCCACGGTGGAATCGATCCGGTGATACACTGCCTGTTCGATCACTTCTCGGTTGCTGCCGATGTAGGGGTTGACGGTCGGTCGGATCGGGGCAAATTCTTCGAGTCCGGTGATCTCCTTTGGCTCCGAAAGAATGTGCTGCTCGAGCGGATTTTTCATTCTCGACACTGCCTCGAATGGTTTTCCCTGAGCTTTCGCCAGGTCTTGCTGATAGGTGCGGATAGGGGTGAACGCGTTGCCTGTCGGCCGCGGTGAGCTTGGCTTAGGCGCGGCGGCATTGCTTGCAGCAAGAGCCGCCGCGCGCTTTTCTTCGCCCGCCCGCTTCACCTCTTCCAGATCAATGATGCCAGGGTGCTGCGCTTGCATATTGAGCTATTATAGCAAAAAATTCCTAACGCAGGACGGAGAGAATAAAGCCCTTGGCTTTCTCTGTCGAGCCATTTTCCCCGACGATCACCACCTCTCCGCTGTCAGAAACATCAATACTCTGGGCACCGGATTGCTTTTTGATCCCGTTGATCGTCTTCCCTCCCGGCCCAATGAGGATACCGATGTGGCGTTGATCTATTTGCATCTTTTCGATGCGTGGCGCGTATGGAGACAATCGTTCTCTCGGTTTTGCCAAGGCTTTTTCCATGGATTTTAGGATCTCTAGACGCGCAGTCTTCGCTCGATCCATTGCCTCGATGAGAAGTGTGATCGGCATGCCCTCAGTCTTGATATCCATTTGTACTGCGGTGATACCAATGACAGTGCCCGCCACCTTGAAGTCCATATCGCCATAATGATCCTCTGGTCCTTGAATATCGGTGAGAAGCACATATTTGAGAAATGTTTGGCCGTGAGAATCCTGCTCCACTTGGGTCATTGCGCCGCAGGAAATACCAGCCACCGGCCGAATGATCGGTACACCACCGTCCATGAGGGCCAAGCTAGAGGCACACACTGAAGCCATCGACGTCGAGCCGTTTGATGAAAATGCCTCGGAAACGACACGGATCGTATAGGGAAAACTGATCTCTGGTGGCAAGACAGGCGCGAATGATCGCTCCACGAGCATTCCGTGTCCGACCATTCTCCGATTCACATTACCCACCCTTCCTGTCTCTCCTGTCGAGAACGGAGGAAAATTGTAGTGATGCATGAAGCGCTTCCCAGGGTCATCCGCTGAATGTTGCTGCTCGATGAGCTGGCCTTCATTTGGTCCACCGAGAGTGAGCGCGGTGAAAATGTGAGTTTGTCCGCGATAAAAGATGCCAGAGCCGTGTAGGCGCGGTGAAATGCCACCGGCTTGGGCAAACAAAGGTCGAATATCAGTGAGTTTTCGTCCATCAGTGCGCCTTCCCCGTTGGATCGCCTCTTCATGGATCATCGCGTTGACCCTCTCTTCAAAAAGGCTTGCGGTAAGCGAGCGCACGTTTGAAAAATTCTTGCCCGTACTGTTTGCCACCACGCTTTCGGCTAGAAGAAGCCACTCATCTCTCGCCGCTTCTATCTGTGCGTCACCAGCCTTGCCAGTGAAGAGACTCTTCAACAACTTCGGTGCAAATTCACTGTCAAAGGTTGAGCGCAACACCGGCGGTATGGCGGGTGCCTCAGCTACGCGTTTCTCCACGCCGATCTCACGAACGATCTCTTGCTGAAATGTCTCGATCCGATCGACTTCTTTTTGTGCCAACACGAGCGCTTCGCCCATCTCTTTTTCGGTCAATTCGCCTGCTTTTGCTTGGCATTCGATCATGTTAAGTGTACCGGCCTTGCCGCAGGCTGTCAGTCGCGCTCGGGCAGTCTCTACGAGTGCCGCACCAACAGGTCCATTCCAGGGAATATCTGAGGTCGCAAGCGCAAGTGATGCCGCGATCACCGAAAGGCTCGGGAGACGATGTTCGTCTGCCATGTCGAGCGCCAGTGTGACGATGGTGACTTGGATCTCATTGCGAATATGGGCAGCAAAAAGCGGACGGATGGTCCTATCGACCACGCGTCCGCACAGTATTGCCGCATCGGAAGGTTTTCCTTCTCTGCGCTGGTATCGACTGCCGAGGATCTTTCCGACAGCATAGAATCTTTCCTCGTATTCAACCGTGAGCGGCAGAAAATCCGCCGACTCTTTTTTGTACTTCGACATCACTGCTGTTGCAAGCAGCGCCGTCGTTCCGTATCGAATGATCACCGACCCGTCTGCACGTTCAGCGAGAGGGGTAAATGATGCTGTGAGGGTTTTTTCACCAACGCTGATGGAAAACTCTCTCGGGTTCATCCCCCTATTGTATCAGAGGTCCGTCGTTTTCCGCTCGGGAATGTTCGGGAGAAGGTGTTGTTGAGGCATCGCCATTGGCTGATGATGCGTCTCCTGCTGGACCATCGGTGCGCGCTCGAGAGAAGCGTCGTCGTCCGCCCATGCTCGCGCCATTCGTTCCGCCGCTTGCTCCACCGCGAGACATTCGTCCCACGCTTCCTGCGCCGATAAGGTATTTGCGAGGATTTTTGTCGAGATCAATGAATTCATCCACCGCTTCTTTTAGCTTGAGAGAGCTAGATCGGCCAAAGGAAATGACTTCCACCTGGCAACCTTCGTTCATCTGGAGGTATTCGACAAGCGGCACGAAGTCACCGTCACCGGTCACGAGGATCACAGTGTCGAGCTTCGGTGCCATTTTGATCGCGTCCACCGCGAGTCCGACGTCCCAGTCCGCTTTCTTGCTGCCACCAGCGAAGATCTGAAGGTCTTTCGTCTTTGCTTCGATACCCATTTTGGTGAGCGCTTCGAAAAAGGCAGACTCTTCGCCGCTTTCCGTGGTGATCACGTAGGCGATCGCACGAATAAGGGCTCGGCCGGCGAGCGCATCCTTCACGACTTGTCCGAAATTGACTCGGGCGTGGTAGAGGTTCTTTGCTGAATGATAGAGATTTTGCGCGTCAATGAAAATACCGACACGCTGTTCTTTGTGTTTGATTACTGTCATAAAAATATATTAACTACTGCTAAGTATACCGTATAGCGGTACAAATGATCACTGAATATGAAAATGGTCGAGAATGCGAGAGATAGCCGAAGGTTTATGCCTTCTTGGTCTGCTTGAGATCGAGCTTCTTCATCAAGCTGTTGTATCGCTTCGTGTCCTTCTTCTGGAGGTACTTCATGTGGTTCTGTCGATCAGCAACCATCTGAAGGAGACCTCGTCGAGAGTGTCGGTCCTTTGCGTGCTTCTTCAAATGCCCAGCCAATTCTTCAATTCGCTTGGTCAAAATGGAAATCTGCGCCTCAGGAGAGCCAGTATCCGTGTCGTGGAGCTGGACTGCTTTGATTATCTTGGCTTTTTTCGTTGAAGTAATCATCCCATAAAGGATAGCATAAAAGCCTAAAAAATGCAAGGGTTTAGGAGAGAATATATTGTGCGACACGCATCGCCACTTCTCTGATATAATGACCTCATGTCCGACCTCCACCAGCTCAAACGAGAGTTTCTTGAGTATACCGAGATCGAAAAGGGTCGCAGTCTCAAAACCGTGGCTAACTACGAACGTTATCTGGACCGTTTCCTCGCCTACAGCAAGCTCAAAGATCCCGCCGGCATCACCGATGACGTACTCCGCGAGTACCGTCTCTGGCTCAATCGCCAGGCTGCGACCAAAACTCGCGATGGCCGAGTAGCTACGACATTGAAAAAGAAGAGTCAGAACTACTATTTGATCGCGTTGCGCTCGTTCCTCAAGTATTGCGCCCGTCGCGGGGTGAAAACCTATGCTCCTGAGCGCATTGAACTCGCCAAAGTGGCCGAACGATCGCTAGATCTCATCACTATCGACGAACTCAAACGCTTGATGCACGCGGCTGATGAGGCAGCCAACAAGGGTGACCTGAAAGGTCTGCGCGACAAAGCGATCATGGAACTGCTCTTCTCTACCGGACTACGCGTGTCCGAGCTCTGTTCCCTCTCGCGCGATCTCGACCTGCGGGCTGATGAATTTTCGGTGCGTGGCAAGGGCGAGAAGGTGCGCGTCGTCTTTTTGTCTGAGTCGGCGCGCCAAGCGATGAAGAAATACCTCGACAAGCGCGTCGACATGGACGACGCGCTATTTGTCCAGACTGCCAGTCCGATCAAGGGCAAGCTCGAGAAGCGAGACAAGGACGGTGAGACGCTCCGCCTCACCTCCCGTACCGTCGAACGCATCGTGAAGCACTATGCTACCAAGGCCGGCATCTCAAAGAAAGTGACACCGCATGTGATTCGTCACAGCTTCGCGACAGATCTGCTCCAGAACGGCGCCGATATCCGCTCAGTGCAAATGCTCCTTGGTCATGCCAACATCAACACGACCCAGATCTACACGCATATCACCGACAAGCAGCTACGCGAGGTGCACAAGAAGTTTCACGATCGGAAGTAGGTCCGGATCGATCTGTGCGAGGCAAATGGCGCTCACTATCTTGGTGCGCTATACTAAAGGCACTTAATCAATAAGGAACATCTGATGAACCCAAAACCTGAATCTGCAAACGCCGCTTTCAATGCCAGTGACAACACTTCTTTGGGTGCGATACGAAAGCGTGTCGAAGCGGTTTTCCCGGACAACCCCGAAGGCGCTTTTCAGGAATATGAGGAACATCTCGCTGATATTGTCAAAAGGCGTAAGGGAGTCATTAAAGCGGACATTGAAGGTGACTCAAATGTTCCGTTCGAAGTCGTGAATGATTTTACTAAGCTCGACGCCGAGGTAGATCGCAGATTTAGAGAAATTTCAGCTACTGATGCTGAAATTATCGGCATCATCGATGACATGCGCAAGATTCGTGAGGCTCAAGCTGCGGTCGCTACTGCCGAGGCAAGACAGAAGGAGGCTCAGGCTGAGCGAGCCGACTCTGAACTTGAACTCGCTAAACTCGAAGCTTTTCGTGAGAGACTCGACTATCTTGGTTTGGATACCACAAAGGAAGATGCAGCGATCCTCGCACTTCGATCAACGATCGGGAGCTAGCCGACCCACTTCTCTCATGCGACTCATCTCTTGGAACGTCAACGGCATTCGGGCGGTGCACAAAAAAGGACTTTTTGTACCTTTTATCGAAAAATATGATCCGGACATTCTCTGTTTACAGGAGACAAAGGCGGAGCAGCATCAATCTGTCATCGATCTGCCGAAGTATGACGAATATTGGAACTCCGCTTTGAAGAAGGGCTACTCAGGAACGGCGATCTTCACCAAAGAGAAGCCGCTTGCAGTGCTGAACGGTCTGCCTGAAGCGATCGTGAAGAAGCATGGTCTCTGCGCCGATGGGTATGGCGATCCTCTTGCCGAGGGACGAGTGATCGCTGCTGAGTATGCCGATTTTTATGTGGTCACCGTCTACACGCCGAATGCTAAGGATGACCTGAGCCGCATTCCGCTGCGCCACAAGCAATGGGATCCGGCATTTCTTGCCTACTGCAAACAGCTCGAGAAGAAAAAGCCCGTGATCTTCTGCGGTGATCTCAATGTCGCTCACACTCCAGATGATCTGGCTCGACCGAAGGAAAATAAAGGGCTGAAGGGCTTTACCGACGAGGAGCGAGCAGGCTTCCAGGCATTTATCGACGCCGGTTTCATCGATACATTTCGCCAATTTCACAAAGGCAACGGTTTTTATACCTGGTGGTCGCACTTTGCCAACGCCCGCGAGCGCAATGTCGGTTGGAGGATCGATTATATCCTCATCTCCCCCGCTCTCCTGCCTCGCTTAAAGAGCGCCTCGATCCTGCCTGAAGTGATGGGATCGGATCATTGTCCGGTGGTGGTGGAGATTGAGTAGTTTTTACAAGCAAGAGGTGTAATTCGGAGGCAATGTTTACTTATACAGCACAAACTTTCCATCCTTTACAATCTTGAACACTGTAGGCTTTGAGGCGAAACCATTTTTGTCGATAGTGATGTTTCCGCTTACACCATTATAATTGGCCACGTTGTGCAACTCCTGTGCCATGCAATCAGCATTGCCTTTGCAAGTTAAATAGGCAGGAATCTCCAAGCTGAGCGCGTCATAAGCGTTGGAAGCAAACACATCAGGTACAACTCCGTGCTTCGCCCGGTATGCTTCTTTGAAACCACCACTATTCTTACCGATGATCTCAGGATCTGCAGATGAAATAATGAAGCCCTCTGCTGCACTGCCGGCAACATTCAAAACAATCGGATCTTCGTTCTGGTAATTGCCCACAAGCGGAACCTGTATACCCAGGTCCTTGGTCTGTTTGATGATCGTGCCCAGGCCACCGGTGAGGTGGGTAACAAAGATCACATCCGGATTCGACAACTTGATCTTCGCTAGGTTGGTTCGGAAATCGGTAACATCTAGGTTGACCATTTCGTCAGCAACGATCTCGCCACCGTCAGCAACGAACTGTTCACCGATATATTTTCTATAATCTTTGCCGAACTGAGTGTTGTAATAGATAAAAGCGGCCTTCTTCACTTTTAACTCACTCGTACTGAAGTCGGCGATTGAGACCGCATTCTCTTTGACCGAGAAATTTGGAGAGAAATAATATTTCTTGCCCGCGAGATCGTTCACATTGGCCGCGACCCCGATGCTGATCACTTTGTTCGGCTCAGTGATTTCGAGAGATGGGACAAGGCCGATTGCGCAGAACTGATTCAATACCTTCACTTTATCGATGTTCACGAGTTTCTGAACTGCCGAGGTAATGTCTTTCGGCAGGCAGGCATCCTCGTAGATGATTTCGACAGACGTTCCGGGATTTTTGGTCTCGATATCTTGCTTTGCGAGCTCTAGGCCGTTCCTCACTTTTTCTCCAATCGAAGCGTAATTGCCGCTTAATGGTATGGCCACGCCGATCTTTATGGCGTGTCCATTAGCAGCGTTACTTCTTGAGAAAGCGACCGTGCCGATGATCAGGAGAATTACTGCTGACAAAATATATTTTTGCATTGGTTTGAGGGTTATTTGACTCACGACCATATTGTGGGGTATAGTATGAGAGTGGCAAATATCACCACGAGGTGTTATACTATCCCACATCTATATTTTAAGGGCTGAAAATAGCAAAATTTCATGTATAACGACATTTTCTCAAAGCTTGATCTGTCAAAGAACGAGGCAAAGATCTACGAAACCCTGCTCCTGGAGGGTGAATCCCCTGTCGCGGCAATCGCCCTGAAGGCCAAGATAAATAGGCGAAATGTCTACGATTCTCTCAATCGCCTCATTGAAAAAGGTCTTGTTTTTGAGATATTGCAGAAAGGCGAGAACCGCTACAAGCCGGTAGATCCAAAAAAGCTCATGGAATTGCTCAAAGAAAAGGAGGATCAGCTCGCTGCAATACTTCCCGACCTCGAGGAGCTCTACAACGCCAAGCCGCATGAGGAGGACGTCTACATTTATCGCGGCGTGGAAGGTTGGAAGAACTTCATGCGCGATATTTTGCGGATTGGTAAAGATGTCTGCGTGATCGGCGGCAAGGGAGGCTGGTCCGATCCGAGACTCAGCGTTTTTCTCGAGCGTTTCATGAAAGATTCGAAAAGCAAAGGTATCAGAGTGAAAGTTCTCTATGATCACGAGGTAAAAGTGGCAAAACACAAGATCCTCTCGATCGTAAACGATGATCACCGGTTTCTCCCTGAGGGATTTTCGAGCACTTCCGGTATTACCGTATTCGGTAATCAGACTGTTATTCAGTCGAACATCACTCTCGGGCAGATCGATGACAATGCAGCCTGTACGGTGATCATCAACCAGTCCATCGCTGATTCCTTTCGAAAGTGGTTTCAGCTTCTATGGGAAAAGAGTGGCGAAGAAAAGATCAGCGGGAATTAAAATAAGTGATTGGTGAAATATATAAAACAAAGCGGCGTCCGTGGGGCGCCGCTTTTCGTAACTATCAGACACGGGGTGTTTAGTCCACATGCTGTTCGAGCACCGGTTCGGGTTCTTCCAGTGCCAACATCAACAGGGTGAGCCAAGCTTCACTCCTGCATTCGCCATAGGCGCTCTTTAACGCTTCGCGAGCTCTTAGTAGCTCGGAGAGTTCAGGGTGTTTCATAATTTTTCCCAATCCCCACTGTCCATAATTGTACGCCCTGTAAAGGACATGGCAACTAAGTTATCCACAGTATGTCCTTTACGACCTCTTCTAAAGGACATATAATCATTTCAGGCCAGATATTGATCGGGAAAAAAGATTGGGAACCAAGGTCCGAATCTACCCACAACTGGCAACATGTTCTTCTACAATCGCGAGCCGCTAATGCTCGTAATCTAGAGGACCAAACAGAACTTTTTGGTAGACATCGTGTCGTCGTCCGTTGCAGTAAAAGTATTCCTTCGCACACCTTTTCAGTCCTTCAAGGACTAATTTAACCACAGAAGGCAATCACTTTCGCAGCAGCATCAACGCATACAGCGTCTTACCCAGTTCGTAGCGGTCTTCGAACCGCTCGCAGTACTCTCGCTGTGGCGGTTTTTTGTTGTTTTATTTGTACTGTACTTTCTATTCTACCCAGTGTTTCTTGCGTATTTCGGCGATTACCTCCTCGTCAGCCTTGGCCCGGGTTTCCTTTCCTTCCATACCAAGCTTCTGTAGTTCGTCTTCAGGCAATTTGCTGAGCTTTTCAGCCGTATTTTTCAAATATTCAGCAGTATTTAGCTTTGGATCCTCGAGCACTTCCTCGAGCAGTGCATGCAAAATGAAGCCGATTTTTGGTCCGGGCACCAATCCCAGCTCTTTTATCAGGATATTGCCGTCAATTCTGAGCATCCCTACTGAGATTGGGTCACGCAGAGCTTCTTCAATCATCGAGTGATACTTGCGCAACCGGTACGGATTCCCCTTTGGGCGACCAGTGCCGATGCGATCGCAGACACGCACATTCATTAGGTCCCAGATATGCTCCTTTCCAACGTTATTCACCATGCGACGCACCGCGGAAAGGCTGATCTGCTCGGTATCACTGAAAAACATGTGCCAACGTACAAGTTTCGTCACCTTTTCAATGATATCGTTCGAATATTTGAGGCGCTCGAGGATCTTCTTTGTTACACGTGAACCAACCACCTCGTGACCATAGAAGGTCCATTCTCCTTTTGGGCCAGCACGGCGAGTCTCTGGCTTGGAAACATCATGGAATAGAGCGGCGATACGGATTTCCAGGGGCCATTTCTTGTCGGCGGCATGCTGAAGCGAGCGAAGGAGGTGTTCCCAAACGGTATACGCATGGGCCTGGTTTTGCTCCACACCGATTGACTGTTCCAGTTCAGGTACAACATACTTCATAATACCCATATTTTGAGCCATTATAATACCCTTCATTGGTTCAGCCGACATCAAGATACGATTGAATTCATCGCGAATCCGCTCCTGGGAGATGTTCTTCAGCATAGAGACATCGGCGCGAATGGCGGCTTCAGTGTCCTTTTCGATGCTAAAACCGTGCTCAGTCGCGATTCTGACCGCACGCATGATACGGAGTGCATCTTCCTTGAAACGTTCGTCTGCGTTGCCTACGGCGCGAATGAGGCGGTTCTTCAAATCCTCCTGTCCTCCAAAAAGATCCACCACCTCCCCTGTTGCACTGAGTGCGATTGCATTGAATGTGAAATCTCGGCGTTTTAGATCGTCCTCGATGTTCTTGCTGAAGGTTACATTGTCCGGTCTGCGGCCATCGGAATACTCAGCTTCTAGACGGAACGGCGTAACCTCGATGACTTTCAGGCTCTCATCCACTCCTTCTTTCCTGTTCACCACACCCACCGTGCCAAAGGTATTTTCGTAAAATGTATCAGGAAACAAGGCAATGATTTGCTCTGGAGTGGCGTCGGTAGTGATATCCCAATCTTTCGGTTTTTTTCCAAGCAAAAGATCTCGTACGCAACCGCCCACCAAAAAAGCCTTAAAGTTGGCCTTTTCTAGAGCCTTGGTTACTCGTGAAACTTCTTTTGGAATCGGAAACGATGTCGAGGAATCAGCCTTCTTCATGTTCGTATTTTAGTACAGCTTTTGTGTTTTAGCTAATTTTAGCGTATGATGCTTTTGTTCGCACCCATAGTGAAACGGATATCACAACGGTCTTCGGAACCGTTAGTTCAGGTTCGAGTCCTGATGGGTGCACCTGTTAGAAGCAGTGCAGTTTGCGGGCAGTAGCCAGCGTGCGATGCCGCAAATGCTCCCTGCCAATACGGACTTGTTGAATTTTTCCACAAGTGAGGTAAAATAGTCGCACTGCGGTCATGGTTTAGTGGTAGAACACGACCTTGCCAAGGTTGAGATGGGAGTTCGATTCTCCCTATCCGCACCCGTTCGATAAGCTCAATACAAAAATGCAAATACGCCCCAGCCAAATACCTCCGGAGGTAGTGCGGGTAACCGAAGGCCTGGAAAAG
>CAZRTH010000003.1:52391-63907 GCA_964602975.1 uncultured Candidatus Saccharibacteria bacterium | reverse complement strand
GCAATTCCTTCGCAAAACGAGAAGCGGTCTGCGCGTCATGGATCACCGGCTCGGTCACCAATTCCATGAGCGGCAACCCGGCACGATTGAAATCCACCAAACTATCTTCGCCGGTATCATGCGTCGATTTTGCCGTATCTTCTTCGAGATGAATACGAGTGAGCGCGACACCGCCGATCTCGCCGCTCTGCACAAGCGGATATTTGTATTGGCTGATCTGATACCCCTTTGGGATGTCGGGATAGAAATAATTCTTGCGGTCAAACTCGGTGAAATCAGCGAGCTTTCCGCCGGCCGCTGCACCCATCTTGAGTACGAGCTTCACTGCCTGTTTGTTGATCACCGGCAATGTGCCTGGATGACCCATACAGACCGGACAAACATTCGTGTTCGGCGCTTTCTCGTCGGTGCTGTTCACGCAGGCGCAGAACATTTTCGTCCGCGTGGCGAGCTCGGCGTGAATTTCCAATCCAATTGTCGGAATATACTTCGTCATACCGCTATTCTCTCATAGGTCGTGCTTTGCTGTCTCCTCGGCTCGAAGAATAGTGACGAGTTTGTCGGCAAACGCCTTTAGTGACGCGTCATCAGCAATCGTCACCGTGAGCACGTCTTTTTTCAATTTCTTCATCTTCTTCACCGCTGTTTCCACTTGCTCCGGAGTGAGCACGTCGGTCTTGGTGAGAATAATAATTTCTTTTTTCTGAGCCAACTCAGGGCTATATGCTTCGAGCTCGGCGCGGATCGTTTTGTACGCCTTCATGATGTCTTCATTCTCAAGCGAGATGCAATGAAACACCAATTTGGTGCGCGCAATGTGCCGGAGGAATTTGTGACCGAGCCCTTTTCCTTCCGAAGCACCTTCGATGAGTCCGGGAATGTCAGCGAGAATGAAGCCGTAGAAGTCGCCGAGGTTTGGCTCGAGTGTGGTGAATTGGTAGCTCGCGACCTTCGCGCGAGCGTTGGTGAGCGCGTTCAAGAGGCTCGACTTTCCGGCATTCGGAAATCCGGCGAAACCGGCATCGACAATGAGCTGCAATTCAATATGAAAATCTGCCTCCTGCCCTTTCTTGCCGTCGGTCTGCTGGAGCGGAGTGACGTTGGTCGAAGATTTGAAATATTCATTTCCCAATCCGCCGCGTCCGCCTTCGAGTACGCAGATCTCCTCGCCATCCTTCAAAAATTGGTACGAATCGCCAGTCGTCATGTTGGTGACGATCGAGCCGAGCGGGATGTCCAAATGGAGATCGTTGCCGCCTCGGCCATCCATGCTCTTTTTCATGCCGGAGAGCCCATTCTCGGCGGCAAATTTCTTCTCGCTGGCATAGCGAACAAGCACGCCGATATCGCGGATCGCATGCAAAAATACGGAGCCACCGTGGCCACCGTTTCCGCCTGCTGCTCCGGCCTTTGGCTTGCCTTTTTCAGCTCGCCAACGGACCACGCCGTGTCCGCCGTCGCCTGCTTTCAGATGGATGACAATGTCGTCGATAAAGGCCATAGTGGGCACACTATACGCTAAAAACGCCTAAAGAGCGAGCTTTGCGAGCTGTTTCGCCCCATCGAGCGAGCTGGCTACCGCCAAAAAGAGATTTTTGTGGCAAAACAGCGCATCCGGAACGCCCGTCAGCCGTGCAAACTCTTGATCGCGCTTGCCACTCCATTGAGCCGGCAGATCCTTTCGATTTTTGAACGAATTTGGATCATTGCGCACCGCCTTCACATGCCACTTGTCGCCACCCTGAGGATAGATAGCGTAGAGCGGTTCGGGATGGGCGCGCAACACGTCGCCCCAGGCATACGGATGATCGAGTACGATCACTCGCTTGTCCTCGGCTTCGCGATACGCCTTCTCTACATTCGCCCTTCCCTCTTCGGCATCTTTCGCTCGAGCAATCTCTCTTTCGAGCACAACTTCGGCAAACACCAGCGCCTTCGCAAAAGCAGAATCCGCTGTCGACTCACCCTCAACAAGCTCTTTCCAGCTCGGCAAAAAAGAAGACAGGGCGTGACCAAAAGTGTACTGATGGACGTTTGGGATAGTTGGCGATGAGACTTCGATGCCATTGTCTACGCCGTCGATCAATTGGACGATTTCTTCTTCAATGATCTTCGCCACTGCTGCCGAGCCACACAATTCTGCGCCATACGCCTTCCACACAAGACCAAAAGAAGCATACGGAATGCCATTCGCCCGCACCCCTGCACCGCTCTCTTGATGATGATCAAACAGCTGGCTGTCGGGATTATATTCTCCGCCAACATCGACGACAAAGTGTCCTGATCGGATCACCTCTACATCACGCGTACGGATCACTTTCACACGACAAATACCGCGGGCTCGCAGCAACAAACGCAAAGTGGCGACCGAAAGCAGATCGTCAGGATGAAAACTGCCGCTGTGCGTCACTATGCGAATCGATCGGAAGGAAATCATCGAGGCGATACGACATCAGAATAGATCTCCATCAAAACAAAGAGGAGGCTGAGGATGATCGGACCGACAAGGAAACCGATCGCTCCAAACAAGCCGAGGCCGCCGAATACTGAGAGCAGAATGAGAAACGGATGGATCGGAATGCCACGTTCGATGATGATCGGGCGGACCAAATTGTCCACGGTGCCCACGATCAGTATGCCCCAGAGCAACAACCCAAGCGCAGGCATCATACCTTCGGCAAAAGCGAGGAAGATCGTCGCGGGGATGACGGTAAAAGCGGTTCCGATGCCGGGAACGAGAGAGACGAGTACTGTGACCATACCCCACAAGACCGGCGATGGCACGCCGAACATCCAGAAGCCGAGGCCGGCCAGCACGCCTTGGAGCACAGCGACAAACAGCGAACCCTTCACTACTGAATTCACAGACACTGCCATTTTGGTGAGGATCGTTTCGTCGTGACGATCGTTGAGCGGAGACAGTTTCAAGATCGTCTTTCTAAACTTGTCGCCATCGCGGAAGAAGAAATACAAGCCGAGGATAAACACAAATAGATTTCCAAATACATTCACCATGTTATTGAAAATCGTCTGAAAGTGCGCGCCGATCCACTGGTAGAATTGGTTCAAATAATTTTCGAGGTCGCCGATGGTCGTTTCGGGCACTAAATTGTCCGGCAAAATATTACCGAGGAACGACTGGCCGCGGCCAAGATAATCCGCCCACACCACGCTGCCGCCACCTTCAGTGAAATATCCGTACACCGCTTTCACTTCTTGAAACAGAAAGTAGGCCAAGAAACCGAGCGGCACCAGGATGAGAATCGAGACGATCGACACGGTGAAAAAAGCAGCGAGGTTATTGGCGCCGAGAGTGAATTTGCGGATTCTCAGATAGAGCGGATGGAAGATCACCGCGAGTACGAGAGCGAGAAAAAGCGCGCTAACATAAGGCAAAAAGATAAGCACGCACGTGACCGAGATCACGAACAGGAAGACGTAGAAAAAATTGAGCTGAAGGCGGTTCGGCGCCGATTGCGTCATTTACAGATTATACCAGACTTTTTCCGGTCATGACTTTCGGCTGTGGAAGACCGAGCAACTTGAGGATAGTCGGCGCAATATCGGCAAGGCCGCCGCCGGTGCGGAGGGTAATTTGCGCGGAAGCATCGGCGCCAGCGAGGATCGCCGGAACCGGGTTGATCGTATGGGAAGTGTGCGGAGTACCAGTCTGCGGATCAACATTCACCTCGGCGTTGCCGTGATCGGCAGTGACAAAAGCGAGGCCGACAGTGTTTGCGTGCTTCGATCGTGCGAGGAGCACTTCGACGACTCGCCGCAGCTGCTTGTCGGTCTCCTCGATAGCCTCAATAATGGCCGGTACCTTGGCCGTATGTCCCACCATGTCGGGATTGGCGAAGTTGATGAAAATAAAATCCGTGCCAGCAGCGATCTCCTCGATGGCCTTGTCCGCGATCCCTTCAGCGCGCATCTTCGGAGCGAGATCGTGAGTCGGCACATCCTTCCGGCTATCGAGCAAGATATGCTTCTCGCCCTCGTGCGGCTCTTCCCTGCCGCCATTGAGAAAATAGGTTGCGTGGGGAAACTTTTCCGTCTCGGCAATATGAGCCTGAGTGAGTGCGGCCTTGGAGATCTCGGCAGCGAGGGTCGTCTCGATCTTGGCCGGAGGAAACGCCACCAGACATTTGAACTCAGTCGAATATTCAGTGAAGGTCGCAAAACAGACGTTGTTCTTCTCCTGCTTCTCGAGCATTTTCTGGGAAAGCATACGTGCGCGATCGGCTCGGAAGTTGAAGAAGAGCACGGCGTCGTTGTCCTGGATGGCACAGCCGGCACCATCGACATCAAGACACACGATCGGCTCGAGATGTTCATCGAGCTTACCCTGAGCATAGAGCGATTCGACATGTGCAGAGACTTTCTTGGCGTCACTCACTGTGCAGATATTTCCTTTACATTCAAACATCGCCTGCTCTGCCTTGGCGAGACGATCCCAGTTGTTGTCGCGATCCATAGCGTAGAAGCGGCCAGAGACAGTAGCGATGAAACCGACACCGACTTCGGAGAGCACCTGCTCAAGCTGCTTGAGATACTTCAAGGCGCTTTGCGGAGCAGTGTCGCGCCCGTCAGTGAAAGCGTGGATGGCGATGCGGGTGACTCCGGCTTTCTTGGCGGCTCTGATGAAGGCATGCAGATGCTCCTGATGACTATGCACTCCGCCGTCAGAGAGCAGCCCTTGCACGTGGAGGGTCGAATGGTGCTTTTTCACATGGTCGAAGAGCGCGAGGAAGGCAGGATTGCGATCAAACTCAGCGGTCCGAATCGCCTTGCCGATGCGCACCAACTCAGTATCGATGACCTTACCTGCTCCGATCGTGGAGTGACCGATCTCGCTGTTGCCCATCTGGCCGTCCGGCAGGCCGACGTGTTCGCCACTCGCTTGGAGCAACGTGTGCGGATACCGCTTCCAGATCTGGTCGAAAAAGGGCGTCTTGGCGGCAGCGATGGCGTTGTGCTTCAGATCCTCGCGATAGCCCCAGCCGTCGAGAATGATGAGGACGACTTGTTTTTTAGTCATAGATGACTATTTTACCCTTTATTTGATTTTCGTTTTAGTATTGACAGTGCCCTGAAAATGTGTAGTATGTTGAGCGGACAACACAGCGTTGTTCCCTGCTCTTTCGGCAGGAAATGTCTGCAGCAACTTGACACAACAATGACGACACACCCGATGACCCCAGGGGCCTTGATGGGCCTCTTGGCAAGCGCAGCCGCCTTCGACAACACCGTTCAACTTCCCTTCCCTGGCAAAGTCCCGGGGCTCGGAGATTGGGTCCCGTGCGGCCAAATCAAAGCACCTTTCGGCCAAGCTCTGCTTGTGCTGGACTACAGCCTCAAGAACAAGCTCCGGGAACAGGTCGAGCAACATGAGGAACTTCACGACGGACCCGGCCACGACCGGAAAGCCTGCGCTGAATTCGATCGCTCCTTTAATTACTGGGCCAGCCAGGCCAAAGTGCTCGCGAGGCTTTTCTGGGAGCATGCTCGCTATGAGGTTCCCGGTCTCACTGTCTGCGGCAGCATCGGAGTTGACGCCACTTGGCAGATCCTGATGCCGACCGACACCGCCTCTGATCCGTTCATCTGCGACCTCGGACATCAGGTGCGAACGACCATGCTTGAGCTTGTGCAGATCCTCCGTCTCAACCCGGATGAAAATGCCAGCTCTGGGGGAGATTCCTACTTCGGCAAAGTGGAGGACGGGGAAACGGTCATCGCTACGGTCACTGACCCTCGAATCAAAGGGGTCTGGCAGCTCGCTGACAAATTGAAGATGGCCCTGATTCGTTGCCAGGCAAAGACGCTTCGCTCGTTCGCCGACGTGCTTGACGAGTTGGCGAACAACCCGGGCAAAAGCAAGGAGCTCCTCCAGCAGCTCGAGAACGGAATGGCCAAGACCAAGGAAGAGGGCCAGGTTCTCGAGCGCCAAGAAAGACTTCTCCGTGATCTGGCCTGGGCTCTCGTTCGCGACACCCACGTTGATCCACTCGATGAACGCGGAGATTCGATCGCCTTCCGGGATGGCTGGAAGTTGGTGGTCTGTCCCGAAGACAACGATGGCCCTGGGCTCGAGATAGTGACCGTGCTCGAAGGGGTTCTGTCTGACCCTTCGGGGAAAGGCCTTTCCGGGCTGTTCGGTCGCCGCGACGGACTCTTGGAGAAGCTGCGGGCCGCTATGAGCGGAGCTGCGCCCAAGGAATAACGCTGAAAGCGACATCATATCGCCCAGCAAAAACACGAACCCGTGGTGCCAGGTGCGCCACGCGGTTTTTTTATTTTCACATTCCCTCCTCTACATCTTCTCCCACAACATCTCAAATGCCGCGAGACGGGTCTGAGCGAAGGCTTCGTTCTCCACCACGAATAGAGTGTTGTCCCAGCGCGGCGAGATGAAAGCGACAAAATCCTTGGTGATCACCTCGGTGAACGGCAGCTGATATTTGGCCGGCAGGATCTTCGAACGGCGATTCTCCAGCGGATCCTTCTCCACGATCTCGCGAGCGTATTCGGAATCGACGATCAGCTGCTTGCTCGATACCCCGAGCGACTTTTTTGTCTTGATGATCTCCTCAAGGATGTAGCGCTCCTTCACGAAATCGAGAAAGTTCACGCCCTCGGTGATGATGCGATACTCTTTTTGTTTGGATTGAAAGATCATGTCCCAGACATGTTTGAAACCGCTCGGGCCATACAGAAAATACAGGCGTGGCTTGCGGAAAACGGCGTGCTTCTTCTCTTCGAGCACGTGGATCGAACGCTCCACTTCCCAGACACGCTCGCGCACATGCTTGAGCAGGTTGACCGGCTCCTCCGGGAGAAAATAGATCTTCTTGTTGCGCTTGGTCTGAAAGATCGCACCGATGTCCTTGAGCTCCTCGAGCGTGTAGTAGATGGTGGTGCGTTTCAGCTTGGCGCGGCGAGCGAGGTCCTGCACCGTCGCCTCCCCGAGCTCGAGACAGGCGAGATACACCTTTGCCGCCTTGTCGGAAAGACCGAGATTTTTGATGAGTTGAATTGGTTCTGTTGCCATATGGGCATTCTAGCATGATGATAATTTTCTGTCGAATTATTCGACAAAATGTATTGTGCGGACTTGCCTTCGGCGATACGATGACCCCAGAACAACGGCGCGAGTTTCAGCAAAATACATACATAACTACTAACCGCTCGCGCCATTGCTCATTGAAAGGACAAAGCTATGAACACCCAAATCATCACCTCGGCCCCGCCCTTCCCGGCGATCGGCCCGTCAGAAACCGCGTTCTTCTTCATCGGTGGTTGCGGCGGCACCAGCCCCGCTCCCGCAGTGAAGATCAACAGTGGCCAAATGGCGGACGAAACACCGGCCGGTCCCCATTCGTTCCGGACCGAGTTCGGCACCAACACGACCGCCCTCGGGATCGTTCTGCCCGGCGGCATGGCGATCTTCATCGACAACGGCACCGGCGTCCCACGTGTCGCAGAGTTCTTCCGCGAGCGCCAAGTCACCGGTGTGAACGGCCTCCAGACGCACTTCCACATGGACCATCGTGCCGGAGTCCAGAGCAACACCATGCTGTTCAAGAACGGCTACGTGCGCTCGATCCACACGCCGATCCTGCCGGGTCGCTCCTTCCGCGAAGTGCTGGCGAGTGACTTCTCCCCCGACACTTGGCCAGTTTCGCCCGCGACCTTCGGGATCGAACACTCGATCCAGGAATTCGCCCTCGGCAGCGAGCTTCAGGTCGGCAATGTCTCTGTGAAGACCTTGCCCCTGAATCATCCCGGCCAAGCCGCCGGTTTCAGGATCGCCCTCCCTCACGGAGACGTGGTCATCACCACCGACGAGGAGTTGTCCGTTGAGACTCATCGTGCTGAGTATGCGAAATTCGTCTCTGGTGCTGCCATCCTCTACGTCGATGTGCAGTATCGCGACGAAGAGCACGCTGGAAATACAGGCATCGGTGGCGGACCAGCCATGAGCCGCAAAGGCTGGGGTCACTCGACACCGGGCATGCTCCGGGCCGCGCTCAGCTTGTGCGAGTCTGTGCCGAGCACGATCCTGGTGGGTCATCACGATCCGAGTCGTCCCGATGCGGACCTCCGGCGCTTCGAAGCCGAAATGCAGGCCGAGTTCGCCGAGGCATTCCCCGGCACCAAGGTTTGCTTCGCTCGCGAGGCCGACACGTTTCGGGTGTAAACATGGCTTACCCTACCCTCTCTCGTAACCGCGTGGTGCCAAGTGCGCCACGCGGTTTTTTATTTGACTTTATTTTATACTCGTGCTATAGTCCACACATGCATTACCCATGCGAACATATGAATATCGGACCAAACGCCACCCTCTATGGCGCCTTTGTCGCGTCCCGAAAGGACACAGACAGTCCATTTTATTCAGTCGCAATGTGTGTAAATCCCTATTGTAATCAGTAACCCCTGACTCCAATACCTTTTAGACAAATCCCGACTGAACGAAGTCGGGATTTTCGTTCCGCGTTCAGTACGATAGTTCTTCACAACCAAATACAAGCAGCGATCATCCTTATGAAACAGCTTCCCCGCTCACCTAAACAGATCGGAACGCTCTATCTCACACTCGAAGGCGCCGGCACATTTTGCGGCGGCTCATTTCACGGGGCGGTCTACATGGACTTCCTGATGAACCACTTGCACGATTATGCCCTCGCCAATAGCGTCAACGTCGTCTTCTTCTGCACGCTCTTCTTGGCGGAAATTCCAACCGGGGCCTACGCCGATACCTTCGGCCGAAAAGCCTCATACGTCCTGGCGAGCCTGCTCTGGTCGCTCGGGCTCATTGTCTACGGCCTGTCCGATTCATTCATCGGCTTCGCCACCGCTGAAGCGATCCTCGCCATCGGTAGCACCTGCGTGTCAGGAGCTTTCGAAGCCTGGCTTGTGGATAGTCTGGCTCATTCAGGCATGAAAGGCACCGAGCTCGAATACTACAAGACGAAGCTATTCACTAGAGAGAGCACGGTGAGCAGGATCTCCGGCATCTTCGGAAGCATCGTTGGGGCGTGGATATATTCACTGGATCCTGCTAGCTGCTGGATCCTGAGCGGGATCTTGATGCTTGGTCATGCCATAGCGGCAAAATATCTGATGCGTGAAGATTACTTCGTCCGCAAGACACATGCGATCCGTGCGCATTGGATCGAGCTGAAGGAAAAAATGCGGACAAGCATCGCGCTGACCAGAAAAGATCCGACTATCAGGACCCTCGCCCTTCTCTCCGCGATGCAGTCATTCGCCTGCGCGGGGACGAATATGCTTTGGCAGCCATTCTTCAAGGAGCACCTGCCGGTATTCTGGCTCGGATGCCTGTTGAGCCTGTGGATGATCTGTGGAGCGGTTGGCGCCGAGATCGCACTTCGCTACAAGGCCACCGAGAGAGGATCGATGCTCACCTTGAGAGATTCGATGATCTGTACGGGCATACTGGTCGCCGCGAGCGCCCTCTGCCCCTTCCCGTTCTCACTGATCGTATTCACCCTGAGCCAGATCCCTCGAGGAGTGCTTGAGCCAATCTTCACCACAGCACTTCACAGCGCGATCACTGACTCGGAGACGCGAGCAACGACGGCCTCCTGCGCCCGAATGACCCGCCACATCGGTGGTGCCATCGGTCTAGGACTCTCCGGTCTCTCCGCCAAATACAGCGGCATCCCCGCGACCTGGATATGGTCGGGCCTATCGCTCGTCGTTGGCGCTTGGTGGCTGTGCGGCCGGTATCAGAGGCTACAAAAATAGCAGACAGGTCGCAAAACCAAAACACAAACGCATGGAGCCATAGTGCCCCATGCGTTTTTTCTTATTTATTTTATTTCTTCTTTAACATTTCTTTATCATTTCTTGATACTTTCTTTGCGATTTCTTTATCGCTGTTTTGCTAAGCTAAATGGATGAATCCGCAAGAATACCGAAAAGATTTTGATAGCTGGAATATGCTTAAACAAGACCTTGAGAGAAGAGATTCTTTGCTTTTTGAGCAGAATGAGATTCGCTGGTGTCACCTAGGCATCAACATAGGTCACGAGCAGGACGGCGGCGGCGAGACGTTCGCAAGGCCTGTGGTTGTATACAAAAAGATAAATAATTCCACGTGCATCATCATCCCGCTAACCACAAGAAAGCCTCGACGCAAGGAAGTATCCATTCAAATAAACGGGCGGATTGCGGTTTTTCTCATTCATCAAATAAGACTCATCGACTCAAAACGATTAAACATAAAAATCGACAAAATTGACACGGAAACTTACGTGCGGATACAAAAAGCCGTGCACACAATTCTGTAGCACGACCTTTTGCGAAGTGATTCTTCTCCAAAACCGATAAGGAGAAGCAAGCTTTTGTGAGCGTCCCTGTGGTTACCAGGCGAGACCCCGAGGCTCGGCGATCAGTGGTACAAGTATATCAAATTGAGTAGGACCATCGCAAGTCGCTACACCCTAAACGCCGCCTTCCCCGGATAACTCGCCTTCTTGCCAAGGGTCTCCTCGATGCGGAGGAGCTGGTTGTACTTCGCCACTCGGTCGCTACGAGAGAGCGAGCCGGTCTTGATCTGCCCCGCGCCGGTACCCACCACGAAGTCCGCGATGGTCGAATCCTCGGTCTCGCCGGAGCGATGAGAAATGATCGAGGTGTAGCCGGCCTTCTTGGCCATGTTGATCGCGTCAATGGTCTCGGAAACTGTGCCGATCTGGTTGAGCTTGATCAAAATAGAGTTGCCCACGCCCTTCTCGATACCCATCTTCAAACGAGCGATGTTGGTAACGAAAAGATCATCTCCCACAATCTGCACTTTCTTGCCAAGCTTCTTGGTGAGGAGCTCGTAGCCGGCCCAGTCGTCTTCGGAAAGACCATCCTCGATCGATACGATCGGGTACTTTGCACACCACATAGCATACATATCGACAAGCTGCGCGCTGGTGAGCGTCTTGTTCTCACTCGCGAGGAAGTAGGTGCCGTCTTTGCCGGCTTCTCCCGCTTTGTACAGCTCGGTCGCCGCACAGTCGAGCGCGATCGCAATCTCGCTGCCAGCCTTGTACCCTGCCTTGGCGATGGCCTCCATGATCACGGCCAAAGCCGCTTCGTTGGTGCCGAGAGACGGAGCAAACCCGCCTTCATCACCGACAGTGGTCGCGAGATTTCGCCCATGTAAAATCTTCTTCAACGTGTGAAAGATCTCCGCACCTGCTCGCAGCGCCTCGCTGAAAGATTTCATCCCCACCGGCATGATCATGAATTCCTGAAAGTCGGTCGACTTCTCTGCGTGCTTGCCGCCATTCAAAATGTTCATCATCGGCACCGGGAGGCGCATCTGATTGCCGGTCTTGGAGATCATCGCGAAATATCGGAACAGCGCCTTGTCCTCTGCTTCAGCCGCCGCTCGCGCGAAGGCCATCGAGATACCGAGGATGGCATTGGCACCGAGCTTGCCTTTGTTGGGCGTGCCGTCGAGCGCGATCATGGCGCCGTCGATGCCGGCTTGGTCG
>CAZRTH010000003.1:0-52381 GCA_964602975.1 uncultured Candidatus Saccharibacteria bacterium | reverse complement strand
CCGTCGAGCGCGCTCATCGCCGTGTCGAGCGAACGCTGTTCCCAACCATCCTTCTTCGGACCCTTACCTTTTCCACACAATGCCTTGGCGAGGGCGCCGTTCACATTGGCCACTGCCTTCACCACACCCTTGCCGAGATATCGCTTGGCATCACCATCGCGGAGCTCGACAGCCTCATGCGAGCCAGTCGAAGCGCCAGACGGAACAGCGGCACGACCCAAGGTACCATCCTTCAACAAGACATCCACCTCGACGGTCGGGTTGCCGCGTGAATCGAGGATCTCTCGGCCGGTAATGCGTGAAATGATGTGCTTCATTGAGGGGAAAATAAACGTAAATAAATAACGACGAAAATGAATAAATTGACCTGCCTAAAAAATCGACAGTGCGAGAGGAATCATATCATATAGGACGGGTAAATATCAAAATGTGGAAATCCCTGCTCTTTAATTTCACCTCCATTTTCATATTCCAAACAGTCTTTTCAGATGCGTCCCAATGAGCACAGCGTCGGCCTTGGGATGAATATCGTTGAGATCACTAATATTACTCGCCTGACATAGCCAGCCGGTAAACACTTTACGTGCTTCAGCAAATGTTTCCTCTTTCTGTCCGCCAGTTTTCAGGTCGCGACTATTCCATACCGCACGAAGATGTTTGGGCAATCGAGCCAATTCCTCGAGCGTATTCGGCTCAATCAAACAACGCTCAGTGTAGATATTTGGAATCCTGCCAACCACCAACACAAAATCCGCACCCGCGTCTATCGCCTTTTTCACCAATTCATCCGTCTCATGAATACCCTTCGCGAGTATCGGTTTTTTGGTGAGCCGTTTTGCGCGCTTTATCAACTCAAAAGATCCGCTCCAGCGCGGATCGGTGTGAATCGAGATCATGTCCCCCGCTCTTTCCGCGATAGCGAACAATTCCTCCCATGTGTCCGGAGACACGTATCCAAAAGGCGACCTAGTTTTTATTTCAGCGATGATCTGGGTTTTCATTTCTGCTCTTTTAGAAAAATCGTCCAAACGGCAAACAAATCGCTTCGAGGAATTTCAGAATGGCTGGGCGCAGCTTCCATTCTTCGGCATTCACTTCTTTCGCCCCAGCAATGTCGCCCAAAAATTGATTCCGCAACTCTTCCACAAATCGCCGATCTGTCGAGGTGAGATTCAATTCATAATTAAAAAAGGAGCTGAGGTTGTCCAAATTGGCGCTGCCCACCGAAGACCATTCGTCGTCCACCACCATCGTCTTGGCATGGATCATCACTTTCGGGTAGCGATAGATACGCACTCCGGCCTTGAGCGCCTTTCTGAAGTGCGCGTTCGAGGCGAGGTCCACATACGGATGGTCGGAATGATCCGGCACCAACAGGCGCACATCCACTCCGCGCCGAGCAGAGAGACGCATCACGCGGAAAAATTTTCGATCCGGCACGAAATACGGAGTGGTGAGGTAGATCGATTTCTTGGCTCCGCGCATCACGTCGACAAACGTACCGTTGATAAATCGCTGTCGAAAATGCGGCGCGTTGGTGAGTAGACGGAAACCGTCCTCGGTCGGCCGATGCTCAGGAAATCGAAAGACCTTGCTGGAATCTTTTTGAGCCGTCCACCACATATGGTCGAAGGCCTCCTGCAGACGCACCACGATCTCACCCTCGATGCGTACCTGTGTATCGCGCCAAGTCGCATAGGCCTCACCCACCGAAACGCCCCCCACAAATCCAAAATGTCGATCCACCACCATCAGCTTGCGATGGTCACGCAGCGGCCACACTCGGAAGCGCAAAAATCTCCAAGGCCGAACAGGACTGAAAAAGACCACCTCGACGCCGGCATCGCGCATCCGATTGACGATCGAAGCGCCCAGCAAGAAAAAACTACCCACCATATCGCAGAGAAGACGCACGCGGACGCCCTCCTTTGCCTTGCGGCAAAGCACTTCGGCAAAACGCGCTCCCACCGCGTCGTTCTCAAAGATGAATTCTTCGAAATCGATCGACGTCTTGGCCTCTTCGCAGGCAGACAACATTCCTTCCCACGCTTCCGCAGAGGTCAGATAAAATTTCCAGTCGTGAGTTTGGGCGGACATTAGTTCATTTTACTGAATTCATTATTCATTATATACTCTAATTGCATTAATTCTTAGTAGTCGGTCATGAAATAAACCCATACTATGCTCCGGCTGCTCATTGGATCGATAATTATCTCAATTTCCGCGATTTCAGTTGTCGAAATCTTTGGGGGCGTTATATTCCACATTTACCGAGCATGGCTGCTTTCTAGACATACTTTAGCTGCACCATACCAAATCAACCACCCGAGTGGCAATGGTAACCTAAAAGTGCTTGTGATAGGCGACAGTATCGGGGTCGGCGTCGGCTCTACTGGTCTAGAAAAAACGGTCCATTACCAAATCCTCAATGGCCTTTCTGAGTACCGAGTAATTGATGTAGACAATCTTTCCGTAAGTGGCTCAATTATCGGTGACCTGGTCGCCCAAGCGGAAAAAGCTCCTTCAAACCATTATGACCTCGTAATCATATCGGCGATGGCAAATGATGTCACTGATGGAACTGAATTGGATGTAATATCATCAGAGCTCAGCGAGCTCACGACAAAACTGCGAAAAATAAGTAAGACAATCTTGTGGTTTACTCCGGCGAGCATGCGAGCCTCCTATGCGGCTCCGTATCTGGTTCGGCGGTTGTGGGTGTATCGACAAAGAAACATGGTGGCATTGCTCAGATCTTTTTCTGAGGGAAATGGGCTCATATTTGTTGACTTAGTGAACGACCCTCTAAGCGATCGTGTGGCGAAGGCTCCGGATAAATATTACGCTCCTGACTATTTCCACCCAAACGACCTAGCATACAAAGAAGCCGCGGAGGTCATTGTCGACGCAATCAGATACCACAAAAAGTAAGGGCGGATTAGCAAAGCGACTAGGCTCCGTGGCACTTCTTGTACTTCTTTCCGCTACCACACGGACAGTCGTCATTTCGGCCGACTTTAGGGAAAGCGCCTTCGCCCTCCACACCCGCAGGCACCGCCTTCACTCCCTCCCCTCCGCTGATCAAATGCATTTTCTTTTGCGTCTCACGCATCGCTTTTTCGTCCTGAACAAATGCGCCGGCACCGATATTCGGCAACAATTTCAGCACCTGTTCCTGTGCGCTCTGATTCATATGCTTGAAAAGTCGCAAACCCTCCTTCTTGTATTCCACGAGCGGATCACGCTGTCCGTATGCGCGCAATCGCACGCTCGAGCGAATATAGTCCATCGCCTCCAAATGATCCACCCAGAAAAGATCTGCTGACTGAAGCAGCAGGCGACGGATAGTGGCATAAAATTCCGCATCACCTAGCAACGCTCGTTTTTCGGCGACCGTCTTTCGGATCGCCTCGGCCAATTCACCCGATTCTGCAATATATTGCTCGAGCACCGCATCAACATCTGTCGGCGATCCAAGCAGGACCTTTCTGCGTTTCTCATACACGGTGAGGCGCTGCAAGTTCAACACGTCGTCGTATTCGAGCACCTGCTTTCGAGCATCAAAATGGAAACCTTCGATCTTTGTCTGCGCGCTTTCGAGTGATTTGGTGATGATGATATTTTCGATCGCCTGATCTTCCGGAATGTTCAGCCGACCCATCATTTTCTTCACCGTGTCGGAAGCGAAAATGCGCATCAAATTGTCTTCGAGGGACACGAAGAACTGCGTGTCTCCAGGATCGCCTTGTCGGCCGGCGCGGCCTCGCAGCTGGTTGTCGATGCGGCGCGCCTCGTGACGTTCGGTGCCGAGTACAAACAGACCACCGAGCGCTTTCACCTCTTCATACTCCGCAGGGGTCGCGGTGGCGCCGCCGAGCTTGATGTCCACACCTCGTCCTGCCATGTTGGTGGAGATGGTCACCGCGCCGCGCCGGCCGGCCTGTGCGACGATCTCGCCCTCTCGCTCCGCGTATTCGGGCTTCGCATTCAACAATTCGTGCTTGATTCCCTCCTGCTTCAAAAATGCTGAGAGTAATTGGTTCTTTTCGATCGACACGGTACCGATGAGCACCGGCTGCCCTTTCACATTCAGCTCCTTCACCTTGCGAGCGATCGCTTTGAATTTCCCTGCTTCGGTCTGGAAAATGAGGTCGTTGTGATCTTTTCGAGTGATCGGTCGGTGCGTCGGAATCGACACTGTCTCGAGTCCGTACACTTTCAAAAATTCCTCTTTCGAAGTGAGCGCGGTACCGGTCATGCCGGAGAGTTTTGGATACAGGCGAAACAAGTTTTGATAGGTGATGGAAGCATAGGTGCGCGATTCTTGCTGCACCTTCACGCCTTCTTTTGCTTCGATCGCCTGATGCAAACCTTCAGACCAACGACGGCCAGGCTGCAATCGGCCGGTGAATTCATCGACGATCACAACCTCTCCATCCTTCACCACATACTCCTTTTCACGATGATACAAAGCCTTGGCTCGGACCGAGGTCTCGAGATGATGCACATACGCAATGCCTTTTTCCGTATAGATATTGTCCACGCCGAGGGCAGTTTCGGCTTTGGTGATGCCGGCGTCGGTGAGAGCGATCGAATGAAATTTTTCGTCGACAGCATAGTCGGTTTCCTGCTGGAGCGATGCTGCGATCTTGGCAAATTGCGCATACATCTCACCAGAGTCACGCGATGGAGCGGAGATGATGAGCGGTGTGCGGGCTTCATCGATCAAAATAGAGTCGATCTCGTCGACAATGGCGCAGGCCGGCGGACGCTGGCGAAGCAACCTCGGTTCATACTCGATATTGTCGCGCAGATAGTCGAAACCGAATTCATGGTTGGTGCCGTAGGTGATGTCGGCCTGGTATGCCTGCGGGCGGCTGCATGGCCGCATGAATTCGTGCACCACTTTGAAAAATCCTTGCTCACTCTCCTTCTCAACATGCGCGGGGTCATACAAATAGGAAGCCTCGTGATTGAGCACGCCGACCGACAAGCCGAGGAAAGAGTAGATCTTGCCCATCCACACGCCGTCTCGGCGAGAGAGGTAGTCGTTCACCGTCACCACATGCACACCCTTGCCGGTGAGCGCGTTCAAATATGCCGGCAGAGTGGCCACGAGCGTCTTTCCTTCACCGGTGCGCATTTCGGCGATGCCTCCGTTGTGAATGATGATGCCGCCCACGAGCTGCACATCGAAATGGCGCTGGCCGAGCGTTCGGCGAGATGCTTCACGAACCACTGCAAATGCCTCGGGCAGCACTGCGTTGAGAGCGTCTTTTTCCGTGCCGCCCTGTTCAATTGTCTTGGCGATCCGTGCCTTGAATTCAGCCGTTTTGGCTTGCAGTTCTGCATCGGACAAGGTCTTCATGCTTGCCTCAAATTCGTTGATCTTTGGCACAAAAGGACGGGCCTTTTTCAAGGCTTTTTCGTTGTCGTCGCCGAATAGCTTCCTGAATTGCTCAAAAAAAGTCGGTTTCATCGGTCGGCCCATAGTAGCATAATGGAGCCATTTTCGGTAGGTTTTTGAGAAAAAAGTGAAAAAAGAAGCCCCTTCCAGTTGCCCGGAAGGGGTGGTGTCTGAGCGAGGCCAGATGAGAACTTGTAACTAGCTCGCGACGACTACGGAAATCGGGATGGCCAGCGGCTGCGGCAGCTTGTGCGCAACGGTGACGTAGTTCTGGGTGCCGGCAACGGGATAGAAGCTGATCACGCCGGCGGCAAGTTGCGGGCCGGTAACGGCGACCTCCTTTCCGGTGACAGCGCCCAGGTTGGGACCAACGATCCGGCCTTCCACGGCCACGGTAGCGACTTCTTTGGAGACGACGACTGCCACAGGCGGCGAGGTGTTCTCAGCCAGGGTGTCGGCGCTTGACGCGACTTCGTGCGATGATGCGACAACTGCCACTTGGGCTGCCGGCGGATCCGCTTTGCTTGCGATGGCGCAGACCGTGGCGAAGGCGATTGCGCCCGCGCAGGCCAGTCCAAGTGTCCACTGATCGACTTTTTTCACTGTGTGCCTTTCGTTGTCCGTGACTACGATCTTCATCAAACGTTTTGAATTCCGCTCGATGCGGCAAAACGCCGAAGACATTCATCAACAGACCTATTCACCATGGTACGCCGATTTTAAAGAAAATCAACCGGCTGTGGACAACTATTGCCGCTTACAAACCCAATCCTCTCACCTCCCACTCTATATCGATACCAGTTTTTTCTTTCACGAGTGCAGCGACATGCGTTGCGGCAGCGGAGACTTCCGCGGCGGTAGCTCCACCGACATTCACCAATGCCAACGGTTGCTTTTCGTACAAGCCGACCGTGCCGGCGGTATTTTTCCAACCCTTCAGTTTGCAGACATTGTCAAGGATCCAAGCGAGCGGGACTTTGACATGGCCTTCATTTTCCACGAAGCCTGGCATGTTTGGGTATTCTTCTTGCAACTCTTTGTATAGTTCGGCGCGAATGACTGGATTTTTGAAAAAGGAGCCGGCGGTGCCGATCATTGTCACATCGGGTAATTTGTCCTTTCGAATATCAACAACCGCCTTTCGCACCTCCTCGAGTGACACTTGGCTTGAATAAGTGTCTTTGAAACGCAATTTGAGATCCTTGTAGCCAATATTGACACGTCCCTTTTTGTCGAGCAGAAAGCCGACCGAAGTGATGATCCAATTTTTTCCTTCCGGTTGTTTGAAAAAACTATCACGATAGCTAAAAGCGCACTCTTCGGGGGTGAATGTCTTGGTCTCGCCGGTCTCGAAGTGAAATGCTTCGACGAATGAAATGACGTCCTTGACTTCGGCGCCGTAGGCGCCGATATTTTGGACCGGCGCGGCGCCGACCGTTCCTGGGATCGCGGAGAGATTTTCCAAGCCGTAATATTTCTTGCTCACTGTCAAAGCCACCAGATCATCCCAATGCTCGCCGGCGCCGGCGACGATCTCCACTTTGTCGGCGCCGGCCGCATCGACGATCTCCTTCCATTTCACCCCCTTGATCGCCAAACGAATGACCAACCCAGAGTATCCGGCATCCGAAACCAGTGTATTCGAACCCTCGCCAAGCACAAAAAAATCAAACGACTCCCGCTTTTCAAAATCAGCTCGAAGTGCTCGCGCCTTTCGCTCCTTCAGAAAAAAAGCCGATGCCTCAGCGAGCTCCGCCGGTGTCCGCACTTCGCAAAAAAAAGCCGCCTTGCCGCCGATGCGAAGCGTGGTGAATTCGGCCAACGAAATATCTTTTTGTACGGTGATCATGTCGGGAAAAAGAAAGAGAGAGTATATGTCGAGTGATGGTGAGCGGAGTCGGCTCCAAATGTAATGTATTATGTGAGTGCAGCCGCTCACCATCGCCGGACACAACAGAATGTTCGCCAGATATAATAATACCCCACTCGCCAAAAACGCGAAACCCCGCCAAGGCGGGGACTCACGTATACATTTTTTGGGTGTCCAACAGGTTGTCAGTCACTCACCTCGACAGTATATCAATTCCCTTTGAAGTCCGCAATCTGCTGCAAGTACGCGGCCTCCTGTGGAGCAAATTCCGGGTGCAACTGAGCCGCCTTCTTCACCTGCGCGATCGCCGAAGCCTTGTCCCCCACTTGCAAATACAGTGAAGCGAGCTTGAGACGTAGCTCGAGATCATTCGGAGAAGCAGCCACCGCAGTACTCAGCGCCTGCACTGCTCTCTGCGGCTGCTTGGTGTTGAGATACGCCTGCAAAAAGCGCTGTTCGGACATCAGAGTGGTGCCATAGACAGGCTCCAGTAGCTGCTTCTGAAGCACAACATCACCCGCATACACGGCCGCGAGTGCATATGCCAATCGAGCTTCCTCATACTTCGGCTCGAGGTCAAACGATTGCTTGTATGCCGCCAGCGCCTCCTTGACCTGGCCAATATTCAGATAAATGCTGCCGAGATTCATCAAAAGCATTTGCTTGCGCGGCGAAAGCTCCACCGCTTTCTGCGCGTACGGCAATGCTTCAGAAAAGCGCTGATACGAAGAGAGGAATGAAGAGATGAAATACAAATAACGAACATCATTCGGCGTTTCATCGATCTGCTTTTTCAATTCGGCATAGGCCAGATTGAACACTTCCGTTTTCAGCGTTTGATCAACATTGACCCTGCTCATTTGCACCGCAACCTCGGCCAAACGCTCACGCGATTCATACAAACCCATAGTGCGGCGATCGAGCACGTCCTTGAAAAGCTCAATATTTTTCGGCAGGCCCTCTTTCTGCGGCTGAAGCGCCTCGATCAAGCGGGTAGCCTGCACGAATCCGCTCCAGTTGAGCATCCAGACAGCCGCGATGAACAATACAAAAACGACAGGCACTCCACCCTCTGCCAAACCGCGCTGATGTGCTTTCCACCATGCACCAATAGCGCTCTCAGCCTTCCCCTCCTTGGTCTCGTGATACAGGGCATGCACATACGCGAGCACCAGGAAAAAATAGAGGTAGCTTGCCAATTGATCGAAGACGAAAATATTGTGGACGAAGTACGCCAGCACGAGAGCCATGAGGGTCAGACGTTCCGGCAAGCTGAACGGCATATGCTTCTTCCAGATCAGGCCAATGAGTGCAGCAAAGATAGCGAGGTACGACAGCAAGCCGAGAAAACCACCAGCCACAAGCCAGTCGAGGAACACATTGTGAGCACGGTCAAACCATGGCTCCTGATCATACATTTCAGGAGAATAGTACTTGTAGAAGAGATAATTGAAACTCTCCTGTCCCCAACCGAGAATCGGCCGTTCCTGCACGCCGCGCCATGCCATTGTCCAGATCTTGAATCGAGATTTACCTTCGCCTTGCGCGATCGATTTCACATTGAATGTCGCGAGCTGACTGAATCGGGACAACACTTCGCTGTTGCGGACAAATTCGCTGTTCTTGCCGACGAAGAGCGCTCCTGTCGCCAACACGATAGCGATCAAAGCGCCGATGCCAATTTGCTTCAATACTTTTTGCTCTTTCTCAAAGAAAGCGAGGCCGACTGCGATGAGCGTAATACCAAGAGCAGTGCCGATAAGCGCGCCTCGCGTGGCGGTGTAGTAGAGGACGGCAAGGTCAAGCAGAGCTACGATGCCATAGAGCGACGGCAACCAAGCTGACCATTGCGACGTACCCGCGTACTTTTTCACATAGCGAAGCAAAAGGAACAGAGCAATGAACACATGGAAGATCATGTACACAGCGAGGTAGGCAGAATTGCCGAGCGCGGCATCGAGACGAGTGCTGCCCTGATGGATAGCCGCCCAGTCGGCCAGTTGAAAAAGACCGTACGCCGCCATGATCACGCTCGCCACCAGAGAGCTCTGCCAAAAACGGTTCCAAAGCGGCTCGGTCTTGAAGAGTGAACCTGCCGCCAAAAAGAGCGCGCCGAGATGGATAAGAGTTATGAAGCCTTCCATGCGCTCGAAATTGGACCAGAAACTCTTAAACGGATTTTCGCTGCCGAGGTCCGCGATGAGCATGACGACAAGAAAAGCACTGACAGCCCATGCTATCCAAGACGCGCGCGGACGGTATCGCTCATCTACAAAAGCGAGGATCAGCCATGCCGCGAAAAGCACTTCCGTCAGGAAGCGAAAGACGAACGCCTTCCCCGTGATGAACGGGAAAAAGGAATTTGGAAAAAAGGTACCGTCGCCGACGATGAATGGCACGAGAACGAGCAGAAACACCGCCGCGTTTGCCACCCACTTTGCAATATATTCAGTATTCATAGGCATAACTATACCGCAGGCCGGCAAGCGGCGCTACTAGAACACAAAGGATGGTGGAAATGCGGAACCGAAGCGGGATCATTGCGTGAGCCAATTTGACACCTATTGACACTTCTCTATTTTTTGCTACCATATACCACATGAACCAACTACAGGGAAATGTCGGCGAGGTCGCGCCGCACGGCATCTATACTACAAATGAGGCGCAGAATATTCTCCGCATCAGCGAGAGCACGATCAAGCGCCTCTTGAAACGCGGTTTGTTGCGTGCAAACAAGGTCGGCGGCCAATATCGTATCCTCGGCAAAGAGATCTTGCGGCTGGTCTCCCCTGAATTGGAGAAAGAAGCGGTGCGGACATATCTGAGCGCGAAGAAGAAGGTCGTGAAAAAGATCAATAAATGGTAATATTTTAGAAATTCCCCTTCACCTTTCATGCACACTTATACCGAGACAACGGAGACAGTCATCCGGCCAAAAAAAGTCCTGACTCTAAAGGATTTTCAGGAGGTGTGGCGCTACCGCGAGCTTCTTTACTTCTTCACTTGGCGCGACCTGAAGGTGCGATACAAGCAAACCAGCATTGGCGCGCTCTGGGCGATCTTTCAGCCGTTCATTACTATGGTGGTGTTCAGCGTCTTCTTCGGCAAGCTCATCAATGTGCCTTCGGACGGCGTCCCCTACCCGATCTTCGTATATGTCGGCCTCCTATTTTGGCAATTCTTCTCCGGCGCGCTCAGCGATACCAGTAACGTGCTCATTTCGAACCAATCGATCATCACCAAAGTATACTTTCCGCGCCTGATCCTGCCGCTTTCGTCCGTGACCACCAAATTCGTGGATTTCGCCATCGCCGCAGTCATCCTCGCCGGCATGATGATCTACTACGGCTATGTCCCCGGCATCAGCAGCATCGCGATAGTGCCACTACTCCTCATCATCACCTTCATGGCAGCGGTGGGCGGCGGGCTTTTCTTGGCGGCGATCAATGTAAAATATCGAGATGTTCGTTTTGTGTTGCCCTTCTTCATTCAGACTTTGCTATTCGTGACGCCGGTGATCTATCCGGCCAGCATTGCGGGCAAATATTCCTGGCTGCTCGCGCTCAACCCAATGATGGGAGTCATTCAGACCGCTCGGGCGTCCTTACTTGGCACCGCGCCAGTGAATTGGGAGTTGGTGTCGATATCTTTTGCCGCCTGTCTCGTGCTATTGGTGATCGGCACTGTATATTTCAAAAAGGTCGAGCGGTACTTCGCGGACGTTGTGTAGCGAACATTTTTAAAACCACACAAAAAATGCAACCAATTATCGAAATCAAAGGAGTCGGCAAGAAATACGTGATCAACCACAACCGTGGTGGCTACATCGCGCTGCGTGACGTGTTGGCGGCAATGTTCCGAAATCCTTTCCGCTATATGAAGCTCAAGGCGAAGGCGGCGATCGGTCTCGAAACAAAAGAGGAGTTTTGGGCGCTGAAAAATATCGACTTGCAAGTCGAGAAGGGCGAGATCATCGGCATCATCGGCTCCAACGGCGCCGGCAAATCGACCCTGTTGAAGATCCTCACTGGGATCACTCCGCCGACCGAAGGCGAGATCATCATGCGCGGACGCGTGGCTTCCCTGCTCGAAGTGGGTACTGGTTTTCATCCTGAATTGACGGGCCGAGAGAATATCTTTTTGAATGGCGCGATCCTTGGCATGCCACGGAAGGAGATCGCCCGAAAATTCGACGAGATCGTCGCATTTTCGGGCGTCGAAAAATTCCTCGACACCCCTGTCCGCTACTACTCGAGCGGCATGTACGTCCGCCTCGCCTTCTCGGTCGCGGCACACATGGAGCCGGACATTTTACTTGTCGATGAAGTGCTCGCCGTCGGTGACGCCGATTTCCAGAAGAAGTGTCTCGGCAAGATGGAAGAGGTAGTGAAGGAGACCGGTCGTACCATTTTGTTCGTGAGCCACAACATGGCGGCGATCGAAAAGCTCTGCAGCAAGTGCGTACTCGTGGAAGGCGGAAAAGTGAAGAAGGTCGGCAAAACCAAAGATGTCATCGATTTCTATCTACACACTCGAAAAGAGCTGGGCGAGGCCAATCTTGGCACGCGCACCGACCGCAAAGGCAGCGGCAAGGTACGCTTCACTTCTTGCCAACTCCGCGGCGGCGGCTTGAACGAAAAAAGCTCGCTGATTTTCGATATTACCTACTTCAACAAAACAAACGAGACCTTCAAAGACGTGAAAATGTCGATCGATATCAAAAACACCAAGGGCGAAGATCTGACCAATATCACCAACGGTGTCCTCGGACAGAAACTCGATTTCCAATCAGGCGAAGGTGCCATCACGGTCGAGATAAAAAATATCAACTTGCAGAGCGGCGAATATTTGCTCAGCCTGTTCATGGCATCGGATAGCCTAAACTCCGAGATTTTCGATGCCATTCTCGATGCGGCTGTGGTCAACATCGACAACAACGGCTTCTACCACACCAAAAAACTCCCGCCGGTACCGAGCAAGACATTATTTGATTTTCAATTCACGCAGAAGAAGTAATTCAATAATCCTATGTGTGGCATTCTTGGCATCACCGGCACAAAGCTCGAGCATTATAGCGACCCAGTTGTCGCTCGGATGCTTGGCACGCTGCAGCAACGAGGACCGGATGACAAAGGGGTTGTTCGTTTTGAGCATTGCATCCTCGCCCAGACTCGCCTCTCTATCATCGACCTCTCCGGCGGACATCAGCCGATGCGCGACAACAAAGCGCCACTCACGATCACTTTCAACGGCGAGATCTACAACTACCGTGAATTGCGCGCTGAGCTTTCCGCCAAGGGTCACGTTTTTTCCACCAACTCCGACACCGAGGTCATTTTGAAGGCATATCAGGAATACGGCGAAGATTGCCCAATTCACTTGGAAGGCATGTTTGCTTTTGCAATTTGGGATGAAGCCAAACAGCGGCTCTTTTTGGCACGCGACCGTTTTGGCAAGAAGCCGCTGTATTACGCATACGAAAAAATTGGCGAGCAAAATCAAAATGCCACGCTCATTTTTGCTTCAGAAATCAAGGCGGTCTTCGAGAGCGGCACGGTCAAGGGCGTGCTCGACCCAAACGCGATCGACGACTATTTGACGCTCATGTACATTCCCCCTTGGAAAACGGTGTACAAAAACATGCACACCCTGCCGCCGGCGTCACGGGCGACATTTGAAGCCGGCAGACTTTCCGTCTCGCAGTATTGGCGATTGGAAAAGCAGGCGGAGAAAGTCCCTACGTACGAGGAAGCTCGCGAGACAGTGCGTACTCTGCTCACTGCAGCGGTAAAAAAGCGTATGATCGCCGACGTCGAGATCGGCTCATTCCTATCTGGCGGCGTGGACTCAACCTTGGTCACACACATCGCGCAATCATTTTCAAAGGCGCCTATCAAAACGTTTTCTGTCGGCTACCAAGACTACATAAACGAACTCCCCTTCGCACTTGAAGCATCAAAGAAGATCGGTACTGAACACTACCCTCTACAAGCAAAAGACGATGCGATCTCTGAACTGCGTTCGACCATCGCGTATTTCGATGAACCGCACGCCGACTCTTCCGACTTCCCGCAATTTTTGGTATCGCGGCTCGCCGCTAGCAAGGTGAAAGTGGCACTCTCGGGCGACGGCGCGGACGAATTGTTTCTCGGCTACGGCTGGTACACTCGGCACAAACATTTGTCGTATCGAAAGAACTTTATCGAAAAAATGTTCCGGAGCCCGCTCGCCGGCTACCTGCAGGCGGTGCGTGTATTCAGCCCAGCGGAGCGGAAGCAGTTGTGGAAGGTTACACCCGGACACACAGACGCGGCCAAAGTCGGAGCTTCGTGCTTTGGTGAGAGCAGCATCATCAATTCGCAAGTGAAAGATTCGCATCTTTCTTCGGCGGAAAAGATAAATCTCTTTGACCTCACCACCTACCTGCCCGGTCTGCTTTTAGTGAAGGCCGATCGCGCCGGCATGATGAATTCGCTGGAGGTCCGCTCGCCTTTTTTGGATCACAAGCTAGCTGAATACGTGTACAATTTGCCCGACGAATACAAAACGAATGACGTGATGTACAAGCGCATCCTGAAAGACCTGCTCGGCGAAGTCATGCCGAAGGAATTCGTGCATCGCCGCAAACAAGGTTTCGGCGCGCCGGTGAAAAAATGGTTACGGAGCGGGGGTTTCAAAGCAGAAGTGCAAAAAACGCTCGGAAGCCCGCAGGCCGAGGTGTTTTCTCTGCTGAATAAGCCTGTCGTGGACAAAATGCTTCACCACTTTTTCGAGGAAGGGCGTGACGAGCACAACTACCAGATTTGGGTGTTGTACTGCTTGGAAGTCTGGCTTCAGTCTCACAAAAAATACCATGTCGCAGGATAAAAATACGCCGCCGGTGGCATTCATCATTTTCAATCGGCCGGAATACACGAAAAAAGTGTTCGCGGAGATACGGGCGGCGCGGCCTCGACAACTGTTCGTGATCGCCGACGGCCCGCGGACGGCAGCCGAGGCCGCGCTCTGCGAACAGACCCGAGCAATCGTCGCGGATGCGCAGATCGATTGGCCATGTGAAGTGCAGCGCGACTACGCGGAGAAAAATCTAGGGCTGAAGGATCGGATCTCTTCCGGATTAAACTGGTTTTTCGAACACGTTGAAGAAGGGATCATTCTTGAAGACGACTGCCTGCCCCACCCGTCTTTTTTCCGCTTTGCCGGAGAGATGCTTGAGCGATATCGCTACAACGAGCGCATCATGATGATCTCAGGAGACAATTTTCTGCCCGACTTCCTGATTGCCGGAGGATATTTTTTCTCGCGATTCTTCTCTATCTGGGGTTGGGCCACATGGCGACGATCGTGGAAGCAGTATGACCCAACAATGTGCGGCTGGTCGAAGAAAGCCTCGCGCAAAAAGATCGCTTCTATTTACCCTGAGCGCTACATGCGAAAACATGTGAGCAAAATGTTCTCCGATATTCACACAGGCGCGATCAATAGTTGGGATCCGCAGTGGCTGTATGCCTGTTTGATGAGCGGCGGCCTCTGCATCGTACCCTCAGTGAACCTGATCTCAAACATCGGCACAAGTGGCACGCACTCGTCCGGGAATAATCAACACTTGCAGGTCTTCGATATATATGACAAGGGCGATATCATCCACCCAACAATGGTGCGACAGAATAGCGAATACGATCACAATTTCTACGAGCAAAATTTCCGACCGAGCGAGACATCGGTCGTATCAAACATTCTTCGGAGCGCGAAGGCTTTCGGAGTTCAATTTGATTTTATTAAGTGGTGCTACCGCTCGCTTCGTGCCTATCGAAACAAATTGAGCCGACGGCTTTATCTTCCGATCACTCTGCCAGGACAAACAAAAAAGCGTGGCACCGTACTCCTCTCCTATCTCGCCGGACCATTCACCCTTCTGCCATGGCAGCGATTCACCGATCCGCATACCAATTACTGGGAGTGCTCTGAGATCGCGCGACTGTTCTCGGTGCGAGGATACGATGTTGATGTGATCGATGCTTCGAACACTTCTTTTGTGCCGCACAAGCCGTACGATTTTGTCGTCGACGTGCGACAAAATCTGCAGCGATTGGCAAAAAAACTCCCTGCTTCTTGCAAGAAAGTGATGCATATCACTTCTTCGGAGAGCGGTTTTCAGAACGCCGCTGAGGCAGCTCGACTCGCGGACCTGAAGCAGCGACGGGGTATTGTTCTTCCTGCCCAAAGAGTCGAGGCCGGATTAAATAATCCTGCCTTTGCCGATTTTCTAGAAGGCTTTGGCAATAAGACTGTTCACTCGACCTACGCTCCGTTTAATAAGCCTATTTACCAAATCCCGATCTCTGTGGCGCAGACGTTCGACTTCCCCGAGCGTTCGGCGAAAGATTTTGCCGAGGCGCGTAAACATTTTCTCTTTTTTAGCGGCGGCGGTGCCATCCTAAAAGGCCTCTGTCTCTTGGTGGAAGCGTTCGCGGAGATGCCGGACCTGCATTTGCATATCATCGGTCCGGCAGCGAGCGAAAAAGGATTTCGCGAAGCCTATACTCGAGAGCTCGCTCTGCCAAATATCCATTGCTACCCTCGGCCGCGTTTGACGAAAGATGGAAACATGACCGTCGGTGACGCGGCCTTCACCGACGTCACCAACAAGTGCGCCACCATCATCTACCCATCCGCCTCGGAGGGAACATCGGGTGCGGTCGTACAGGCAATGCATGCTGGCGTCTTCCCGATCGTCACGAAGCAGACTGGGCTCGGCGAAGATGCGCCGGCGATCATCATTGAAAATCCGACAGTTGAATCGATCCGAACACAGGCGCGCGCCATCGCCACCATGGCACCAAAGGCGCTCGAAGCGATGGCGCGCGCCGCTTGGACCTACGCTCGCGAACATCATACAAGGGAAACATTCAGCGCTGCCTATGGCACATTTATCGATGATATACTACGCCCATGAAAAATGTATCGGCAAGACCGCTCATTTCTGTAATTATCCCCGCACATAACAACGCCGCAACGATCGAGACGGCCATTGAATCCATCCTGCGGCAGACATACACGAATCTGGAAGTCATCGTGGTGGATGACAACAGTACAGATAATACGGAACAGATTGTCGGGAACATGTCGAAAAAAGACCCGCGAGTATCGTATTATGTCCTGCCCAGCGACGATAACGAGCGCATCGATCCGATATTGAATCGAAATACCAACGCCGGCTACGCGGCACGCAATTTTGGCTTCACCAAAGCCCGAGGAGAGCTCATCACCTTCCAAGACGGAGATGACGCTTCTTTCTTGAATCGTTTGGAAATACAGCACGACCTCCTCACAAAGCATAATGCGACACACATCACCACCGAATCAGTGCCGTTCAAAGAAGAGCTTGTGAGGACAAAAGCGGAATACACAATGCACGACAAGGTCTTGGGGCCGAAAGAGATTTATATGTTTTCACAAAAAGCAAAAGGGGTGATCGCCAAGGTCTCGCCCCGCTTGAACGCATCAATCCATTTTCACCACAAACGTTTTCGTATCATACACAAACTCTTTTTCGGAAATCTGAAGCCCTATCCCGGTGCCGGCAACAGCCCGTTGTTCAAGCGCGAAGTGATGGACAAGGTCAAATTTAGAAAATTAAAAGACAGGGTCTGGCCTTCCTTCATGGGCCGCGGCGCCGATCGCGATTTCAACTTCCAAGTTTCGGAAACATTCAAAAACAGTTACTACTTTCCGATCGCTCTGTATCTGTGGCGGAAATAGCAGGACACTGCCACAAGTAAGAAAAAACTCCCCCGTGCCGATAAGGGCTCGAGGGAGTCGCGAAAGAACTGTTGAGATCGAGGTGCTGTTGAGCTGCGACCGATCAGTGATCGGGCCGGAGCTGCACAGTGAACGAGAGGGCCATGTGGTCGCTCACGCCGGCGTGCGTCTGCACGCCGGCGACGTCGAGATGTGCGGCGTAGATCTGATCCACGACCAAGTGAGGACCCGCCCTGCCACGCACCACCCAGTCCACCGTATTGGTGATATCGGGCGGCATTCGGTAGGTATAGAAACGGGAATCGGCGAGCATTGCTTGAATCAAGCCGCCTGCCGCAGCATTGAAGTCGCCGGCCATCACCGCGCCGTCGATCATCCGTTCCTCCATGATGCTGCGGAGAATGCGCATCGAGCGGCGCTGATGATCGTCCACATTGCCGCCCGGCGTCCAGACGCCGTGGGTGGTGCCGACGCGAACGGACAGACAACCATGAACAGACACGTCCGCGAAAGCCGCGATGCGGGCCTCAGTCGCGCGAAGACGATTCAGATCTGTCGCGTAGGATCCGCCCTTTCCGTCGTGCGCCCAGCCGTCCAGATTCTGAACCGGCTGCAATGCACCAACATAGGCGTGCGCAGATGTGCTGAGGAATGGGTGCTTCGAGAAGATCCCGATGCCGACCGGAACCCAACCGATGCCGCCCACGAAGTAGTGCCTGCCCATCGGCACGAAATGCGCCGATGGACCGAACACCGCAGGGAACAGCGACACGTGGTCACCGCGGAGGTCTTGCAGGAGCAAAACGTCAGCCTGTTGCTCCTCGAGGAATTTACGCATCCGGTCAAAGCCGGGAAAACCGCGTCCCATGTTGAGAGAGACCATCTTTAAGGTTTGTTGCTGCACTGAAGCCTCCTTTCAAGAGGTTTACGGCCTATCTGAAGCCTAGGTTTGCTGCACAATCTACTGATTTTCAAATTCAAGACCTGCCAACGGGGCATTTCCTGACCGAGCTGAATTGTAGCATATTTTTATGCTACTGTCAACGTCAATTTTGGGCCTAATCTTAAGGCTTTTACAAGCGCCTTCGCCTACCTTTAGCCTTGTATCACAAATGCCGCGTGAGTATGTAAATCGTCAAAAGTGAGCGGATGTGTGATCGCCGGCTTCCCTTGCAGTGCGAGAATAGCGTTGGCGATGTCGACCTTGGTCGGATAGTAGGATTCGGTGAGTGCGGTCGATGTTGGACAGGCAACATTCGGACACGCGAGCGAGACTGGCGGTTTTTTCAACTTGATCGCACTGTTCTGCGCCACTTTGGCGATGATTTCCGAGCCGACGCTGAACGAATCAATCGTCGTATCGATGCACAACAAATGTCCGGTCTTCTGCACCGAGCGAGCGATAGTGTCATGGTCAACAGGGTTGATACTCACGAGGTCAATGAGATCGATGTCCGCAACGTCCGCGCCATTGCCCCCCGCATTGAGCAATTCGCAGGCCTGCAGCGCCGCAATAAATCCATCGCCATATGCGACAACCGTCACACTCTTCCCTGTTCGAAATACTTTTGCCTTGTCGAGTGGTTCAGAGTAGATTTCTTCAGGTACATGCTGCTTCATACCGTATGAATATCGAGTCTCGAGGAAGACGACCGGGTTTCGATCACGCAATGCCGAGACAAGCAGACCCTTTGCCATGTACGGTGTCGATGGGATCACCACTTTCAAACCTGGGACATTACCGAACATCGAGTACGTCGATAGAGTGTGTTGTGGGCCATTGCCCCATGCACGGCCAATAGCGATACGGAAGACCACTGGAACCGGATTCTCTCCGCCAAACATGTAATTCCACTTTGCGGCTTGGGTAAAAATAGCGTCGGAAGCGAGAAGTGCGAATTCGATGCGGCCATGATGAACAACCGGGCGTAGTCCGCTGATCGCTGCTCCCACAGCCATGGCGGTGAAACCGGCTTCGGAGACAGGAACGTCGAAGACTCTGTCCGGATATTTTGCTTTCAATCCGGCAGTGGTGCCATCTGCGCCATTTTTGTACGACACGCCGAGGCCGATGACAAAGACGTTTGGGTCAGTGGCCATCATCTGGTCGGTGGCCTCCTTGATTGCTTCGTTGCATTTGATAATTCGCTCGGACATGTTTTTATTTCGCGTAGACGTCAGTATATAAAGTCTCTTTTGCAGGGAACGGTGCATCCTTCGCGAAAGCGATCGCTTCGAGAACGGTACCGCGAATCTCCTTTTCGATCTGTGCGAGCTGCTCTTCGGAGGTGCCTGCAGCGAGCAAAGTCTGCTTCAGTCGCTTGATCGGATCGCGCTCGAGGCGCTTTTCCAGAGGATCTTCCTCGCGATAGCCCTGAGCGTCGTCAAAGAGCGGCGCGCTGTGGGCCATGTGTCGATAGGTGATGCACTCGAGGACGATCGGACCGCCGCCCGCTCGAATCGCCTTCACCGCTTCACCTGCCTTGGCGAGCACGTCTTCGAGATCATTGCCGTCGGCTTTCAGATATCGCGCACCGAGACCGGTGACAATCTTTTCGACATTGTATCCTTCGGATCGGCGATCTTTGATCTTTGAATTAACCGAATAGAGATTGTTTTCAACGACAATGAGATACGGGAGTTTGAAGAGCGCGGCGAGGTTGATCGTTTCGTACACTACGCCCTCTTCGGAAGCACCGTCGCCGACGAATGAAACAGTGATGTCCTTTTTTTTATTATATTTTTGTTCGAAAGCGACGCCGCAGGCGATCGGCACCACGCTGCCAAGGATCGGAGTCGAGCCAACAAAGTTCACCGATTTATCTATCATATGCATCGAACCGCCCTTGCCTTTCGACGAGCCGTGCGCTTTGCCGAGAAGCTCGCAGATCATGCGTTTCAAGTCACCGCCTTTTGCCAAGTAGTGCCCGTGCGAGCGATGATTACCCATGACCTTGTCGCTCTTTTCGAGAGCTGAACACACTCCGACCGCGACTGCCTCCTGCCCGACGTAGAAGTGCACAAAACTCATCACCTTGTTGGCCAAATAAAAATTCGCGATCTCCTGCTCCGTGATGCGGATCAGTTGCATTTTCTTGTAGGCATCGAGAAGCGAAGCGGTCATGTAGATTGATCGGATTAATTTGGGCAAATATCTATGATGATGCGGCCGGCCTGACCATTGCGTACCATGTCGATTGCTTCGTTGATCTTGTCGAGCTCGATGCGATGGCTGATGATGTACTGGATCTTGAGCACGCCGGACTTGTGCATCTGCAAATAGCGTGGGATGTCTTTGGCTGGGTTGAATTTACCACCTTGAGTAGCTTTGATCATTTTACCCTTACCATCGAACATGTGATGCGCGTTTTTGAGCTCGATCGTCTCGCCCGGTTTTGGTTGGCCAACAAAAATGTAGCGACCATTGCCGCCGAGAAGCGGGAGCGTAGCTTCGACGGCGTGCTTGTTGCCGGAAGTGTCGACGATCACGTCGAGATCTTTCAGATTGAGCTTTTCGGTCAATTCCTCCTTGATGCCTTTCTCTTTTGAATTGATGAAGAGATGTGCGCCGAGAGCTTCTGCCATTTTGCGTTTGCTTTCATGCACGTCGACGAGGACGATGGGCTTGGCGCCGGCGATCACCGCCGCATTCAAAAGATTGAGGCCCAAGCCGCCGGCGCCTACGATCATCACGCTCTCGCCTGGCTTCACCTGCGCTTCATTTTCCATCACACCGAGAGCTGTCGACAAGCCGCAGCCAAGCAGCGCACAAAGATCATTCGGTGTTTCGTGCGGCACGGTGGTAAGCCGATTTTCCGAGACGATCGAATACTCGCTGAATGTGGTCACCTTGCCGCTGCGGATCTTTTTGCCATTCAAAATGTAGGTCGGAAAATCGGCTTCAATGCCATCGCCCTTCATCCAATGCATCACCACCTTGTCGCCTACCTTTACCGTTGTGACATCGGAAGCGTGAGCCTCGACAATACCACAACCTTCGTGGCCCAAGAGATGGGGAACGAATTTCGCGTTGCCTTTATTGCCGGCGATCTCCTGGAGTTGCGCCCCGCAAATGCCGCTCACCAAGACACGTACTAACACCTGTCCGGAAGTGAGTTCGGTGAGCTCAACCTCTCCGACCGCGAGCGGGCCATCGATCTTCTCGAGGATGGCGGCTTTCATCGGTTTCTTGGCGTCTTTCATATGCTATACTAGCGTAATTACCGGTTCATAGTATCCTAACCACACCACCATGTCTAGCGTCATTTTGTACCACCATCTCGGCCTCGGCGACCATTTCATGTGCCATGGGATCGTCCGAGAATATTGCAAGAAATACGAAAAAGTGGCGCTCTTTTGCTACCCGCACAACTATCCTTCTGTCGCCTTTATGTATCGCGATCTCAAGAATCTCAACATCATCCAAGGCGATGATGCTTTTGCCCGCAAGTATATTTCGAGCGAGGCGGGGAACGGCAGCGGTCCAGATCGTTATGATGAAGTGAAGCTCATTGGCTTTGAATTTCTCGATGAATGGGGTGGAAGGCAACTTGAGAAGCAGTTTTACGCGCTTGCAGGAGTGCCACTGGAGAAAAAGTGGGATAGTTTCCATATTGAACGCGATGCGGTTCGCGAAAAAGCGTTGTTCGAAAAGGTGGCGCCAAAAGGCGACTACGCTTTTATTCACGAAGACCTGCCTCGACAGTATTTGATCAAGCGCGAAAAGATCGGCACCGGTCTCGAAGTATTCAGTCCCCAGCGATCGTTCACTGAAAATATCATTGACTACTGTTTGATGTTCGAGAAGGCCAAAGAGATCCACGTCATTGATTCTTCTTTCATGTTCCTCATCGATTGTCTGCCGTATGAAAATCCAACGCAGAAATTGTTCGTGCATCGCTATTCGAGAGAGAACGACGAGTGGAAGCTCCCTATTTTGAAAAAGCCGTGGACCATTCTCAGTGATTCGGAAAAAACCCATAAGCCACCGATGACTTGGGCACGTGTGGTCGGCTACACAAAGTACTACGTCAAGCGCGTATTGAGAGCTTTGGGATTGATGAAGAAATGAAATTCAGCATCGTCACCCCTGTATACAACGGCAAGCGTTTTCTGTCGGAGACGATAGAGAGCGTGTTTTCGCAGGCCGGCGATTTTGAGATCGAGTACATCGTGCAAGATGGCGGCTCTACCGACGGGACGATAGCCCTGCTTGAGGAATGGCAGAAGAAGCTCGACGAGGGTCGGGTGGATGTGCAGTGTCAAAAATTGACGATGCGGTGGGTTTCGGAAAAAGACATGGGGATGTATGATGCGGTGAACAAGGGGTTTGCTCGCGCCGGCGGCGATGTCTATGCGTACATCAATGCCGACGACGTCTACGCCGCCGGCGCCTTCCAAAAGATCGCCTCTGTTTTCTCCGTCCGCCCCGACATTCTTTGGCTGAAAGGCATCACCTCTCTCATCGACGAACATTCGAAGCTCACCGACCGCGGCCGCTGTTTCCTCTACAATCAAAAGTGGATCGCTATGGGTATCTACGGACGCAACGCTCACTTTATCCACCAAGACAGCGTTTTTTGGAGAAAAGAATTGTGGGAGCACGCTCGGAAAACAAAAACTGCTGCGCTCGACACCTCCCTCACCCTCGCTGGCGACTATGCGCTTTGGATCGAATTCGCAAAACATGCGCCATTGTGGTCGCTCAATGCTGAAGTGAGTTTTTTCCGATCGTCGCCAGGTCAGCTCAGCCAAAATATGGAAAAATATCGCGCAGAGCAGCGCGCTGTCTCGCGAGCTCGCGGCGCGCTCAATTTCATCATCAAAGCATTCTTCTGGCTGCGCTCAAAACTTCGCTCCACAATATTCACCCCCTTCTTCTCCCTCGCCTATCGCCTCCTTTTCCCAAACCGGAATATGTACTATATTGAGCTAAACGATCGTGGTTCCGGCCAATCGGAGCTGATCGTCAAAAAAGCCAATTCCTATGTCGTCCCCAATGAAAAATCCTAGCAAGGCGCTGCGCCAAAAACTGAAGACATTCGCGCCTCTAAAGATCGCTGTTGTATCTCTGCGTGCGATCAAAAACACTCCTTCTTTTGCTAAAAAATTCTCCCTTCTCAAGCGCTTTTTTGCCAGCTATCGGGCATACAGGAAACTCCCGCCGAACACCGCTTTCATCCAAGAAACCGCTGATCTCTACCCGCGCATTTACGACAACACCGGCGACCATCGGATCGATCCAGTCTATTTCTACCAAGGTTGCTGGTGCGCCAAAAAGATCTTTGAAAACAAGCCGACTCACCATTACGACATCGGCTCGCAAGCAGCAATGGTCGGGATCATTTCTCAATTTACTCCGACCGTCATGGTCGACATTCGACCGATCAGCCTAAAGTTGCCGGGGCTATCGTTCATCAAAGGAAGTATTCTCGTATTACCATTCAAGGACAGCGAGATCGCTTCGCTCAGCTCGATCTGCGTCATCGAGCACATTGGCCTTGGTCGATACGGCGATCCACTCGACCCATTCGGCTCAGAGAAAGCGCTAACAGAAATGATCCGTGTATTGGCGCCTGGCGGTTCTCTCTACCTCGCCATGCCGGTGGACAGTGAGAGTCGTGTCTATTTCAACGCGCATCGTGCCTTTACACGTGAACACATTCTCAGGCTCGCTGCTCCGCTAAAACTCGTCGAAGAACAATATATCTACGGCAACGATATGGTCGGCGTATATGACCACGCAAAGGGTTTCGGCACCGGCCTGTATCATTTCAAAAAAGATGCTCGATAAGAAAAAAGAACTAAAACTACCGAAACAATCGCTGACCATCTTGCGGGCCGGTGGCAACGAGCTAGCGAACCAACTCTGGAACTATGCCAGCATCTATGCGTACACACTCGAGCAGAATCTTGATCTCAAAAATCCCTCTTTTTTTGAATATGGCAGCAATTTTAATATCCCCACGGCACCGCGAGATATTAGCCAAATAATCTTCAAGGCTTTTTTCTTTTGGCCTTTCGACAACTACCGTGGCCGAAAGACTGCAATTCGTCGACGTCTCTGGCGCAAAATGTACGCATTGTATGTCCACACGATTCTTCTAACAAAGAAATCTCGTGTATTTTCATACGAACACCCCGAGAATATTCCATTCTACCTCGCGCCAACGCCGTCAAAAGAGACCTTGCACACACATTGCACATACCTAGACGGATGGCTCTTTCGTAATCCAGTCGGACTGGAAAAATATCGCGAAAAGATTCGTGCATATTTTGCACCAAAGGCCACGATCCAAAAAACAATCGCCGATTTCCTAGATCCAATCAAACAAACCTATCCAAACAGGATCGGAGTACATATCCGCCAAGGCGATTATCGCACTTGGCGGAACGGCGCTTATTTTATCGAGCAAAAACGTATCCACGAAATCCTTGAGGAATATCTGGAGACACAAAAACTCCTTGCCGCGCAAACCTGCTTCATCATCGCCTCCGACGGCCCGATCAACCCGGCAATATTTGCCGGCCTCAATATCGTCGTCTCAAAAAATGGCCCCGTCGAAGATCTGTTCATGCTCTCACAGACAGACGCAGTGATCGGTTCCAACAGCACCTTTGGAGACTTTGCGGCATACTACGGCAATATTCCGCACATTATCGCGACCAATGAGCCGATAGACTGGGAATACTACGCGGGCAAAAAAACGTTCTTCCCCAACAAATATTGCACGTGGGTGCACTATTAGTCAAAACAAAACTGGTCATTCTCACACTAGCGCTTCCTGCCGATCACATACAGATGAGTAGCTACTGCGTCGGCTCCTGGCCAAGACATAAAAAAGTAGTCTAGATACTTCAGCAGACCGAGTGGGATCATAAAGATATGAGCCAAAAAGGGCGCAATCGGCTTGTAGCCGAAGGAAAACAGCACCCCAAGCCAATATGCTAGAAACAGAAGAAGCGCGCTCCACGGGCCGGATCGCACGCCGGCCTCCACGATCTCCACTTCCATTCCTGCCATGCGATCCGGGTCGGTGAATAGAAATTTCAAACCGCTCACTGTCCAACGATTAAAGTCATCGGGCGAAGCGTGATATGGGTGAATAAACGGTGCACTCACATAAAAATATCCGCCAGGTTTGAGCACGCGCACCATTTCTTTTGCCACCAGATCGGCCCGAGGTACATGCTCGAAAACCGACTCGCTGATCGCTCCGTCTACAGAGCCAGTCGAAAAAGGCAACGCTGTGGCATCGGAAACAATATCAACCTCCGGAAAAGGAAACACGTCGAGGTTGACAATATCCTTCCCTAACCGCTCCGGACCGGAACCAACGTCGATCACGAGCGGCTTGCCGCCATTCATCTTTTCGACATGTTTCCAGAGGATGAACGGGCCATTCTTGAGCATCATCACCGGACACACCACGTGCCAGACGGTGTAATATAGCTTCGGAAACTGCTTGAGGAACGATTTCAGCCAGTTGATTCCCGAAACGTGCTCGTCCTCATTCAATTCAAATACCGCCTTCTCAATAAAGTGCGGGCGGCCGGCTTCGTCGACATGAAATAAGTTGCCGTTAGGCGCGAGCAAAGCCGAGCGATATATCTCCATATTTTTCACATTTTCTTGCGCCGGTTTCCTCAGATGGAGCAGCCGGTCGGCAAAAATAGCGATGATCGCCCGAATGCCGTCTCGATAGCGAATCTTCTTGCCATGCTGCACATCGCGTGGCGCATGAGAAATCGGACCCTCAGCGATGACATACCCTTTGCGAATCGCGGCAAGCGTGAACACGATCTCAGACTCAAAACCCCCGGCGACAAAATACTTCCCCGCCGCTTTTGGAAAGAGCTTGTAGCAAGTCCACACATCGGTGAGTTTTTGACCGTACATAAGGTCGACCAATTTTGTGATAAGCCATACGCCGGCACGCGGTATCAAAAAGCCTTTGCGCGGCACATGGGAAAGATTTCGCGAGCCATACACAGTGTCCACGATCCGCCCGTCCGGCAATTTGGTACCAACCAACTTCAACAGGCTCGGGATCTCAGCGGGGTTGTATTCCAGATCGGCATCCTGAATCAGGAGAAAATCGCCGGTCGCTTCAGCGATGCCTCGCTTCACCGCACCTCCCTTGCCGCCATTCTTCGATTGGAAACAGACCTTGAGACTACGTGTCGCTTCTGCATTTTTAGCCACAATTTCTCTCAAAATATCAGCAGTGCCATCAGTCGATGCGTCATCGACAACGATCACCTCCTTTTCCCAGCCGACCAAGGGCACGCTCTGCACCCGCTTCAATATTTCCCGAATCGTGGCTTTCTCGTTGAAGCACGGGATGATGATCGACAATTTCATAGTTTCGACAGTATAGTACGCCTTGCCTCAAAAAGTCCATAGAATGCGAACATAAAGATAAAAACCTCTACCGGCACTCGGAAACGGGCATTGACGCCGAGGCCATTGATCGAAGTGGTGGCCATGAAGTACAAGACGATGCAGAGCGCGAGAATGAGGAGTTTTTTGTCGGCGAGCGAACGTTTCCCTTGCCCGTCTCTTCGCGCCAGAGCTCGGCAGGAACCCCAAAGAAAGAATACGGAGACGGCGATCCAAAAAATACGGAACACAAGGATGAGAATCGCCGGAGAAAATGCGTAATGTCCGATCGCCTTCAGTAGGGTGATTGGCTCATGGACCAAAAGCCACAGGGCCGGTTTTGTGAGTACGTTCGGCACGACAATCCCTGAGTATTGCAAGATGGTGAGTAGGCCGTCGTGAGTGAAAAAAGTGATCGTTGTGTTTGCCACAGATTGAACGAGTGCTGTCTTGTGTTGCAAAATAATAGCAAGCGCTGCGGATGCGTACATGTGGCTCGTCGCCAATGTAATGTTATTTTCATCGAAGCCTGGTTGCTTTCTCACCGCATCGAGCTCCGTCTGAAAATTGGTGCCATTATCGATAGACAGCACGGTCGGCACCAAATATACGGCCAAGTTGAAAGCGGGCTGCGCACTCATCCCCCACACGCCAAACTCAACTCGGTTTCTTGCCAACCACGGCGCAATAATGACGACAAAGACAAGGGCGAATGTCGCGATCTGCCACAACACTCTCGTCGTCAACTCTTTCCAGAAATACCACAGCATAAAAAGAGGAACGAGGATGGGCACGTACTGGATCGTCGGCTTTACTAGAGTGGCCAAGGCGAGAAACACACTCGACCATATCAAGGAACGCCAACGCTGATCCTTACAAAATCGAAACAGAAACAGCAGACCAAGGAGAAGGAGAAAGGTGAAACACGTCTCTGAATACAAAAGGAATGAAAGTAGCACCGGATACGGCGAGACGACCATCGCCACACTCACCCATTTTGCAACAACTTCTGCTTGATCCGCGACAATGCTAGAAAACACTTCTCGACAAAGATGATAACCAAGCACCGGCATTGAGGCGCCCAAAAGCAGCTCAATGAACGCCACAGCCCAATAGCTGTGGAATACGAAGGCGAAGAATGCAATAAGATACGGCCATAGCGGTGGGCGCAACGGGTTGGCACGAAATGGCGGATCTACCTCGCCTAGAAAGCCGTGCATGTGGAGCGCGCTCTGGCTCAACTGATACCACCCATCGTCACCTTGGATCGTCGCTATTAGATTCTGTTGATTATGTTGGAAGTTCAGAAAAAATAGAGCCAGACGCAATATCAGCGCAATGCCAAAAATGACGACTTCCCATCGGTGATTCCGGAAAAAATTGGCGAACGACGTTTTCATTGGCGATCAAAAAAAGAACAGATTTCCGCGGCGCGAGCTTGCCAAGTGTTTGTTTTTACTTTTTCAAAAGCATTTTTGGCGAGCTGCATCGAAAGCGAATGATCTGTCAGCAGGCGAAGAATACTCTCAGCGAGCGCCTTCGGATCATCGGCGGCCACAAACATGACAACTGAGTCGTCAGCTACTTCGCGGATCGATGGAATATCTGAAGCGACGATCGGTCGACCGCTCGCCATGTATTCAAACAATTTCATCGGAGAAGTGTAGTATTTTGAAATATCTTCCTTGGCGGTATTTGGAAGGACGAGAACGTCAGCAGCCTTCTGCCACAACGGCATTTCGACATGCGGTCGATGACCGGTCACTGATATATGCCCAGATTCGATCAGTGCCACGTGCCGTTCACGAAATGTCGCCACGTCCGCAGTCGTGCCACCCACCAGCACAACGCGCACGGTTTTTGGCAAATACGGAACTGTAGCCACCAGTGTATCTACCCCCTTCCAACCATACAAATGACCGGTATATACGACGACTTTTTCTTCTGGACTGAGCTGCGGAAACAATTTCCCTAAACGGGACCGTGCCACTTCCCTCGACATGTCAGAAGCAAACTGCTCAATGTCTACGGCATTCACCCGACAGAGAATCTTTTTCGGATCGAGACCGAAAAGCTGTTGTGCTTTTGCTGATTTCCAGCGATTATGGATCAACACCCAGTGAATACGCTTCAAAAATCGCGCAAAGAGAGCGTGGCCGCTCTCCGGAAAATCGTGCATCTCATAGAAAGTGTTTCGCGATAAAAAGGAGATCGCCCATAACGGCAGCCATTCATTTGAGAATATGACAGTTTCGGAACGTGTCGACTTTTTCGCGAGACGGACCGCAAAAAAGTACACACACGAGAGACTGAAGCTCGCAAAGCTCGCAAAGAAGGCGGTTTTCCGGGCGATCGAAAAGCGATCGACCAATGGCAGCCAGAAGAGATCGATGGTCGGTAAATACACGACCCTGAAATTGTCACGGACGCCGTAGAATGTTGCAGGTGAGTGCTTTGATCGGCCGAGGCGCCGAGGCGCCACGATGACGGTATCGAGTCCTTGGTCAGCAAACGCCTCGGCGCTCTTCGCCACAAACAGCGAAGCCGCTTTCTCGCCTGGAAATCGTCCGTGAAAAATGAGAAAGAGATTACGCATGAGGAGTAACTATTTGACCCATTGAGACAAAAAGACGATCGACCAACACATTCAGACTATTCTTCTCCGCCACTACGGCGAGCTGCGCAGACATCGCAGCACGTTCGGCAACATTCAAGCTCAGCAATCCCTCCAATTTCATCGCCAAATCAGCCATGTCCCCCTCCCTAAAAATACACCGCGAGTCTATCACGCCCTCCAAGTTGCGATTGGATGCCAAGACTAGGCTGCCGCAAGCCATTGCTTCAAAGATCGTCTTGTCGTACATACCGCTCGAACTCAAATTCACGCACACGGCATGAGACTGGTACACTTCAACCGTCTGCGCATTAGGAATACCTGCAAAAAAACGCACTCGACTCTCTAGCGCTTCCCGTTTCACCTGATCTTTCAGACCCTGATAATACCCCGCATCTGCCGACAAGGGATCGCCATACACATCGAGGTTTATCGCCACTCCCTTCTTGGCCAACGCAGAAATTGCCTCGATTAACACATGAGGTTTCTTCACCGGCGCTATGCGGGCAAGAAAGAGTACATTCTTCGGGGTCGACATAACACCGACCGCGACCGCGTCCGGCTTGCCTGCGGCCGGCTTAAAAATACTCGTATCGATCCCGATCGGCATGAGTTGAGTCTTTTTGAAACGCGCGGTGTAGGAATATTTCGAGGTACAGAACACTGCATCGCAAAATGCCACCGCGAACCTTGTGCACCAGTCGCCTGAATGATGATTGCGCCACATAAAGCATCTCTTCCCAAGCAGACGCCAGAGCCAACCGCCGAGCAGTAAATACTCCTGATTCATATGGACAAAGACAGCATCATAGTCGGCACGATACTGCCACACATAGCGAAAAAAATGCCCTATGTATCCGCAACGCGACTCACCCCTTTCCTTGCCGAGCGAAAACACCCGAACATTTTTCGGAAGGTCGTGTTGGCCCTCTTGGAGGCAGATCACCGTGAGCTTTGTTGTTTTTTCAGCAAACGCCGCGAGCCAGCCATGCATAAAACCGAGCACTGGATCCTGCTGATCAACCTTTTGTGTGATTACGAGAAGGTTCATTCGTTTGCTTTCTTTTGGCCTTTAAAGATGATGAAACGATACACAAAAAAACTCAGTGCCGCAATGAGCAGCGTCACAACGACCTGAGAATAGACCGGATCCCAACCAAAACCATCGACAAATAGTTTCAGCAAGCCAAAGCTTGCCGCAACGCTCCAACCGGAGAGGATGGCGTAGCTGCCAAACTCGAAACCGATCGATTCCGTGTCAGCAACACGAAACGTGAAATATTTCTGAAGAAAAAAACGGGCAAAGAATGAACTCGTGTAGGCGAGAGCGGCCGCATACAAATAATACCAACCGGCACGATGAACCAATACATAGAGAAAGCCAACATCGATAGCGGCGGCAGTGCCGCCGGCGATACCATACCGAACGACAGTCATGACGCGTTCAAGAAATAAGGGTCGTGTCGGGGACATGATGAGAAAATTAGGCGTGGCGAGCTAGAGCTGAAATAACCCCTTCTTGATACGCTTTCAAATACGCCCCATGGCTCGGATATGTATGCTTGCGGGCATCGCGTGCCGCAGTATCGCCAAAACGTTGCCTGAGCTCCGGATGGAGGATCATTTTAGTCATCTTTGCGAGCAGCGCGTCACTGTCCCCTGTTCGAAACACAAAGCCATTGCGGCCATCGATGAGCACGTCTCCAGCGATCCCTGTATCAGTGGAAATCACCGGAACGCCGGCAAGCATCGCCTCTACCATTGTCATGCCGTAGCCCTCGTATAGTGAGGTGGAAAGCAGAAAATCGGCCGAATGGAAGAACGGCAATAAACGCTTCTGCCAGCCCACAAAAAGCACTGAGTGCTCAATATTCAGTTTCCACACCAACCGCTCAAGGTGGGGCCTTTCTGGGCCTTCTCCGGCGATAATAAGGCCTGTTTGGGGCGCAGCTTGAAGTACTTTGGCGAATACTCGCAAGGCCATGTCTACCTGCTTCTCTTTGGTCAATCGACAGGCCATGAGCCCCGTAGTCTGCCAGTGAGGCAGTTGTAGCCAATCCGCCTCCCGCTCACCCCCTACTCTGGCGTGAGTATCCTGCGAAAGTGCCCAAGCAAATGGGTCAACATAGATCGGCAAGACCTGCACTTTCTCTGAATGCAACATGTATTTGTCGATCAGCGCCTTTCTGATGCGCGGCGACACTACCCTGACAGCAGATGCCTCAGCAAGCGTGGCCGGGGCCATTCGCAGACGGATACGATTGAGCAGGCTAGCGAGAGAAAATGTCGGTCGGCAAAAATGCGGATCCAGAAAATCGGTGTGCACCTGCACCTGCAATGCAACACCATATTGTCGAGCGAGTCTCCGCCCGACTAGGCCTGTTTCGAACGGATCTTGAGTTGAGATGACAATTCGATCCTGCAGGAGACGCTTCAGCAGTTTTTCGATGATGCCGCGCCCAAGCTGCGTCGCATCGGCAATGTATCGCCAACGGCTGAACGACCGAGTGCTGTATACGAGAACATTTTGTCCGATCTGAATGACCTTGGGAGTATCGCGAGAATATCGGGTGAACAGGATAATATGCAGTTCGACAAATAGAGCGCCGTATTCGCACATGCGCCGATGCGCGGCCGAGCCTTCCTTCAAAATAGAGGCGTCGGTAGAAACCATCACCACCACGGGCAGCCGAGCACGATTCATTGCTGTATTATACCTTGCCCAAGAAATCTTTCATCGAATTGGCGACGAGCGACCAGTCGTATCTCTCCGCCACCATATCTTTCGCATTATGCACCAGCATGTCGCGCAAGGTTCGATCGTCGAGTCGTTTCACTTGTTCGGCAATGCTTTTCGGATCTTCCACCTGGCAGAATAGGCCCGTAGCTTTCTTTTTTGATTGCTCAGGTGAGGTGAGAAAGTCGACGATCCCGCCCACGGGAGTGGCGATCACTGGAATGCCGGCGGCCATCGCTTCGATGAAAGAGTTGCCGAATCCTTCCGATAGAGCCGGACGTATGAACACGTCAGAAACGTGTAGATACTTTGGCATATCCGCATGCGGGACATGGCCGAGAAATTGCACGCGGTCGGCGACGCCAAGATCGCGCGCGAGCTTGCGCAGATCGTTTTCTTGGTAGCCGATGCCGAGGATGAGCAGCTTCACGTGCTCGGGCAATAGGGCGAGCGCGCGAATAATGTCGCCGACCGCATTCTTCACCACCAAGCGCGAGGTGGTTACCAAAAATTCATCGACATACTTCTTTCCGAGTGCGTCTTTCAAAGCGGTGAGCTCGATATCGGGCAACCGATGTGAAAAATGCTCCACTGATACGCCGTTTGGAACCACCGACACCTTACCACGATGCCCCATCTCTTTGGCAAAATCTGCCAAGTAGCGAGAGATCGCCTGCACATGGTCGGCACGAACGAAGATCTGTCTGAAGATCGGGTACAGCAAGCCCACGCGCTTCTTGATATACGGAATCGGGTCCCCTTCTTGCAAACTCAAGATGAATAGCACTTCCGAACGGCACCATTTGAAAAACAGTCCAGCGAAACCGGCATAGTTGGCCATCATCGCCCACACCGCGTCGTACGGACGCTGTCGATGCAGTTGCAACGCCTTTCGCACGCCAATGAACGGAAGCAGGTATTTGTTCAGCTTGAGTGGAAATTTCAGCGAATCAGCCGAATCGACGCAATCACCCGCGAACCCCACACGATGCACATGGATATTGCCGATCTTCTCGTATTTTGGCAGCTGCTTGTCGAGACGCAGCGTCACCATATCGAATTCGATCTCAGATGACGGGATCCTGTCAGTGATCTCCTTGAGAGCGACTTCTGCTCCCCCGATGAAGCGCGGGTAGTACACCAAGGAGAAAATGAGGATTCGCTTCATAGAATATGCTCATATTACCGCAAAAGGTACCACCAGGCAAAAACGAGCAGCGCGAGGATTCCGATGGTCGCTCCGTAGTAATTGAGCTTGCGTTCTTTCGCGGTAGTACTGAGCAGGATGGTCTCCACCGGCGCCGAAGCGATTTCAGCTGGCTTCGGCTTTGCAATGCTTGTTTTGGGCGCCGGGATTTCTTTTGTCGGCACCTTCGGCAGTGGTACTTTCGCCAAACGAACAGCTGCCGGCTGTGTACGAGCCAAGACTTCTGCTCGGTCCGTCGAAGTTGCGACCACCCGGTCATTAAGGTATCGCAAGGTGATGGGAGCGTCACCTGCCAAGAGAACATCGGCATGGTCACCAGCGAATAGTTGTGCATCGATATTCATCTCGCTGCCAGTCGAAATGACCGAGTGTTCCGGAAAGAGAAAATCCGCGCGGCCGTTTTGGCTCAGTTTCAAACCAAACAGATCGATCGGAGAAGTGCTCTGATTGGCGATCACCAAAGTCGCCTTCGAGTGCGACAAGGCAAGCTGCGGCAAGCGTACCGTGACCCTCAGACGATCGGTGGCCGAATACACATCTGATGCCGTCGCCAAAAACACTTCGTACACGCCGGGCTGAGTGTAGGTGTGCAGAACATGTTGACCCTCCTTGGTCTTGCCATCGCCAAAATTCCATACGTATCGAGCGTTTTGCAACGGTTGCTTCTTCAAGCCAACAGCTTGCGCAGAAAATGTACTTTCGATCCCCGTGAATAGTTCGCTTTTTGCTTCGATCTTGCAAAATATTTGCGGCTCGATCGGTACAGTCTTTATCGACGACGACGGGGGCGTAACCGGCTCCGAGTTATCTGTACTCGCAACAGAGGCATCAGCGGTGGCATTTGCATTGACCGTCGTTGTTGCAGTTGTGGTTGTTGTCATTGTGGTCGTCGTGGCTGGAGCTTCTGGCGAGCTTGTCGCGATCGTCGATCCAGGTGTTGCCGTCGATGCTGTCCAGGAAATGATGCCTTGGGGAGTGATCTGTTTTTGCAGGGAGTTTCCGTCTCCGTGCGCGCCCAAAGTTGGATCATAGAGCAAGGAATCTTCGTCGGTTTCTTTGCCACGCAATATCAGTGTCTCGCCGGTATTTTTCAAGGAAAAACTGCTGTCGAACAACAAGCCCGAATATGCCGGCCAGTCTATCGAAAATTTCGACGGATCATCAGCAATCACGCCAAACTGCCCTGCCTCAAGGAGGGTCTTTTCGCCAAACGGCTTTAGCAAATGATTCACCCCCTCCTCGAATAATTTAAATGATCCGATATCGACCCCTTCGCTTCCCGCATTGTGGATCTCGACCCATTCCCTGCCCGTATCGGTGCCGGCGGGATCGTACATCACTTCGGTAAATTCGATCTTCGCTTGCGCGGCCATGGGAAAAACTGCTGTCGCGCACAGCGCAAAAACTGCATATGCTATTTTGTTCATCGTCTACACTTTCTGTTTATTTCTCTACTTCTAGCAACCTTCTGAGTTCATTCTCTGGTATCTCTCGTATCGCTTGAGCTGGTGACTGCGCTGATGGCGGAGCTTTCTGAGCCTGCTGAGTTTGTGGCGGTGCAACATTCGGCTTTGTGGTCGCTGAGACCGAAGAGGCGGACAAACCTGATGCGGTCGATTGCGGTTTTGGCCCAGCTCCACTTGGCAGATCTTTCGGATCTTTTTTCATTGCTGAAGCAAGCGCTTCTCGCAAAGCTGAAATGTTCTCTTTCAGTGGTCCCTTTTGCGAATCCGGCGTGGTCTTTGATTTCAGCTGATTTAGTGAGATCGGCTTCACCTGGCTCATCGGCTGTTGATGCGGCTGCGGTCGAGGATGAGACGGCTGTTGAACCGGTGCAAATACAGGCCTTGTTGAGGTTGGAGTTGTGGTTGGAATTTGAGGCGGGACAGGAGCAGGAGGCGTGAGTCGAGGCACAGCCTGGACAGGCGGCCTAGAGACTGGCTGAACTGGTGTTTGAGGCATGCTTGGTGGCGGAACATTCGGCTTTGTTGCTGCTGAAGGAGCCGCCGCGACCGGCACCACCACCGCCACCCTCGCTTCTGGTTTTGGTTCCGGCTTCAACGGCTGGTGCCACTGCTTGATCTCCTCCTCCACTTGAGCTCGCGGACGGGTGAACAACGTTCGCGACGCTTCCACCACTTCCTGCTTCATATTCTTTTCTGGCTGCTTGATCGGCGGCAAAGTGGTCGCGGAAAACGGCTGAGAGCTGATACCGTCGATCATGAGCTTGAGATAGATCTGAATGTAGCCCAAATTCACCAAGTCTTCAGCGGTGAATTTGGGCGCAAATTCTTTCTCCAGCACTTCAGCGTCGTACGCGCCCACTCGGAAGGTCACCATCGTGCCCACGTTGCCGAACACTGCCGCTCGCACTTCCTCCTCCATCTGCTCGATATACTGGTGAGCAATCGTGAGACTTAGCTTGTATTTTCGGGCCTCGGAAAGAATATCAGCAAAAGATTTGTTGGCAAAAGACTGGAACTCATCCACGTACAGATAGAAATACGGATGCTTCTTGAGCTCGGATTCAGCCATGTCTGCTCGAGACATCGCCGCCAGGTAGATCTTGGTGATCAACATGCTTCCCAACAGGTTGGCATTGGATTCGCCGATGCGCCCCTTCGACAAGTTCACGATGAAGATCTTCTTTTCATCCATGATCTTTCGCAGATCGAAAGACGAGGTTGATTGGCCGATGATGTTGCGAATGAGCGGATTGGCAGTGAACTGTCCGATCTTGTTTTGGATTGCCGGTGTCGCTTCAGCTGCGAATTTTTCGGTGTATTTGGCGAATTCGTCATTCCAGAAAGATTTCACCGCTGGGTCGCTCACATTTTCCACCACGCGGCGGCGATACTCCTTGTCCGCGAACATTCTGTTCACGCCGAGCAATGTCGCACCTGGGTACTCGAGCAATGCCAAAATGGTATTGCCGAGAATATATTCCATTCGCGCCGACCAAGCATCCTCCCAAATCTTTTTGAAAGTGCTCATCAAGCCGGAAAGCACCAAATGGCGTTTGTCGAAACCAACATCCTCCATAACGTTGAAAGCGATTGGGTGTTCGAGATCGAATGGCGCAAAATACACCACATCCTTCTTGCGATTCTCTGGAATGTACTCTAGCAGTAGGTCTGCCGTCTTGCCGTGCGGGTCGATGAAGCAGAGACCTTCTCCAGACTGAATATCCTGGACTGCCATATTTTCAAGCAGGGTGGATTTTCCCATACCCGTCTTGCCGATGACATACATGTGTCGGCTGCGATCCTTGCGCTTAATACCAAAAGGAACCCTCTTGTTGCGAGAGTCGGTCTGAGCAAAGTAGGTCACTTTGTTCTCATCCATATACGTATCCAAATTATATCAAAAAAACAACGCCGACGCACCCCATTGAAGCGGGGGTGCGCGGCGTTAGTTGACCTACTGCAAGGAGGAATCAGGCGAAGGCCATGTTGCCCATGAGCGGATGTGTGAATTTGCGCGGTTCCGGCGACGGCTTGGAGAGCTCGTCTTGGAACACCACCCGCTGCTCTTCACCTTTGTGATCGCAGAACCATCGAGGTCCTGAGTGGCGCAACTTGCGCCACAATTCGTCATTGTCCTGATGCGGACGGACGACGACCACATAGGTGCCTTGGGCATCACTGCCCGAACCCACAACCTGGAGCTTGTCCGGTTGTCCTTGCTGTTCTATTTTTTTACCAGCCATAATGGCTTGTGCTGTTATTGCGGTTGACCTCTGGGACGAGTGTGCGGAATGACCAGCCCCACTACCACTAGGCTACCCCACTCCGAGCCCCATCCATCCCACTGGATGTTTATTCTATACCTCTGCCACAAGCTTTGTCAATAGCTCATTTTGGCCCTGTCCGAAGCAAGCTTGTCCGTCAACAAAGCACCTTTTGTATACTGGACTTTCGGATCCCATACTATCCAAGAAGTGAGACCGGCGTCGTAGGTAGCTTTCATCTGCGCTTGTACCATTTCAGCGGTGTATGTCGCTCCGAGATCGAAGTCTTGCAGCCATGGCCGAAGCTGAGCGAGCGGACCTTTTGGCATCGCGGCACTTGTTGTAGCGTTCGTAGAGCTCGCGATCGCCGACTCGAGAAGATCGCGCTTCTGTACTGCCGAATCCAGCGAATATTTAACAACTTTGTACGGCTCGGCGGCTGGATTCGGCAGTTCTAAAAAACCGGCTGGATAATGTGACGGATACACCATCGGCATCACGTAGTCGAAATACGGCAACGCTCGGCTGAGCACTTGGCCAATATTGAGATCGCCTTTGTTAGTAGTGACCATGCCGAACAGATCAGCAGAGGTGACAATCCCCGTACCGGAGAGACGCTGATGCACATATGAGAAAAAAGCCTCGATGACATCGGCCTTCACCTTTCCTTCGCTGTACGGGAAATAGATGTCGTTCATATTGCCGTCCGAAGGAAAACGAACGTAGTCGAAGTTCAGTTCGTCGAAGCCTCGAGAATACGACTCTTTGGCAATGGCAATAGTGTAGTCCCATGCTTTTTTCGAACCAGCATCGATCCAACCGATCCCTTTATGATCTTTCCACGGTTCGAGCTTGTCGACGCGCTTCACTGCGAGCGTCGGATACTTTGCCGCGAAAAGCGGGTCTTGAAACACCGCGACGCGACCAATGACATAGACGTTGCGTTCATGCAATTCGCGAATGAATTCATTGATGTCGGTGATGCGGGCGCTATCGGATCCGATCTTTTTTAATTCCGGATCGTTCACCGGGAAGGTAATATGGCCGGTAGCATCCTTGATGTCGATCACCACGGCATTCACCCCAGTCGCGTCGATGAGGTCGAGGACCTTGTTTCTGAGCGTCCTCACGCCGGCTACCCAGCTGGTGATGTAGATGCCCTTTAGCGGCTCAGGCGTAGCGAGATGCGTCACCTTCATTTTCGCGTCGATAGCCCTCTCGGCGTCAAAAGCCGATCTCACCTGCGCCCGTTGCGCTTCGAGCAATATTTCTTCCGCGCTCGGTAGCCCAATTCCCCACGGATGCGGGCCAAATCCCTTTCCATAGAGCGGATAGGCTTGTGGCAAAATCACGAGCACCAACAACAAAATCAAAACGAACAAGCCGGCAACACCTGCCAGCCATCGCCTATCTCGCAGCAGCATGAGTACTGTGTTGGATGCCATTCTCGCTATATGCTTCGGTCACTCGCTCCTGTCTTCGCGAGATCAGAGAGCTGAGGAGGATCTGTCGGTGAAGCAAAAAGGTGGAGATGAGCGTGGAGATGGAAAGCAACATTGAGATCGCCAACTTCCATGAGACTGGAAACCCGCAAAATGGTGACAGAAGAAAAAGCGTTATCGCAGCGCAAGAAAAGATGATCCGTATCTTTAATTTCATGGGCCAATCATATCATGGAAGAAAAGAAAAAGGGTTGTGTATTATGCTATACTGTTGAAAATTCGACCAACGATGCAAGCGAACACGGCCGGCGCAGCCTCGGAGGCGGCCAAACAACTCGGACGGCAGCCGGTGCTGTACGTCACCCGCGATATCGAACGGGCGATGGGCTTCCCTTTCTTGCCAGAGGGCTATTATATTGTGGCAAATGTGGGAGCTTATGCTGAAAAGGTTGCGGCCAAGTGGCCGGATCAAGTGATGTTGATTGGCAATGGCGCTGGCAGTGGCACTGGTAGCGGCACTGGCGGAGCAGCGACTTCTTTACTCGACACCGTCGACCTGCTTCAGCATCCCGAGACCGAAGCTTTTTTCAAGAAGATCGCGGAGGTGCGCGGAGGTGCGCCAGCTGTACTGGTATTCAAAAATACGCTTCGCATTGAGCGTTTCGTCCAGGAAAAAGGCTGGCGACTACTGAATCCGAGCGCCTCGCTGGCTGAGCGTCTGGAAAACAAGCTGACCCAGATCGAGGCGCTCGGCGATGCCGCGCGCTTTCTTGTTCCCGGCACTCGTATCGCCCTTTGTTCGGATCTCCGTTGGGAAGGAAAAACATTTGTTCTGCAATTTGCTCACGCGCACAGCGGCGAAGGAACGGTGTTGGTGGACAGCGCCGAGGCACTGAGCGCTGTTCAGAAACGCTTTCCGCAACGCGAGGCGCGAGTCAGTCCTTTTATTCAGGGCCCGGTGTATACGAATAATAATTGTGTGGTTCGAATGACTGACGGCGGACATACACTGGTTGGGAATATTAGCTATCAGATCACTGGTTTGGCGCCATTCACCGATCTTCCTTTCGCCACTGTCGGCAATGATTGGACGCAGGCGAGCCAACTCTCAGAGAAAGTGCGAGCACAGTACGAAGAAATGGCGCGCGCCGCAGGCGCGCGCCTCCTCTCCCTCGGCTGGAAAGGCCTCTTCGGCATAGACGCCATCCTCGACGAAGCAAGCGGACAATTCCATCTGCTCGAAATCAATGCCCGCCAACCAGCCTCCACAACATTTGAATCAGAGCTTCAAAACTTCGCTCGGAACGAACAAGCAGGAGGACCGGCAAACACGTTCACTGTTTTCGAGGCTCACCTTCTCGCTCTATTCGACCACCATTTCGACCAGCACGTTGACCCCAACAACCCCTACCCTGAACTGCAAAAAATTACCGATGGCGGGCAAATAGTTCAGCGACTCACTAAAACATTCGCCAGAGACTTGTCGAGCAGCGCGCTCGCGGGTACTTCGACAATCTCTGCCCGAGCAGAAACGCTCCGCTCCGAAGGATACACAGTGATCGAATATCAGAACACTGCTCCAAACAGCGACCAGCTTCGCATTCAAAGCAAAAAAGGTATAATCGATTCACCCCTATGCAAGAAGTCTCACACCAATTAAGTAGCGACGCCAAAAAAGTGATCGCTAGCTATCTTTCTCTCCCTTCGCTCGAAGTGGCTACCCCCTACTACAACAATCGCCGGCATGAGATCCGCGGTGGCTTGAGCGTCCTTTCCGGAAAAGGCACGCCGGAAGAGATCGCTGAAGAAGCCGAGCTCTTCTCCATCCGAGAAAAGCTCGACCTAGCTGCACTCGCGAAACCGGAACGAAACAAGTTCCTCGTAGACCACCACCTCGGCATCGACTGTTCCGGCTTCGTCTATCACGTCCTCGATGCCGAAAGTATTGGTCGAGGAAAAGGCCCGCTCCGATCGCACATTTCATTTCATCACCGCTCGTTCTTGCGCCGACTCATCGCCCACTTGCGACCGGCACAAAATGCCGGAGCAGTCACTTTCGCACAAGAAGCGAACAGCACAGAGGTGCTCCTCATTGATGCTCAGCCTGGCGATTTCATCGTCATGACCCACTCCGACAATGCCCGCGCATTCGACCACATCATCCTCATCACAAATATCGAGAAGGCCGCGACGCACACCACGATCACCTACACTCATTCGATCGCTTGGCCATCCGACGGCCTATACGGACACGGCGTTCGCACCGGAACAATAACAGTCACCGACCCACTCATAAAGATTGCCGATCAATTGTGGGAAGAAAACGGCAAGACCGGAACGGAAAACTACACTTATCAGCGTGCGTTGAAAGCGGAGACAACTTCTATTCGTCGACTGAATTGGTTCTAGGAAAACCCTTGGAAAATAGCCCTTTTATGCTATCCTTTCTCCTATATGGATTTTGCGCCTAATATTCTGTCATACGCCCTCGGCTTCGCCCTGTGTGCCTGCCTTTTTGCCTTTTTGTGGGCGCCGCTACTCACGCACTTTCTCTATAAATACAAGATCGTACGTCAAAGCCAATATGACCCTTCACTCGCGCTCGAGTCCCGCCGCGACAAAGCAGGTGTGCCGGTGATGGGCGGGCTTTTGGTCATCGTCACGGTAGCACTCATCACTTTCATTTTTAATTGGGATCGACACTTCACTTGGATGCCAATAGGCGTGATGTTGCTCTCTTCAACGCTCGGTGGCATCGACGACTTGCTCAACATTTTCGGTACCGAACGACGCAATCGAAAACTCTCCCAAACACTCACGCTTATCCGCGTGCACAAGCTTTGGTATGTACGCTTGTGGCTCACATTCACCTTGCCGTGGGAAGTCTTCAAGCGCGCGGCCACCATGCTCTCACGACATCCGGGCAAGGGCGTGCATGTGCATGAAAAACTTCTCCTACAATTTCTCGCCGGTGCCGCGGCGGCTTGGTGGATCTATTTCAAACTCGGAGAAAATTGGCGAGTGATCAACGTGCCGTTTGATGGCGCGTACGGCATCGGGCTCTGGCTTATCCCGCTCATTATTTTTGCCGTGATGTTCACCGCAAATGCGGTAAACATTTCCGACGGCATGGACGGTCTCGCCGGCGGCATGCTCATCGCCACCTTCGGCGCACTCACTTTGCTCAGCTGGATCATTGGAGTCGACTCGATGGCAGTGCTCAACGCCACCGTCACCGGCGCCCTCATCACCTACACCTATTTCAACATCAAACCAGCTCGCTTCCAAATGGGCGACGTCGGTTCGCTCGGTCTAGGCGCGCTATTAGCGATCAACGTGCTCGTACTAAAGCTCGTCGTCGTGCTGCCGCTACTCGGTTTTATGTTCTATATCGAAGCGGCCTCGGTGCTTATACAGATCGCGATTCGGTCTTTGTTCGGAAAGCGCGTCTTCAAGATGGCGCCGATCCATCACCATTTCGAGCTAAAGGGCTGGAGCGAGGAGAAGACCATCATGCGCTTCTGGATCATTCATCTCGCCTTCGTGATCCTCGGCGTTTGGGTGGCGTTGCATTAACATTCAAAATCTCGCGATGCCATATTTAAACTGGGATACAAAAATAGTCACTGACCTTAGCCCCGAAACACTTGCGGTGCTCTATCAGCAGGGCTATGTCGCGACTCGAGTAGACAAGGGTGTTTTCAATCAAACTCGCAGTGTCCGTATCCGCCTCACCAATTTCGAATTGTCTAGCGAGAATCGTCGTATTTTGCGAAAGGTGGAGAAGGTGTCGCTCGAAGTCCATCCGCTCCCCTACGCCGACTATCATTGGTCGATTCACAAGCTTGCAAAAGATTTTTACACGACCAAATTCGGTGAAGATACGTTCAGTGCCAACAAGATCAGGGAGTTGCTGAGCGAGCAGGGCAAGAGCAGTTTCAATACATTGCTGGTGTTTCGCGAAGGCGTCGTAAGCAGCGACACAGGCGCGACAAAAGGTCGCGTTCTCGGTTACTGCATCGCCCTCAAGACCGACACTCTTCTTCACTACAGCTATCCCTTCTACAAACTCGACGAGGAGACCGCTCCGGGTGGCGCACTCTCAAGCCTCGGACTTGGCATGATGACCATGACGCTCGAATGGGCCAAGAACGCGGGCCTATCCTATGTCTACCTCGGCTCCCTCCAGCGCCCTAGTGATACATACAAACTCCAATTCTCCGGCCTCGAATGGTTCGATGGCGAGAAGTGGCGAAGCGATGTCGAGCCGCTGAAGGAGATTTTGAAGTAAACCGGTTGACTTTCTTTTTTCGGTAGAATAGAATTATTTCTGTAGAACATTGCTTTCGGGAGCGAAAGTCAGAAAGGCTCGCTGCGGGGGTTCCGAAGGGAACTTACTATGAGGGATACGCCGACCCTCCACTCTCGAAATTAGTGTTTTGTTTGAGTAGATGCCAGCAGTGTGCTTTTGAAACGCAGGAAGGAGTCTGCAAACTTCGCCGGATTCAACCCTGGCGATGATAGGATGAGGGATAGACCCACCTAAGACGTGGCCATTCCGCCCCTCCAAAGGCACATTATTGTTATCTACTTAAATTCTCCTGTCGGATTGGGCTTTTAATTTTTCGAAACGTTTCTGGCTTCTATAGTACGCACTGATAACTCGTGCCTTACCCTGATCGGAAACCTCGACCACCAGTAGTGCCTGCTTCTCCATTACGTACAGTTTTGCGAAAATAAGACTGTTCGCATATTTTTGATTCGTATTTGGAACAATCAAATCTGGAGACGAGATTGTTTCGGGTATTCGGATAAGCATTTGGTTGAGGTCTGCTGTGGCATATCCGTCCTCTTTTCTTGCCTCTACGATATGTTTTATCGTTCTTCGACTTATGATCACTCCGAGACCAAGCTCTATGAGTACATCTGGATCAGAGATAATGAAACCAGGAGCCTGCTGGAAAAACTCTTGAATTATTTCGTCGATCATATCCATCCAATAATCCTAACGAAACGGTGATCAAGAAATCGCAAAGAAAGTATCAAGAAATCATAAAGAAACAATCAAGAAACCTTCAAAAAAGCCTAAATTACGATATACTACCCAAATGTATTCAACGAATCTCCCGCCCGAGCACGCAATGTCGAACAGTGGCAAGACTGGACCAAAACACCTCCATATCATTGGCATTTGCGGCACGGCAACAAGCGCTTTGGCGATCGCCTTTCAACGTGCTGGCTGGAAAGTCACCGGTAGCGACAAGGGCTTCTATCCCCCTATCTCCACCGCTCTCGACAATGGAAAGATCACATACTACGCGGGCTGGCATGTCGATAAAATGACCGATGCCAAGCCGGGCGAAGCAGTCGGAGCTACGCTCCCCGATGTCGTGATGATCGGCGGCAGCGGCAAGAGCTCTCTCAATCCCGAGATGATCTTCGCCAAGGAAAAGGGGCTGCCGATCCACTCGTTCCCTGAGATCATCGAACGATACATGTTGCGCAAGCACTCCATCGTCTGCGCCGGCACCTGGGGCAAGACCACTAGCACCGCCCTGCTCTCTTTTATTCTCGAAAAGGCGAAGCTCGACCCGACATACATGTTTGGCGGTCTTTCCCTCTCGCAGACCGAAGCAGCGAGGATCACTGACAGCGATTGGAACGTCCTCGAAGGCGACGAATATACCGGATCGGCCTTCGACAACATCGCAAAATTCTTCCACTATCACCCGACCCACCTCCTCCTCACTTCTGTTTCTTGGGATCACGCGGATGTGTATCCGACCGAGGCGCTGTATATCGATGCTTTTAGAAAACTACTCAAAGAAGTGCCTCGTGATGCGAGCGGAGCCGACGGAAGGACTGGAAAGATCGTCGCCTGTGCTGATAATCAGATCCTTTCTATTTTGCTTCAAGAAGAATCTCGCCAACACGTCTCGTACGGCCGCGACTCCTCTGCCCACTATCGATATGAAAATGTGTCGCACACCAAAAACGGCCTGAGCTTCGATATCGTGCATGGTGGCAAAAAATATTTGATCGTCAGCCCAATGCTCGGGGCGTATAACGCCGAAAATATCACCGGCTGCTTCGCGATGGCCTGCGAGATCGGTATCGACCCAATGGTGGTCGCCGACGCGATCCGCGATTTTGCCGGATTGAAGCGACGTCTCGAGAAGCGACTGGAAATGCCTGCCGTGAAGAATGCGAGGGGTATTGTCCGACCAGGCATCACCGTGATCGACGCCCACGCCCCCACCCCAGAGAAGGCTCGCGCCGGGCTCGAGAGTCTGCGTGAAGTCTACAAAGGCAAAATTGTGGCTATTTTTGAACCCAACATCGGCGGTCGCCAGCGCGCTTCTCAAGCGATGTATGACAAAGCCTTTGCTGCAGCAGATATTGTGCTTGTCCCCCGCCTGACCAAGCTGAAGGTCGATGCTACCTTGAGTGCCGCGGACCAACCCCTCGAAGGCGATGAATTGACCAAAATCTTGGCGAAAAGTCATGCGGATGTTCGATTCATCGAGAATGATGACGCACTGGTAGAGGCTGCGATCAAATGTGTGGGCGATGCGGACTCAACGAGCAACGACAACGCCGCGAACGAAGACGTCATTGTCTTCCTCGGCTCGCACAGCTTCCGCGGAATGATCGAGGCGGTGGTTGAAAAACTCGCTAAGAAGTGAGAAAATCTATTGACGAGTCTTTTTTTCGTATATCATATACACATACCCATGAGTACCTTTAGAAAAATGTGTGAAAAAGTCGAATTGAGCAAGATATTTGAAGCTTCGCGGCAAATAAAGGAAGGTTGTTTCTACGAGGGTAGCTTGAAAACAATCATGAAGAAGAGAGATCGTGCTTAGAATACTGTTTTCTCAAAATTCACGAGCTATTTCACCTCCTGCTCGATCACAAACTCATTGCCATCCATATCCGAGATCACTGCGTCGTACCAGCCCCACTCTTGCTTGACTGGCTCTTTTATCACTTTTGCACCCTGACCCACAGCATCTTTCAGAAAAGCAAAAATGTCTGCGACTCCAAAAGTACACGACTTCCTGCCGCCGATATTCTTCTGGGCCCAATCGGCAGATCGGTACGGAGCATTTTCCTCAATATTGAATTCAATGTCGCCCAACATCGCCGAGGCAAATGGCGGACGGAATTCGTCAAATTTGAAACCTAGCACGTTCTCATAGAAAGGGCGCGCCTTGTTCAAGTCCGAGACACCGATGAGGATAGATCCGAGTGTGACTTTTTGCATACATACTTACTTCCCCTCATCCGCGATCTCGGTTTCGACCTTGCCATCGTCGCCAATGCTCGTCACCAATAATGAAATGCCGCAGACATTGCATTCAACCACGTGGTCTACCGCAAGACTGGGATAGGCTGACAGATCAACTTCATTCTTACATTCCGGACAGGTGCATGTGTGTTTCATGCTTTATATCTTACTAGAAACGGTGTAGTATTCAAGCATGGTCACTCCTCAGATATCCCACGAAAAACTGGCTAAAAAGCTCGGTCTTTCGGGACCATTGTACCTGAAACGCGAGGATCTCCACCCGCTGCGCTCGCACAAAGGCCGCTCGATCCCGCGCATGATCGAAAAATATGCCAAAGCGGGTGCGAGGGATTTTGCGATCTCTTCTTCGGGTAATGCGGGCATCGCCGCGGCTATGTACTGCTACCAATACAATGTCGCCCATCCTGATGCTGCGCTTCGACTCAAGATCTACATTGGCAGAAATATTCCCGATGAAAAACGACGCATCTTGTCCGAACATTCGACGAGCGCCATACAGATCACTCAGGTAGATCGACCGCTCCAAGCTTTTCTTCAAGCAATCAAAGATCCGTCCGTCACCGGACTGCGACAATCGACCGATGATACTGCTTTGGAAGGCTACGTTGAGCTCGCCCGCGAACTTGCGAAGATTCCCGAACTAAGTGCGGTGTTCATGCCCGCTTCTTCAGGTACTGGCGCACAGGGGTTACATGAAGGATTCAAGAAGATCTTTTCGCAAGACAAGGCGGGTGCTGCCCTTCCGCAAATGCATATTATTCAAACTGATGCCTGTCACCCGATCGCAGACATAGTCGGAACGAGCGGTGGACAAGGACGACTATCCGGCGATACTGCGAGCGAAACTGCCGACAAGAGCCGCGCGATCGTGAGTCCAAAAACACAGGGGTCGATCGCCGACGCGATCGTGGATACGATCGGCCATCGCAAAGAGATTCTATCGCAAGATGTGAAAGAAAGCGGCGGTGCCGGATGGATCGTCTCGAATGATGAGATCGCCAAGGCAGTGGAGCTGCTCCGAGAAGATGGCGTGCTTGCTTCAGCAAATGGAGCACTCGCTGTGGCTGGACTACGAAAAGCTCTGGGTGCGGGATGGAAATGGAATGGACCAGTCGTCTGCGTGATCTGCGGGAAATAAAAACTTCCGCCCGGCACACACTTGCGTGCAACGAGGCGGAAGGATTGAGGAAGACGAGAGCTTGTCCGATCAGCTCTGCAGAATCTGCCGCGAGGGTGCGCAGCAGTGACAGCGCGGATCACGACAGATCTCCCCGTCGAGATCGCGGGCCAGCTGGGCACCGGGGGATGTCGCGACGTTGGCAGTGGCCGGCGGGAGCGGCGGAGCGCCGAGGACGTGGCCGGCGACGGACGCGAGACCGACGTTGCGAGTCGCTCGGGATGGCGGGAGCGGCGCGCTTGGGGCGGCGTCGTGACTGCGCAACATGATGACCACGGGGCCGTCATGCGAATCACCGGGACCGTCGCCGAGGCCAAACAGGCAAGCCAGATTGATGCCCGGCGCCAAGGTGACCACTCCACCGCCATTTCCAGCGTTGTTTTGGATCAGTAGCATATGAATGACCTCGTAGTCGGCAAGAAACTTTTCTGAACTCCCTCCGTGCCCGGAAGGAATTTAATTCAGAACTTTTTTCTTACCCTGTACCGTATTATAACGCCGCAAACGCCTATTGTCAATAGCGTCAAAATATGGCCTTATGTAAACCTATTCTACCTTCTTCTCCACGCCTGAGATCATGCTTTTCACCGTGATCAGTTCATCCAAAAGCGACCGTAGGCGCTTTGCATCTCCTTCCGCCATCGTCGGCTGACACTCGAATTCGGCCAGCTTTCGCAGCAACATTTTATAGAGGTCATTGAAATACAGGTCTAACACCCTGCTCTTCTCGGCAGGCACTTTCCCATCCCGCAACAGCGATATCACTGTAGCGAGCACATATTCATTTGTATCCACGTTTCTATTTTTCTTGTCCTAGTGATAATCGACGTTCACACTCGCAAAAGAATCCTTGCCGACAATGACGTGGTCGATGAGGTGGATGCCGATGATCTTCCCTGCCGTCACCAGCTGTTTGGTGATCTCGATATCGGCGCTACTCGGAGTCACGACACCCGAAGGATGATTGTGCACCAATATGACAGCGACTGCCCCATATTCGATCCCCGGCTTGAACACTTCACGCGGATGAGTGATGCTGGTGTTTATCGTGCCAATGGATATGGTCTCGTCGTGCACAATACGATGATGAGTGTTCAGATAGATGCCGCGGAGATGTTCCTTTGGCAACTCACGCATGTCTTTGACGTATTCGAACACGTCCTGCGCGGTGCGGATGACAGTGAGCGGACCCTCTTTCTTTTCGAAGAAACGTCGGCCCAGCTCGCCAACCGCCACGATCTGCATTGCTTTCACCAGCGGAATATCGAGTGACTCTGACAATTCTTTTGCGTTGGCGCGGCCAATGATCGCCCTGTCGCCATACTCCTTCAGGATTCGAGAGGTCATTTCCATGACCCCTTCTTTGGTGGTGCCAGTGCTCAGGATCACAGCCAAAAGCTCGTTGGTCGTGAGCGAGCTTGGTCCGTTTTTGAGCATCTTTTCGCGGGGCTTTTCGTCAGAAGGCATGTCCTGCACTCGCAAGACATACTGCTTCGGCTGCCCGGGAATAGTTTGGCTCATGACCAAGTTGGAATCTCTGATGGTGTATGCGACGTTCATGGCAATAATAGTATCACATACCGATGCTAAAGAAACCGCAAAGAAAGTATCAAGAAATGCCAAAGAAATGATAAAGATTTGATCAAGAAAGAATAAAGAAGGAGTGAAGAAATAATAAAGAAGTGGATCGATAAAATTGGGCAATAAAACACCGCAAACGCCTTGGCGTTTGCGGTGTGCGATCAAGAAAACATATCACTCAACACATCACTCGGAGATGACTGGAAACGGTCCGAATTGAATCCTACGCTCCATTTGTTCATGAGCTAGACGGATCGCACGCTCATGCGAATCGTTTCGAGACGCGAGACTTTCTGTCTCAATTGCGAAATGGTAGGTGCCGTTCTCAATGTGCAACGAATGAATGAGTCGCAAGTTGATGTCCTCTTCGCCAAAAGGCAGCAATACTTTCACCAACGCGCCCGGCTGATGCCGCACCCGAAAGATCGAGATGGCTCTCTGCATTCGATTCAAGTCCTTCACGGGCTGTTGACTCCTCGGACCGAGAAGCAAGAAGGTGGTGATCGCCTCAGTGTCTCCAAAGGAGCCGTTTAGAATATCCAGGCGATTCTTCATGGCTGCCTCAACAGGCCCGAGTGCCGCTACCCCTTCGTTGAGAGCGGTCCTAGAGACATCCTCGGCCGCCTTGCCATTGCTCGGCGAATCGATCAACTTTGCGCCGAGGTGCCGCAGATTACCCTTGCAAGCTCCAAAGGCCTTCGGATGAGCGATGACAGTCTTGATCTGATCGAGCCGTAATCCAGGCTGAGCCATCAGAGCAAAATGGATTTTCATCCGTAGCGCTGCCAGAACCTGGATCGGACAATCTTCGTCACAACTCTTTAGTAGGTCAATGAACGAGTTGATCGGCGGATCTACCTTTCCTTCGGCTTTCGTCTCCATGGCAATCGCTCCGTAGCCGCCCCTTTCGAGGAGGATGGGCAGGATCTCTTCGTTTGCCGAAGCTAGGGAAAGAGAACTGCCGACGTCGCCGACGAGAGGTGCACCACAGAGTTTCGAAAGCTGTGTATACGCGAGGGCGCTGAATGTCGCGCCTTCAGGTCCCAAGTAGGTGATGTTCACACTGGTCATGTTCTTATTGGCGATGTTCATAAAGATGTGCCTTTCTTTTTTGTGTATTCGATTTTCAAACAGCGATTGCCAAAACAAAAAACCGGCCAAGAAGGCCGGTTTTTTGTTGAGGATACGTTACAACACTAAACCAGCCTTCCCTTTGCAAAGCTAAATGCCCAGAAAATAAATGCTGATGTGTTGAACGTAATTTTCATTACTCAATAAGTGTAGCAACTAAATATAGGTGGGTCAATGTAGCGAGTAGAGAAAGATCGATAATGACAGACTGAAGTGTGAGTCAGTAGGTGAAGTGGTCGTAGTAGTGCCGGTGGTGGTGCCAGTGGCAGGTACCCGCGGATTTTGCATACTTTCTTCATACTTTCGTATGCAAAATCCGCGGGTACGTGAAAATGTCGGCGGAAGCCACTCCACACATGAAACAGAAAAGTCCAGCTTCTCGCTGGACTTTTCTGTTCTGGTGCCGAGGAAGGGATTTGAACCCTTATGAGATTGCTCTCGCTGCGACCTGAACGCAGTGCGTCTGCCAATTTCGCCACCTCGGCAGAATAGGCACGCCGTCGTGCCTGCGCGCGATCAGATAGAAGTTACACCACCTCCACCATCACTGCGCTGGTCTCGGCGGTCTTGCCGAGAGGCATACCGGCGACCACCACCACTTTATCACCTTTCTCCGCCAACTTGTACTTCCTCACGATCTCGCGCACTTGCTTGCTGACATCCGAAAGAGTGAGCATTTTAGGAACGAGCACCGGCTTGCAAGCGTAGCTCAACAAAAGCTGGTTAGCGGTACGCAGGTTGGCCGTCATACCGACGATCGGCAAGTTTGGCTTGTTCTTCGAGATCATAAAGACGGTTCGGCCGCTATTGGTGAGCGCGAAGATCGCTTTTGCTCGAACATCATGAGCAACCTTCACTGCCGCCGCGCCGATCGATTCGACAATGCCTGAGGTCTGCCACTTTGCTTCATGCTCCTTTGCAATACCCACTTCTGTGGTCCGAGCGACCAATGCCATTGTCGTCACTGCCTGCACCGGATATTCACCAAGAGTGGTCTCCTCGGAAAGCATCACCGCGTCTGTACCTTCAAAGATCGCATTCGCAACGTCTGACACCTCAGCACGAGTCGGCGTAGCATTCTTGATCATTGATTCAAACATCTGAGTAGCCGTGATCACCGGCTTGCCCGCCGCGTTGCACTTGTCGATGATCATCTTCTGGGTGATCGGCATATTTTCCGCACCGATCTCGATAGCGAGGTCGCCTCGGCCGATCATTACGCCGTCCACGAGCTTGATGAGCTTGTCGATGTTCTCGATCGCCTCCTGATCCTCGATCTTCGCAATGATCTTGGCGTCAGACTTTTCTTCCTTGAGGATGGCACGAAGCTCCTCGACATCGGACGGTCGGCGCACGAATGAAAAGGCAAAGAAATCCACTTTATTCTTCAGGCCGAAAGCAATGTCCGATTTGTCCTTGTCGGTGAGAGAAGCGATAGAGAGATATGCGCCAGGAAGATTCACGCCGCGCTTCCCTTTGATCTCGCCACCGATGATGATCTTACACTTCACCTCCTTGCCCTTGATCTCGACGATCTGGAGCTTCTTCTTGCCATCGTGAAGCATGATATAGCCACCCACCTTCACCTCCTTTGGCAATGGGGCGTAGTTTACCGATACGCGAGTCTCATCGCCTTCGATCTTCTCGGTGGTCAACGTGAAAAATGCGCCCTCCTTGAGCATAACCGATTCAGTCTTGAAAGTGCCGATACGAATCTTTGGGCCAGCTAGATCCTGCAGGGTTGCACATGGGATGCCGGTCTTTTTGATCGCCTCCTTAAGATTGTCCACCTTCACCTGATGCTCGGCGAAATCGCCATGAGAGAAATTCATACGCATCACGTTCATGCCAGCCTCGAGCAGCGCTGAGAGTTTCTCTACGCTAGTGGTGGCAGGGCCGATGGTGCAGACGATCTTGGTCTTTTTGTCGAGGTTGATCATGGGGTGGGACGAATGAAAATTTGGGAATAAATAAATCCGTATCAATACGGGTGCGCGCACTAGGAGTTGAACCTAGGACCCCATCAGTATCAGTGATGTGCTCTACCAACTGAGCTATGCGCGCGTAAACCTCCCCCCACCGAAACGCTTCAGAAATATAGCAAAAAAAGAGCCGCCGGACAAGCCAGCGGCAACTTTTGCGAGATAGGTCAGGATCCTGTCACTTGATGAGGATCGTCTCCGGCATCCTGAGCAGTTTCATCTGCTCGTCGGTGAGATGGACCTCCTTGCCGTCCGGATTGAAGACTTTCTTGATTTCGCCAGTCCGGTTGGACTTGTAAACCATGTAGCCATCGAGGAACGGCTTCTTGGGACTGAAGACGCCGAGGCAAAAGAGGATGCCGACAACGACCGCAAACACCGCGAGGGTCAAAGAGGCCCGATAGAACCCTTCGGCTGTTCGCGGCGAGATCACCGCCTGCCATTCTCGGCAGAGGTTAACGAGCCACTGCTTTGCCCGAGCGGCCAGAGAAGCCTTGCGAGGCAAACGGACACAGTGGAACGGCTGTTTCAGTCGTTGGTCTCCTGACGGATGCAGACTTGGTTTCATTGAACTTGCCTTTCTGGTCTTGCGACCATATACTTTCTCCCTTTTCGGACATTCGCGAAGAACCGGAGTTCAAACCACTCTTCAGAGTGGCCGCGATTGCGCTCCTGTCCTTTCGGACATCAAGAGCTTTCACCACAGGAGAATCAGCTTTCAACTAGAGACAAGTATATCACACCTTGAGAGTATTGTCAAATACACGAATATGTGGCCTTGTGTGGGGATGGAAATGCAGCAAAAAACCGGCTTTTGGCCGGTTTTTTGCTGAGGAACATTCTTTGTTTTGTTCCGTTCTAGTGTCGGACTTTCCCGACAGTCTGATGCGTTTTCGGTATCGCATAAACCGTTATGGACTCGATCGAGACCCACAACATCGACTCGATAAGATGTATGCCTCCGAAGAGGAACATATATCGGCTTCAAATTGAAATAATTCACGAGCAGCTTCCGCTACCCGTGCCTTGTTACGACTTACTCCCTGT
>CAZRTH010000002.1:0-126020 GCA_964602975.1 uncultured Candidatus Saccharibacteria bacterium | reverse complement strand
CTTTCTATCCACGGCGCAAAGGGCGTACTCTTCTCTATCGCTGGCGGCGACGACCTCACCATGTTCGAGATCCAGGATGCAGCGAAGGTCATCACTGAGTCAATCGATCCAAATGCGAAGGTCATCTTCGGTACCGTTCGAGACGAGAAGCTCAAGAAGAACGAGATCAAGATCACTGTTATCGCTTCCGGCTTCCCAGAACCAGGCGGCACTCCAAAGAAGAGCTTGTTTGGCGATGAGTCAAAGGGCAAGATCTTCAATTCTGTGAGCACTCCGACAAATGGCAAGGCAAAGGAAAAAGAGCCTGAGCGCGATATCGCGACAGCGGTGAAAGAAGCGATCAGCAAGCCAATGGACGAGAAAAAGCCGACGATCAGCATCGCGGATGATGGGGATGATGATTGGGGCGCAGTACCAGCGTTTTTGAGACGGTCGAAGAAGTAAAGTAGGAGACAGCAGAAAAGGCATTTTAGAGGATACGCATAAGGGATAATATCCCTTGATACGACTTCGACTCGGACGCAGTGTACGTTCAGAAACGTCCACGCGCTCCTCGCTCGTCGTAATAAATTCCTGCTGGAATTTTGCTCCGGCTCGGCCCGTCGGCCTCCGCAGTTCCTCTAAAATGCCTTTTCTGCTGTCTCTTACATAGTTCGATGGTCTCAAAATACCTTTTGATTTTTCTTTATAGTATAATGTTCGGACTATGATATACGACTTGGCGATCTTGGGCGGTGGGCCGGCGGGAGTGGGAGCGGGAGTGTATGCCTCGCGCAAGCGATTGAAGACGGTTTTTATAACCAAAGATTTTCTCGGGCAGAGTTCGGTTTCGGATGGCATCGAAAATTGGATCGGTACAGTGAAGATCTCCGGCACGGATCTATCGAAAAATCTTGAGGCGCATTTGCGAGCATATGCAGGCAATATTGTCGATATAAAGGAAGGTGTTGGGGTGAAGAATGTCGCAAAACACCCAGAGGGTTTTATTGTCTCGACCGACGCAGGCGATTTTTTGACCAAAACAGTACTCGTCACCACTGGTAGCCATCGACGCAAGCTCGAAGGGGTGAAAGGCGCGGATGTGTTCGAGCACAAAGGTCTCACCTACTGCGCCACCTGTGATGGACCGCTGTTTGCTGACCAAGATGTGGCGGTGATCGGAGGCGGCAATGCGGCTTTTGAGTCAGCCGCACAGCTCCTCGCGTACTGCAAGAGCGTCACCTTGCTCAATCGCAGCGAGAATTTTCGAGCCGATCCGGTGACCATTGAAAAACTGCGCTCAAACCCAAAGATGAAGATCGTCACCAATGCCGTACCGATCGAAGTGACTGGTGAAAAATTTGTTTCAGGCATCAGCTACAAGGATAGCAAGACTGGCGTAGTCGCGAGCCTGCCAGTGTCAGGTATCTTTGTGGAGATCGGCTCACTGCCGACCACCTTTTTTGTGAAGGATGTGGCGAAGCTCAATGAATACGGAAATATTGTCGTAGATCCGCGCACTCAACGAGCCTCTACCGATGGCATTTGGGCCGCAGGAGACTGCACAGACGGGCTGTATCATCAAAACAACATCGCTGTCGGCGATGCAGTGAAGGCACTCGAGGACATCTACGGATACGTGCATGCGAAGTAGCTTGGACTATTTTCTAATTACTTAATTTTTTCCAAACTTCTCCACGCAGATCGCCTCAAACTTCGAAACCAGCGTAGGATCGGTGATGTGCTCAAAACGCGGCATTGTTTTTCCATCTTTCGTGACCGTTCCCATGAACATTTCCAACGGACGGGATTGATAGTTCGCCGGTGGCATCCATGCGCAGTCGTAGAGCGGTCGATACAGCACGGTGAGCGTCCCCTCTTCGGTGTTGCGACCAATACCGATCACCTCGTACGAATAATTATTGAGCGGCCCTTTTGGGTCGTGCTTATAGTGCCGATAGAAGCCTTTTGGGGGCAGTTGCATGTCTTTAATACTATCCCATGACCCTACAGGGAATCGAACCCTGATTCCAGCCTTGAAAAGGCCGTGTCCTAGCCGTTAGACGATAGGGCCGCAAATTCAGCTTTTGACCGTAATTGCTTTGCTACTGAGGCATCTCAATAGCGCGATTTATCATAGCATTTTTTGAAAAATTGGCAAAAAATGGTATTGTTGGAGGCGCCGACATTGGGAGAAAAGGAGCAAAGAAGGAAAGGTGTCAGAGTGGTCGAATGAACCGCTCTCGAAAAGCGGCAGGGGCGAAAGCTCCTCGAGGGTTCAAATCCCTCCCTTTCCGCCAAAATTAACCGAAAAGCCTAGAAATCGCCCGTAACGTTAGACCTTACAACGCTGATCCTTTGGGTCAAAAATAGAGGGCTCCAAAACATCACCGCGGATTATCTGCGCGATACGCTTGCCGCCATAAACTGAAGGTAAGATGCCGACGCCGTTGCAGCCGAGATTGTAGAGCAAAACGGGATTGCATGGCTCGATACCGATGCGACGCAGACCATTGGGCGTGTATCCCATCAAGCCGTGCCATGAAAAAGAATACTCGGTGGGTTCCTCCGGATACCTTCGATAGTTTTGGCGCAAAAAGAGGTCGATCTTCTCTCTGAAATCTTCGGAAAGTTCGTCTTCCCGAGAGTAGATCGCCATCGTTGGCAACACTTTTTCCGGGCCACCGGTGCAGATCAAATTGTGTGGAATATTTTTCTTCTCCTCGTGTTCGTGCGGCCGGCGAGTGAGATAGAAATAGGCGTCGCCAGTGGGATCACCGGAGGGCTGTTCGTTGTCGAGGAAATAGCTGATCGCTGTGGGCGGATTGTCGAGCGGTTCGACATAGCCGGCCATGTAGCCGATGCGGCCGTGCACCAAATGGTGGAATTTAGTATCGATCTCCGAGCCGGCAAGGTTCTGAATCGTGAAATGAGTGAAGCCGTTCGTACACAGCACAATACGCTCGGCAAGAACAGTGTAGTCACCAACTTTCACTACCCCACCATTCTCTTTCAGAACCACTGTTTTCACCGGACTGTTCTCGAAAAAAGCGAACCGATCTTTGAACGCGTCGGAAAGGTAGGTCACGATCTCCTCGCACAGCAAGGCGCTGTTGGTGCAGCCTTTTTGATAGGAGAAAGCGGCGATGTAGTCGGGGTTAGCGGTCTCCAACAGAGCCAAGATGTCTTGTTGTGGCACGATTGAATAGAGATCTTTGTACTCATTTGGAATCTCCTTCACTCGGTCGTATTCTTTGGCGACAATAATAGACTCGACTGGCAGGCCTCCTTTGAATCGACAAGTGTTATTTTTGAAGCAGGTCATCAGCTCATCCCAACCGGTGCAGCCGGCGTAGCCAGTGAAGCGATACATCGGTGTTTTGAGATTGGCTTCAGCGGTGATCTGGTCGATCAGGGTCCAAGCCGATTCCACTGCTCGCTGTCCGGCCACAGCCATGGTGACTCCAAATTCTTTGGCAATATCGTAAATAGGTCGCTCGAAATACGAGGTGATTTGGCCAGCATTGTGTCCACTTGCCCCATGAGCGATCTTGTCTGCCTCGAGTAGGAGGACTTTTCGATTGGTTTCTTTGAGAAGAAAGTAAGCCGTAGCGATCCCCGCGATGCCGCCACCGACAATGACCACATCCGTCTCAGCGTCTTTCTGCAGCGGTACCGCCGGACGAGTGCGTTTCAATTGATGGATCCAAGGAGAATGATTTTTCAACATGGGGTATGCGTGTTGGCACTAAAATAGTAGCACGATGGACAAAAATCTGCTACGCTGTAACACACGGTATTTGAGGACAAATACTAGTGGATTTTACAAAGAATCGAGGGCGGTTAGCTCACTTGGTAGAGCGCGTCGTTGACGTCGACGAGGTAACAGGTTCGAGCCCTGTACCGCCCACACATGACAGAAGAAACACTCAAGCATGCCGCGGGATTGATCCCGTATTTTCTATCACAAAATGAATATTCGGTCTTTGTCCAGCGCCGCTCCAAGGACGCCCGAAGAAACCCGAGCGTTTTTGGTTTGTTTGGAGGCCGCATCGAGGAGGGAGAGACTCCTAAACAAGCTCTTATTCGTGAGATAAAAGAGGAGCTCAACATTGACCTCACCTCCCCTGTTTTTTCCTTGCGTTTAGTGGAATTAGGGGTGCACAATTATGCCGATGCCTATGGAAATACGCGTGCTTATGAATATGCCCTGCCTGTCACGGAAAATTTTGCCGAACAGGTGCTGATCGGTGAAGGTGACTACGGCATTTTCATGACCGAATCGGAAATTCGCGGCAACACAGAGTTTCTCGAGGGTCATCGTCAGATGATCCTTGACTTCTTGGACTCGCTCAAGCATTCTCAAAAGACATCCAATGATCATTCTCGGAATTGAAACCAGCTGCGACGAAACAGCGATCAGCTTGATCCGCACAGAAGGCGTGGAGACATCTCTCAAGGTGGAGGTTGTCGACCACGTACTCATTTCGCAGATCGATATCCATCGTCCCTATGGTGGCGTCTTTCCGGTGCTCGCCAAGAGAGAACACGGGCGCAATTTAGTACCGCTGCTGGAAAAGATCTTGTCTGAAACGACTACGACTGCGGTACAGAAGATAGAACGGATCGATTGGAATCGGCCGACAGAAGCGACTCTTGTTGAGATTCGGACAATTCTCGCTCGCGAAGCGGAACTTCTCCCGCTTTTTGAGCAATTTATTCAGCGCCAACTTAATAACCGCCCCGCAGTCGACACCATCGCCGTCACCGAAGGACCCGGCCTCGAACCAGCACTATGGGTAGGCGTTGGTTTTGCGAAAGCACTCGCCTTGCTCTGGAATGTGCCGATCATCCCTGTCAACCACATGGAAGGGCACGTGGTGGCTTCGTTGTTGCATGAGGATTCGCACAGTGGTCTGGCTGAAGTGAAGTGGCCGCCGCTTCCAGCGCTGGCGCTGCTGATCAGCGGAGGCCACACCGAACTTGTTCTCATGCCCGCCATCGGTAGCTACCAGATCATCGGCAAGACTCGCGACGACGCAGTCGGCGAAGCATTCGACAAGGTCGCGCGGATCATCGGCCTCACCTATCCAGGCGGCCCACAGATCAGCGCACTCGCACGGACAGTCACCTCGAGCCAGTATTCACTTCCTCGCCCAATGATCCGTTCCAAAGACTTCGATTTCTCTTTTTCCGGTCTTAAAACAGCCGTTCTCTATCTCACCAAAGAAATTGAGAAAACTCGCCCACTCACCGACAGCGACAAAGCCGAGATCGCCTACGAAACCGAGCAAGCGATCGCGGAAGTACTCACCAGCAAGACCGCCCAAGCGATCGAGCAACACAATGTGCAGTCGCTCATCATCGGTGGCGGCGTGATCGCCAACACCGTCCTCCGCACTGCTTTTGAAACACTCGCAAAACGCTATTCCATCCCGCTCTTTCTCCCGAGCAGCGGTCTTTCGACCGACAACGCAGTAATGATCGCCATTGCAGCCGCCTTGAAGGACCTAAAGAAACCAGAAAGCTATCGAATGCCGATAGTGAAGGGTAATTTGTCGCTATAGGCCGTTTTTGCTATGATACAGCAACATGAATGAGAAGTTCCTGAAGCCGTATTCCCCTCAGGATACCGAGCACACTATTTACCAACGCTGGCAAGAAAGCGGTTTTTTCAACCCCGACAAGCTCGCCGAACTTGACTCAAAAATTGCCTCGAAACCAAGCTCTACGCGCTTCACCAAGCCCTTCACCATCGTGATGCCACCGCCGAACGCCAACGGCAATCTTCACGTCGGCCATGCCCTCGCGATCACGCTCGAAGACATCATGATCCGCTACAAACGCATGCAAGGGTTCAAGACCCTCTGGGTGCCTGGCGCCGACCACGCCGGCTTCGAGACGCAAATTGTGTACGAGAAGAAACTCGAAAAAGAAGGCCGGTCCCGTTTCAAAATGGACCCGCAGGACCTCTACAAGGAGATTCTCGCCTTCACACTCGAGAACAAGGTGAATATGGAAAATCAGGTGCGTGCACTTGGCGCCTCCTGCGATTGGTCCCGCGAGAAATTCACCCTCGACCCTGACGTGGTGGCAGAAACGCACCGCACCTTCAAAAAAATGTTTGACGATGGCCTTGTCTACCGCGGCTCGCGTATCGTGAATTGGTGCAGTAAGCACGCAACTTCTCTATCTGACGTGGAGACTGAGAACAAAGAAAAGACCGACCCGTTTTATTATTTCAAATACGGCCCCTTCACCATCGGCACCGCGCGACCGGAGACAAAATTTGGCGACAAGTATGTTGTCATGCATCCAGACGACAAGCGCTATGCTGAATACAAACAAGGTCAGAAGATCGATCTTGAATGGATCAACGGACCGATCACCGCGACCGTCATCAAGGACGAAGCCATCGATATGGAATTCGGAACCGGCGTGATGACCATCACCCCGTGGCACGATGCGGTGGACTTTGGCATTGCCGAGCGTCACAAGCTCGACCGCGAGCAGATCATCGACATGCGAGGCAAACTCCTACCGATCGCTGGAGAATTTGCTGGCATGAAGATCGCTGAAGCGCGACCAAAGATCGTTGAGAAGCTCAAGGCCAAGGGCCTGCTCGTGAAAGTTGATGAGAAATACGTGCACAATGTGCCCGTCTGCTACAAATGCGAGACCGCGATCGAGCCGCAGATCCTCCCGCAGTGGTTCGTTAAGATGCAGCCGCTCGCCGAGCGTGCAATCAAGGCGGTCGAAGCCGGAGAGGTAGTTTTCCAGCCAGACAATTATCGAAAGATCTTCCTCTACTGGATGAACAACACCCTCGACTGGAATATTTCTCGCCAGATCGTCTGGGGTATCCCGATTCCGGCCAAGATCTGTGATGCTTGTGGTTTTGCCGCGCCAGATCTCAACAACAAGCTCGCCACCTGCCCCACTTGCCGACCAGCGACATCACTTCGTGCTGACACCGACACCTTCGACACCTGGTTTTCATCTGGCCAGTGGCCGCTCCTCTCGCTCGGCTACTCACAGGGCAGTGACTGGAAATCTTTATACCCCACCGACGTGATGGAAACCGGCTCTGACCTTATTTTCAAATGGATACCTCGCATGGTGATCTTCGGCCTCTACCTCACCGGCAAGGCACCGTTCCACACGGTGTACCTCCATGGTCTCGTGAACGACGCTCAGGGCAAGAAGATGAGTAAGAGCAAGGGCAATGTCGTAAACCCGACTGATCTCATCGCAAAATACGGCACTGATGCACTCCGCATTGGGCTCATCGTCGGCAATACCCCCGGTACTAACCTGGCCCTCTCCGAAGACAAGATTCGCGGCTACAAGAATTTCGCCAACAAGCTCTGGAACATCAGCCGTTTTGTACTCGAGAGCACTTCCGGTGCCGGCGGGACGACTGCTTTTGCGTACGACCCGGCCTTTACCGATTGGTCCGAATCGGAAAAGGCTCTCATCACCGAACGAGACGCGCTTGTCGCTGAGATCACGAAAGAGATGGATGAAAACAAATTCTACCTTGTCGCCGAAAAGCTCTACCACTATGTTTGGCACCGATTTGCCGATGTCATTCTCGAAGAAAGCAAGGCGACCCTCGGATCGGCCGCACCGAACGCTGCGCCGACCGCCGCATCGCCTGCCGACAAAGCCTCGCGCGCGCAATTTCTGCTCCACACGCACCGCATGCTCCTGAAAACGTTGCATCCGTTCATTCCATTTGTCACCGAGGAGATCTGGGCGCTTTTGCCAAAATCATCGACCGAGCAGCAGCTGCTGATGGTGGAAAAGTGGCCGGCGTAGAGGAGTCGCGGAATGGTATAATTGACGAATGCACCTGTCTGCGCTCCATCTCTTCTTCAGTCTTCTCGCGGGTATTGTCCCCCCTCTCATTTGGCTCAAGCTCTGGCTCAAGGAAGATGTTCATCCGGAACCGCGCCGACTCATCCTGCTTGCCTTCCTCGGCGGCATGGTCGCAGTACCTCTCGTACTCCCGCTTCAAGACCTCGTGAGAGGCACGGTCACCAATTTCTCAATAGTGATCGTCCTTTGGGCATTGATCGAGGAAACGCTCAAATTTTTTGCTGGATATTTCACCGGCGTGAGAAAAAAAGTGCACAATGAGCCGATCGATCCGGTGATGTTCCTGCTCACCGCCGCACTCGGTTTTGCCGCCTTGGAAAACGTCCTTTTCATCATCAACCCTGCTAGAGTCGGCGACTTATACACAAGCCTCGTCACCAGCAATCTGCGCTTTGTCGGCGCTACATTGGTACACCTACTCTGTTCCTCTGCAGTGGGAATAAGCCTCGGTTTGGCTTTCTACAAAAGTCGCACCAGCAAAATACTGCATTTTGTCGCGGGATTGGTCATCGCGACCGTGTTGCATTCAGCCTTCAATCTCCTTATAATGAATGCTACGGGACTGAGCGCGTTCGGAGTCTTTTTCGGAGTCTGGATCGCGGTGATCATTTTGGCGCTCTTTTTTGAAAAGGTGAAACGGGTCCGACCAATTCGCGAAGCATTAATCAATCAATAATCCTATGGCAAAAGAAAAACGATCCTTTTTTGAGAAGCTCACGGGAGCAGTGCGGGTCGAGGACGATCTCGAACCGACTCCTCGAAAGGGAGCGCGTGCATCTGAGGAGCGGGCGGAGGAAAAGGCTCGCGAAGAATGGTCTGAGGAAAGCGCGGAAGGCCAACTTCCTGTCGATGTCTTTCAGACGCCGACGGATATTTTCATCAAAACTCTCATTCCAGGCACGAAAGTGGACGATTTGGATATTTCCATCACCCGCGACATGGTGACGATCAAAGGCAAGCGTGAAGCGACCCGAGAGATCGCCGAGGATGACTATTTCTTCCGCGAATTGTACTGGGGTTCTTTCTCTCGAACCATTCTGTTGCCTCAGGAGATTGACGTCGAAGGCGCTGATGCTAGCGAGAAGCTCGGTTTACTCACGATCCGCTTGCCAAAAATCGACAAATCTCGACAGACGAAGTTGAAAGTGAAGTCAGGGAACTAGGGAAAACAAAAACAGCGGCCCATCGGGGCTGCTGTTTTTGTTTTCTTTTCCGCTGCGGTGCTTGGGACCAGATTTGAACTGGTGACCCTTCCCTCTTCAGGGGAATGCTCTACCAACTGAGCTACCCAAGCATTTTATTCTATATTTATTTCGTGAGCTCCTTGATGAGCGAGGCGTAATTGGAGGAAGCACCGCTGCCGAGGTCTTGTGCCGTGCCGGCAATCCCTCGCAACTGATCTACATACGGTTGAATCATTCGCAACGCGAACGAACCGAGGCCGATGATAACGGCCAAGTAAAGGATCTTCGCGAATCTGCCAATGACCTGAGACCGGCGCATCGAGGTCAGTATTTCATGATTCTCCTTGGCGAGATCGTATGTTTTTTCAAGCAATTTTCGCTCGTCCGGACTCATGCCAGAGAGTATAGCAGAAATGCGAAAAACGGGCAAAATGGGGCGGCGGAGGGTCTTTTTTGGTGCCCCCGGCCGGAATCGGACCGACATCGGGCCCTTAGGACGGGTCTGTTCTATCCATTGAACTACAGGGGCGCAGGGCCACTATATCACGGGGCCTATTTCACCCCAAGAGCGGCGGCGAGTGCGGACTTGTCGAAGCCAACCATGATGCTGCCGTCCACATCGATCACTGGCACTCCCATCTGGCCGCTCTTCTCCACCATTTCTTTGCGCTTGGCTAGATCGCTTGCAACATTGTGCTCAGTATACGAAACACCATTCGCCTTCATGAATTCCTTCGCGAGATTGCAATAGTGGCAAGTCGGGGTCGAGTAGATGGTGACGGTTTTCATGTTGGTGATGATTAGTTGGTGGAGATAAGTATACCGCTTAGAAATCTTGGCGTCTATTGGCATAAAAGAAACCGTGCATTGCTGCACGGTTTGTAGGAAAAGCCGATGGTGTTGAGGCTACGGGAAACGCAGTCCTTGATAATTCATGGACGCGATCAACATTTTCTCGGTCTTGCTGCGAGGACCGAAACCCCGGCTCCGACGAAGATGATTTAGTCCGCCACAGCACAGAAGCTGGGCAACGTTTGCAATATTGTCGTTGAAGAGGACCTTCAGTAAATTCTTCCGGACTCTCATCCAATTGTCGCCGATGATGGCGACATCGTTCTTGGGGAGAATCGACTCGATCTCGATCGTTTCAGGGGCCTGAAGTGGGATCTGCTGATGAAAGAACTCTGCGGGCAGCCGGAAACGCTCCCCATTCTTTTTCCGTTGCTCACGGACCCCCATCACAAGTGCGAGCTTCTTTGCCCGCAAGATATCGAGGCGGATGGACAGCTTCTCAATCTCCTTGGCGAGCGCGGAAATTTGTTGCTTTCTCTCCGTCAGACTGACAGGTTTAGCTTTTTTAGCCATACTTCTTATGGGTTTCTGGGTTTTTTTGGTTTGAAAGGTTTTCTAGCTGGGGAGTATTGTAACATACTAATTGATAAAAGTAAACAAACTGCCTCTGAGTTCGATTATTTTGTTTATAAAGGTCGCTGTAGCACAAGTAATTATTGAGCTGAGCAAACGTCTATCTGACCGAGCGCCGAGATAGTAACTAAACAAGAATATGCCTCGGAAAGAACATGTATTTGGAGCCGTTGGAGTATTGCTTGGTTTTGTCGTATTCGCAACTCCGATATTTGCGCAGACCCCTTTATTCACCCGAGACCTTTGGTTTAGCACTCGAGGAAATGATGTACGAGCACTCCAAAGCAGGCTCGGTGTTATCACCACCGGATATTTTGGCCCGCTGACCAGAGCGGCGGTGATACGATTTCAAAAAGAAAGAGGCATCACGCCGACGTTTGGGTATGTCGGCCCCAAAACTCGAAAGGTGTTAAACGAGGAGGCGAGACTGCTAGTTATTCCACAATCACCCACACCATCACTGCCGCCCGTAACAACAACTAACGAACCTCAAGTTTGCAATCCGAACCTTTTGACTTCAAGTGGCATGGACAGCTCACGAATAATCGATCAAGAATCTTGCGATCTTTTGAACACACTGTACACCGAGAAAAAGGCGGCCGGAAATATCGGCGATACTTATGAAAATCGTGACGGTCTCCACGTGAATTTTTGCGAAGGCTGGACACCAAACCCCGACTGTCCCCGAGACAACCGTCTTTTCCCGCAACATAGTTGGAAATTCTCCGGAGGTTTAGGACGTGCAACCGCTGTCTCTCCCGGGGTCACCATTGGGCAAGTCTCGTATGCAGGGCAAGTAACGCCAAGCTTCAAACACGGCATCCCGTGGCTCTTCTATCAAAGTCAGAGTGGTGCTGATGCTCTGTATAGCCAATACACTTCGGGAAATTTGTATGTGTACCCATCGCTCTACGAAGACTCGTTTGTCGGACTGGATTCAGATCCAGAGATATTGAAAGATCCTAAAAATATCAATGCGGCGACCGAAAATACCGCAAACACACCCTTCGTGATTGCCTCAAAACAGATCGCGAAACAGGGTGTCGACTATTATCGAATCCACGATGCATCGGGGAGTGAATTCCCTTTCATCAAGATGGCCCTTGCGGGACTGGCAAGTTTCAAGCCGGAGGTGAAACAAACGCTCGCGCAGGGCGTGTCGGTTGGAAATGACCGCCTGTCTCTCCTGATGCCCACCCTGCAAGCCCTCATTCGCTATTCGCACAAGTCGGTTACAACTGACGCAAACTATCTCGCAAGCCCGGCCCACCGAAGCACGTCTATGGCACATTATTTTTCAAATGGTCTCCCTCAGCCGGCATACGATCTGAAAAAACTGATCACGATGACGAACGACCTCACCCTTGCCGATGTTCCGCCCCTTGTTCAGATAAAAATAATTTCGGAGACGTTTGAAGAAAATGAGAAGGTGTTTAGTACGCCGGGCGCAATCTCTCGCAGCGCGAAATACAATACACCTACAAGGACTATCGCGCTTTCGGCTGTAGGAAGCGTCGATGCATTCGGCAAAAGCGACAATATTGAATACGAATGGAGAGTGCTCGAAGGAAGCAATTTAGCGAAAGTCACAGTCAATCAGAACAACAGTGCAGAGGCAACCGTAGAATTTTATCCTGCAAGCGAAACACAGCGAGTGGACGTGGCAGTATTTGCAAGAAAGATCGGCGGTAAATATTACTCGGTCCCTGGCATTATCTCAAACTATATTCATCCGTAATGTGCGTATTTTTCTGTGCGGGTACCGGGAATCGGACCCGGATCTCATGCTTGGGAAGCACGCATTCTACCACTGAACCATACCCGCATTTATTACTCGACCCCAAACAGCCCCTTCAACTTTCTCCACAAGCCGGAGGCGAGGCCGTCTGCGGGCGCATCATCTTCGACCTTCGGAGGATCGACCAATACTACCAAATGTTCGCCCGGTTTGGCCACTCGGAAATTGTCACGAATCTCTCGCTCCAACCCCTCCTTTGTATTCAATTCCTCGATCGCCCTAGCGATCTCGGTTTCGCGTTTCTGAAGTTCTTGTAGTTCCATTTGCAACTGCGCCGCTCGATCTCGGCTTTCCCTTTCTTTGCCATACACATTGTATGCGGCTTTGCTGATGAACAAAAAAATCAAGATCAGAATGATCAGCGTCGGCCGCGAATACAACATCTCCCGAAACTGCCTTTTTTGCCTAAACTCCTTCATATGATATAGTGTCAGTATATCAAAAAATACCATGCTGTTCGATCCGAAACACAAGAAAAAAGTAGGCATCGTCTGGGGAATCCTGTGCGCACTCATCATCGTGAGCATGATTTTACTCTACATCCCATCGCTTCTTCCATAACAGCGGACTGAGAAATGCGATAGTAAAATAGACCATCGTAGAAAAGATTAGACAAAAGAAAACAGGGGCCTCGAGGAGGTTCCCTGAATTATTTCTTGGGCTCGGAGGCTCGTCGGCTCGAACACCTACTTGGTCAGAGACTTTCGAGAACGGAAGAGGTCAATAAGGAAGGAAGCGCAGCCGATGACTCCCCCGACGATGAAGGCCAGGATGAGGAACGGCCAGACCCAGAACGGCGACAATTCCTTCTTTTCTTTGGTCGCCACGCAGAGAGAGCGATTTTGTGCAAATCGAAAGGTCATACCAAATAATTGGGTTGAGGGTGGATGTGTGAAAACAAAGAACCGAGGACATACCTATCCTAGTACAAAACCGTCCATTTTGCCACTATTACACACTCAAACCGCGCTAGTCCCCCGTCTTCATCATCTTTATGAACACATCCTGCGGAATAGTCACGCCGGCACCCTCACCGCGCTCCTTCATGCGCTTCTTGCCTTCTTTCTGCTGATCGAGCAGTTTGTTTTTTCGGCTCACGTCGCCACCATACAAATGCCCTGTTACATCCTTTCGGAAAGCGGAGATGGTCTTCGAAGAAATGATGCGGCCAAGCGCTTGGCCCTGAATTTTAGTCGCAAATTGCTGCCGTGGAAGCGCTGCATGTAGCTTTTCCACAGCCTTTTCCGCTTCGATCTCCACGCGACGCTTCGCCACCACACGGGTGAAGGCCGGCACGATCTCCCCTGCCACCAAAAGATCGAGACGAGCAACATCGGCATCGCGCAATTCGCCGATCGTATACGACATCGATGCGAAACCCGAAGACACGCTTTTCACTTCATCGAAAAAGTTGCGCATCAATTCGCGGAGAGGCATTTCCACATCGATCGAGTTGCGATTATCACCAAAAGAGTGCGTCGCCAACACATTGGCTTCATGATCGTACAAAAGCTGCATCACTGGACCAACATACTCGGACGGACTGATGAGATTCATCGTCACCCACGGCTCGCGGATCTTTTCGATGAAACCATAATCGGGAAACAGGGATGGCGAGTAATACATCTTGGTCCTCCCTTGCTTGTCGGTGACCTCGTAGGTAATGCTCGGCGTTGTCACCACCAATTGGAGCTGGAATTCGCGACGCAAACGCTCGGTGATGATCTCTAAATGCAGCATGCCAAGGAAGCCACAACGAAAACCGCGACCCAAAGTACCTGAAGCTTCCTCTTCGAAAGTATATGACGAATCGGAGAGACGGAGGCGTTCGAGACCTTGACGCAAAGCGACAAATTCGTCTTGGCTCTCTGGATAGATCGATGCCCAAACCACCGGCTTTGGTGACATATATCCAGCCAGTGCTGGCAATGGATGCTTCTGTAAGGTGATGGTGTCTCCCACCGAAGCGATACCTGGCTGCTTGATGCCGGTGACGATATAGCCGATCTCGCCGGCGCCGATGGACTCCTTCTCAAGCTCGCCCGGCTGGAACACGCCCACTTCGAGCGCGAAGAATTTTTGGTCAGCAGCGTTGAACAACAGCTGGCTATTTTTGGAAATTGAGCCGTCTGTTACACGCACATACACGATGACGCCGCGGTGCGTTGAGTATTGAAAATCAAAAATGAGCGCACGGAAACTCTCCTTTCCGACCTGTCCGCTGCCGTCTGGCATCTTGCCAGCTGGAAACTCCTCCTTTGGCGGCGGCACGCGCTTGATCACTTCCTGAAGGAGATTTTCGACACCTTCGCCGGTACGGCCGGAGCACTCGAGCACTTCGTTTTCGTGGCACCCCAAGAGCTTCGCGAGCTCAGTTTTCACCTCTGGAACGCGCGCTAATGGCGAATCCACCTTGCTCACGACAGGGATGATTTTTAGCCCAGATTCGCGTGCCATACCGAGAGTGGTCAATGTCTGGGCCTGCACCCCCTGAGTGGCATCCACGAGCAAAATTGAGCCTTCCACAGCCTTTAAAGCTCGGGATACCTCGTAGTAGAAGTCGACGTGGCCAGGGGTGTCAATAAGGTTCAAAATGTAGGTTTCCGGCTTGGTATCGGCCGGCGTTTCCACCTCGCCAATAATATGCGCATCCAAAGTGCCGCCGGCCCCTTTTGGCGCCTGAAAGGTATATTCCATGCGTACCGGCTGCATTTTTATGGTGATGCCACGCTCCTTTTCGAGCTCCATTGAGTCCAACACCTGATCGCGCATCTTGCGAGCCTCGATAGTGTGGGTGATCTCGAGCATACGGTCAGCCAACGTCGACTTGCCATGGTCGATGTGTGCGATAATGCTAAAATTGCGGATCCGATGAAGAGGGGTCGCCATATGCTCAACCATACTAGCAAAAACAGCCGAAAGCGCCAGTTTGGGGCGGGTTGGAGACTAACTGTAGTGTGATTCGGAGGAGTGAAAATGAGTGGATTAGATGTGACAACAATCTTAATATCGCAAATTGCGACATCAAGATCAAGTGTTTTTCCTCTCCGAGAAACCGATCTTCTTTTTCGGTCGCTCCGGCGGGTCAATGAGCTGTTTCACCACTGAATATACACTCGAAAGCTGGTCTCCCTGTTCTTTTTGCTTTCTTTCGATTTCGTCAATTTTCAGTGCCAATTCTGCATGAGTCGCCAACATTTCACGCATTTTGATAAATGCTCGAACGATAAAAATACTCATCTGTACCGCTCTCTGGCTTTTGAGGACGGCGGAGAGCATAGCAACGCCATGTTCGGTGAAGACATACGGCAAATAACGGCTTCCTCCGCGCCCAATCTTTGAGGTCGCAATTTGCGACCTCAAAGATTGGGCCTCCACGATACTAAGCTGAAAGGCAAAATCCTCAGGGAACCGATCTCCATTTCGTCTCACCTGTTCATTCAAACGCTTCGTGGTCACTTTAAATATCTCGGCCAGATCAAAATCCACCATCACCCGTTGGCCACGGATGATATATATTTTGTGTTCGACCACGTCCCGAACGGCATCTTTTTCCACCCATTAATTCTATCGACCCTAAAAATCGGCGCAATGTGAAAAAGATAAAGAAAGAATAAAATCTTTCTAAAGATTTTATCAATTTTTCTTTATTCGCTTTTTGCCTTCATCCACGGTACCGGATACTGTTTCCATTCATCGAGAAGCGGCTCATCATGGAAAAATCGATTGAACATCTCCGCCTCGATGCGCGCGCCGTTGATAGCAACATGCGGTCGTGACTCGGCGGAAATCCCGCAATACTGCGCGATCGCATCCGCATTCAAAGCGGTATGTCCGTTCAACGTCGACGGCTTTATCCCTCGTCGCAGCGCGTGGAAATAGCAGACAGTATGCAAGTCGATCGTACGCCTAGCGAGCGGCCAATTGATACCGCCTCGCTCTGCCGCCGCGCGCAAAAAGCCTTCATCAAAAGACGGATTCTGCCCTGCGATCGTCCGCTCCGGACACTGCATCGCCCATTGCAAAAATTCCTGAACAACCTCCTTTTCGCTTTTCTTTTTCGGATCGGCGATCTGCTCACGCGTATATCCATTCACCGCAAGCGCTTCCTCCTGAACATGCGCTCCCTGCCAGATACGGCATTCTGCATAGAATTGGTTGGAGGGGTTATAAAAATCGACAGCGCCAATCGACACAAGCGAGTGCTTGTGCGGTTCCGTCCCCGTTGTTTCCACATCGACTACAATCATCTGATATATTGCTATTCTATATCTGCTCCGGCTCCGGAACAAGGACCTTGGTCTTCCAGATCTTCGCGTGTAGTGTCTTCCAGACCTGTTCGAGCTCCTCGTTTTTCAGCGCCCTAAGCACCAACAAACAAAAGATGATGCCGATCACGCCGGAACAGAAGCCTTGCATGAAAACGCCGAGAGTGGTGTCGAGATGAAAGATGTCATCAAAGATGTCGAGACATTGATACGTGACGAACCCCATCAGCACCGAAGCAGAGAAAGTTTGGAACAAAGTCCGGAATACCGGACGCGAAAAAGTCGAGAATTCCTTGTGAAAAGCCTGCCAATGAGCGATAGTATTCACCAACACGCCGAGCGAGTACGCGAGCGCGAGCATCAGCACCGAAGTTCCGGCCAGCCCTTCCACCTTGAATAGCGCTTCGAAGAAAGATCGAAAAGCTCCGGAATGATTAAACACCCATACTAAGCCGTACGCAAACACGATCATCAGCGCCGAAGAGCTGAGATTGATCAGGAGCGGCTTCAAGGTCTTGCCGCCGGAGTAAAAGGCTCGGACAAAGAGCGTGATCAGGCTCTGCGGAATGATCGACAGAGTAAAAACGGCAAGCGCCGCGGCAGTGAGTCGAGTATCGCTCCAGTCGAACAAGCCGGCGCCGAGGACTGTGCGCACGATCTGAGCGCGCAAGACGATAAACAGCACCATCACTGGCATCGACCAAAAGATGATGTGCTTCGTCGAGACGATCATCTGCTCCAGGAAGCGCTTGGTATCGCCTATTGAAAAAAGTCTGGAGAGGGTCGGAAAAGCAGCGGAAGCATAGCTCACGCCGATGATGCTCAACGGCACCGATTGCAGATTGTTCGAAAAATTGAATACCGCGATGGAGCCAGTGGCCATCACCGATGCCAGAGCGGTGAGGAAAAAGGCAGCGATCTGATTCGAAGAAAGCGTGAGCGTTCTCGGCAGAGAGATCAACACCACCTGCCGGATGGCTCGAAGATCAATATTTGCCACGAGTTTTGGAAACAGCCCTTGGCTAACAATATACGGAACCTGGACACCAAGGTGCAGTGCGGCGCCGATGATGACCCCCCAACCAAGGCCGTATATGCCCATCATCGGGTACAGCACGAGGATGCCAAACACAATGCCGAGATTGTAGAGCACAGGGCTCAGGGCGTAGAGGAAGAAGCGGTTGTGAATCTGGGTGATGCTAGCGAGGAAGTTGGAGAAGCCAAGAAAAAGAGGCGACAAGAGAAGAATACGCGAGAGCGTTACCAACTGAGGCAAGACGGGATCATTCACGAAACCCGGCAAGACTCGAGGCGTGAGCCATGGAACAAGGAAGTAAGCTACGGCGGATACAGCAATGATCGCCAAAAAGAACACTGAGAATGTGTGGTCGATGAAGGTTCTTCCCTCTTCTTTATTCTTTTCCATTTTTTCAATAAAGAATGGCACGAGCACCGAAATGGAAACGGTGGTGGCGATGGAAACGAAGATGAAATCCGGGATTCGAAACGCGGCGTAGTATACATCCAACACATGACCCGCGCCAAAGAACAGTGCGAAGAGTCTGTCGCGCACTAGAGCCAAAAGCTGCGCCAAAAAGGCGAAGAACGCCAAAAGGTAAGCGGCCTCATGGAGACCGCTTACCTCTCGATGGAACAGATTCAGGAGACGTTCGACCATAGGAGACTAATTCTCTTCGTCTACAGGAAGTTTCTTGGTGGTTTCTGCCTTTGTTGGAGCCTTTGCAGCGGCGAGCGGATCTCTGCCTGCCTTCAAGTTTGCCAGAACAGCCTTCACCTCCTGATTATCCGGGTTCAGTTTGTCGATGATCTCAAACTGCGCAATGGCATCACGCTGTCGCCCCAACCTTGAGTAGCTGATGCCAAGGAAGTATCGGGCATTTGAATATTGCTCATTCAATGCCACTGCCCGTTCGAGCGAGGTCACTGCTTCGGCATACTGCTTGTCCGAGTACTGGAGGAAACCAAGCTGGAAGAAGACCGTTGGATCATTTTGATTCAAGAAGGCGATCGCTGATACCGACTGAATGGCATCTTTCAAGTTGCCTTCGGCGATCTGGATCTGGGAAAGGAGATAGATAGCCTCGGAATAGTTTTGTTTCATTGCCAGAGCCTGCAAGACGATCTCTTTTGCCTTTGGCAGATTTTTGTTCGCTGCTTCCAATCGGGCAAGCGAAAGGAGAGTGGCCGGATTTTTTCCGTTCAATGCCAATGCTTTCTCGTATGCCTGTTTTGCGCTCTCATACGCCTTGTCGTATCCGAACGGCAACAATCCTTCATACAGTTGGCCAAGGGTGAGCCAATTCTGATAGTTGTCCTCGTCCCGCTTGATCGCCTTTTGTGCGGCATCGAGAGTGGTCGAGAGGAGAGGTCCGATCTGAGCCGTCTTCTCTTCCTGTTTCAGAGCCGTGTTGTTCAATACAGCGTTGATCTTCAACACACCGAGCTGGACTAAGCTTCGATAATAGACGTCCTGAGGATCGGCTGAGATTGCGTCATTGAGAGCTTTCTCCCCAGCGGCAAGATCGCCTTTGGTATTCACCGCGATCGCTGCTTGCGTGAATTGACCTGAAGCATACACCTTCTCTCCCAGATAATACGCGAGGGAAACTACCGCAAGTAAGACAACGATGAGCCCTGACACTGCCGCGAATGAGACGCGTGAGTTAGCGCCGTAGTTGAACGGTCGCAAATGAAATGCTCCGTCTCTGTGCAGGCAGGCGATGAATATGCCGGTGAATAGAAATGCGAGATAGAAAAGAGTCTCGCTCGGGATATAGACTACTTGGAAAATCCACAAGTAAAGTGCTCCGAGATACGAGGACACGACCAAGTATTGCGTGAAGACATCGCGGCCCTTTTTGAATACGTGCATATAACCGAGGTACGCAAACGTGCCGAGAAAGAAGAGTATTGCCAGAAAACCGAGGATGCCCGCTGTGACGGCATATGTCGGCACTAAGCCGATACCGTAGATGAAATCGGATGCCCAAAAAGCGCTTTGGTTGACCTCAGTCGGCTTAAGCGCGATCCATTGGTCGATAAACTTGTTTGGACCAACACCAAAGAGAGGATCGCTCTTTAGGGTCTCTTTCGCGATCATTGCCGTATAGGAGAAAGACGGTCGAACTTCGATATCGCCGGCGTTAAAGAAGGTTGCTACCTTCCCTACTCCATTCTGCATGGCTTGAGGCATGTGATTGACGAGCCATACCGGTCCCTTCGGGAACACGAAAATCAGGGCTAGCACAAACACGATGATCGAGGCCTTGGAGAAGCGCTTTGAGGAGGTGGCTCCTTCTTTTTTGCGGCTAATGAACAAATAGGTGAAAGCGATCACCGCCGACAAGCCAACAACGATCCAGACATAACTAAAGTTGGTGAGCACCAAAAAGAACAGCGCCAGAGCGAGGACTACAGACCAGATGATCTTGAAAGTCCTATTCAGGGTCAGTATTTCGAGACTCACTAGAGACAGGATCGCCACCAAGCCGAAGTAGACGCCGAGCTCATTCCATTTGCCGATAAGTGTGAAGGCGCTACTGTTTGAAATACCAAACGTGAGGACATCAGAACCAAACGTGAGTCGAATAATCTGATGAAGCGCTATCAAAAAGGCCGAGGAGAAGAACGCGATGTAAAAGGCAAAGACGCGATCCTTTGTCCGGAAGAAATGGGCAGTCAGGAAGAGTAACACCGTTCCGAGAACCAATGAGATGGTCGTACCTACTTCAAAACGGGCGCCGAAGAATGAACCTGCAACGTCGCCCGAAAAAAGCGAACTAAGCGCGAATAGTACTGGCACCAGAATCGCCGAAAGGGCGAAGAGATTGAAAGGCAGGCGCACATGGGAATGTTTCAGGGCACCAAAGATCAACACTCCTCCAAGCAGGATCGCCACGATTGCCAAGAGGACGACCTTTGAGAGTACTACCGGAATATTTGGGAGGAAAAAGATCGGCAACAAAAATGCCGCGGCGAGAAGAAGAAAGAATGACCATTTCTCTAAGCGGACCGACCACTTACCTCCCTTGCTTTCCGCGGATGGCGCTGTTGAAACTGCTTCTGAATCCATGTGAATGAGACGATTATATGCCTGAAAATAGTAATGCTCAGATTATAACAAAATATCCCCGGAACAAAAGGTAAAACTCTGTAGAAACAAAAAGATCGGCAATGGAAAAAAGCCGGAAAGAAAAACCGCCATTTCAGGCGGTTTTTCATATACCTTGCATCTATAAGCCGAATTCTGTCCGCCGGCTCGGCTTGCGCCTCGCCGGCTGAATGACCATTTATCTAGGCCGAGGATCGCTCCTCGGCTCGAGCGGCACCCCATTCCGCCGGCATTGCTACCGGCGGAAGGTACGGCCTTGCACCCGGGTAAGGATTTTGCCGTTGCACCCCTCGCCTTACGGCGAGGACTCATCCGCGACCTTGCGATCGCGGATGCCGGACCCTTTCGGATCACAGCGTCTCTGTTCGCACCTCTCGCTGCCGAGCCGTCTTGCGACGACCGACAGATCGGACGGGCGTTACCCGCTACCTTGCTGCCGGCGCCTTGCGGCGCCGGCGAGTGTTCGGACTTTCCTCACCAAACTCTTGCGAACCTGGCGCGATCATTCAATGCAAGACTTTATATAAATACCATATTTCTCAAGAAAAGTAAACATTCCGCACGGAGCCGCAGCGCCTGCTCGGGGCACGCCGTAAATCCTTGCTGAGATGAGCAAAACCGCAAGCAAGGCGGTTTATGCGTACCCGAGATATTGTTGCGGGATGTTTCTTACTTCTTTGCCTCAGATGGCACACTCTCGATCTCACACACCCCGCCGGCACAGGCAAGCTCTTTCTTGACCTCGGTCTCATCTGCCCGCTCGTAAGTAACGATCTTCGAGAAATCGATGTGCTCATAGCGCTTCGCGAGCTCGAGATACTGCTTCTCGGTGATCTCCTCGTAAGGAGCTAGTCGATAGACGTGGTTGCTTCGAGGGAGGAATGAGAGTCCGCCGACAATATCCCAGTTGTTGTAGACCCAGTTGCCCACCGCCAACCACTCGTCATCGCCAACAGATACGGTGGTCGAAGGATTGTGTTCGGTAAAGTTGATCTTCACCGATTTCCAGTACTCAAGCTGGTCGATCGCGGTCTGATCATTCTTGAAAATAGAGCCTTTCGGAGCTTTGACCGGGAAGTCCACTACAAAGGTAGTGGCGTTCTCCAAAGTCTGTCCCACCTCAGGATGATACTGAACTCCCTGCTCCTTGAGCATCTTGAAGAGTGCGTCAGTGGCAGCGATTCGGACTCGTCGGATATAGAACGGTGCGTATCGAGGATGAACACCGGACGAACAATCAACTGTCTGAGATAGGTTGCCTGATGGCTTGGTGCAAGTGATCGAAGCGGAAGGATTGATGCCGAAACGCTTTGCGAACATTTTGTTGGTCTTGATCGATTCATCTCGCAACGCTCGCATCACCTCTGACTTTCGCACAATCGGACAGTCCCACTGACCAGTGATAGACACTCCGAGCAGACGCTCCTCCTCGCAGTTCTTCTTCCACTCTGGAGAAAGATACATGAAATTGGTGAGTGAGGACTGATAAGTGCCGATGATGGTCGCGACACGGATCTTGCGCTTGAGCGATTCTGCCGTATCCTCGTGTCGGGCCACTACCTCAGTGAGGTTACAGAACTGCTTTGATCGGAGGATGATCTCGCCGCATGGATTGGTGCCGTAGCTATCGATGTAACCGCCCGAGATCTTCAAGCGGCGTTCTGGCATAGTCTTCTTGAGACCACCGCGATTGAAAATACCTCGCTCACCGGAACCAGACTTCATGAGTGCCGTCCACTCATCGAGGAACTCAGCGTTGGTCGGCTTCCTCATATAGACAGCGGAGTTGTTGGCCAAAGATCGCTGTGGTTCGGTCATATAAAACTGACCTTTCTTTGAATCCCGAATCTCGAGATCATCGAGATCTGACAAGGAAATGAGGGCTGTTCGACGAACACCACCGGAGACAACACCTTCACCGATCTTACAGATGATGTCGTGAGCATCGAGGTTGCTGAGACGTCGGCCCTGTCGGCTGAGGATCTTGTTGCGAGTGAATTGATGGATCTCCATCAATGGTGCCGGGCCCGAGCTCTTGCCTCCCATGGTCTTCAAGCGCGCACCGGCTGGTCGAAGCTGGGAATAATCAAACTGCACGTCCTTGCCCTCGAACCATCCCTTCATGCCGAAGGCAAACGAATCGGCCCATCCTTCTCGGCTATCTGGAATGACAAACTTTACGACTTCACCAGTCTGCTCTTTGATGATTGGGAGCTTCTGGACATTGCGAGTCTCTACCGAGAAACCGACTCCAGCGCCTGACATTGAGAGGGCCATGATCTCAGCAAAGTCTTGATAGGTCTCAGGAGCGATAAAAGAACAGTTGTAAGCGGTGACATTACTCTTGCGTGCAGCCGGACCTGCGAACTGAAGCAATCGCATCGAAGGCATCGCTTCCTGTTTCAAGATGGTCTCGCGAACTTCCTTGTACTCAGCTTCCTTGAGCTTGCCACCGAGATTCTCTCGCATGAAAGACATATAGCGGTCAACAGTCTCTACCCAAGTCTCACGTCGGCCTTCGGTGTCGATCCATCGAGAGTAGGTTCGGTAGTAGATGAATTCGCCGAGCGCGTTGCGGAAATGACTCTTGCTCTCCGCCGCGAGCTTCCTCACATGCTCAGGAACCTGGATTCCCTTCTCTCGGAGCTTGGTGCGCTCCTGTCTATAGATAATGTAAGCCTTTGCTGCCTTGACATAATCACTCATCATGAGCTGTTGCTCCACCATATCCTGCATTCCTTCCACTGTAGGGACGAAATCCTTATGTTTTTTCACGATCCGTACCAATTCCGCATACACTTTGTGCGCTACGAGCTCAGCTTCTTCCAACGAACCTTCCGGAACGTCCAACATGGACTTGTGGATGGCATTCGTGATGCGCGAGAGATCGAACGGAGCGAGAGTTCCGTTTCGCTTCTTTACTGTTTTTATCAAGCCACCCATTCGTGAGTCCTGCCTTACTTCCTTTTCTTTCTTTTCTGATGATCGCTGCGCTTTTTTCGACATGTGGATGATAACGGATTATGGATAAAATGTTACTAATATGACCCTTGTCACCGATCTACCTAGTAAAGTACATTTTATCCCAAAGCAACAAGCGAGTACAGTGTGGATATAAGGGTTTTTGTGTAGAAAAATACAGAAACGGTCGGCTGGCAATGGCGAAGCGAAATCAGCTTGCAAACGCAGGCTTTTTTCGGAGAAAATTTCTAGAAATATTTTCCGTGGAAATTTTTTCTAGCGCTTTCACTGTTTTTTCTGACAAAAAGGCGTCTGGTGATCGGCCAAAATTGATGCTTCGATCAGAATCGAGTCGAGAGCGGACTACCAAGACCGGTGACAAAATCGTATCGCTTGCGAGCCGAGCAGTACACCACGCAGTCGCCGTTTTTTCCGCTCACGATGTCACGAAAAAATTCAGAATGTTTTTCCAAAGCTTTGTCCTTGTAGAAAAATGTATGAGAAACATTGCTGCCGATCATACGGATCGCTGCCCACTGAGGTGCGCCGGCGCTGGTACCTCCCACTACATGCCAGCCATTCTTTTTTACGCCAGCCGAGGTAGAAAATACCGAAAATCCGAGCTTTGGGTCGGCCGCAAAAGCCACATCCGGCACCGCCCGCTTGCCATTTGCCTTCGAAATGACGTAATCGGCCTGAAACTTCGGCTGTATCGAGTATTTACTGAGCCCGCCACCGCTTCCGGACCAGGCTTTTTCGGATGAAACCGACCCGTCTTTTTTCAAAGACAAACTTGTGCCTCCGACTGCCACTACCTTTGCCGACGCCGCCGGCCAATTCACTCCGTTACCGCTATCACCTGACGAAGCAAAAAAAGTTGCACCGTGTTTTGAGACAAAATGTTCATCAAGATGGATCTGTTCAGGAAATTCTTTTCCGCCCCAGCTCATGGAAATAGCTTGAACGTCTTTTCTGGCGCGGGCGTAATCGATCGCTTCAAGTAGATCGTTTCCCTTAGCCGACTTCGCCACCACTAAAAGCACTTTTGCTTTCGGTGCAATAGCGTGTGACCACTCAACATCGAGAGCACTCTCGAGTGCCCATGTCGGATTTGCCTTACCCTTCTTCTCCATCAGATGTTTTTCAAAGCAGTCATTATTTTCGGTGCAGGCCGGCAAACCAAATTGACTATTGAAGACGGCGAGGTCCTGCTCGACGGTCGGATTGTCGAATGCGCTGATGATCGCTATCGTCTTTTTTACCTCTCGGATGCTAGTCGTGCTCACAGCGAGAGCATCGAGTGAAGCAGCCGAAATATTCGGGCTTGGTACTCGCTCTATGAGGCGATATGCTCGTTTCACTTGGTCGGGAGTCAATCCTTTTGGACTAGCGCCCACCGAACCGTATGTTTTAATGTCAGGTTTAGCGACAAAATCATCCAAACCGCCCATCGCTTGTGCCATCTGCGGTCCGATGATGGCCGATAATATGCTTATTCCTAGTGCTAATACCGAAAATCGATATGAAAACATGTTTTTGTGTGCGTTATTGAGTAATGTATATAGCATACAAAAACAGCGATCAAGAAACCGCAAAGAAAGTATCAAGAAATGCCAAAGATTTGATCAAGAAACGATAAAGAAAGAATAAAATATGCCAACAAGTGTTATTCGAATCGATTTGCTTCGTGTTTGACTTTTGGCTGTGATGGATCCTTACCCCGTTTTTTCATTGCCCCAAGTACCTCCTCGTATGTAACTATCATAAGCGAGGCATCTTTTTTAAGCTCTTCCAGGATATTTTCCACACGAATTTCATTCAAGACAGGGGTATCGACTCTCGATATTAATTCAACATGACTTAATCGTGGATCAGAAATAAAATTATCTTCTGCGACTTCATATAAAATGCCCGGAGCATTGAGAAGCGAGAGTTTTCCTTCTTGTAATTCATCAATATACATTTCTTCCTTATGAGTTTCTTGGTCAACAAAATAACCGACCGCAAGCTCGTCTCCGGTTCCATGAATCATAGCTAGGGCGAACCTCCTATCGGAGGTAGCGAATACAGCGGACTCGCCATCAATAGCATTGTGGGGAAACGGTTTAAGTGTTTTTAGGCTAGCAAGCACCGTTCCGTGATATAACGTTTTCCTTTTTACATCTGTTTTCATAAATAATTGGAAAGTTGTTTATGACTTCTTTCATCGATAACGCCGCTTGTTATCTGTGCAAAAATATTCCAACAACAATAAGGACAGAGAAGACAACCCAGACAAAATTGGTAACGGTAATAACCTTGTCTTTATGAATACATCCGTAGAAAAACCATACACAGGCAGATAAGGTGTAAAAAATCCACGAAAGAAGTGAAATTCCGCTCACATTATTCCCCAACCAAATAATTCTCACTTGGTCAAAAGTAAAAGCGAGGCTTAAAAAGCTTACCGCGTAAGCAAGAATGTCCACCACGATCGCTAGTCGATTCGGTATGGCCGTTTTTATTTCTCCTTCGCGACGCATTGACTGATGATGATGTCCAAGGTGCATCTATTGAGTATACCATCCCGTGCCTGTGTTGGATCCTGATCACTGCGGAAAGAGAGGGATTCGGTCACAGGTCGTCTTTAATAACTTGATTCGCGGCATAAAGACCAGTTATGAATGCATCTTCCATCAGACTAAAGTTGTAATCAGATGCGAGATAAAGACCGGTATCAAGCTTTTGAGCAGTAAATGTTGAACCGTCTGGAATATGTCCGGCAGTTTTCCAGAATACTTTATCTTTCACACTGAAATCGTTGTAGTAGCGACTTAAGTCCAAATCTCCGCTTTTTGCATAGATCAAATCACCTCCTGTTTTCTGCCTCCACAGTAGATATGCATCATGGAAATCTGGATGAAGAACAACACCTTTCTTTTCTGCGTACTCCCCTTTCCTTTGACCGGTCACATAGTAGGTAAAGACGGAACTGATCTTTGAAGGCTTCGGGACGTTGTACGCGCTTACTATATCAAGATAAGGCGCTGCAATAACAACGTTTTTACAGATAAATTGATTTTTTGTGGCAGTGACAAGATAGCCGCCGGTTTTCTGCTTCTCTATCGAGGTAACGGTGTCAACGACGAGTCTGGACTCGAATCCTTTATAAAGTCGCTGTGCAGTCTTGCTTAGATCAACAACGTAAGAGGGCCTGATCATCGTTAAAAATAGATACAGATAATAAAACACGTTCATGTCTTTTGACGAAGTGAAAAAGTTAGTGCCAGCAGTGGGCTGTCCAAACCAATAATCCAGATCTTCAAAACCATATTGTTTCAAGAAGTCAGTGGTCGACAAATGCCAATATTTTTTAAGCAACGGGTCCTCTTCTATCAAAATCCGAAGTTCTTGCTGCTCAGCTTTTTTTCTTAAGATGTTGAGCTGATTCCTAAACTGCCACAATAAACGCATGAATCGAAGTATTTTTGGAAGGTATTTTATATTTCTAAATGAAAAAACTGTCTTATATTTCTTACCGTCAAAGAAATAAAAATCTCGAACACGAAACGGCTCGATGATATCGACGAATGGCAGCAGATTGAAATAATCAGAATTTATATACACGCCTCCCATGCCGACCGTGGGGTCTGTCGCTGAAGATTTGACCCTTCCTCCAATGTCTTTTGATACAACGATGAATTCTTTGCTTTCACTGTGTAATTTATTCGCACAAGCAAGACCAGATATTCCTGCACCAATAATTACTGTTTCTATTTCTTTCATACTGATTGACCTTGGATGGATTGAGCAATTTTTGCAATTAGATCTTCAGCACCTGAGTACTCTATAAACTTATCTGTGATGACCTTAAGCGATCCTGGCACTTTGGAATCCTTTTTATAAATACAAACAACCGGAACTTTCAGTATATCTGCCCAACCTAACTCAATGCCGAGTCCCGTCGCAGGATAAGAAACTTCAGCAATAATCAAATCGCAACCATTCTGAAAAATTTCCTTAGAACTAAAGGGTTCACTGCTCTCACTGTGCGGAAATATAAAAACATACTCTTTCATTAGTGAGCTGTTTTGTATCGGTTTATATAACTCTTTTTGGAAATCGAAACTTCTTGAGTGTGCGATGTAAATTTTCATATTTCAGAACTACTGGCGGAAAGAGAGGGATTCGAACCCTCGATACCCTTTCGGATATACAACCTTTCCAGGGTTGCCCATTCGACCGCTCTGGCATCTTTCCAATATGTAGTTTTCGCCGATTTCTACACCAACGATATTAACATATCCTACCAATTACCACTCGCCCCGCCACCTCCGCTATGACCGCCGCCGAATCCACCAAAACCTCCACCCGAGCCGCCTTTGCCGCCGCCAAACCACCACGGTGCGACCCCGTGCATATGCATTGATCGATGATACGAGCGTGATAACAGAAAATCGATGAGCAAGCCGAGCAACACGAGAACCGTCGTCCATGCGAGGCCGGTGTACAAAAATCCGTAGATGAAGCCGATGACCACGCCACCAATTCCGCCGATCACGCCACCAAGCCACCACGACTTCGAGGCGCCAAGAACACTACCGAGGAAGCCGAAGAAAAGAAAAGCGAAAGCGACGATAGAATCGAATGAGATCCGAGGTGCGCCTTCGGAATCATCCGCGAGCACGCCAGAGCCGCCAGCCTCCCCGCTCAGCGCCGTAGCGATCTCTCGCACTGCCTTGCTAATACCGCCATAGAAATCGCCAGCTTGGAAAGCCGGGGTGAGCGTATTGCGAATGATCCGGCCGCTCTGCGCGTCGGTGAGCAGCGGCTCGGCACCGTATCCGACTTCGATGCGCATTTTGCGATCCTGCACGGCGATCAGCAGCAGCACTCCATTGTCTTTTCCCTGCTTGCCGATCCCCCATTCGGCAAACAATGTCGAAGTGTAGCTTTCGATATCGTCTCCGCCGAGCGAGGGTATGGTCACCACCGAGATCTCGTTCTGTTCACCCTGCAACGAATACGCCGCAAGCTCCTTGTTCAGCTCGAACACCTGTTCAGCCGTGAGCACCTTCGCGAAGTCGTTCACAAAACCGGTCGGCTGTCCGGGACTAACATAGGCAAAAGCCAAAAGCGGCGCGCTGAACCCGCTAGACCATAGAGCACACGCCGCTATTGCTGAAAGGAATACTGCAACAACGCCGCCGCGAAAAGCGTGTGCGTATCGCATATCATTTTTAGAGATTTACCGTCGGGACCGTGGCCGCACCCTTGTCTGCCTGGAAATATTCCTTGGCGCTGAAACCATACATCTTTGCGAACATCGAACCTGGGAAACGCATTATGGTGGTGTTATAGCTTTGGACCATCGTATTGTATCGGCTTCGCTCGGTGTTGATGCGATTTTCTGTGCCTTCCAATTGAACCATCAAGGTCTGCACTACGTCCGAAGATTTCAAAGTCGGATAATTTTCTACGATCGCAAGCAATCGGCCCAAACCAACCTCCGCCTGTGCGGCTGCTGCAGACTTGTCCGCCAAAGTGGTAGCGCCGATATATTTGGTACGGGCCTCAGCGAGCGAGTTGAAGATCGCCTGCTCCTGCTTCAGCGTGCCCTTCACAGAATTCACGAGATTTGGAATAAGGTCGAAGCGGCGCTGCAACGAAGACTCCACCTGTGCCCACTGCGCGTCCACTGCTTGGCCTTGAGTGACGATGCGATTATACACCGACACTCCATACAGAGCGACAAGGACCGCAACGACAACAATACCAATGATGATCTTCTTCATAATTATATAGAATGAAATGAATACTTACTTCTTCGTGTGAGCGCTTTCATCTGCCTGGCTATTCTTCACCATTCCAGGGAAGGACAAAGCGTTCATCAGGAGCATCGCGTCGAAGTTGGTCGGCATTGAAGCACCGACATACTTGCGAGCGATGAGCAGAGTGGCCTCGTCGGTGATCGGCCAGAAATAGTAGTCGACACCGCTTCCCTCCGCGCCGATTGAGTACTGATACACATCCACGTCATTGATCGCCACCGCCTTAAGCAGAGATGGATTGTCTACTCCGGACAAAGCTGTTTCAAGATCAGCTTTTACGATACCGAAGAAAAGCCCGTTCTCCATGTCGGCATTACAAGTGGTCTGCACTCCAGACTCGCCGTAGGTACAGCCAGACTTTCCGAGAGAAGCAGCGCGGTCAGCAGCGATCAGCTTCACGCCAGGCACAGCGGTCTTTGATCCCGGAGGCACGGCCTGCGCCTGCACGAGAGCGAAATTCGCCTTTTCGTAGCTAAATTGGTAGCCATAAGCCGGATTTTTGTAGAAAGCGATCGGAGAGTTGTCGGTCACTTCCGCAACCACCGCAGTCTCGCCGATCGAGAATTTCTGCATGATGGCGCTCTTGTAATACCAGCCAAGCGCGAGGAGGACCAATACAAATACGCCGATAATGGTAAGTGAACGTCTTGAAACAGTGTGTGTGTTTTCCATAGCTGAATATTATACTGGCAATGATAGAGGATATCAAGGCAACCGATCTGCAACCGCTCTCTTTTGACTCAAACTCAGACCTCTGCTATACTGCCCCGCAATGGATACGCTAAAGGCTCTCCTGCCATACATTCAGATCGTTTTGTCAGTGCTCTTGATCGCGGCGATCCTGCTTCAGCAGACCGGCTCAGGCATTGGCGGCGCTTTCGGTGAAAGCAACAATTTCGGCACGACTTTCCACACTCGACGCGGGCTGGAAAAGTTTCTTTTCAATGGCACGATCGTCTTAGCTATTCTCTTTGGTTTATCAGCGCTTATCGCACTCAGATAGTACCGACGGTATGTCGGTCTCGGCAGTTGCGTAAGTTCTTTCTTCAACTCTTTTGAAAACAACATTTCGGGCTCCATTCAACAAGCAAATGAACGAGACGGTCTCCGCTTTCTCTCCGCTGGAGAAAGTGCTGTTTTGGCTGTGCGGACTCATTTTTTTGATCAGCGCGCTCGTCCTCCTCTCTAAAGCCAACGATCTTTTCATGGTAGATGTGCCGACCCGCGGCGGCGAGCTTGTCGAAGGGGTGATCGGCACGCCACATTTGGCCAACCCCCTCTTCGCGGTTTCTGAAGCCGACAAAGACATCGTCTCTTTGGTATATGCCGGCTTGATGAAGGTGGAATCAGACGGCAAACTCGTGCCCGAGCTGGCAAAAAGCTACGCGGTCTCCGATGATGGCAGGACCTACACCTTCACATTGCGCGAAGATGCTGTTTTTCACGATGGCGAGCCGGTTACAGCAGACGATATCGAGTTCACCATCCGCAAAGCCACCGATCCATCGGTAAAAAGTCCGAAACGAGCCAACTGGGAAGGCGTCACTGTTTCCGTGCCAAACCCGCAGCAGATCGTGTTCACCTTGAAGCAACCCTACGCCGCTTTTCTTGAAAGCACCACGCTCGGTATTTTGCCGAAACATCTGTGGAAAGTCCTCGACCCTGAACAGTTTGCTTTCAGTCAATATAATATTCAGCCGATCGGCGCCGGTCCATACAAGATCGACGAAGTGAGCAAGAATAATCTCGGCGTGCCGACCCAGTACTCTTTCGTGCCATTCAGTGAATATGCCTTGGGCGAGCCGTTGATCTCGAAGGTCAATTTCGTCTTCTACCCTTCCGAAGAGGCGGCGATTGAAGGATATGGAATTGGAGAGATCGAGGCGATCAACACGCTCACTCCGCGAAAAGCTGACAGCATCAAAAAGCCCGGCTCTGTGATCCGTCAAGCGGCACTGCCTCGCATCTTCGGCGTATTTTTTAATCAAAATCAGAATTCGCTCTTCACTCAAAAAGAAGTGCGCGCCGCTCTCGATATGGCGGTAGATCGCGAAGAGATCATCACCAAAGTACTCAATGGCTACGGAGCGCCTCTTGCCGGCCCGATCCCGCCTTCTTTGATGGTCGGCACTACCACAGTTGCCGTGCCTGTTCCAATAATGTCACTGAACGCAGCCACCAGCACCGCCACAACCACGCCAGGTATCGAAAATGCAAAAAAACTACTCGCCAAAAATGGCTGGAAGCTCAACAAAAACGGTATCATGGAGAAGACCGTGAAGAAATCGGTGTATACTCTTCAATTTTCGCTTTCGACCACCAACTCCGAAGACTTGATCAAGACAGCGCAGATACTAAAGAGACAGTGGGAGAAGATCGGCGCGCGGGTGGAAATAAAATCGAGCGAACAGGGCGAATTTAATCAAACCATCCTTCGTCCGCGTAAATACGAGAGCTTGCTCTTTGGCGAAGTGGTAGGCCGCAACCTCGACCTCTACGCCTTCTGGCACTCTTCTCAGCGCAATGATCCCGGCCTCAACATCGCTCTCTATACCAACGCTAAAGCAGACAAACTTTTGGAACAAGCTCGGAGCGAGGTCAATCCTCAGAAGCGAGCTCAGCTCATCACCCAGTTCACTCAGGAGCTGGCAAAGGATCAGCCGGCCATCTTCCTCTACTCGCCTTCGTTCCTCTATCTAATGCCCGACAAGGTCAAAAACGTGACGCTCAGCAAGACGAGCGATCCGTCCGAGCGATTCTCCGAGATCGAACGATGGTATGTGAATACCGAGCGAGTCTGGAACATCGATCTTTTTACCGAAAAAGCCAAGATTATCAACAAGCAATGAACAGAATGAACACAGGTTATACACCCATTATCCACAAGTAATACACCCACATGAACGATCAAAACCCAAAACCCCCAGCGGCCCCTGAACGGAAGTCGTACCACACCAGCAGCCACGTCCCAGTAGCGCAACGCAGCCACGACCGATCGCACCGACCGACAGGCGCAGTCCACGGCCACACTGCCGCTCCGCTCCCCATCCACCCACCGGTGAAGCGCAAGCCGAAGGCATCGCTCCGCGACCGAAAGTTCCGCGGCGAGCCTCGTATTGCGCCAAAGCGTCCTGATGACGTCATCCCACCGATCGGCGAGAACATCCGCATCATCCCTCTCGGAGGCGTTGAGGAGATCGGCAAAAATTGTACGATGATCGAATTCGGTCGCGACATTGTCGTGATCGACATCGGTTTCCAATTCAAGGAAGAGAGCACGCCGGGTATCGACTACATTCTCCCGAACACCAAGTATCTCGAGGATCGAAAGGACAAGATCCGCGCAGTGATCATCACCCACGGCCACCTAGATCACATCGGGGGCGTGCCTTTTGTCATGGATCGCATTGGCAACCCGCCGATCTACACCCGAAACCTCACGGCGATCATGCTTAAGAAGCGCCACAGCGAGTTCCCACACATGCCGCCGCTTGATATCAAGATCATCGAGAAGGCAGATCGCATCAAGTTCAACGATATCGCTATTCGTTTCTTTGCCGTGACCCATACTATTCCGGATTCGATGGGTATCATCGTGGAAACTCCGTACGGAAATCTCGTCACTCCAGGCGACTACAAGCTCGATCACGAGGACGGCACTCCGACCGAGGCTGAGGAAAAAGAGTACGCGCTATTCGACAAGGAAAAGACTCTTTTCATGATGGCCGATTCGACCAACATCGAGAATCCAGGCTTCTCTACCCCAGAGCGTGTCGTGCATGAGAACCTCGACAAGATCATCAAGGAGATCAAGGGTCGCCTCATCATCGGCACCTTCTCTTCCCAATTGGAACGAATGATCAAGATCATCCAGATCGCCGAGAAGTACAACAAGAAGATCATTGTCGAAGGTCGCAGCATGAAGAGCAACGTCGAGATCGCGACTTTGGCAGGACTTTTGACCGTGAAAAAAGATACGATCATCGACTCTCAGTATGTCGACCAATATCCGCCGGACCGAATCATCGTCCTCTCTACCGGCGCACAGGGTGAGGAGTTTGCGGCATTGATGCGCATGGCGACAAAGGCGCACAAGAACCTCAAGCTCACTCCTCGTGACACCGTGCTTCTCTCTTCGTCGATCATTCCGGGCAACGAAAAGACGGTGCAGAAGCTGAAAGACAATCTCGCACGACAGGGCGCGAAGATCATCCACTACCGAACCTCGGATGTGTACATTCACTCTACCGGACATGGCAACCGCGGCGAGATCGAATGGTTGCACAAGAAGATCAAGCCTCGTTTCTTCATGCCACAGCACGGACATCACTACATGCTCCGCTTGCACGCTGAATTGGCAATGCAGCTTGGTATGCCGGCCAACAACGTGATCATTCCAGACAACGGCAGCATTTTGGAGATCCAGGAGAAGGGCGAGAAGTTTGTACGACTCAAGGAAAAGGCGCCTTCCGGCATGGTGATGGTGGACGGTTTCGCTGTCGGCGATGTGCAGGAAGTGGTGATCCGCGACCGACAGATGCTTGCGGACGACGGTATGTTCGTGATCGTCGCAGTCGTCGATATCAACACCGGCAAGCTCAAAAAATCTCCGGACCTCATTTCTCGAGGTTTCGTGTACCTTCGTGAGTCTCAAGACCTGCTCCGCGATGCGCGATTTATCGTGAAGAAAACCATCGAAGATTCTTGCCGCGGCCAGAATCCGATCAACTTCGACATCGTAAAAGCCAACGTCACCGACGCGATCAGCAAGCATTTGTTCCAGGAAACTGCCAAAAAACCGATCGTCATTCCTGTTATTCTCGGGATATAAGTGGGGGCACAGCGAAATAGCATTTCAGGGGATACGCATAAAAGTCTGCTGACTTTTCGCTCCGGCTCGGCCCGTCGGCCTCCGCAGTTCCCCTGAAATGCTATTTTGCTGTGCCTACCATACATCCATAGATGACAGGGATGAAGTTCGTTATTGTTATATAATAGAGCATATGGAAAATACGGCGAAGGATAGATCGCATCATCGATTTGTTTTGTACATTCTTGGATTCTTGTTTGCTTTTCAGGCGGTGTTACCGGCGTATATTTTCTCGACGTTTTTGAGCCAATTCGTCGGCGAGCAAAAAGTGGGCATTCTCTACACCTTGGCAGCGATAGCGACCATCGCGAGCTTTGCTTGTATCCCGCGCGTGATGAAAGGATTAGGCAACTATCACACTACAGTGATCATGCTCACCCTCCAGCTCGGCGCCTTTTTGGCCATGGCCTATTCGCAGTCGGTGTGGCTGATCCTACTCGCCTTTATCATCAGCTTCACTGCCGGCGCGATCACCAACTTCACGCTCGACGCCTTCTTGGAAAATTACTCGACCGCCAACAACGTCGGCAAGGTGCGAGGCATCTTCCTCACTAGTGCCAACCTGGCCTGGATCGCGGCACCGCTTGTCACCGGATTTATCCTGACCGACAGCCAATACTGGCAGATCTTCGTCGCTGCCGCGTTCCTCATTCTGCCGGTGATGATGATCCTGAACACCAATCTCCGACACTTTCACGACCCAAGATATACCAATCTGCCCCTGATGGCGGCGATTCGAGCTGTGTGGCGAAACGAAAACATCTTCGGTAGCTTCATGGTGAGTTTCATCATGCAGCTGTTCTTTTCTTGGATGGTGATTTACACGCCGCTGTATCTGCATCAGCATATCGGTTTTTCCTGGGCGGAGATCGGCGTGATGTTCAGCATCATGTTGCTCCCTTTTGTGCTCATCGAGGCGCCACTAGGAAAGCTGGCCGATACGCGTTGGGGCGAAAAGGAGATCATCAGCATCGGCTTTATCATCATGGCTATATCCACGGGCATGATCGCCTTCATTGAAAAGAAGGAATTTTGGGTCTGGACAGTGATCCTGTTCGTGACGCGCATCGGTGCCGCAATGGTGGAGATCGGCAGCGAAACGTATTTCTTCAAAAAGATCGACGGCGCAAGTGTCAATTTTATGAGCCTTTACCGCACCATGCGTCCATGGTCGTATGTGATCGGCCCATTGCTCGCGACCGCGACGCTCGCCATCCTCACCCGCTTCCACATCGATTTCGCCTACATATTCCTCGTGCTCGGCATTCTCATGTTCTATGGACTCCGTTGGAGTTTGGTGTTGGAAGATACGAAATAACAAAAACAGTGCGAGACGTTCGCACTGTTTTTGTTTTCCTTTTAGAGCTTCAGATACGCAGCCACCTGATCCTTGTCGGAATCGGCGAGAATATGCCCGTCGATATCGAGGGTCGGCGCCTTACTCTGGCCGCTCTTCTGCACCATTTCGTTCAGGTGTGCTTTGTTTTCGGTGACGTTGCGCTCTTCAAATTTCACACCTTTTTCTTTGAGCAAGCCCGTCACTCCAAGGCACCATGGACAGCCGGTTTTTACATATACGATGATGTTCATAGGTCTATTATATCATTTCTCCTCCAGATCCAAGCATACTGAATTCATGCAGTACCGTTTGCCGGTAGCGGTCGGACCATCATCAAACACATGTCCAAGATGCGATCCGCAATTGGCACAGACCGTCTCCACCCGATGCATGCCATGGGCGTCATCAGCCACTTCTCGTACAGCGCCCGGCAGCGCACGATCGAAGCTCGGCCAACCGGTACCGGAATCGAACTTCGCATCCGAAGAATACAGCGCGTTACCACAAGCAGCACAACGATACACGCCCTCTTTGTCGGCATGCAGCAGCTTGCCGCTGAACGGTGCCTCCGTGCCTTTTTCACGCAGCACTTTATATTGCTCAGGAGTGAGTTTCGCCTTCCACTCGTCTTCGTTTTTTGGCATCGATTTTGACATGATTATTTCTTCGCTAATAAATCTCCAAACTGAGCGACCACTTTCTCGAGCTTCGGATTGATCACCAGTTCGCAATACGGATTGCCGGCATTTCGGGCAAAATAGTCTTGGTGATAGGATTCGGCCAACCAAAATCGGGCCGGGCTTGGCGCCTCAGCGAGCAGTTCAACATCCGTGACGATCGGCTTCCCCTCCTTGTTCGATGCGTTGATCTCGTCGATAAAAGCTCGGGCTTCAGCAGCCTGCTCCGAGGTGGTCGCAAAGATGACCGAACGATATTGGGTGCCAACATCAGCACCTTGGCGATTACGCGTGCTCGGGTCGTGGCTACCAAAGAAGACGGTGAGGAGCGAGCGGTACGACACCTGCGACGGATCATATTCCACCCTCACGCACTCGACATGGCCTGTTTTCCCCGAGCAAACCTGCTCATAGGTCGGTTCGGATACAGTACCGCCAGCATAGCCGGGTAATACCGATGAGACGCCTTTCAGCATTTTGAACACTGCTTCCGTGCACCAAAAACAGCCGCCGCCAAAAACGGTGACCGAATCAGCCTTGCGAGCCTCATTCTGTTTTGTTGCAGATGCATTGGGCATAAAAATACCGCGAATATAATTTCGGCTGTCGAGCTAAATTAGAGTCCGAGGATAAAACCGAAGATTGCCGCGACCACAAATTGGTAGCCGGTCTGGATAAGGAAGCGTGACCATTTCACTGAGGCTGAGTCCGCAGTCCACATCGAAGACCCCGCCAATGTCGGCAAGATAAAGCCCGCCCAGATCCATAAAGACGCCGCGACACTCGACATACCGAAGGTGTATTTGCCCGCAGTAACAACATACGCGAGAACATACAACTGGAAAATGACGAGAAGAAATTGGACAAGATACAGCGGCAACATCTTTTTACCGTTCCCATCTCCTGAACAGTCTGCCGACAAACCGATGATGGCCATCCACTGTTTGCCAAACAGCGGCCCATACCAAAGCCCGCCTGCCACCATCGCCAATACCGCACAGCCAAGAATCACCCAGTGATTTATTTCCATTGTGAACATTGATGAAAATGAGTAAAACCGCCTTTTGCTTTACTCGTCAATTATAACACTTCCTCCGACAAGCCTCGTGCTTTCGATTTCTCCTTCTTCACTTTTACCTCTTGTTCCGAGAAGACCCGCGCGTTCTTTACCGCCGCGGTTTTGATCGACGCATTGATCACGCCTTGTGGCTCGAACACCGAGGATTCCTCCAGATCAGTCTTGGGTTCAGACCTAGGCTCAGGCTTCGTATCCGCGTCCGCATCCGAATCCACGGTTTTATCATCAGAAGTGGTCGCGGTGTCGCCAATCCATTCGCTGGCAGCCTTGGCTTTTGCCTTTACCGCCGCAGCCTTCTCTTCCACTACCTGAACCAATTCCTTCACCTTCTTGGTGAATTTGCCAATTTCTTCGCCTTGCGCTCGATCAGAGTGCTTGCCAATGGTATCCAAAACCTCAGCATGCGCCTCCAAAGAAACCTCAAGATTGTCGCGGACCTTGTCGCCGACCCCTTTTTCAAGCTTGTTCGAAATGACCGCAAGATTCTTTGTATGGTTGTCAAAACGAGACTCCAACTCTTCGCGCTTTTGCGTATCGAGATCGCCTCTCACCGCCAAAGACTCGGCTTCTTCCAAACGTCTCTCCGCCTTTCTCGCCTCCCAATACGCCTTGGCCGTACCGCTCAAGGTAAGCATATTTCGGACCGGCTCGGTGATCTCCACCTTGATCGGATAGAGCAGCTCTCCGGGAACCGACCCTTCGGCAGCGAATGCCAAGCTACCGCTTATGACAAAGAGAAAGACAAAAGGCAAAGCCGCGTAGGCCAAGTGACGAGGCATTAGCCATTTGGACACGACAAGCCAGCCGCTTTGAGGCTCATACGGAGTCGGTACAGGGAACGAAATGCAATTGAGGAGCCGGTCGTGCATGGCGCGCTTCTCCTCGGCAGTCATCGCGATCTTCCGCAATTCCTCCTTGCCCTTCTGAAAAAAGGTTTTATTGAAATGAATATTATTCTTGTTCATTGTATTTTTTACCATGACCATGACGCTGATTCGGTTTACCGTTCGGAGCGTCATACCCTGCGATCTTCCGCAGCTGCTTCAAACCGCGATTTATTCTTACCGACACGGACCCTACAGAATCTCCGAGCATTGCCGCGATATCCTTTGGACGAAGATCTTCCACGAAGCGAAGAAAGATGACTTGGCGATACGCGGGATTTAGCTCTTTGATCTTTTCTAAAAGTAACCGTGCCTCTGTGCCGGTTTCAAGGTCCGCTCTTTCTGTTTTTGCCGCTGGCGGATCTGCCTCCGGCACCTCCTCTTCGGCGAGGGCGTCCAGCGAGATGGACTTACCCTTTCGATACCAATCGATGATCAGGTTGCGCGCGATAGTGAACAACAACGCTCTCTCGTACACCACCGTACCCTTCTGGGAAACGTTCCAAAAACGCATAAACGTCTCCTGGGTGAGGTCAAGCGCAACCTCGCGATCCGACGTGCGAAGGAAGCAGAAACGAAATATCGCATCGGCCTCCTTGCTATAGAGAGCGGCAAAGCGCTCTTGTGCAGTATTGGCTCGCATAGGTGTAGACGCCAGAGAAACCCGATCCTTACGGGTACAGGATACGCCTACGAACCGAGCCTGTCTAGAGCGAGGTCGTTTTGGGCCTGTAAAGCGAAATTACGACACCGAAAGCGGCCATAATTCAAGTGTAAGTAGGGTCATTCCGCCTCGTCCCCCATTACAGAAGCTAAGGTCGCATTTTACCAATCTTAATTACAAATCAAATGAATTATTCATATCAAAGCATATCAACCTCAATAAAGCCGATCGCGATGCTGCGCTACGCTGTAGCAGTAGCGGCGATCTCTGTGCTGGCTTGGGCAGGCATTGGCCATGCTCAGAGCTATCACACTGTGGACACCCAGCTTGATCTCGGTGCCCGAGGCACGCAAGTGACATACTTGCAGCAGGCGCTTGCCCTAGACCCAAAGATCTATCCTGAAGGGCTTGTCACCGGCTACTTCGGTCCGTTGACCCAGCGAGCAGTCGTGAACTTCCAGATCGCCTATGGATTGCCAGCAGTGGGACGAGTTGGTCCTATGACCCGAGCAGCTCTCAACGGCGTGATCACTAGGGGTTCCGTTGTGGATAGCACTGCTCCGATGATCAGCGGCATTTCTAGCTCGACAGTAAGCACCAGCGCTCGAGTCTCTTGGAGCACCAGCGAGAGCAGCAAGGGCCGAGTCTTCTACAGCACTTCACCGCTCGCAATGCAGGAAGCTCCTGATTCAAAGGTGGAACCATTCATTGGCGGCGATGTCGTCAGTGATCTAAGCCTCACTAGCGCAAAGAGCCTTTCGATCTCAAATCTTCTTCCGAATCGAAATTACTATTTCGTGATCGAAGCGATAGATGCGGAGAACAATGTCAGTGTTAGCAGCCAGGGAATCTTTACTACCGGATTCTAATGGAAAAAGAAATGAGTGAACGAAAAATGAACCGGGCGCTTAGGCTCTCGCCCTACCAGGACCCCCTTTTGTGGGGGTTTTCGGTACCCTTAAAGCATCAGCCGCGGCTGTTTGCTGCTACTGAGACAGCAGGATCAATCCGACTAGAACCAAAGCAGACGCCGCAAGTTTGATCAAAAAGTGCTTTTCGTGGAAATACGCTTTGCCCGAGATGATCGACAGCAACACCGAAAGGCCACGCTTGGCGCTCATGATCACCGAGGCGGGAGCATAGAGATAAGCAAAGCTGATAAAAGCCCCGGCAAAACCACGCGAGACGGATTGAGCGAGGAATTCGCGCTTGAATAGATATCGAAATGGTTCCTGCTTCGATCGCCAACGAGCCATGACATAAAGAAAGATCAGAATGATGACGTACATGCAGATCTGCTGTGCCTCAACAGAGTTGTAATAGGTGATGAGATGCTTGTAGAGAGCAGTAGCAGCTACCGCATTTACCGCACTGAAGAGCACGTAACCTATCCCCTTCTTGTCGAGACCGTGATTGATGAGCAGGAAGATGAGACCCGCGACGATCAGCCCGATACCGAACAGTGCCGGAGTCGTGAGCTGGTAGCCGAGCACGAAGTCCACCGCAAGTAGGAGCGGGATGGTGATGATCATCAAGAATCCGAAAGTGCTGCGTTCGGCGTGAACGACAGCCTTGAGAGTGGCGTATGTCTGAGCGATATCGAGAACGGCAGCGAGAGCAAAAAGTGGGAGCGAATCGAGCGAAAAGACAAAGCTGCCGCTGCCCTTCACCAAGACGATAACTACCATGACCAGCAGGATCCAAAAACAGTTGAGAAAGCCGAAAGTGTAGATGCTTTCTCGCTTGTGTTCGATCTCCCACTTCCCCACAGAAGTCGAGATCTCATCCATCAATGCCGACGCGCTTGCAAGGATGATGCCGATCATGATTGTTGCGAGCTTATGCGATCCAAGTGACCGTCGATCTCCTGCACAAGATCCGCCGTAGCAGGATTCTGACCAGCACCCTGTCGTATCTGTTCGAGGAGATCCCAGGCGGTCTCTAGACCCTCTGCTCCGGCCACCTCTGTGGCGCTTTCCGCCGTCACCTCGGTCCATAAGAGCGCGATCCTTATCTCGGCCCGTATGTTGGCTCGGTTCGATGCATCTGGATCTCCCGGAGCGAGGCTGGCCTCTCTATCCGCCTCGGCATGACAAAGGTCAGCATAACGGCCAAGTAGTTCTCGCGCTTCCGTGCTGTCTATACCTTTTTCATTCAACGCCGATATCGCCTGCTCCTTGGCGGCGAGGGCTTCTACGCTTTCAGCGGGCGGTTGAAATTGTTCAGGGAATTCGTGTGGCATGAGAATATTTCTGCATATCACGATTTTATCACTCTACTTCTCCAAATCCAACACTTCATCAATTCGCACCTGCTCGACGAACTCCGGAACGTGGCTCACGAGGATCATAGCGCCTTGGTAGTCGTGGAGGGTCTTGGCGATCACGGGCAAATGGCGGAAGTTGATGTGATTGGTCGGCTCATCGAGGATCAAGAGGCCCGGCTTCTGTAGAACGAGTCGAGCAAAAGCCACTAGTCCCTTCTGCCCTTCCGACAAACTACCGATCTTCATATGAATCTGCTCTTCGGTGATGAGAAATCCGGCGGCCGTCGCACGCAGCGTCTCTACCACGTGTTTTTCCATGACGCTCGCGAGCGAATCGTATACCGTGTCTTCGAAGTTGAGCGTTGAGAAATCTTGACGATAGTAACCGACGCGCACGCCATCTTGGATCGTAGCCCCAGCAGAAGTGCCACTCGCCAATGACTCAAGCAAAGTACTTTTGCCAATGCCGTTTGGACCCTTCAATAGTAAATGTTGATTCTTTTTTAGGACGATCTTCACCTTGCGCTCGACCGGCTTGTGCGTCTTCGGACTGATGGTCTTGAAAGAAGTGACGGTGATGATCTCGCCCATGAGATCCGGCTGCGAGGGGATCGTGAAAGGTCGGATCGTCTTGTCCTCGCGACGCACATCCACCTTCTCCTCCTCGAGCGCTTCTGCCTTCTCTCGCATTCGCTTGGCGACCAAACGCATGTTACCGCCCTTATTGGCAAAAACGTTGGCCTGATCTTTGTTGGCCTGAATTTCCTTCGAAAGCAGCGCATTTTTGCGATTCTCCTTTTCGATCCGCACGGAGATCTCTTCAAGCAGGTCAAAATAATTGCCGACATATTGCTCGATCTTCTTTGTGAACACATCGAGATAGAGCACACCGTCGGTGAAGGAATTGAGGAACTCGGCATCGTGTGAGATCACGAGACAGGTCTTCTCATACTTTTTCAGAAAGTCGGTGAGATGCGCAATGCCCGCCTTGTCGAGATTGTTGGTCGGCTCGTCGAGGAGCAACACATCGGGATTCTGGATCAATGCCGAAGCGAGCAGGAGCCGAGCCTGCTGGCCGCCGGAAAAGCTTTTCACGATGCGGTCATGGAGCTTTTCGTGACCCTTGAGATTCACCACCTCGAGCACCTCATCGATACGCGGGTCGATGTCATACATCTTGGTCGCAAAACGCTTCTGGAAAAACTCTCGGACGGACAGATCGAGCTCGTTGCGAGGAATCACTTGCAGAGAGATGGCGATGGTCGTGCTCTTGCCGATATGGATTCTTCCCTCCTCAGGCTTCAGGACGCCAGTGATGAGCTGAAAAAGCGTGCTCTTGCCCGCACCATTCTGGCCCATGATGGTGAACTTCGAACCACTACGCAGCGAAAAAGAGACCTCATCCAGGATGGGTTTGTTGTGGCCGTATTCAAACGACACGTCCTCAAAACGGATAACAGTTTCCTCGCGAGACATAGGCTTCACCATAGCATCTATTGGCTGATGTGGCTATGTCGCACAGACAATCTCAGTTGTTTACAAATTGTAAACAACTCACTTTACAGAGGTTTGAACTGTCGATAATTTGTCACCAACTGCCGACCCTACTCAAAATTTCATTTCAATCATCTACAAATTGTAGATAGTTGGAGTTGTCGACAAATTGTCGACAACTGAAATTCAACCAGGAGTCCGTGACAAAATGTCACGGACTGGTTTCCTGTGCTAGGATACTTCGTATGAACAAAGGTGAAGCAGAAGGCGTTGCAATCTGGGACCTCGTCGTGATCGGCGGTGGGCCGGCGGGTATGATGGCGGCCGGGCGCGCAGCGGAGCGTGGAGCGAAGGTATTACTCATCGAAAAGAACGATTCGCTCGGCAAAAAACTCCTCATCACCGGAGGCGGCCGGTGCAATGTCACCAACGCCGAGCTCGATACTCGCAAACTTCTCGCCAAATTCAAGGAGAGCGACAAATACCTCTTCTCAGCCTTCTCGCAATGGAGCGTGCAGGAAACGCTCGACTTTTTCCATGGCCGCAACATGCCGACCAAGACCGAGGCACTGCAGCGTGTCTTCCCTGCCAGCAACACAGCGCAGTCCGTCTGGGACGTCCTCGTCGAATATTTGAAACAAGGCAAAGTCACCGTGCTCTCAAACACACCCGTGCTCGGCTTCGAAGTCGTAGACGGACATATATCAGGCGTTAAAACAGCTGGTAAGACGATCCGTGCCAAGGAATTCGTTCTTGCCACTGGCGGCAAATCTCGCCCTGAGACCGGCTCGACTGGCGACGGCTTCGTGTGGCTGAAAGAGCTCGGTCATACTGTCATCGAACCAAGCGCCTCATTAGTGCCGATCGCCGTCAAAGACTCATCTAGTTGGGTGAAGCGTCTGCAAGGCATAACGCTACAGGAGGTGAAGCTCTCACTCTTCCAGAACGGTGTGAAGCAGCAGTCAAGCAACGGCCGTGTTCTTTTCACTCACTTTGGCCTCTCCGGGCCGACCATCCTGAACATGAGCCGCGATGTGAGCGAGCTGCTCAAGTACGGCGAGGTGACGATCTCGATCGATGCTCTACCGCAGTTTGATCATGGTCAGCTCAATACCAAGCTTCAAGAGCTACTCGATGCAAATGGCAAAAAGAAATTGAAAAATACTCTTGATGAACTTACCCCGGCGGCGCTTTCACCGATCGCCCTCGAGCTCTGCGGCATCGACCCAGACATCTGGTGCAACAAAGTGTCGCGCGAGCAACGCCTTGCCCTCGTGCAGCTTCTCAAAGGGTTGCAGGTGGAAGTAGAAGGCTTGCTTGGAGTGGACAAAGCCATCGTCACTTCGGGTGGCGTCTTGCTCGACGAAGTTGATTTCAAGACCATGCGCTCTCGCCGCTTCCCCAACCTTTTTCTCGTTGGCGATATCCTCAACATCGACCGTCCTTCCGGCGGCTACAGCCTCCAGCTCTGTTGGACGACCGGCTTCGTGGCAGGAAACTCAACAAAAGTCTAAGAGATGGCAGCACCTGCGCGCAACCCCTCTGCTTCCGCCAGTTTCAAAAACTCTTCTCTCGTCTCTGGCGTCTTGTAGTAGTGCATCGGAATGATCTTGCCGATCCTCTTGAATGATTTCGCAAAAGAAAGTGCTTCTTGTGGTCCGAAAGTATAGAACGTGCCAACAGGGATCAATGCATAATCAACCTCAAGACCAGCAACTGACATGCCTGATGAGTAGAACATGTCTCCAGCAAAATACAGCTTCTCACCATCCACTGAAATGAGTAGGCCAAAATTTTCCTTCGGACGAACCTTCACGTTTGGTCCATGATCAACGTCGAAGATCGTTACATTGAATCCACCGATATCCACAACATCTCCGACTTTCACTTCCATGATCTCAGATGCGAGTGTTTCCTCACCGATCAGTTGAATGCACTCCCTATTGAGATAAAGCTTTTTGGGCGACAATCTCTTGATCTGCTCGAGCGAGAAGTGGTCGCCATGCAAGTGAGAGACAAGCATTGCATCAACAGAAACACCACTAAGCTTCTCAAGTGGCGTATAGGCACCAATATCGATAGCAAGCCTATACCCAGCCGAGGTTTCTAAGATAAAACCGGATTGTTCGAATTGGGTTATCTTCATAGATTCATCTTATCACAGGCTCTACTTCCCCTTCGATGTGAAGATCACCACAGGCGTTCCGTCCGCAACCTGGGAGTTGTAGCGATAGTCGTGCAGAGAATTCATGAACACCTCGTAATCATAATAATATCACCCCGTACGACAAAACCGCCAAATGGGCAGTTTTGTCTCCGTGGTATTCCCGCGATCTTCACTCGCTATCTTGCAAGCGTGGTTGCGGAGAATTCACCGGATGTAGTGACGTTGCCCGAAGCGTCTATCGACTGAGCCTTCATGAAGTACAACGTGCTTGTCGCCAATCCGCTCATGGTGAGCGAGTGTCGGGTGACGAGCGAAGCGTCGGTCACAAAGGTTCCGGTCGTGGTGCTGGTGTTGACAGGAGTCGTAGTCCCGAAGAAGACCTTCGAGGTTGACGGCTCATTTGTCATCCAGGCCAGCGTCAATGCGTTTCTAGACACAGTCAGGGTGGTCTTGCCCATTATCGGAGCAGTGACGTCAGGCTGAGGAGCTGGGGGCGCCGGTTCTCGAAGCGGAAGAGTCTTGAATGAGATCACTCCGGAGAAGGTGCCGTTACCCTGCTTGTTCTCGGAACGAACTACCGCGTAATAGGTGGTTCCGGCCTCAAGCTTGTTGAGATTGACCACATGGTGAGTGATCATACCTCGATGGAAGACCATTGGCGTTCCGGTGGCATTCACTGGAGAAGTAGTGCCGAACCATACGGCAGTATTGGCATGAACATCGGTGTCCCAGACGATCTTGGCTTTCTTCGAGCTAGTCGAAGTTGCTGAGAGGCCACTGATCACTGGTGCAGATACGTTCTTTTCGCCGCGATCCTTGTCTTTTCGAGACAATACAGCAAACTTTTTCAGCCAGCCGTTCTTGATCTCGACTCCACGTCCATTATCCTGAGCAAGGCCGACAAGCGGGTTGAAAGCGATGGACAGAGCGAGCGTGGAACCGACAAGGTAGGTAAGTAGTGGATATTTCATAGGATTGTTGGTTATGGCTGATAATAACGACCTTTCCGCACTTAGGGTGACGGTCGCTTGACGATTGCCTTACATAAGCAAATGGGTGCTTCAAGTAGGGTAAAACGCTGCCCCGCACCAGAAGGTGCGGGGCATGGCGTGTACTACCTTGTGTGTCACTTTCATTCACTTGTGATTTCATTTCCTATAGGCCAGAAGCGTACTTATGCCGTAGCCCAACAGAAGCACGACAGCCGTCGCAGTCGCAATGATTCCCCACGACTTTTTCGTATCGGGAGTAAGTGCATTTCCTGCAGCCGCAGCTAGATCGTTATTCGACGCTTCAGCAACATTTGTGCCTGCCAACGACACATCGTTGCCATCGCCTCGGAACGCAAGCTTTTCACCCGAGGCGGCACCCGCAGACCTGCGAGAAGCGAGGAACGTTTCAAGCTCCGGATTGAAGCCGCCGCCGGTTCCGAAATCGGAGTTGTTTGAAGCTGCAAGAGTGAGCGAAGAACCGCCCTGAGTACTCAAGATTCCGCCTCCTCCGCTGCCGCTACTTGTACCTCCGGTGACAGTGCCGGCGAGCAGTATGCCACCGCCTCCTCCTCCCCTGCCACCTGTGTTTGAGGTGGTGTTCGAAGAACCGCCAGTGACAGTGCCTGAAATGCTACTGCCGCTGGTATGCCCTCCCCCTAGGGACCCTGAGATCTCAGATGACGAGGTCGTGGTCACCGCCGTCAGCGTGCCACTCAAGACCGAAGAGGCTCCTACTCGCGTGTCAGAGTTGAGAGTACCGCTGATCTCGGAAGCATGAAGGACTGGAGCGAAGAGTGCGAACGCTACCGCTGCCCATATGACTTTATCTGTGATGGTGGTGATCATCATGGCATTATGGCGATTACTCAGTGGTTAAGACGCCCCAGGTCGTGCCGTATGAACCGTTCAATGTGCCTGATGGTACCCGTGCCTCGACCTTTACTTGGATCTGTCTGCCTGGCTGGCTACTGTTGGTGTCACCGTTGATGATGAGAGCCGGGGTCGAATAGGTATTGGCTGCTCCGATCGTAATTGTGCTAGTTGCTGTTGCCTGCTGAGAGGAGATGCGAATGTTGTTTGCGACCGGAATGGTGCTAGAGCCGTTTGAATGAGTCCAATCTGCGAACTTCATCTGAAGATGCGTTTCGTTGGTTGGTACGGTTACGTCAAACACCCAGACCCAGCCGTCCTCGAAGCTACCGTTGGCCGTCGCAACGCTCTTTAGTTGAGCAATACCGGTTACGTCGAGCGTACCGTTACTTGTGCTGGAGCCGCCCTGAACATCGCCGTCGATAGTTCCATTGTCGGTGCTGGTACCGTTAGTGCCAATGCCGTCGCCGGCGACATCGATCGCTACCGTGTTGCTAGAGCTGAATGAAGCCACTGTCGATGTGGCGCCCGCGCTATTTTGGAACATACAGCTGAGCGGTACCGTACCTGCCGCTCGATCGGTGTCACTCGACCCGATCGTGTAGACGACCTTGTAGAGGCCATCGGTGAGGTTCTGAAGCGTGCTCATGGAGACGTTGTTCACCGTACAAGCGCCCGCGAGACTCAGAGAAGTATTTCCGGTTGATTCCTGGAAATACACTTCAAGATTCTGTCCAGCATGTAGCGTTCCCGAGTTTGGAACCGGAGCGACGCTCGAGAATGAGATTCCGCTTGAACCGCCCGAAGCATCGATCGTACCGTTGCCATTGACATCGATTCCTACAGTGCTACTTGCAGTCAAAGTGTCAACGGTCGTTGATGTCGTGCCGCCGCTGAATACGCAGCTGAATGGAACCGTGCCCGGAGCGCGATCGACATCGCCGGAGCCGATCGCGTGCATGATCCTATACAGACCGCTGCCGAAGTTATCGAATTGGCTGATGTCAATGTTGTTTATCTTGCAAGCCCCGCCGACAGTGAGATCGTTGCGGCCACTCGCTTCCTGAAGGTAGATCTCCAGATTTTGACCGCTAGTCAACAAGCCTGAATTCGGAACGGTCGCGACGCTTGAGAATGAAAACGGCCCGCTCGGCGGCAGATCGATACTCCCATTGTCATTTGTGTCGATGGCAACAGTGTTGCCATCAGTGAAGGCGGTCACGGTCGTGGTGCCGCCTCCGCTATTATGGAAGGTACAATTGAGCGGCACCGTTCCCGCAGCGCGTTCAGTGTCGCCCGTGGCGATCAGGTAATTTACCTTGTAGAGGCCGCCGGTGAGGTTGAGCAATTCGCTCATCGCAACGCCGTTGACGCTACAGGCACCCATGGTGAGATCGGTTGCGCCGTTCGCTTCCGAGAAGTACACTTCGAGCGTATGTCCTGCATGTATTGTTCCAGAATTTGGAACTGCTGCTACTGAAGAAAACGTCGGATTCGCCGACGCCTGCACGTCTGTAACAAGAGCCTTCGAAGCGATGCCCACGAATCCCAGCAAAAGTGCGCTGAGAGCGAGCACCGAGAAGACGCTCCAGTTGAATCGTCTCTGTAATGATGTGTAATAATTCATGGATAATTAATGGTTAATTGCTAATAGTGTCTTTTTTCGATCAGTGCTAATAATGCTAATCTAATGCTCGTTCGACGCGGCGCGACGGCACGCAGCAAAAACGCCCAAAACGGACTTCACGCTAAAGTGCTTTGAGACCAAAGATCGGATTTTCGCCCTGATCCTGCCGGCCTCTCGTCGTTGCTCGAGCTCGGAGCGGAAATTCCGCTCGGTAGTACGCAGAGGATAGACGCTTTAATCAACCGACCCTTACGCGGTTTTTGAGAAGAATATAAAAATGAAAACGCTGTCAAGCGGTCGGAGGATTTGTTCGCTTCAATTGACACCATGAGCCGATACCGTTACTATTCCTCTCAGGCATTTACAAATACAACATCTGTGAAGGTCCTTCGGAATCTCCGGATTCTTGAAGGAATGGGCCTTCGTCAGTTTGTCCGGCAACGGATAAACAAGATGATCTCTGCAACGTACGAACCGCGTGGAGATCCGGCGTCCTCCGTAACCAAAGGATAATCAATGTCGCTCGCAAGAGGTCTGAGTTGATGAGAGAAAGCAGCAAGAACTATCTTGCTGCTAGGATAAGGTGGCACCGCGGGAATCCCGCCCTTATGACGCAATTTTGCATTGCGTTATGAGGGCGGGATTTTTGTATTCTGTATCACTGAACTTTAAAACCAAGGAAGATATATGTTTAAAATAGAAAGCATCAAATATCGGTGTTTGAAGTGCCATTTCTTCACGGCCGGGATTCCAAACGGAACTGGCAAGGAAGATGTTTCGCGATTCTGTCCTGTTTGCAATTCTGAACTCGTCCGTTGTCCGAGGTGTTTGCTCTATGCTTCCACTACCCGCAGAGATGGAAAATTGCTTTGCGACGTTTGCGAACTGCACTTGCCACAGAAGAACTTCTCAGAATCGCGACAGCGTCCAGGTTGGGGTTTTGATTGGTGTTGATCACAAAACTGCGTTTCGCCTAGGGCGAGGTGCGGTTTTTTATTTCAACACTATCCCCATACCCTTCAACTCCCCCAAAAACTGCTCAAAATCATGAAAAACGAAGGTGCGGATACCGAGGGCAGTGGCGCCAGCGAGACGCTCGGGGTTGTCGTCGGAATAAACAAGTTCACTAGGCTGAATCTGCATTCGGGAAAGCAGGGTCTCAAAGATCTCTTTGTGCGGCTTGGTTTGTCCGACTTCGTGAGAGGAAACAATGCAGTCAAAATCCGCTGCCAGGTTAAATCGCTTGGCAAGCAGCGGCAACCGGATGCCGTTGTTGTTCGTGCAGACACAGGTTCGATATCCGGCAGCCTTGGCTTTCAAGACTGCACCGCGCACATTCTGATCGACTTCATAGTCCCTCACCCACCGCTCAGCGAGGGCTTCATCTGAGGCAGTGATGCCGGTCGCCGCACGCACTTTGTCCCAAAAATCTTTCGGTGCGATCTGGCCGCGCACGAGCTGCGCCATCTCAGGACTCTTGTACATGAGATGATCGACGACCTCTTTGGATGCATCGTACTCGTTGATGAGTGCCTGATGGAACGAATTCTTCCCTTTTGGCGTGAAGTAGACGCCATCAAGATCGAAACAAATGACTTTTATTGTTTTTGGGGGCATTGGGCTATCCTATTAGAGCTGCTTCTCCAACACCACGCTTACCGGTTTCAAACCGCGAGATTCGTAAAAACGTATGCCGTCTGTGTTCCCCGAAGATGCGACGATACGAATCACTTCTACTCCCTTCTCACGGCACCGATCCTCGAACTGCTGCATCAATTTCCTGCCAACACCGCGACCGCGCATTTCCGCCTTCACAAACATGTTTTCGGCTTCAGCCGATCGTTTGACGGTCCGATAATCCTCAACTTCGAGCAAAGCACCAACGAGATACCCTACCGCCACACCGTCTTCTTCAGCGATCACCGCGAAGCTATCAGCCTGCTCAAGTCTCGATCGAAAGTACGCCTCGCCCGCTTCGGTAGCTGGATAGTTGGGGTCGATCGTCTTGTCGAATTCGGCGTGCTCCTTAGCGCAGAGCTCCTGATTCAAACTACGGATTGTCTCGAGATCTGCCAGCGTTGCCTGCCTAGTTACGATCTCCTTCATTGCTTCTGGGTTGGGAGGCATGGTGGAATGGGTAATTAAAGCGATTATACCACAAGCATTTAGCCGAGTAACATTCTCCAAATTTTACCATTTTCCCCATTCGGAGCCACCGCATCACCTACCCTCTCAAGCCCAAGTTGATCATAAAAATCCCAAGAATCTTTGTGAGTCTCCCCACTGTAGAGAACTATCTCTGTGTACCCCGCTTTCCTAATTTCCTCCAAAGCTCCTTTCGCCAAGGTCCTTCCGACACCTTGACCGCGTTTTTTCACGGCAAGAATATAGAGTTCTGCCGGATCTTTGGTCATAGTAAACTCCCTCATCCGATCCGGTGCCCTTCTGAAAGCGAGAACACCAAGAACTTCGCCAGCCTCTTCGGCTATCAAATAGACAAATTTCTGATCCACAACTTCTTGATCAGCGGCGACAAACCCTTTCAATCTTTTCGTAAGATTCTGCCGAAAGTCTCCGGACCAGTAGAGGTCGTAGATGGCCTCCACTGCTGATTCGTCTTTGCTTTCGAGTCCCCTGATGTTCATAAACTTAAGATACAATGCCGACTTTCTTCCTCTTCAACCAATACCCTCTCAAAACGCTCAGGAACAAAGCGCCGTTAGCAATCAAAAGGTAGATCTGGAAGGCGGCGTTCTCGACATTCCAGACTGGGATGGCAGGAATGACGATGCTCGCCGTGAAAAGACCGACGAAATAGGTATAGAGGGTTTCGGTCTCAGGATATTTCCAGGCTTTAAGAATAGTCGGGACGGTCGCAAACAGATCTGCCAACGCAGCAAGAAGGATCGCGAGTACTGGCGAGTCGGCCACAACCCAAGCAGCGAGAGCTACTAGCGAAAGTATTCCACAGGCATAATCGAATCTAGACAGCCTCCAGTACCCCTGCTTCACGAGAAAAGCGGCGATGAATACGATCAGCGGTCCGAAACCGGACATGAAAATACGCACAGTTGACCAATGATCAGCACTCGCAGAAAGTGCGGCTCCAGTCGCGATCAACGGTGCAAACGCCCAGAGACCCCAAGTCACCAGATTCGGTTTCGATGTCCCGCGAATCATGTCTCGAACATACGCAAATGTTCCGGAAAGGCTGATCGCCGCCGACAAAAGCACGAGCCAATGCGCTACTGATATGCCGAGATACACATCTGCCATGAATAGTGTGAACATGAGTACAATTGTATCATTATTGCTATAATACCCCCATGAGAAAGATCATCACCACCACATTCATCACCCTAGATGGCGTGATGCAGGCGCCGGGAGGTCCGGAGGAGGACAAGGCGGGCGGGTTTGTTCATGGCGGCTGGCAGATGTCGTTTCCTTCGGACGAGAAGATGGATGCGATCATCAGCGGATTCATGAATGCACCGTTTGAGCTACTCCTCGGCAAGACCACCTACAACATCTTCGCCTCGTACTGGCCCACCGCGACCGTCGACAATGAAGTGGCGGTTCCGTTCAACAAAACAAAGAAATATGTCGTGTCGCACTCGTCGTTTGAGCCTTCGTGGAATAATTCGTTCTGCATCACCGGCGATGTCGTGGCGCAGATCAAGAAACTGAAGGAAGAAGACGGTCCGGATCTGTGGGTCTGGGGCAGCGGCAACTTCATTCAGACGTTGCTCAAGCACCATCTCATCGATCGAATGCACCTCTTCATCTATCCGATCACCCTCGGCAGTGGCAAGCGACTATTCGCCGAAGGCACTCAAGCAGAAGGTTTTACGTTAGTTGATTCCCGAGTATCAACGAAGAACGGCGTCATCTTTGCTACTTATGAGCCGAAGGGGGTGGTTAAGGGCGGCCTGGTTTAGGTTGCCTGCCGACAGACAGTAGCTCCACGTCCCCCTTCTCCTCAAGAACTTTGATTATCCTCGGCTTGATAAATTGATTTTGAAAGGAAAGATTCTTAAATAACATAGCTGGGTTTATTTCAGCGCCTTTTCGTACATCCATGGCGTGCTGAACAACCTCTTTATATTCTCCGATATCCAAGTCTAGTATGTCTCGAAGGATAGCTTCATAAGTAAGTGGAAACTTTTTACTCTCCAATATTACTAAGCATCTTGCAGAAAAGAGAGCGGACTTTGAAAATCCTGCTTTGGCGGTAACAAAATCTTTCTGGCGATAAGAAAGTATGGCAGCAAGAGCAATGCCAGTTTGAAAAACGAGGGTTTGAAGTGCATCAATCGTCCGGATAGCGGACGGAGGTATTTTTCCGATTACATCTTCTCCAACGACTGTCTCTGCACTTTCGGATAAATCGCGCAGATAAATCTTTTCAGGAAAAGGCGTATCAAGTCTATGCTGTAAAATGGACTCATACTCAAAAGGATAGACGACTATATTGCTATACGGATTAAGATCTTTAAGTTCTGACCTACTTATCTTACTCCCCGATCTATAGAGAACCCCGACTTCATAATCACTGCTCTCTAGTGAGTCACCACGGGCTCGCGAACCATAGAGAAAAATGGATACAGGGTTGTACTTTTCTTGAATACGATCAACGACTTCTTTTAATTGAGGGTTCATTTTTTGTTGTTTCTCGATCGGAATTGTTATTCATAAAAATTGGCTGCCAGACTTGGAATCGAACCAAAATTACCGCTTTCAGAGAGCGGCGTCCTACCTTTAGACGATCTGGCAATATGGGACTGTCAATCGGATGGTCGCTTGACGGCCTCTTTCCGAGCTTTCAAAATACCTTAAAACGGGCTTTTTTTCAAGCTCGCACTGGACCCGGGCTCGTCCCTCGCTAGCGCTTCACCCACTCCCCAAACGTCATACTGACATAGTCCTTGTCGCGAATACCGTTGAGAGCATACACCTGAGTCGTCGAGAAGAGTTTCTTGCTCGCAGGATCAAGTCCCACCAGCCGCGCACCCTCATCCACCCTCTCCCAGCTTGCCGCCTCGATCTCCAGATATGGTTTCAAGCGCGGCCACTCGTCGATATCAAACTGAATATCGCCGAGGCTCCATCGTGTGCGCTTCTTCTCTTGAGCAAATTTTACCATCATGCCGATACTCTGGAGCAGGAGCGCAGTCTTGTCGTAATCACTGACCTTCACTTCGATCTCCTGCATGCCAGTGTCAGAGGTCGAGCCATCGTGCTTTTCAGCGCCGAGACGTTTCTTGAACGCGAGCATCACTTGATCACCCTCGTCGCGAAGACGCACCCAGGCAGCCTGAGTATCAAGCGGAAATCCGGGAAAATCAAAAGCGATCGAACGGTACAAAAAGTCTCCAAGCTTTCGTGCACCGAGTTGGGTTAAGCAAGCTTCGATCTGCTTCGGGTCAATATCGAGAAATTTGGCCTCGATCTCGATGTTTTCAGGCTTTTTTGAACCGGTGCGAGTTTTGGCGGCGGTCATAGAAACAGCATACCACAACGTGGTGGTACGAAAAAATGCTGGAATAAAAAGACCCCCGCTCATGCAGGGGCTTGTTTCGATAAATGATCGTTCGATGCTCAGTGCTGACCGAGCACTTCTGTGAGGGAGAGCTTGAGGTTCTCTCGAGCATTCTGGAAGACTTGACTGATGCGGCCCTCAGAGACTCCCATCCGCTCGGCAATCTCATAAGCCATCATATCCTCCCAAAAATATGCCTGAATGATCGTCCGCTGTTGTTTTGGGAGCATTGAGACAGCGTGGACTATCAGTTCTCCCCTCTCGCTCGTGAGCAAGTAGTCGAGCGACGACGACGCATTTTCATCAGGCAAGATCTCGCCAATGGTGGTATCGCTGTCGGTAGCATGGGGATCAACACTGCAGTCGATCGAGACAACCCTAAACCCCCCTGAGTTCACAAAGGCCGTCGTCGATGGCAAAAATCCATAACGCTTCCCTTTTCTTCCCTTGGTCTTGATCGCGGGATTTGAGTGACTCGGAACGACGGGTGGTGCCTCGCCGGATTTACCGAGCTTACTTCTCATAGATCTAGGCAAAGGATCCGTCCGGCGGCATTCGTCGATCATGGCACACCTGACACGTTTGGCGATCCACGACTGTAACACCCCTCTTTCTCCGGAGTGCAGAAGAAGCGACTCATAGAGAGCAATACAGCCTACTGAAAACAGGTCACCCTCATCGGCTGTACCGCCGAGCGCGGCTTGCCATTGCCCGCACAGGTCGTGAGCTATGTTGTGAACCATCGGAAAGTATTCCTTCGCAATGAGATCGAGTTCCTCTCTTGAGCCTTTGTATTCAGTGAGCAACTTGGACAGTCGAAGACCGTGGACGTGATATGTGGGACGTTTTTTACCCATATGACAACTTCCTCCTTTCTCCAGTAGTCTTATCACATCCATGCGCTACATGTAAAGCGAATGTGGCGGGAGGAGCAGGTGCCGAGTGCTTTTGAGTACCCGCGGATTTTTCATACTTTCTTCATACTTTCGTATGAAAAATCCGCGGGTAGGTGAAAACATCGGCGGACACCCTGCCACTTCCCTCATTACTTCCCCTTCCTCTTCTCCGCGCCTCCAGCTGCCTTCAAAAATTCGGTGAACAATGGGTGCGGTGAAAGCGGTCGCGCGAGAAACTCAGGATGAAATTGTGCGCCAAGAAAGAATGGGTGCGTTTCGCGAGGCAATTCAGCGATCTCCATCAAGCTGCCGTCAGGTGAAGTGCCGGAAAACACGAGACCGACATGTGAACCCTCGCCCTTGCCCTGCCCAATGACTCCCGTCACCAGATCCGGAATATGCACCGGGTTCACCTCATATCGATGTCGATGTCGTTCGGAAACAATATCAGTACCATACGCCTCGCGAGCGATCGTCCCTTTCTTCAGGTGCGCTTCATAGGCACCGAGACGCATCGAAGCGCCATACTGGCCCTCCGCGAGTTTCTTCTTCTGATCGGGCATGATGTCGATCACCACCTTTGAGGCAGCAGGATCGATCTCGGCAGTGTTGGCATCCTTCCAACCCATCACATTGCGAGCGTACTCAATCACCAGAAGCTGCATGCCGTAGCAGAGACCGAAGTATGGAATCTGATGCTCTCGGGCATAACGGATCACCGCGAGCTTGCCCTCGATACCCGTCTCACCAAAGCCGCCGGGCACCAAGATACCGTCAAACTTCTGCAACACTTTGAAGTTGGGCTTTTTCTTTTCAAAATCCAGCGCGTTCACCGTGTGGATCACAGGCTTCAAGCCGAGTTTGTATGCTGAATATTTGATCGCCTCGAGCACCGACACATATGAGTCGGTGAGAACGAAATCACCTGTATTGAAATATTTTCCGACGATAGCGATGTTCACGACGTTCGCGCCAGGCTTCCCGCCCGCACCGCCTTTCGCCTCCTCGTTGGCAGTCTTAATGCTATGCACGAATGCTCGCCACTTGCCGAGACCGTCCTCCTTCACCTTCGGCCGAGCGTGCAAGACCTTGAGCAATACTTTACTGAGCTTGTCGCGCTCGAAGTTGAGCGGCACATCGTAGATGCTTTCAATGTCCGGAGCGGAGATGACATTTTCCGCCGGCACATTGCAAGAGATCGCGATCTTCTCCTTTCGCTTTTTGTCGATCGGCACTTCGCTGCGACCGATGATGATGTCGGTTTGCACGCCGTACGACTGGAGCTGACGGATCGCATTCTGTGTCGGACGCGACTTCATCTCCCCAAGCTTGCCCGGGATCGGCAGGTAGCTCACCATCACGAAAGCCACGTCTTCCGGATGCTTGATCTTCAAAACGCGGGCCGCTTCGATGAACATGATGTTCTGGTAGTCGCCGACAGTACCGCCGATCTCGACAACCGACACCTCTGCCCCGCTCTTCTCAGCCGCACGGCGAAATCGGTGAACAATCTCATCGCGAATATCCGGGATCGCTTCCACGCAGCGGCCGCGATAGCCAAGATTACGCTCCTTGTCGATGACGTGCTTGTAGATCATGCCGCTCGTGAGGTAGTCGTCATGCGTCATGCTGCGATTCAAAAAACGTTCGTAGTTGCCCATGTCCTGATCGGTCTCAAGACCGCTATCAAGAACGAACACTTCCCCATGCTCGGTCGGATTCATCGTGCCGGCATCCACGTTGAGATACGGGTCCACCTTCATCAAATTGACGGAAAAACCCTTCGCTTGAAGAAGGGTTCCGATAGATGAGGAGGCGATGCCCTTGCCGACGCCTGACATCACGCCGCCGATGACGAACACATACTTTGGATTCTTTCGTTTTGGATGTTTCTGAGCGTTCGGGGTGTCCATATGTTTTCTTTATCGTTCCTTCATCATACCTTGAGGTACCTGCGCACCGCAAGAAAGCTGGAAACTGCGCCGATGAGCACAGCGGATCCCACCACAATGCCAAAGATTTGAGCAAAGTTGTCAACATAATACGCGAGGAAATCAATGCCGATGAAAAAGTTCTCGGAGAAATTACGTGTGTAGTACACCAAGAAGAAAAAGATCGCCAGAGTGAATACTGCTGCCACTACGCCACACATCACGCCGCTCACCATGAACGGCCCGCGGACATATTTGTTGGTCGCGCCCACCAATTTCATCACCGAAATCTCCTCGCGGGAATTGTAGATAGTGAGGCGGATCGTATTGAAAGCGATGATCAGAGAAATGAGCACGAAGACGATCGACAAAATGAGCCCGAGGCGATTGGTAGCAGAGATGACACGAGAGAGCGCGTTGATCGCGGTCTCGTGGTCATAGAAATTCACCTTACGAACGATCGAGGTGCCGTTCGGCGATACGGCATTGTCGGTATTCAGAAAGCGGGCCAAAGCTTCGTAATGCGAAGGATCTTTGGTCTGGATATTCAGCACGGCACCTAGAGGATTGTCGCCAAGTTCATTGATCGCCGCGACGGTACCGTCGTCCGGATGGCGCGCTTTCAACGCCTCAAGAGCATCTTCGCGGGAGGTATAGGTGACCGACACCACTTCCGGCCGCTGCTCCAGTATCTTCTTCAGAGCCAAAATATCTTCAGGGTCGGCAGTAGGCACGAAATACACGTTCATGTCTACCTTTTCTTTGAGTGAAGCGAGGGTCGCCTGCAAGGCCGCGTTGCCGAAGATAAGACCAGTCAGGAAAGAGAGGGTGATCACCATCACCAACACCGAAGAAAGCGACACGAAGGCATTGCGCCAAAAATAGATCGATCCCGCCTTTACCACTCGTTTTATATTCGTCCAAAGCATGGCTGTATTATATTACAAAATATACTTTCCCGATTTGTCATCTCGCACTACCTTACCCTTCTCCATAGTAATGACGCGCTTGCCGACCGAGTCGACCACGCCCTTGTTGTGAGTGGTCAAAATGACCGTGGTACCCAAATCGTTGATCTTTTTCAGGATCTGGACGATCTCATAGGTGTTGATAGGGTCGAGGTTTCCGGTCGGTTCGTCGGCGATGATGATGTCCGGATTGTTCACGATCGCTCGGGCAATCGCCACCCGCTGCTTTTCGCCGCCAGAGAGCTCGTGAGGAAAGTTGTGCATTTTGTCGGAAAGGTCGACAAGGTCGAGCACATGTGGCACATCTGCGGCAATCTCGTGATCGGTCCGCCCCGCCACCTCCATGGCAAAAGCGATATTCTCGTAAGCGGTCTTCTGCGGCAAAAGACGGAAGTCCTGGAAGACGGCGCCGATCTTTTGACGGAACTTGGTGAGTTGTTTGCGGTTTAGCCGATGGATATCGACTGATTCATAAAAGACTCTCCCTTCCGTAGGGCGCTCTTCGGCAAGGATCATCTTGAGCAAGGTGGTTTTGCCCGCTCCGGAATGACCGACGATAGAAACAAACTCTTTTGGCTGGATCGAGAAAGAGACCTCGGCAAGAGCATTAGTCTGGTCAGCATATCTCTTTGACACCTTATCGAAATGGATCATGTCCCCCTATTGTATCATTTTTCAAATCGCTTACGACAACTCTACAACAAACGCTCCGCTTCGATGAATTTTTCCAGACCGCCTTCGAGCACCGCATCGGGGTTGCTCGACTCGATATCGGTACGATGATCCTTCACCATTTTGTACGGATGCAACACATATGAGCGGATCTGATTCCCCCATTCGATGCTGGTGGTCTTGGAGATCGCCATTCCACGCTCCTTTGCTTTGCGCTCTTCCTCCGTGCGCTTGTATAGTTTTCCTTTGAGAATTTCCAATCCTTTTTCGCGATTTTGGTGCTGCGAACGTTCGCTCGATACATTGACCGAGAGTCCTGTCGGCTTGTGGACGATACGAACCGCCGTTTCACGGCGGTTCACATTCTGCCCGCCCGGGCCTCCGGCCCGGGCGGTGGTGATCTCCAAGTCGCTCTCCGGAATATCGACACCCGCGCCGGCGGACTTCTCAAATTTCGGCACTGCCTCCACCATTGAAAAAGAGGTTTGCCGCAACTGCTTCGAATTGAACGGTGATAATCGCACCAAACGATGCACTCCCGACTCATTTTTAAGCATCCCATACGGACCACTGCCAGCGATCGGCTTGCCTGTTATCTCAAAAGTGATGTTTCGGTAGCCACCATGACTGTTTTCGTTGTCATCGAGCACGCTTAGCGACCAACCGTTCGCTTCAACATACTTTCGATACATTCGGAAGAGCATGGCGGAAAAATCTTCGGCATCGTCTCCACCGGCCCCAGAGAAAATAGTGATGATCGCATTGCCTTGGTTGGATTTGCCCCCAGGACCACCGCTTTTTAGCTCCTCTTTCAGTTCGCCGAGCTCCTTCATTAGCGCTTGAGCTTTTGTTTTGTCAGCCCAAAAATCGGCCTCGAGCATCGCCGCTTCGATCTCGGCGATACGTGCCTCGGCTTTAGATTTTTGGGCCTTTTGATCCTGAGCGTCCATGCGTCACAGTATACCGATTCCGGTCCCTTTGTACAAAAGATAATGCAAAAGAAAACGCCGCCCAATGAAAGCTGCTGGCGCTCCGTCTCCTACCGGAATGGACGAACTTTCCGGAGGAACGACTCGGAGGCAAACAGCCCTGCAAAGGACGGCGAAAAGGCGACACGGGGCGGCAGGCGGAACAGGAACAGTGGCCGGAGGGGTATTGACTGCAAGCGAGAAGGCACGCCGCAGATCGGCCGACCGCAAGGTGCGGAATGTTCCCACCCTTTGAGGACAGTCGCCTGCACTCGCTTTTGCGAGCGGCTCGCAACATGGTGAACTTGTCTCTCACGCGAACTATGAAATTAGCGATCGCGCCCGAGACGGAGGAGCCAAGAACGCCCCGTGTCTTTCTGCACTACACTGACCAGCCGGAAACACTATAGTACGGTGCGGAGCGAAATGCAACAAATGGTCGGGAAATGCGATGGAGCCAAAGCCCGGGATCGAACCGGGGACCCCCACTTTACGAAAGTGGTGCTCTACCAACTGAGCTACTTTGGCTTGAAAACACTAGCTTCGAAATGGTAACAAAAATGAAGCAATGAAACAACGTACTGCCAAGGTCTGATTGACAAGCCTCTATTTTTAATTTACTATCCACCCCAGTCAAAAGCTCGTATCAGGAAAGAAAAAACCCTGATAGTGAGTCGCATCCTTAACAAACAGTTGGAATCGTTTCTTCTCGCATGAAAACGCTAACCCTCCCCGCCCCAGTCATGGGTCACTGCCTCGCCTACGGCCATAGCTTCAACGCCGACCTCCTGCGCGCGAGCCTCGACCACTGCAAGGCCCAAGGCCACAGTGGCATGGTCATCGTGCCCGCGGTCTTCCAGCCGAGCCTCACTCCGGAGATCGTCACGGACATCTTCGTTGAAAAGCAGATGCTTGGCATGGTGTGCTGCTTCCTCGGTGGCGGTAGCCCCGACCCCCTGAAAGGCGCTATGGGCGCTGCTCTGGAGGTGATCCGCGAACAGATGAAGTTCGCTTTCGCCTTGGCCAATGCGGTCACCGGACCGAGAAAAGTGGTGGGCCCTTTCCAGGCCATCCATCGTCTCGATCGACCTGATTGGCAAGAAAAGCGGCTCGCCATCCCCCAGGCTGCTTGGCTCTGCCGCCTGAACAGACTGATGCAGGACACGGGCTTCGAAGGCTGTCTTGAAGCGCTCAACGGTGCCGAAGAAGGAACGCCGAACCCTTTCCATCACATCTTCGACATCATCACCAGTTTCGACCTCGGCCGAATCAAGCTGCACTGGGACACCGGGCACGCAAAGATGCGTGGCTTGACGATTGCGGATTTCAGGAAGATGCGCCACGCAGTCGGCTACTTCGAGCTCGCAAATCTGAAGCGGGAACCCCTGGACGTTGATCACGGAATCAATTTCCATGACTACTCCCTCGAATTGGATCTGCTCCCGCAAGATTGCGTGCTTGGCGTCGAAACCTTCGACCTCGGCATGATCCGGGCATTCGGTCTCGAAGACCTCTGCTCCACACAGACCCCGGGGCACGAATGCGTCGAGCGCGACGCCCGCTATCTCAAGCGGCTCGGCATCATGGAAAATCGCTGAGGCCTCGAACAGCGGTAATGAGAATCACGAACCGGCAGTCAACAATGGCTGCTCGGTTTTTTTATTTCTATTATTTGACCTAAGTGCTGAAAAAAGAGCCGTTGATCAGGATTGAACTGATGACCTCGTCATTCGTTTACACCTCATCTTGCGAGAGGACTAGACTGTATCTTTCTCCCCAATCTGCAAACCGTGCAGCGACAGGAGACCCTTGTCAGTCGTTCGGGCGTCGAAACTTTCGGCGCCACGGTCTTGTCCAATATTTGGATATTAACCGTTATTCGGGATTCGCGACGAAATTGCTTCCATCGTGGGCAGGGGTTACGACCCACCAATGACGTGCTCTACCAACTGAGCTACAACGGCAAATTACTGGCTACTTGGCTTGGTATTCAAGATAGCTTTGTAAGGATAGTATATTTACCGCTTTTTTTCAATCAATTCGACGACGCTACCACTTCCTCTCCAAATACGCCGTGATCGTACGACGCTTAAATGCTCGGCCGTTCAAAATGTGTCGATGCGATTTTTCCGCTTTCTTCACCTCAAATTGCTCGCCAAAAAACCCTTCGATCTCCTCTTCGGTCCACACATGTTCAGCCATGCCAAATTTTGGATGAATATACGAGCCGGCCTCCTCGGAAGGGTTGTCACGCAGAAGACGTTTCGTGTGCAGATCCCCATCGGCGCAGAATGTTTTGAAAAAGAGCCATCCGCCTGGCTTTAGAATGCGCGCCACCTCGTCGCGAAACACGATTCGCTGCTTTTCATTTAAAAAATGTGACGACATCATATCGAGCACCAAATCGACCGACTCATCTGCGATCTCTGGAAATGTCCCCTCGATCGAACGTGCCTCAAATGTGAGAAGCGAACTCACTTTGTCCGAGTGCTTCTTGTCGCCGCTTTTTTCGCCTCGTTTGTCGTTTCGTTTCCCGCCCTCCCCACCTTCTTCTTCCGCTATTTCAGCATCCACTTTCTCGGCCACCATTCTGGCTTGGCGGATCGCTTCGCCGGAAACATCAAAACCGATGCCCCTGCAACCAAAAGTCTTCGCCAAATATGCCAAATTACGGCCGTTGCCGCAGCCCATGTCCACCACAAAAGAATTCGCGTCGATACCGAGAATAGCCTGTGGCTCCTTTTCCCAAGCTCGGGCAAGCCAACGAGAGAACTTCTCCAGATCTTCGGCCGGCTGCTCCGAAAGGGCCAGATGTTTCGGGCTTTTATATTCCTTGTTCCAAAAATCCTGATGTTGAGACATGTGAAGCTTTAAATAGGGTGGGCAAAAACAAACTTTTACACAACCTCGATCATTAAATTACCATACTCGGGTTTTTTAACAAATTCCCCCTTTTCATCACAAAGTAATCCGTACGGACTAGCAGCTCTGCGCTTCAATGATTCACTGAGACGATTTGTCTTCTGGGTTATTTCCCGAACGCGTGATTCATCAATGGAGTCGCCTCTTGCCGCACACATCTCAAGCTCTCGTAAAGTTTTTTGGCTTTCTTGTATGCTTTCAAGGATTTTTTGTTCTTGTTCTATCGAAATTGGGCTCCTGAAGATTGAAACTCTATGTTGTAGGGCTGTATCTCCGGCTTTAGCACTATAGTCAGCAAGTTGTTTAATAGCTATTTGACCGCAAGCTCCCACATACCATTGTTCGTATTTTGGAGACTGGGCGAGTCGTCGATTCTGAGAGAAGTGGTCATGATCTCCTTCAAACTTTTTATCTGGAAAAAGAGTGGTGGCATATTCATTTCCATTGACAGAATGTAGCGGACGCATTTTTGGCAACTCTCCACCATATCTATACCAACTAATCGTCTGCACAGCGAAAAAATCTACTTTATCAAGAAAATGGTCTCTGAGTCCTCCCATAATATGCCCGATATCTGGATAATTTGGATCATCGTCGTCACCGTCGTAAATAACAGCAACTTTACCATCAGCGTCTAAATACTTTTGCACTCTTGGAATTAGTTCTGTTTCCAAAATTCTTTCTGAATCTTTTTTAGAAATACCGTTGAACGAACCCGCTCCACGCAAAGCAATAATATTAGTACATTTTTCTAGCATTTCACTAAGTTGCATCTCCCAATGCTGCCCTGTCTCATCCAGAACAACTGTGCTTTTTAATGCTTCTGGACTTCTTGCTTCTTCTAACATAGATCCAATTATACTATCCTTACTAATCTAACTAGCGCGGCCAACCGGACTCGAACCGGCGGTCTCCTCCGTGACAGGGAGGCGCTTTATCCAGCTAAGCTATGGCCGCATACATCCCACATATCTATTGAACAGGAACGACCGAAGGATACGGCCCATTATACATATTTGGATGAATAAGAAAAGAGCGGCACCACGGCGCCGCTCTCTCGAATAGTGATCAAAATGAGGCCTTTTGCTCTCATCGCGTAAACAGCAGTCCGACAGGGCGGAAGGTGCTGAGCGGGACATTGATGGCGAACCCAACGATCACTTCCCCGCCACGGAAATCCCGCGGTGCCGCACCCTCGGTCGGGTAGCGGTAGCGGAAGACGAAGTCGGTGCCAAACAACGGCTTGCCTGTGGCGTTCTTTTGCTGCCAGAATGTCCACTGGTATTCATCGCTGGCGTATTTCGCTGAGGGCGAGGCGACATGCTCCAGTCCGCTCCTTTCCGGAGGCGGCACAACTCGCTCGCCGAAGACCGTGATGACATCGGTGAACTGCTCACTGGCCAAGTCGAACACCGAAGGCTTTAGTCCGAACCGAATTTCTTTCGTCGGCAATTGCGATGCGGCTGCTCCGCGAGGCAGAGGCGGCTGACCGAGAGCGAGCTTCACAGGATAGGCGGTTGGCTTTGCCTGTCTGGCTGCCGGTTGATCCGGCTTCTGCACAGCCTTTGCCGGCTGATCAAGCGGTCCGACTGGAATCGGAACAACGTTAGGCTTGAGTTTGGCATACATCGGCACACCCGCCGCGCCTGCCGCTTTCTCATCCGCTGTGCACTGAACGCTGGCGAGGCAAAATGCCGCCAGCCCGATGACCGCTACGAACAGTTTCTTCATATGGGTTCCTCCGGGAAACTGACCGACTGGACTATCAGGGAGCAAAACGGGCCACAGTGGCTTCGTTTTTCCTAGTTGATAAGTGTATACCTGCGCTGAAAATGTGCAACGGCTTGCGTGGCTGGTAGCCAAAAAACGGCCCCGTTTGGGCCTAAAATTTGCGTGTTGTAATGCGTAAAAATGTTTGTGCCGGAGACAGGAGTTGAACCTGTGACCTTCTCTTTATGAGTGAGATGCTCTAACCACCTGAGCTACTCCGGCATTTCATAGCGTCGAATGTGAGCGCTAGAACCAAAAAGTATCATAAAAGGTGTCAAAAAACAAACGCCTAAAACGAAAAATGAACGCCTTTTCGGCGTCCATTTTTCGTTTTCCTTGTTGCGGGGCCGCGAATTGCACGCGGGCCTCAAGGTTATGAGCCTTGCGAGTTACTGCTTCTCTACCCCGCGATAATACCCATGTCCTTCACCGGACACAAGAAACAGCGTACCACGAACTCGACGCGAAATCAAATAAACCCTCCCTCCTTCAACACACTCTCAAAAAGCCCGATGACTCGCCGCGCTTCGTGCTGAGACAGCTTGAAATTCTCGCCCTCGTGCGCGATCTGATTCCTCACCAAGTGCGCCTCCCATGCCTTTTGTATGCTCGGCAATGTCTGCGTGCTGAGCGTCTTCAGTCGATCGCTGATCGTATCGCCAAACGTTCCCATTGCCTTGAGCATGTCATCCAAAATGATATCCGCTTCAAGAACAGCCAATCGACAATCGGATTCGTTCGGAGAGCCCACATGTTCCTCCACCCTGGCCCAACGCTCAGCATGTTGCTGTTTCTCGGAATCAGCGGCAGCAACATTGTCTGCAGGATTTTTCTTCTTTGGTGCGGTACGCTGATGTCTGCGGACCTCTATTTGAGCCGCTTGCATACGAGCATAGATAGTACCGATGATAAAGAGAAGCGAGAGGAAGATGGAGAAGAATCGCACCGAAAAGAGCAAGACATCGATCGTGTGCTGATAGTCGGCACCGGCAACATCAAAAAAGAAGTTGATGGTCCGAATGAAAATATCTTCGAAAGAAATAGCTGGCAGTTTTGGGACGACATCTTGGCCGGCTGCTCCGGCCGACGCTTGTAAAAAGGACATGAGAGGGTTCATATCCCTTTCATTGTATCAAACCTCGCCAAGGAAATCTTTTGCGGAGTGGAAAAGTGTCGCATCTGCTTTTCGCGGCGCCATGAGCTGGATGCCGAGCGGCAGCTGCTTGCCTTCCTTTTTAATAAAGCCGGAAGGAATGGATATTGCGGGTACACCAACCAAGTTGGCCGTGACGGTGAAGATATCGGCCAAGTACATCTGGAGCGGATCGGTTGATTTTTCACCGATTTTGAAAGCCGGTACTGGGGATGTAGGAGTCAAAATGAAATCGACTTTTTTGAATGCCTCATCGAAATCAGCCTTGATCATGTCGCGAACGAGATTCGCTTTGGCATAATAGGCGTCGTAGTAGCCAGAAGAAAGGATGTAGTTGCCCATCATGATACGGCGGCGAACTTCTTTACCAAAACCTTCGGTGCGGGTGCGGAGATAATCAGCAAGCAGGTCATTTCCTTCCTTGAGCGCGCCATATTTCATGCCGTCGAAACGCGCGAGATTCGATGATGCTTCGGCAAACATCACAATATAATAGACCGCGAGAGAATGTTCGATATTCGGCAACGTGACCTCGACGATCTCGTATCCGAGTTTCTGGTACCGATCAATCGCCAACTCAAAATTCGCCAGTACTTCTGGATCGATTCCTTGCTTCATAAAATGCCGCGGAATGCCAATGCGCTTTTTCACAGCGCAGGAAGCGGCGGCGACAAAAGTGTCAGCTGGAAAAGTACCTGCCGGAAGCGTGGTGCTGTCATATTCGTCGTGGCCAACTATTGCGTCAAAAAGAATCTGCGCGTCGTCGGCATTTTTGGCAATGGTGCCGATCTGATCGAGCGAAGAACCTTGGGCGATCAAACCATATCGAGAGATCGCTCCGTACGTCGGCTTGAAGCCGACCACCCCGCAAAAGCTTGACGGCTGTCGCACCGAACCGCCGGTGTCTGAACCCAAAGCCGCCAAAGCCCCGAACATTGCCACGGCTGCAGCTGAACCGCCCGAAGTGCCGCCCGGCACGCGCGATTCGTCGTGCGGATTGTGTACCGGACCGTATGCCGAGTTTTCATTCGAACCTCCCATAGCAAACTCGTCCATATTTGTTCGGCCGATGAAGACAACGCCTTCTTTTTTCAAGCATGCGATCGCCGTTGCATCGTATGGAGCGATGTATCCTTCGAGGATCTTCGAAGCAGCGCCGACTCGTCGGCCTTTGATCAAAATATTATCCTTCACCGCGATCGGGATGCCAGTGAGCAGGCCGGCCTTCCCCTCCTTGATACGGGTGTCCGCCGCTTTTGCCTGCTCGAGAACATCACTGAACACTTCCAGGTACGCGTTGATGCGCGCATTTTTTTCGGAAATTTCATCGAGATACGCCTGCGCAAGCTCAGCTGCCGAAAAACTGCCTTTCACGAGAGCTTCGTGGGCGGTGCGGATCGTGAGTGTTTTGAGATCGATCTTCATGGAATGTTTGTAGCGCTCGCGCGATGTGTTTGTTTAGGACAAAATTTTCTTCACTTTCACAAAGCGGCCTTGTCGCTTCGGTGCATTGGCCAACAATGCCTCAGAATATTCGCCAGGGATGTGCATGCGCGCACTAGGCTGGCCGGCAAGCTGATCGACTGTCTCGCTACCGTCTTCACGAAGCACGTTTCGCACTTCCTCCTTCTTTTTGGCGCGTTCTTCGGCTGTTTTCGGAGTTCCGGAGACTTTTTGGATCTGTGCCACATAGCCCAAAATCGCCTCAATTTCTGAACGCATTTGAACCTTTTCTGCATCCGTCAGCGAAATGCGCGAGAGCGCAGCCAGTTTCTCGATATCCTTTATTTCCAGCATATTCGGGTATCATAACATATCTCTTTCGCCGACGCCCCTAATCCACAGGCTGCCGTAGTTGCTATTTTGGTAGAAGTGTTGTACACTTTTCCGCTAGTGCCTTAGCACCGTTCTCGACATACGTTGTCGGGGACAATTCGAAAACATTGAACACCTATGGGTCCTGGAAAGCACATCGCCCACGCCACAGAAGCCGAATACAAGGGTCACACCAAGAAAGCGCGTCGGAACTGGAAGGTTGCCACCTTTCTCCTCCTCACGTTCGTGACCGTGGAGACATCAACGCTGCCCGAGAGTCCGCATGAAGAGGAGGGGCTCACCTGGCAGGACTCCGGTTCGGCTGGCTTTGGCTCAATCGCTCACCTGTTCGATGACATCGTCGAGACGGAAGCCTGAGATCGACCAGACCTATCTTTGAACGGCCCGCATCCACCACGGATGCGGTGCTTTTTATTTATTTTTTCGAACACTGAAGGAAAGAGCGACGGTATGCCTCGACAAAAATAAGTACCCGCGGATTTTGCATACTTTCTTCATACTTTCGTATGCAAAATCCGCGGGTAGTCAAAAAACACTGCCGACAACCCCGCCCTACCTCCCCATCATCTTCAAAAACTCCTCTTCTGAAAGCACTTTCACGCCGAGGTCTTCGGCTTTTGCGAGCTTGGAGCCAGCATTCTCACCCGCCACCACGTACGAAGTCTTCACGGAAACAGAACCGGAAACATCGCCTCCAAGTGAACGGATAATGTCTTTTGCTTCATCGCGATCCATCGAGGCCATCGTGCCGGTGAGTACAAAAGTCTTGCCGGCGAGCAGAGCAGCGCCTCCATTCACGCCTCCACCCGCGCTTCCTTTTGCTCCGCCCCTTGCGACATTTGCCGCAGAAACTTTGGGCACCGCGCTCATTTTCTCGATCTCGACATTTCTCAACAAATGCTTCACCAATGCCCGATTCTTCTCCTGAGCAAACCACCCGACCACGGCCTGAGAAACGATCGGACCAACACCCTCGATCGCCTCGAGAGCCGGCACATCAGCGGCCATCACTTTTTCAAGCGTACTGAAATGCTTCGCGATATCATGCGCCGTCTCCTCGCCTACCTGCGGAATACTGAGAGAAATAATAAACCGAGCAAGCGTCACCTTTCGTGCACCCTGGATCGCTTCATACACCCGTTCAGCCGACTTCTCAGCGAAACGCTCGAGCGATAACAGGTCTTCTTTTTTTAAATCAAAAATATCAGCAGCGCTAGAAATGAGGCCGGCATCAAGCAACGCATCAACCACCTTTGGCCCCATGTGTTCAATATCAAAAGCATGCTTGCCGACAAAATGGTAGAGCTTGCGTCGCAACTGAGCGCCAGAGTCCTTGCTCACACAGCGATACGCCGCTTGGCCGGGAATACGCTCGATGCGACCATCGCCGCCGCAGGCCTCGACGAATTTCGGGAAAACATAGGGTTTCTCTTTGCCTGTACGTAGCTCGGTGAGCACCTTCACGACATCAGGGATAACATCGCCGGCCTTTTGCAGGATCACCGTATCGCCAATACGGACATCGAGCCGCTTGATCTCATCTTCGTTGTGCAAAGTCGCACGAGCGACGGTAGAACCGGCGACAAGCACCGGTCTCAAGTGCGCCACCGGCGTCACCACTCCGGTGCGACCGACCTGCAAAACAATGTCCTCAACTACCGTCGTGACCTGTTCGGCAGGAAATTTGAATGCGATCCCCCAACGCGGCGCTTTGCCCGTATACCCGAGGGCGTCTTGCAGCGCCCTCTCATCCACCTTGATCACCACACCATCGATAAGATAATCCTGCTTCGGCGCCTGCTTCTGCCATTTGTTCCAAAAGGCGACAACCTCGGAAATATTTTTGCACTGAGCAAAATGCGGATTGACCTTGAAGCCGAGCTGCTGCAACCGCTTTAGCTCTTCCGATTGGCGCGGCGGAAGATTCGAATCACCATTCGGCTTCGGCTCTAAATATGAAATATCGTAGATGAAGGTGTTGAGCTTTCGATCTTTCACCATCTGTGGATCGAGCTGGCGGATAGAGCCCGCTGCGAGATTGCGCGGATTGGCAAAAGGCTCTTCACCCTGTTTCGCCCGCTGTTTGTTCAATTCCGCAAGCGTGCTTTTCGCCATCCACACCTCACCCTCCACGATACAGTCGATATCTTCGTGCAGACGGAGCGGTACAGACTCGATCATCTTTACATTCTCGGTGACGTCCTCGCCAACCTTTCCGTCGCCACGAGTAGCTGCAGTCTTCAACAGTCCCTTTTCGTATTCAAGTACGACCTTGAGTCCATCGATTTTGAGCTCGCAGATATACGTCGGAATGCCTCCCACCAAAAATCGCTTCACGCGCTCGTCGAACTTCACCATATCTTCCTCGGTAAAGGCATCGTTGAAGGACCATTGCGGCACCTTGTGCAGCACCTTCTTGAAACCCTCCAGCGGCTTGCCCGCCACTCGCTGCGACGGCGAATCTGGCGTCACGAGCTCCGGATACTGTTCCTCGATCTGCGACAACTCACGTTTCAACGAATCGAGTGCCTCGGCGGAGATCTCCTCCTTGTCGAGGACGTGATAGTTGTAGCGGTGCTTCTCGATGGAGGCCTTCAGCTTTTCCAAGCGTTCAACTACGGTCTTTGGGGCCTGTTTTGCCATGGCCGTATTATACCGAAAAACGAGGAAAATGGGCGAATATTCGCCTAGTAGCTCGCTCGGAGACCTCGCTCGACACGTTTGGTCGTAGCAGTGGAATTGACGCAAATGTTATATCCTCTCGAGTCGATGAGCGTGACGGTACCCTCTTCCGACTTTGTTACAGTCACGATAGAACACGGGCCGAAAGGATCGGCGATGGCAGAATTCGCTGCTTTGGAGAGGTAGATCGTGAAAGAGGTGACGGCGATGTCGCTACCGGCGTCATATATATGAGCAGCGATCGGCTGCACTCCGGTGTTGAGGGGAATACCGCAGACGTATGAAAATTGAGGCGAAAGAGCCACCTGCGGATTGGCACTACTGGTCGCAAAAGCCAAGCTACCGCCTCGAAACTTGAGGTCATAGTAGAGGGCACATTCCATGCCGGCATCGGCAGCATAGAAGGCGACGTGGGATTCGGCCGAAGATTGGGCAAGAGCAAAATCTCGCAGAGCAATATCAAAAATACCGAGACTGATCGAAATGAGCAGGCTGATCACCAACAGCGAATACAGGACGGTGAAGCCAGCCTTCTTTTGGACAACATTTGAGCGCATGTTATTGCCAATCATATACTTCATCATACAATGAGATCTTCTTTTCTCCGCCGAGAATGCTTTCATTCCAGATCACATCGACACGGATGAGCAGCTCGCGATTGTCCGGAGAGGTGTTCAGCGGCGTGATCGTGATCTCGCGGCGGAATTGGCTTTCCGTGCCCGGTAGATGGCCGTAATAGCCGAAAGAGGAGAAGAAGGTCAGATTCGGACAAGTGACAGCGCAAGGAAAGAGAATGATATTCCCCGTGCTCTGGCTGGTACCTGGATTCAATACAACAGTATCCGGACTGTTCAACGATTCAATATCGCACTTTCCACTCCCCACCCCTTCCAAACATGCGCTGTATGCGAGCAGCAGCCGATTCCAATCAAATCCCCGGAGTGAATTGGTATCACGGATATTACGCAAAAATTCGAGGGCGTCCTGGGCGAGATAGTAGGCGGTGACGCGATTTTTCGTATACGAAGACGTCTTCACGCTCTTCTGCGCGATAGTGAGCGGGCCAACAATGGCGATCATCAACAAAGATACGGCGACGAGCGTTTCCAAAAGAGTGAAGCCTTTTTTGTGCGATTGCATACTCATCGGTTTAACGTTCGCTGGCTAATAGTGGTGGAAATGTTCACGTCGCTGCGATATTTTGCCTTGTCGCTCACGTGTGTTCGAAGGAGCAGATGCAGAAAAGGCTGAGCTGTCAGCGGCTGCGGATCGAGATAGAATCGCAACACGTCGACCACCAAATTCGGGTCCGTGAGTGCCTGCCCCGTCTCCAATCCGGCCTGTACTTTGATCTGCTCATTTTCAAGATAGTAGGTCGCGGCCGCGCCGGTTTGGGTCTGGAAAGAAACGGTCTTGCCATCGCTCGAAACGACCCAATTCTTGCCGGTGCGCAACGATCGAGACATTTCATCGATGACGAAGTTCAGGTTGTCGACGGCAGTGTTGGTGGCCTGGGACTTTCGGTTGGCATCGATGATAGAGAGCATCGAACTTGCCGCCACGGTCATCACGGAAATAAAGAGCGAGAGCGAGACGATCATTTCGATCAGCGTAAAGCCGGCATTGCCCTTTTCGCACGGCATTCTTCCATTCGCCCCCCTATTCTTTTGTAAAATAAAGCGTTTCATTTTGCACAAACAACTACAAACACAATCCAGAGACCTTTTCGCCATACCCGTCGGTCAATGTTTTCGGATCTTCGACCACCGTCACCTGCCCGACCTTTGTCACTTTCACGGCTTTGCATACGCCCTGAGTATTCTTCACGAATACGACAGCAGAATCGGCATATCGTTCCGAGGCTGGTAGTTCCGGTCTCGAAGAATCGCGGATGGCCGCGCTCAGTTGCGGACGCAAAAACGTGACGTCGAGCCAAGAGATCTCGGACGCTCCTCCGCCGCCACAAACAGGATCCTGCAGAGCTTTCTTGGTACAGAACTTCAGCACGGTACTGCCAAATGGCATCTGGTATGTGCGCACGAGAACGTCTGCTGTGCCAAATTCACTGGTGTACTTGCGGTCACCCATTGCCGAAGATCCCTGTGCTGCAGCAGGAAGTGTGTCACCAAAAAGAAGATAGGACGAATCCTGTGTAGAATCGAAGTGCACTCCGTACGGAGTCGTGTAGATGTACGGTTTTGAAGGATCGGCGGAAGGGTTGTCTACGCCACGAACATTCACCCCGTATGCCTGAGCCTCGCGAAATGTGAGAGCAAGCTGGTATGCCACGTTGCCGATCACTATGTTGCCTTTGAACTGCGAATTTTTCACCAGCAAGGTAGTCGTCAAAAGCATAAAAATACCCAAAGACACTAGCATTTCGAAGAGTGTAAACCCTTGCTTCATGCTTCTATTGTAAGTCAAAAGAGGTTCTGGACAAAGAGGACAATACCGGTCGGCATCACCCCTGTCGCATACACGATGACCGTAGCGAGGATGAGAAATGGGGCGAATGGGATCTCACTCTTCATGTGCCAACGCGTGCCGAGGCTCGGGCAACAACGCTGAATGACAAGTATCGCTATCGCCACCACCGCCCCTACCCAAAAGGCCAGTACGACGGCCGAAATGCCACCCGCCAGCCCCAAAAACCAGCCCATGCCCAAAGCGAGCTTGCCATCGCCCAAGCCGATCCAGCGGCCTTTTGAGAACTTCCACAGGAGACAGAACGGCAGCGCGAGGAGTGGACCGGCAGCGAGCACAGGCCAGGCGGCCGAAAAGAAGGCCACAGGCATGAATGAGGGCAAGAGAAGAAAAGCGTACACGAGCGATATCGCGGCAAAAGCGTACACGAGCCCGTCGGGAATGATCTTGTGTCGCAGATCATACGCGCCGATCACCACCAAGAGAGACAAGGAGACGAGCGACAGCAGGAGCGGCGCGGGTGCCGTCTCGTGCAAAAAAGCGATCACAAAAAGCGCGCCGCTCAACAGCTCGACGATCGGATACTGCCAAGACAGGCGACTCTTGCAGCTGCGACAGCGTCCGCCTTGAGCCAAAAAGCTTAGGATCGGAATGAGCTCGTACCAAGCTAGCGGCTTGTCGCAGGAAAAACAAGCGGACCGGCCACCTCCCAAAAGCGCTTGCTTGAGGCGGCCGGTGTTGTATCTCAGCACGACAACATTCAAAAAGCTGCCGATCAATGTACCGAGCACGAATACGGCGGCAATAGAGAAAGCGTCCGCCGGCATCTTATTGATTTACTACATCGAAACACTTTTCAGTACCTGAAGTAGTCGTGCATGCTTCTGAGTCACCAGCGAAGTTTGCGTTGCTACCGCTGCAAATACCAGTCGTAGAAACCGCATCCGCGTCGCCGCCCAATACTGGGTTGTTCAGCTCAAGCGCCGTCCCAATATGATAGCCGGTACAAGCTGTCAGAGATCCGAGAGCGGCGTAAGCATAATTTGCACCGGTGCTTGGATCGGTAGGAAGCGTCGAAATGTAAGTTGGAGCAATGCAACCGGTAGTTCCCGTACACAACGTCTGCGGATACCTGCCAAGATTCTGATCCGCATACAATTCGAGAGCGAGCTGTATCTGTTTTACATCGGAAATTCGCCGAGCGTCCCTCCCCTTTGATCGAGCGGTATTAAGACTGCTCAACACTACGGATGAAAGCAAGCCGATGATCGCGATCACTACCAACAATTCTATAAGAGTGAATCCTTTGCGACTCGATTTGAGGAAAAAAGTCTTCATTATATAGTTGGGCAAACAATAGTATCTTCCACAAACACCGTGGTAGTCTTCTCTGCTTTGCCGGCGCCATCAACGCACCACATCGCAATTTCATTATCGGATACAGAATCCGCCATAGGAACCTCTGCAGCCCACTCTCGTACGCTGTCGTGACAAGTTGCTTGATTCCATGCCCCTGCAACGCCGTTACCATTTACAGTGGTGATGCCTGAAGACTTGGCAGTATTCGCCAACTGTGTCTGAACCTTATTAGTAGCACAGAGTCCTGAATAGGAGTTGCTATTCTCGTAGTAATAGATCTCTGCCTGCTTCTGGAGCTCGGATAAGCCTCGCTTTACTCCGGTATCCGTACCCTTTGATCGGCTCGATCGGATGCTTACCGTGACGATACTAATCAGCAGTCCGATGATCGCGATCACTACCAACAATTCCATCAATGTAAAACCCTTATTTTTTTTGTATTTCGTCTTCATAATGAATACTAAGTATGATATGAGGATATTATACACTCCCTCTTAGATAATACTAGAGCAAAAAATCCCCTTAAGGGGGATTTTTTGCTCTCTGTCGAGCTTATGGAACTATCGCCCCAAAAGACTAGCTACACTTGCCTTGCGCAAGGTTTGCTGTAGTGCTCGTAGCGCTACCTGTATAGTCAACACACCAATTTCCTCCGCTCTTAAGAGCTGAAGAGATCACGTATCCGTATTGTCCACTGACGCAGCTCAATGCAACACCATTTGACTTGATCGAAGTAATCATCTGACTAACGGTAGGATCAGCAAAAAGGCCTGTTGCGCAAACAGTGGTGTCTGTGGTCGATCCAGTAGACAAACCGTAATGGTTGTTCGTATCGTAATAGAGGGCGGCCTGAGTTCGAAGATTGTTCAAGTTTGACTTGATGTTCGCGTCAGCACCCTTGCTTCGAGCGCTATTCAAGCTTGCCAATACGACTGAAGACAAGATACCGATGATCGCGATCACTACCAACAATTCGATGAGTGTAAAACCTCGTGAATGTTTCATATATAAATCGATTAAATTCTAATGTTTGATAATGTAATTGAATGAATATTTCCGGTTTTCCCCTCGACCGCCTTCGTTGCAGAAGGTCGTATACAAACCTTGCTTCCTATTATACTCCTGATATTTGGCCGTGGAAATAAGGCTGTGGATAACAAAAGGCCCGCGCCGTACGGCGCGGGCCTTCCCTTGTCGCCTTTTAAGCCCCCGCGGAGATGTTGTAGATCGGAATAAGCACGGAAGCGAGCAAGATAGCCACGCCGATACCGAGAGTGACGATCATCGCCGGCTCGATCAAACCCACCAAAGTGTCCACCGCGTTGGTCACCTCTCGGCTGTAAAACTTCGAAAGATTCTGCAAAATATTGCCTAATTCGCCCGTTTCTTCGCCTACTTTCACCATTTGCACCATGATAGTCGGAATCTCCGAGTATCGGCCAAAAGCCTCGGCCAAAGAGCTACCCGTCTTCACTTCTTCGAGGATCTTGCCGAGTACCGAGCGATATACCGCGCTTCCCACCACCGAACCAGTCACCTCTAGGGCCTTCACGATCGGAATCGCGCTCAAAAGCATTGTGTTCATGTTGTCCGCAATACGCGAAAGGTAGAGCTTTTTGTAGAGCGTGCCGATATATGGCAAGGAGATCTGGAAACGGTTCAACGCCATACCACCATCGGCTGTGCGGGCAAAACGATAGAGAAAGAAACCGCCAATCACCAGCGCCAGGAAGACGTAAATACCATATCCGACAGCGATGTGGCTTATCCCCAGCACGATCTTCGTGTAGATCGGTATCGCCTGGCCTGATTCTTCCAAAATACTGCTGATATTTGGGATCACCATAGTGAGCATCAGGGTCATCACCACTATAAAAGTAGCGATCACGAAGATCGGATAAATGAGAGCGTTCTTCGCTTTCGAGGTCACCTCGAAAGATCGGTCGAGATAATCTGCCAAATAGAGCAGGATCTGGTCGAGCTTGCCGGATTCCTCGCCGGAACGCACCATGTTCACATAGAAGTCGGAAAATGCTTCCGGATGCTTTGAGAGAGCCTTGGAAATGAGCATGCCTCCTTGGAGATCGTCGCCCACTGTGTTCAACACTGCACGCAGCTGCGGCTTTTCGGTTTCCGATCCGAGTAGGCGGAAGACGCGCAGAGCGGAGATCTGTGCTGAGAACAAGGTGGACATCTGACGTGACAAGATGACCACATCTTTGTTGGTGATCCGACCGAAGAAGGAGAGTTTTTCCAGCGCGGAGCCTTTTTGCTCCGCCTTGATCGTGACGATAGTGAGTCCGCGGCGCTGCAAAGAGCTGATCGCCACATCCACGCTCACAGCGTCGATGGTTCCCTGGGTCTTTGCCCCTGCTTGGTCGATTGTAGTGTAGTTGAAGATCATGTGGATGCAGTGCTTTGGCTAATATTAGAGCAGTCGCTCCAAAATCTTGGTGTTGGTGGAATGAAGGTAGGCGTTTTCGACCGTAATCTCGCCTGATCGGACCAATTCCGCGAGACAACGGTCCATGCTCACCATGCCCTGTTCGGAGCTGGTCTCGATGACGGTATTGATCTCGTGTACCCGCTTTTCACGGATGAGGTTGCCGACTGCGGTGTTGTTGATGAGCAATTCGTATGCGGGGATCAAGCCGCCAGATACTCGTGGAATGAGGCGCTGAGAAAAGATACCGGTGAGGCTGGCGGCGAGCTGTGCACGGATCTGATCCTGCTGGCTGGCGGGGAAGCTGTCGATGATACGGTTTATCGTCTGAGCGGCATTGTTAGTATGCAAAGTGGAAAGGACAAGATGGCCAGTCTCCGCGGCGGTCACGGCAGTGGAGATCGTTTCGGCATCGCGCATCTCCCCCACCAAGGCAACATTGATATCTTCTCGAAACATGGCGGCGAGAGCGGTAGGAAAGCTTTTTGTGTCGATACCAACCTCACGCTGATTGATAATAGAGCGCTTTGCTTCATAGATATACTCGATCGGGTCTTCGATCGTGAGAATATGCGCGGCACGCTGGCGATTGATGTATTCGATCATCCCAGCCAGAGTAGTCGATTTGCCCTGTCCAACCGGACCGACCACCAGGAAGAAGCCTTGTGGCTTTTCGGTAAACGTATTCAAAATCGTCGGCAGGCCAAGATCCTCGATCGAGCGGATATCCTTCGGGATGAGACGCAGGGCAAAGCCCATCATACCTTGCTGGAAGAAACCATTGACGCGAAAACGGGCTTTGCCCTGAAAGTCGTATGCAAAATCGGCCTCTCGTGTGTTCAAAAAAGTCAGTTTGCGTTCCGCGGTCATCAGCACGGAAGCAAAACCGCTGATTGCGGCAGTAGAGAGCATCTCCTCCTTCACCATCGGCAATAGCTGTCCTGAAATGCGCATCACCGGCCGCTTCCCTTCGGAAACATGCAGGTCGGAAGCGCCTTCGGCGAGTACCGCGGCGAGCAAGCCTTCGAGTTGTGCGCGATATTCGTTTTGCATCTTATTGTGATGACTCCTTGAGTATCTGCTGGATCTCCGTCACCACTTCCGACGGAATAGTGGTCGCCTTCACGATGTAGCCGCTGATACCAAGCGACTTTGCTCGCTCGATATCGGTTGGCTGGTTCTGATTGGAGAGGATTACCACCTTCGCCTTCGGCGCCAAATTCTCCTTTCGAATGTGGGCAAGGATCTCCACTCCATCCATTGTTGGCAGGATCATATCGAGCATAAGTACATCAGGAACGAGACCGTCCTTGAGCTTGGTCAACGTTTCCTGCCCATCGAATGCCGAGTATACATCGAAGCCGGCGCTCTTGAATTTGATCGAGTACATGTTCACCAAGAAGCGGTCGTCATCCACGATGAGTATTTTCTTTTTGTTGTTGTTTTCCATTATTGTGTTGTTACTCTACAAGCTCGTCACCTCCTCGAATGGAATCTTCCGCTGGAATGCCTTTATAATAGCATCCTCTTTCATCGTGAGCATCCCCTTCGCTCGGGCCACCTTGAGGATCTCCACCTCGGTCGGGCCTTTCAGGATCACTTTTTCGATGTCCTTGTCCATCGAAAGCACCTCCATCACCGCAGCGCGACCGAGCGTGCCCTTTGGACAATCGTCAGTGACCAGCGCTTCATACACGACATCTCCCTTCGGAATCTCCGAGAGGAATTCTTTTGGTAGGTCGGCAAACTCTTTGTCTATCAGCTGCTTGATATGCCCTTCCACCGGCACCTCCTTGCCGCCATTTTCGCAGAGGGTACGGACAAGACGCTGAGCAATCGCGCAGATCAAAGTCGGGCCAATGAGGAACGGATCGACTCCCATATCGAGAAGACGTGGGATGACGCCGGCGGCGTTGTTGGTGTGAATAGTGGAAAGCACCAAGTGGCCAGTGAGCGCAGCTTGCACGGCAAGCTGCGCTGTCTCTTTGTCTCGAATTTCTCCCACCATGATGATGTCTGGGTCCTGACGGAGCGTAGTACGCAGACCAGTGGCAAAGGTGTAGCCGATCTCCGGCCGCACCTGCGACTGGCTCATACCGGGAATGTTGTATTCCACTGGATCCTCGAGCGAAAGCACATTGTGAATTTCCTTGTCAATCGAGTTGAGCATCGAATAGAGGGTGGTCGATTTTCCGGAACCAGTCGGACCGGAAATGAGGATCAGTCCGTATGGGCGGGCGATCGCGTCTTGGATCGTTTTCAAATTTCGCGCACTGAGACCCATTTGATCGAGCGGACGGACGCCCTTCGCCGAATCGAGGATTCGCATCACCACTTTTTCACCGTAGTACGCGGGAAAAGTGGAGACTCGGTAGTCGATCTTCTGGGTGCCGATCATGAAACTGAAACGACCGTCCTGCGGCTTGCGCTTTTCGTCGATCTTCATGTTGCAGAGGATCTTGATACGAGCCACCAGCGCCGAATGCACTTTGATCGGCAAAGTGAGGCTGGTCACCAACGCGCCGTCCACTCGGAAACGCACTCGCACGGTGTCCTCCATCGCCTCAATATGAATATCGGAAGCATTTCCTTCGGTGGCATAGTGCAAAATAGTGGTGACGATCTTGGTGACTGGCGCATCTTCCTTGATATGCGCGTCGCCTTCGAAAGCGCCGGAGCTGAGCAACCCTTCATCATCGCTATTTTTGGCCGTACTAGCAGGGCCGGTGAACTGAGTGTCGAGCTCGTTGAGCGCCTGGGTCACTTCGCCGGAAATGCCTTTGTAGGATTGAAGTACTTTGTCGAAATCCTCCTGCGAGATGAGGAAGATCTTGTACGGCAGGTTGGCCTTGGTGGAAATAAAGTTGAGAGCATCGCGGGCTTCGATATTGTCGGGATTGAGCATTCCCACCTCCAAGACTCCGTCGGTCAGGGCCAATGGAACGAACTGGTAGTAGGTGGCGGATTCTTCGGGGATGTATTTGAGCACCTCGAACGGTACGCCGGCGTTCCCTACCGCCGCCGTCGGCACGCTGAAATATTCCGCCTTGCTTTTGAGTACCTCAGCAGGGTCGATGCCGCGGCGGCGGAGCACTTCGTTGATATCCTTTGATTTCTTTACCTCGCTCCGAATAGCCTGAGCATCAGCAGGATTGACTACCTTTCTTTGTACCAGAAGATCGATGATGTCCATAGGCTGTGGATCTACTGTCCGATCGGCGCGAATGGATTTGGTCGACCTTTTGGCTCAACGACCACTTCGATACCGAAGTCCTGAAGCGTTCTGAACAGCGGACTATCAAAGAAGCTGCGCTCAAGCTTCAAGGAAGAGAGGCGGCTGAGCATTTCCACCACCTTAGTCTTTGGATTCTCCTTTGCCGCTGCCGGAGTCTTGGCCTTTGACGTCTCAGCCTTTGCCATCGAAGCGTTTGGTGAAATGAACGAATATGTTCTTGCTGCCACGGAGAAATCATACAGGTTGCTTACGTTTGGATTCACTGAAATAGAAACAATGTCGATGATTCTGAGGCTTTTCTCCAGATCGCTGAGGAACAGGTTGAAATTTTCGTAGCTGGAAGTGAGAGAGAACGAGAGCGGGAGCGTATTAAAAGGGTCGGCCTTCTGGGCGGTGATGAATGGCGAAGCGGCCGGAGCGGACCCTGAAGTCTTCTTCTCTTCTGCCTTCACATCGATCCTCTTGATGAGAATGCCATACTTGGAAGCGATACCGTTGATATCCATGGTCAGGCGCACGGTGTCGACGGAGTCAGGCAACATCTTGGTGAGACGGGTCTTTTCGATGCTGGAAATATTACTTGCGCTCTGGATCAATTTCTCGCGCACTTCTCGCACTTTTCTCGCCTGATCGGCAGCGGTTTGGTACTGCGCCTTGCTTTCGGAGAGATCCTGATATTTCGCGTATTGCGGATTGATAAAGCCAAAGACAGCGCCGGCAGAGGCGATCAGGAGGACGAGAGCTGTGATGTTCGGAGACATGATATGTGTATGAAATTATTGCTGCGAAGCGCTCGCGCTGCCGGCGAGGAACAAGTTTTTATACAAAGTGAGCGCCGGGTCGACCGCGGCCTTCACGGAGAACAGGACATTTCCCTTTTCGTCGAGGCGCACATCGGAGAACAACACGTCTTTCAAGCTCTCGGACGACCTCATGACATCAGATTGGTACGAGATCGCGTTGTAGCTCCGCCCTTCGCCGGCCAGCGAAAGGGTCAGGTTCGGCTTGTCGAGCTGCTCGTCTTTGAGCGCAAAATCAAACCGCGTGAAGCGGACATTTTTCACCGTCAGTTCTTGCAAAAGTCTAAAAAGGCTCGATACCGCATAGTGGCGCTGAAGCACCTCTTGAGCCGCCTGAATGCGCTTGTCGAGCGAGCTCCACGATTCGACATCGGTATCAGAAAAGTCTTTTTTCTCCGAGGCTATCAAGCTGCTCGCAATCGTGTCAATCTGTTTCTGCTGCTGGGCGTTATAGAAGAAAAGAAACCCGCCAATAGCGAGGGTCACGATAAAAATGAGCACCGAGATAAGGAAAAAGAGGTTGACTGTACTCGAGGTGCGTGTTCCTCGATCGCTGGAGATCGGCGTTTTGGGGATGAAAGAGGACTGCATCTTCGGATCCATTGCTCTATTATAGTACGGAATAGAGCTCCACGCTCGCTATCGACTGTGTATATCCTTCTAATCGAGATCTTGCAGCTTTCTCAATGCCAAACCAACCGCCACGGCAAACTCCGGACCGGCGTCTTTGAGCACTTTTTCCAAAAAAGCCGGTGCTTCCACCTTAATGAACGGATTGGCCGGTACTACAGGAGTCTGAAGCTCTTTCTGGGCGAGTTCGGCGAAACCCTTGAGCATGGCTCCGCCGCCGGTGAGCACCACCTTGCCGACATTTTTGTGATATTTCTTTTGATAATTCAGCAATACGCGATTCGCTTCGGCAAAGATGAGGTTGATGCTGGAGGTCATCACGCCTGCCAATTCGGCATTTTCGGCACCCGCGAGCAAGCCCTTCTCCCGTTTCATCACCTCGGCTTCTTCGATAGTGATGCCGAGCGATTGAGAAAGGGCCAAAGTGAAATCCTGCGAGCCGCGGGTGACAATGTGCGACACTCGCAAAATACCTCTATCGACAATATAGAGCTTTGTAGAGCCCGCGCCAAGGTCAATAATCATCGAAGGGTCGGATTCATGTTCCAGCACTGCGCGAATAGTGCTGAAGATCTCGATCTCAAAGAACGAAGTGTCGAGTGCAGAGAGTTTGATAACATCGCGTGCCTGCGCCAAGGCGTCATTGTGGATCACCACCAGCAATACGTCGATCTTGCCGTCTTTCTCCTGCGTTTCATCTTTTGGGATCACCCACCAATCGAGAGAAACTTCGCTGATGGAAATCGGAATATATTTTCGCGCCTCGATCGGGATCATCTGCGCCAATTGTTTTTGGTCCACCTCCGGAACTTGAATGACATTGACCAAGCTCGAGGACATTGGAATAGAGAGGCCGGCTTGTTTTGAAGTGACGCTCGCCTCGCGAAGCAGGTCGAGGAGTGCTTCGGAGAGCTTTTGTGGCGGCAAGCGAGTGGCGCGGCCAACTTCGATGCCCGCGTACGGACCGAGCGCTAATGCACCGTATGTCTCCAGCACAGCCTTGCCGTTCTGCTTTTTCAATTGCACCACTTTGATAGACGAGGGACCAATGTCCACGCCGATGACGCTCGACTCCCCTTTTTTAAAGAGGCCGGCAATTTTGCTGAAAGGATTGTCCATGGAGAATGCTAAAATTATAGCATGAAATTTTCTGCGAAATTATGCGAGCTATCGTACCTGCTGTCGGATACTTTTCTTGACCTGCTTTTTCCAAAAGCCGAACTGGTGCGAGAGATCGAGGCGATGTCGACTGAGGCTTTTGCCGATGGCGTCGCACCGGACTATTCGAGTCGCCGTTTCCGTGGCCATTATCCGCCTGAATGCGCCGATTGGTGCCGCGCCATCCTCGCGTATCGCAACCGACATGTCCGCGCGGCCATCTGGGAGCTAAAATATAGAAAAAACGCGAGGGTGGCGCGGCTTTTTAGCGAATTGTTGGGTGTCGAATTAAATAGAGTCTCCGAACAAAACAGACAAAATGGATCGCCGATCACCATCGTACCGATTCCCCTCTCAGAAAAACGCCGTCGCGAACGTGGATACAACCAGATCGAACTGATCCTCGAACAACTCCATATTGACAGCCGCTGGAAGATCGATTTCGATCTTCTGCGCCGCAATCGCCACACCATTCCGCAGACCACCCTCACTCGCGAAGAGCGTTTGAAGAATCTGGAAGATTGCTTTGAAATCGCGTCACAGCAAAAAATAGCTGGGGCACGTTACATCATCATCGACGATGTTATGACCACCGGTAGCACTCTTCGGCAAGCTCGAGCGACGCTTTTGCAGACGGGTGCAAGCGAGGTCATCGCCATCACGCTCGCTCATTGACCGTCCACCGACTGCACACTAGTGCTTCCAAAAAATGCTCAGATGACTGGCACAAAAGTCGAAAAATATGCTATCATCGCCGAGTATCCACGGAGGGGTGTCAGAGCGGTCGAATGTACCTCTTTGCTAAAGAGGCAGGGTCTAAACAACCCTCGGGGGTTCGAATCCCCCCCCTTCCGCAGTGAGTGAGCAAAGCGAACGAACAAGGAATGGAGAAAAGTCCCTTCTTCACCAACTATTATCCGACAACAAAAAAACCGCCGGGCATGCCCGGCGGTTTTTCTGATCTCTTTTTCCATCTGCCAAAAACTAGTTCGTTCGGAACGAGCTCTGTGGAAGAACTGAGACATTGCCTGAAGGGTCAGCCGATTCAACAACATAGTAGTAAACAGTGTTGGACTGCAAGCCATTGATAGTGACGCTCTGATTGTATGCGCCGACAAGACCATTAGCTACGAGTCCGCTGATATAGGGAGCAGTGAAGCTTGTCTGAGCTTCCTGAACCTGCAAGGGTTGTGTTGCGTAGTGTACCTTTCCACTCGCCTGAGAGTTGGTGTCCCATCGGAGGGTTGCGGAAAGACCGTTCACCTGGACAACGTGTCCGGTGATGACCGGAGCGGCGATATCGAGAGTGAGGCCGGAATTCATAACGGCATTCATTCGAGCGAGAGTGATCGGGCCCACCTGTCCGACTGGAGAGATGTCGTAATTCAACTGGAACTGCGTAACGGCGGCTGCGGTCAGTGGACCGAAATAGCCGGTGACCAATCCCTCAGGATAGATCGCTGAGTTTGCCGCTAAGAACTGCTGGAGCTGGGTGACCTGAGCGCTTCGAGTGCCGATAGCCATCGGACTAACAAGAGCGGCGCTTGCCTGTTGAACGCCGAATGCTCCGGCGAGAACGAGGACAGAGAGAATGCCTGCTACTGCGGATAGGTTCGCTTTTTGAGCGGTGAGAGTTTTTGTCATTTGAGTAATGTTATGTAATGCGATGATAAAGTAATAGAGTAAAGATTGTCTCGATCACCTATCATGCCGTCTCGCCGAGAAACATATTACAGTACTGAAATTATTTCTTCAGATCGTTGATCTCTTTTTCCAATTTTCCAATGTGGATCTCCAATTTTTGTGTGCGTTCGGTGAGTTTTGTTTCCATTCGCTTAGCGTGTTCAGCCAAAGTTTCGGCCACAGCCATCATCTCGGTGACATCTTCGATGGCGAGAAAGATACTGTCCGGGAACATCGCAAGCGCGTTCTCTTTGAAATGCAAAAGTCGAGCGTTCAAGATCATCACCTTGTTTCCGATGAACGGAAAAGCGTGGATCACCTCGAACCCTTTGAAAAAGGTGTTCTGCGGCAAGATCTCTTCCAGCAACTTTCTCAGCGCCGGGATATTCCACTGACCATTGCCAAGTTCGTACACGACTTTTTGCTCGGTATCTTTCGCCTCTACCTGAAATGTCCGGTAAAAAGACTCGTTTGCCGCCAAAACCCGTAGATCTTTATTTAGGATCAAAATAGGCTCTCGAACCACATCCACGATCGCTTTGATATACATCCAGTTCTCCTCGCAAAGCTGTTTTTTATATGTTTCCATGCCCCAAGGCCGTAACGTCGAGGAATTCATTACAGTTCGCTATGCATTACATAACATGATACAATAGAAGTCCAGTAAATCTCTCTTCGGTACGACCCTTGTAATAGCTCTGTAATATCTCGCCGCCCATGACGGCTACTCTATGTAATGACGCCGACGCAACAAACCGAACTACAGACGGTGATGGCGGTAGCTCACAAGAACTACGAAAAAGGCTTGAATGTCCGGGCTTTTTTCAAGACGGGAGACCACGCGATCGGCGAAGACCTCGTGCAGGACACCTTCATGAAGACGTGGAAATACCTGGTGAAGGGCGGCAAGATCGATGTAATGAAAGCATTCCTCTACCATATTCTGAACCATTTGATCGTCGACCAGTATCGAAAGCATAAGTCCTCGTCTTTGGACGTACTCATCGAAAAAGGCTTCGAGCCGGCAGCCGAGAGCGACACCGAACGCCTCTACAACACGCTCGACGGCAAATCGGCGATACTTCTCATCGTTCAGCTCCCTATCAAGTACCAAAAAGTGATGCGAATGCGACATGTGCAGGATCTATCGCTCCCGGAAATGGCGCTGCTGACGGGCCAAACAAAAAATGCCATTGCCGTCCAGCTCCACCGAGGATTGCAGATGCTCAAAACCATCTACGTGTCGCATCGCTAATCCCTCGCCTCCTTCCCCGCTCGGGGGTATACTATTTGCATATCCGCTTAGACACCTTTTAACATGAACAACAACCAATCCATCGCGATCATCGTTGCCATCATCGTCGTCGGACTCTTCTTCTATTTCCGAGACGCGCAGGCACCGGCGACCGACACAACACAGCAAACTCCGACAGTCTTGAATCCGGCCCTTCAGAAAACAACTACACCAGCGGCATCCCAGCCAAAAACATCGACCAAGACCATCGCTCCTCTGCCAAAAAATACTGTCAGCTACAACAACGGCAAATTCTCTCCTGATTCTCTCGTGGTCAAGGCCGGAGAGTCAGTAACCTTTTTGAATTCAAGCAATCAATCCATGTGGGTGATGTCCGGACCAGACTCATACAACAGCGAGTACCCCGTCTTCAACCAAGAGCGATCTGTTGGCAAGGGCGGCACGTATATCTTCACCTTCGTCAATCGAGGCGTGTTTGAGTACATCAACAAGATCACCCCAACAGCGAAAGGCGTGATCGTGGTTCAGTAGCGCTACCTCCAATCGATTTCTTTTACTCCCTTCTCTTTCAAATAGGCGTTTGCCTTGCTGAAATGCTTGCTGCCGAAAAAACCATTGTTGGCTGAAAAAGGCGAAGGGTGGGCGGATTCCAAGACTAAATGTTTTGAACGATCGATGATCGCTCCCTTTTTCTTGGCATAATTCCCCCAGAGAATAAATACGAGGTGCTCGCGCTGCTGCGAAAGAGCGGCGACGGCCGCATCGGTGAATTCTTCCCAGCCTTTGCCTTGATGCGAGCCTGGCGTACTGGCACGAACGGTGAGTGTGGCGTTGAGAAGTAATACGCCCTGTTTCGCCCAACGGGAGAGATCGCCATTCCGTTCCGGCTCGATGCCGAGATCCGCCTGTATCTCTTTGAACATATTTTGCAACGAGGGCGGCAATGCGATGTTTTCATGCACAGCAAAACAAAGACCATTGGCCTGGCCGGCACCGTGATATGGGTCTTGTCCGAGGATGACCACCTTCACTTGGTCAAACGGACAAAGGTCAAAAGCTCGGAAAATGTTTTTTGGTGGAGGATACATTTTGCCTTTCGCAGCAACATATTCCTTGCGCACGAATTCTGAAAGGGTTTTGAAATACGGCTTTTCCAGTTCTCTGGTGAGAACTTTTTTCCAAGAGGGTTCGATGCGGATATTGCTCATGGCGACAGTATAGCCCAAAGCATTCAGAACAAAAAGAAGGCCGCAGCGCTGGGAAGCGCTGCGGCGTGTGGAGAGAATTAGGCGAGACTTTCTCGGTCAACCGGTGACCGGAACTTGCCGGCGCTGCCTGCGCAGCGAGAGCGGCAGCATGTGTGGAAAGAGCCGTTTCAGCTCGGAAACAATGATGTTCACCTCCTTCTTCGCGCACAGGTGCGATTCATCTGTTCCGATCACTGCGTGGTTGGTCGCATTAACTGCCTTCACCAGCATCTCTAGGTCGAGACAGGTAGCCCCAGCCATTGAAGCGAGATCGAGCACCTTCATGCCGTTAGAGCTGAAGTGCAAACCGAGAGCCGCCTTGGCGAGATGAAACTTTCCGGAGTCGATCACCACGCACACGGGATTCTGGGTGTGGCGCGACAACCAACGGACGAATCTTTCCGAAACTACGTTCGCAGAACCTTCCTCGTTAGTGACGAAGTCGTAGAATGAGTCCGTGTCCAGGCGACCGTGAGGGCAAATGACTATTGCGGCGACCACTCCTTCAGCATAGCCCGGAGCGCCGAAGCTGTGATGAGCGGGACCGACCGCCATGCCCACGAACAAGGGTTTTTTGGGCAAACGTCTACGGGATGCTTTCGTCTTCATATTGATGGATTTTCAATTGTTGACCACTTTGACTATTGGTTGAACAGAAACAAATCGAGCTACACCCTAGCATATTTTTGATGAAAAGTCAATCATCGGGTAGCTGGCGTTTCAGATACAATACAGCGATGCATTTGCAGACTCCTATCGCCGAATTTCAACGACTTATCGAGCCACAGCGAAAGGCTTTGGCGAAACTTGGCCTGCGCACCGCCGAAGACCTCCTCTATCACTTCCCTGCACGATACGGCGATGTCTCCGAGATGCGTCCGATCGGGAATTTGGCTCAAGGTGACACCGCGGTGATCTTTGGCCGCATCACCGGATTGAAAACAAGCAAAGGATTTCGCACCAAAATCGCGATGGCCGAGGGGACGATCGAAGACGATACTGGCCGGATCAAAGCGGTGTGGTTCAATCAGCCGTATCTTGCAAAAATGACAGCGGAGGGTGCATTCGTGCGTGTCGAGGGCAAGGTGAGCGAACGACGAGGGAGTCTCTATCTTAGCAACCCAAAAATTGAAGCGATAGCGAAGGTGCCGATCACGGTCGGCGACTCTCTGTTTGGATCCGACGGCGAGACCCACACTCTGTATCCGGTGTATCCAGAGTCGCGCGGTATCACTTCCAACTGGATGTACCACGCTATTCAGCGCGTCTTTAAATCTGGTATTTTGGAAACACTTATTGACCCGCTCCCGACCACCATACTCGAAAAATATAATCTCCCAGCACTTCGCACTGCCCTGATATGGATTCATGCGCCGCAAAAAGAAAGTGACGCGCTTGCTGCCCGCAAACGCTTCGCCTTCGAAGAGATCTTTTTCATCCAACTGCAAAAACAGCGCGATCGCAAGCAGTATCAAAAGCTCAATGGTTTCATTATTGAAAAAACCGAGGCCGAACTCGCCGACTTCATCGGCCGCTTCCCTTTCAATGCCACCGAGGCGCAACACACTGCGATCCAGACCATTCTCGCCGACTTCAAAAGCGGCAAACCAATGTCGCGGCTGTTGGAGGGTGACGTGGGCTCCGGCAAGACCGCCGTGGCAGCCGCGACCGCTTACGCCATCGTCACCTCGCGGCCGAGCATGTTGAAAGACGGCAAACGTGTCCCGCAAACCTTCGGCAATCTCCAGGTCGCCTACATGTGCCCCACCGAGATCCTCGCCACGCAACATTTCGAATCCTTCATCAATTATTTCACTCATCTTGGCTTGCAGGTCGGCCTCATCACTGGCTCAGGCTGCCGAAAATTTCCATCGAAAGTCGCTTCAAACGCGCGTGTCGCCGCGGAAAAAGGCCGGCAGAATTGGACCGACATCTCACGTACCCAACTACTGAAATGGGTCGAGAGCGGTGAGATCCCCATTTTGATCGGCACGCACGCACTCATTCAAAAGGCCGTGAAGTTCAAGCATTTAGCCTACATCATCATCGACGAACAGCATCGCTTCGGGACGGCGCAACGCCAAAAACTCGCGCTGAAAAATGATGCTGGAACGGCGAGTGCGCCGACCAAGACCAGCAAGCTCGCCCCACCAAGCGCACCGAGCGCAGTCGTCGCCCCGCACCTCCTATCGATGACCGCGACGCCGATCCCTCGAACGCTCGCCCTCACCTTGTATGGGGACCTCGACCTCACTCTGCTCGACCAAATGCCAATGGGCCGCAAGCCGATCATCACCGAAATCGTCCTGCCAAATGGACGCAATGCTGTATATGAAAAAATTCGCACTGAATTGCAATCCGGTCGACAAGCGTATGTGATCTGTCCACGCATCAACGAACCAGATCCGGACAAAGAAGACGCGGTGAATGCCAAATCCGTGACTGAGGAGGCGAAGCGTCTGAAAGACAAAGTGTTTTGCGAATACACGCTCGGTATTTTGCACAGCAAGATGACACCAAAAGCGAAAGATGAAGTGATGCTCGATTTCAAAGCACACAAGATCGATATTCTCTGCGCCACCTCTGTGGTGGAAGTGGGTGTGAATGTGCCAAATGCAACGTCGATCGTTATCGAGGGTGGTGAGCGTTTTGGCTTGGCCCAATTGCACCAGCTCCGCGGTCGCGTGATCCGCAGCAATCATCAAGCGTATTGCTATGTCTTCGCCGAGAGCAAATCCGAGAAGACCGTGGACCGACTCAACGCCCTGAAGACCGCAAAAAATGGTTTTGAATTAGCGGAATACGACTTGAAATTTCGCGGGTCAGGCCAACTGTACGGCCATCGACAATGGGGTATCACCGATGTCGCTATGGAAGCATTGCAAAATCTAAAGATGGTAGAAGCCGCGCGCGCCGAGGCTGCGCGGCTCATCGACGCCGACGACTCGCTTTCCGCCTTCCCCCTCCTCCGCGACAGCCTCGCGAAACGCACCGTCGCTGGAGAGAAGATTCATTTTGAGTAGCTACGAAAAAATATTTAAAACAAAGTACAGATTTGACAAGCCAACACATTCGGCCCTATACTACCCAACGTGATACTTACATTCACATCAAAGCATCTCTGGAAGCGATATACCCAGGCTCATTCGAGAGCTGCTTTGTGTGTTGGATCAAGTACAAACTCCTAGACCCCTCCTCCCCGTCGGTTTCCAAAATACACAGCAGCCTTCGAGTGAAGGCTGCTTTCGTTCTTTACAAACCCTCTACACGAAAGGAAATCGGTATGTTCGAACATCTGTCCATCACCCCCTGCGAAAATATCACCGCTCGCCAACTCGTCGAATTCGACAAGGCCGGCCATTGTGTCCGGCGCTCATCTCATGCCGGCAACTGGAGCCCTTATAAGCTCCTGATGTCCCAAGCCAGACTGCCTGACTGCATCTGGGATGTCACTTGCGTGCATCGTGACGTGAACAATCAGCCGCAATACCGCCTGCTGGGCGGAGAAAAGTGGCCGTTGCTCCCTCAAATGCCCGCACTACGTCCCGAAGATACGACCAAATATCTCACACCCTATCATTGGACCGGCGAGAATGGTGAGAGGCAGACCCTCTCCCACCTCCACGTCGCTCCGCTGAGAAAGCTGTATGGCGATCTCATCACCACACAGTCGCAAGTATTGCTCAGGCATCGGAACAAACTGACACGAGTCTTCGAGATCGTGCAGACCTATCGTCCGGAACTTCTCGGCCGATATGTCCTGCCCTGCGGGTGCATGGTGAAGCTGGAAAGTCACGGTTCGTTCTTCACAGCAAAGTGCGTCCACAACGAAGCCCGGGTAAATCTGAAAGACCTCGCCGCTTCAGCCATGGGCACACTGGCAGAGCTTGAGAAGCTCGTTTGGAATCCTCACGGATACGAACCAAAAGGCGGACCACTCTATACCTTCGAGTTGGTGGTGGCGAGCTTCTACCTCTGGGCATATTGGCAATTCGGTGACAAGACGATCTACGAACTCTCCGGCCCAGACATGATCGGATACGCCACGAAGCCTGATTTCATCCAGAATATCCGAAAGGTGCTGGAATTGATCGGCCGACACGCTCCCGACCTGGTCCCCAAAAGGATCGAAGCGAAGATCGTGCCGGTGACGCTCTTCCGTTTCGGATATCCGCAGCAATGCGAAATATCTAGGTCCGTGATGCACGCGCACGAAGCGATCCGAGACATCCAGACGGTGAAAAGACGGAGTCTGCATTCTCCGGACATCCACAATGCGTGCGATGCAGCCCTCCGGGGCATTCTACCTATCGTCCGGGAGCACGGGAAAAAGTGGGATCTGTATCACGATCCGGCCACAGACGCTTTTTTCTCCCAACACGACCTCGAGGTCATGGGCGGAGAGATGCAGATCTGTGACGGGTATCTCGATGTTCCATTCAGCACGATGAGAAAGTTCCTGGACACGATGCAGAACAACGAGCGACAGCTCTATCGGAAACTGTTCGAACGGACTCAAAGGACTCCTTGATCCTTTTCTTGTAGCAAGGGTGCGGCGAGCTCACACTCGCCGTCATTTTCCTGAATTTGACCGAGACCAACCCAACACGCGGCGGTCGGAGGCGTCGAATTCAGAAAGATGACAAAAAATATAAAACAAATGAACATAATTGACCTGCACCAAGACCTGATGCTCTATGTTTCTCGTCCTGAGTTGTATAAAGATAAGCACAAGCAAACAAGCTTCGAGCAGATAAAGAAGAGCGGACTCAAGGTCGTCGTAGCTTCGGTGTTTGTCGTGCCAGAAAAAGAAAATTATCTCGACCCTTCTGCAAATATTCTAATGGAAGAAAGTTTAAGAGCTTATGCCGACTACTGTGCGGCACATCCTGAATTTACCATCATCAAAGACCGACGAGATCTGAAGAAAGTTCTGACGACTGACGGACTATACGGCCTCATACTTCACATTGAAGGCCTCAATGTCTTCGATGAGAAAGACGGTTGGAAAATGCTTGAGCGCTTCTACTCGCTCGGTCTCCGCTCGATCGGACCGATGTGGAATATCAACAATCCGTTTGGCGGAGGGACGCTCGATTCGACGCGAGGCCTGACCGAACTGGGCAAGAAACTCATCACTTGGTGTGAAAAGAAGGGCGTCATTTTTGACGTCGCCCACATGAACGAAAGGACTTTTTGGGATGCTAGCAAGATCGTCACGAAACCGATCTTCGTGAGCCACGGCAATGCCCGAGCAGTGCTCGATAATGTAAGAAATTATAGCGATGATCAACTGAGGCATATCGCCAAGACCAAAGGCGTGATTGGAGTATTTTTCTCAAAGAGATTTCTATCCGGCGACAAGCGCGCCACGATACAGACGGTCAAAGGTCATATTGATCACATCGTGAAGATCGCGGGAGAAAGTTCGATCGCTATTGGCTCAGATTTTGGCGGGATCGTGTCTGGTTTTCCTGAAAGACTTCGTTCAGTGACAGGTCTACCTCCCTTTCTAAAAGAAATCGGCGGGAGATCAAAAAATCTGAAAGCCTTCAAAGAAAAGATGGCTTGGAGGAACGCTCTACGCGTCTTGAATGCTCACCTCTCTTAAAGATGTCACGGAAAGGAGAATAAAGTGGATTGGTGCGCCCGGAGGGATTCGAACCCCCGGCCAGGTGTGTATAAGACACCTGCTCTACCAACTGAGCTACGGGCGCAAGTGAGGAGCAAAGAACGAGTCCGCTCGAGCTTTTGCTCCGAGCGCAGCGTCCGTATGCATATACGGGCGCATAGACGTATCATAATGGAACGCAGTGGTATCCGCAAACAATCTACCTAAAGAAAAAACCGCGCCGTCTTGCGAGGGCGTGGTTTCGCTGTGTCAGCTACTGCTGAGAACGCAGGATCTCATCCAACCGTTCCCTCAAACCTTTGAGCATGATAGTCCGGCGTTGTTTCTCGCCGGCCGACCAGGTCTTGAGCAATTCTGCCGGAACATTCAGCTTCGCGATCTCGTCGCGGACCCGCCCCTCATTCCAGTCAAAGAACGGATTTGTCCTCGGGACGAATTGACTCATGCCGCCCTCCCGTCGAACTCGGGCTCTGGCTCCATGCCGGCACGGAAAGGATTGAGGCGAGCAGCGAGAGAGGAGCCCGTTTTAGGGGGCCGCTTCATCGGCACATCCAAGATGGCCAGACCTAGCAAATTAAGAGCGTGAGTTCGAGCCCATTTCCCCGCCCTCGATGCTGGGCGCAAAGACTTTTGGCGATCCACTTCTTTCATCACTCGATCTTCATCCCATTCGCTGTAGGGATTTTTCCTCGGCGCTCTTGGGGCCCTTGAGGCTTTCGGAGCTCTTGAAGTTCTGGATTTTCTCTTTTTCATAGGAGTGCGGTGCTATTCCCACCAACAATGGCAGGTTACTTTTGCTCGGCACTTTATACAACAAAAGAGCTGATTAAGCAAGCATTCTCTCTACGCTGTCGGCGTAATGATATCTTTTTTCTTCGCCACGATCCCAAAAGCCAGCACCAGCTTCTCATACTCCTCGCGTTCGATCGTTTCCGCTTCCACGAGACGCGCAGCGATCGCATCGAGTGCGGCACGATGCTTTGTCACCACTTCCTCAGCCTTCGCGCGAGCCTCAGTCATGATACGAGCCACCTCCGCGTCGATTTCCGCACTCACTCGCTCGGAGTATTCCTTGTCTTCAACACCACGACCAAACAACGGTCGGCCGCCGGAGCTCTCTAAGGCGATCGGGCCGAGCTTGTCGGACATGCCATACTTCGTCACCATGTCACGAGCCAACGCGGTCGAGACCTGCAAATCATTCGACGGACCGGTCGTGATATCTCCGAACACCATCTTCTCCACTACATAGCCGCCGAGTGACACCGCGATATCATCCAAAAATTCTTTCTTCGACTGCATCTTTCGATCTTCGAGCGGCAGATGCAAGGTGTACCCTGCAGCACGACCGCGAGAAATGATCGATATCTTGTGCACTGGATCGGCGTGCGGCAGCACCGAAGAGATGAGCGCGTGGCCCGCCTCATGGTATGCGGTCACTTCCTTTTCTTTTTTCGATAGCAAATGGCTGCGTCGTTCCGGACCGAGCATCACCTTCTCGATCGCGCGGATCAGGTCGAATTGCGCCACCTTCTTTCGATCCTCCCGAGCAGCGAGAATAGCGCCCTCATTCATGAGCGAATACAGATCGGCACCGGAAAAGCCCGGAGTTCGTTCAGCGATCACTTTCAAATTCACATCTTCCGCAAACGGTTTCTTCGCCGAATGGATCTTCAATATTTCCTCTCGATCACCTCGGTCGGGCAGGTCGATGGTCACTCGACGGTCAAATCGGCCGGGGCGAAGCAATGCTGGGTCGAGCACGTCTGGCCGGTTGGTCGCCGCCATCACTATCACCTTTTCATTTGGCTCGAAGCCGTCCATCTCCACGAGGATCTGGTTCAAGGTCTGCTCACGCTCATCGTTGCCACCACCCACGCCAGTGCCTCGCACGCGACCTACCGCGTCGATCTCGTCGACGAAAATGATCGACGGTGACGACTCTTTCGCCATCTTGAACAAATCTCGGACACGGGAAGCACCGACTCCGACGAACATTTCGACAAATTCCGATCCGGAGATCGAGAAGAAAGCGACACCAGCCTCGCCAGCAACAGCTCGGGCCAACAACGTTTTCCCGGTTCCAGGGGCTCCCATCAACAAAATCCCCTTCGGGATCACCGCGCCGATGTCAAAAAATTTCCTTGGGTTTTTCAAAAAATCCACGATTTCGGAAAGCTCCTGTTTCGCCTCTTTTGCACCCGCAACATCCTTGAATTTCACGCGCTGCTTCTCATCGGTCGGCAGGATCATGCGTGCCTTCGATTGACCAAAAGACATTGCCTGCATGCCCGCTCCGCGCATCTGTCGCGAGAGGAACCAGATGACAATGAGCAAGCCAATCAGCGGCAGAATGATTGGAAAAAGTCGGCCGGACCAATAGAGGAAGCCACTCGGATCGGTGATTTCGATCTTCACCGCCTTCAATTTCTCCGCCTCCACACCGTATCGAGCGAGAGTATCGGTGAGCGAAGAGTCGGTCTCTTTCTTTGATTTCTTTTCCACAGCAGCAACCTCATCGGTCGAAGTAGCGCCCGCCGGCTTGGTCTTGTGATATACGATCGTGAGGTCGCTTCCGCTCACGCTAATGCTCGCCACCTTCTTGTCATTCACATCACGAGCTAGCTCGGAGAGCGCAATGGTATCGCTTTTCGTACCGGGATTGATGAGGCTCGAAAACAATCCGACCAACAGGAACAGCACCACCAAGGTGGTGAGGAGGTTGGACAAAAAGCTGCTTGGTTCCTTTCCGCCCTTTAATTTAGGCATTTTTTTGAGTGGCTTCTGAGGGGGATGTTCAGGTGCGTTTGGGGTGGTCTGATTCATCGCCTGATTATACAGATTTTCGAGAGGAAGACAAAAAGAAAACAAAATGAACGCGCTCCGTGATGGAGACGCGTTCGCGAAGGCAAATGGGGACTATCGAAGGCAAGGAATGCTGCTATGGCGAGTCCGCAAGCGAGCGGAGCGGCAAAGCCGGAACTGGCATGAGAGGCTTCCCCTCCCTCGCTCGCCGACGGCGATCGAGGATCCGTAGCACTGCCTTTCGGCGCTCAGTCATTTCAGTATCGCGCTTCGGTCCGACAAGCAACATCGTAGCGGGCTGTCCGCTGGTGAGAACGATCTCCTCGAGGAGCTGCGCCACTCGCAGACTTTCTTGTGCACTGACGAGTAGCTCGAAATCTGGCCAAAATGCCGCTCGCTCGAACAAACGCTTCCACCAACGCGTGACAGGGTTGAAGTATTTTTGCTCGTCCTTCACCAAGTGGACCACCCCTGTGGTTCTACACTGAGTGAGCACGAGCGCAAGCCATTTCACACCCTCGCTTGGATTGTCGGTGCCCTTGTTTGGATCGACGAGACGCCAGAGCTGACCAATGCGCTTCGGGTTGCAGCCGCACTCTTCGCCACCAGGCAGGAGGCACTTGCACCGACGCAGCTTGCGCTTGTGGAGCCGATAGCAGATAGTGCCGACCAAGATGGCGAGCAGGAGGAGGACGAAACCAAAAGAGACGAGCAGACCGACGGACAGGTTCGTGTTGTTCATGCATTTCCCTTTCTCTTTTTCCTTGTTGTCTATGTTTGGTTATGTAGTTTTTCTATTACGAGGCCGACTATATAAATACCATAATTCGGGTATAAAGTAAAGCGTTCTGGCAACTCTCCTTTTCTCCGTCATACCCCATGCTATGATGATACCCATGGCGCTGTTGCAGCACAAAAAGATCGGTCTCGACTACGAGATCCTCGAGAAATACGAGGCAGGCATTGAGTTGCTCGGCACCGAGGTGAAATCCGTCCGGGCCAAGCTCGGCAAGCTCGAAGGCGGCTACGTCACCATCCGTGGCGGCGAAGCATTTCTCATGAACACCGAGATTCCCCCTTTCCAACCCCTCAATGCCCCGAAAGATTTTGACCAGGCCCGCATTCGCAAGCTCCTGTTGAGCAAAAAAGAGCTTCAGGAATTGGCCAATATTGAGGCGAAACAAGGTTTGACAATAGTGCCTGTTTCGGTGTATAATAAGGGTCGGAAGTTGAAAGTAGAGATCGCAGTCGTGAAAGGCAAAAAGAAGCATGACAAGCGCGAATCCATGAAGAAAAAGCAGGCCGCGCGCGACGTCGCTCGCGAGTATCGAGATCGTTGACAATCGAGCACGCAGGATTTTCATACGGGGATGCCAGGCATCGACGGAAGAATATCTCTTGAATGTGCGAAGGAGAGCTCCAGTAACTCTTAAAAAGGCTGGAAATTCTAAGTGCAAAACTTGGATCTGTAAAGTCTCCGTACTTCGGTGCGGCTGACCTTGCATTCGCTTACGCGAAAGCCTAAGCGACGCCAGCCGGATGGTTTCCACACCGTTCGGTCCTGACGCTATATTTGTGGAATGGGATCAGCGGAGTCCCGCCGCCGATTCGAAATCATGGGAATAGCGCGAGCCGCTTTTCGGTCGTTTCATAACGGCTCGCGCGAATTGTCTGCCCCGCAGACATAGAAGCGCCCTACCCTTCGTAGACCCATTCACTAGACTCTTCTGCACGGGGGTTCAATTCCTCCCATCTCCACAACAAAAGAAAAAACACTCTTCGTGAGTGTTTTTTCTTTTGTTTGGAAGTATGGAGGCAGGAATTGAAAGCCGGAGCGGATGTGAGGACAGCAGGCCGAACCGCGAGGCGGGGTCGCGGAAATTTCCGAGCGTCGGCGAGGAAATTATCTGTGACCAATTACTCACCAACAATTGACTCCCTCCCATTTAAACTGTACCTTGGATACAGCGGCTCGATACGCGAGCCTCACCCTCACCGAAAGCTCTTTCTTATGCCCGCCATCACCTACTCTTTTATTGAAACATTCAGCGAGCTCAGCGAAGCCGAGGTGCTACAAATCGCCTCGCTCCTCTCCCAGCTCTCGCCCCAAAGGCAATTCTCGCCCAACCAGCTCCGTCGAGCCATGATGTTCGGCGTGCTCTGCGTCGCCCGCGACACAGACAGCCCGAACAAGATCGTCGGCATGGCCCTGCTTCTCTATCGACATACCGCGCTGTATAGCTCCGGAACGATCGAAGACGTGGTCGTCGACGATGCGTATCGCGGACAAAAGATCGGCGAAGCATTAATGACTCGCCTGATCGAAAAAGCCCGCAGCTATCCCGGCTCACTAAGCCATCTCGATCTCACCTCGAACCCAAGCCGTGTCGCCGCCAACGCCCTCTACAAAAAGCTAGGCTTCACGATCCGTGAGACGAACAGCTATCGAATGAGCCTCTGAGTCACCGCCAGTCCCCAAACAAAAAGAAGAAAGGACGATCATGCAACAACGGTCATGTGGCCCCTGCCAATCAGGGAAACATGCGGAATGCAACGGAGGAGACGGCGTCTCATTTGTCTGCTCATGCACCAAGTGCCAAGTAGACAAGCACATTCTCGTCGAAGAGGTGCGAGATCAAAGCCTTCCCAGGCGACCCCATCGGAAAGCTCGCCGGAGGAGGCACTGAACAAGCGCCGACGAATGGCAACCCCCACATCGTGGCTGGTTGCTGTTTTTATTTACCCATCTTTTCCCAAACAAAAAACCCGACCTCCCCGAAAGGAGGCCGAGTTGCGTTTTCGAATCAGCATCACGGAAGCCGAGTGCGGTGGCCGATAAGTTAGCCCTTCGTCCCGGACTGCTTGATGAACTGGAGCGTTTCTCCGGGCCGGAGGGCGCGGTCGTCGTCCACTGTTTCGTCACCGATAACGGCGAGCATAGTGGGGGCGAGGTTGAGCACGTCGCCGAGGCGCTCGCGCACATTCCCCACTGTCAGGACTTCGCCATCGCCGAGCGTGATGCTCTGGCTGTTGGCGCCACACTGGATCTGCACACTGGGCGCGTCCAGCACTGGAGGCTGCGCGCTGCCATCGGGTGTTGTCGTCGTTTCTGTCATGTTGCCTTTCTGTGATGACCTTCTGGCTTGCGCAAGAAGGTCAGGACGTTACCGGTTTCTACATCGAAGAACTGCTCCGAGTATATCAACTTTCCCTTTCCTGCCAAGACCGCGCCAACCATTCGAAATGCTGAGAGCATAAGGACGGCCGCGGTCAAGTTGGTAAAGATCAGCTGTGGAACTCCACTCGAAGCGAGCTCTTCGCAACTCATTTCCGCGGGATTCCGATCTCGCGGATGTTCGATCTCCGGGTGGAGATACGTGATCGGGGCCGATAGTTCCTTGCCACCAATGCGGAGATAGATCTGGACGTTGCCGTCGATCAGCTCATTCCCGCCGGAGATGAGCGCCACGTCCTCCAATTCTCGACAGCGGTCGGACACGAGTTTCCGAGTAGCATGGTTGTCTACCCCCAGGAACACGATATCGCCGTTGTTGATCATGAAGAACACGTTCTCCTCCGTCACGTATTCAGGCTTCGCCTCGATGAGAAGACCGGGTAAATCCCGCCTCATCCGAGCAGCCGTAATTTCAGCCTTATTGCCGACATCCAAGAATTCCTGGCGGTCGGCATTTCTGGCTTCGTATGCGTCGCCGTCGATGACGACGATCTGAATGCTGCCGTCCTTCTGCGAATCAAGGTAGCGGCACAGAGGCGATATCAACTGACTACCGATACCGCCGAGACCGATCACTTTTATGGCCATGGTGTTCCTTTCCTGTGCTCGACGACATCGAGCCATTTCCGCGGAACCTCCCACGAATCAATGGCCGGCCAATCGATACGATAGATGCGTTCTTGTTCGAGAACCAGTCCTTCGAACCACTGAGTCTCAACGGGGAATCTCGTCCCGTTGATCGCCATCTCTGCCGACAAAGAGAATCGCGGATACACATCCAAGCTCCCGAGGGTTACATGGACGCCATCTGCAGTCTCTTCATCAGCATGGTCGGTGGCGGAATGAAACGCGTGCAGCTTACCGTGCGAGTGGATAGTTCCTACACAGAGCGCTCCTGGCACCCGTTGTGAAGCGTTGTAGTCGACGCTTAAGGGCGTGACTAGTTGCACTGGAACGGTGAGTTGATAGCCCGTTTTCTCATCATAGTGCAAGAGCAGACATACTTCGCTTTTGGAAACGTCGTATACTGCTTTCGCAAGTTTCAGAGCTTGGGCCAAGATCTCTACGGGAAGCTTAGGCAGAAGCAATCTCGCTGAAGGGTGTTGGACCCTGAGCTTGCTCGCCTCAGCCACAGGCACCGTAGCATCCACCCACCACATCTTCTTTTGAAGGAAGAGACCATTTCTGGCCGCAATGTAATGGGTCGTCTCAGGAGACTGCTTCGCACCGTCTGTCTTTTTGAGATGAATCGGGGTCATTTTGCCTCCTTTTCTTTAAGAATCGCGGAGAACGCTTCGCGAGCGGCCGCCATCGGCTTGTCCATGTCCGCATTCATCGAGGCGATCGTTTGTTGGATTGCTGCTTCAAGAGCTCCTTCCAAGGCCTCATTCGACAAGGTTCCTTCGATCTTTTCGCCAAGCTGCGCCTTAATTACAGTGCATACCTCAGCGACAGACTGCTTGAACCCTGCACTTGTTTGAGCAAGGACCGTCGGATCGAGGTTCCATGAAGGAACGAGCTTGAAGCAGGTCTCTTTCATTTCGTTCTCGATCTTAGTCGCAAGCGCGGTGACAGCCGCATCGAGCGCGGAAGCGATCTCCTTGCCGCCTTTTTCTTTTTTCTGGCCAGCAATGGTATCAGCAACGAATTCAGCGCTGATCTTCTCCATCATGCTTGCAACACTCTGTTTGGCCGACATCCACGGATGTGATATGCCAAACAAGGAGTCTTTTCTCGACCCTTCAGCCCAATCTTCGATAGGGGTCCTCCTGTGAGCCTCGGTGACGACTTCGGTTTTGATAAACCTGCCGCCCCAGAAGCTAGCGATCGATTCTTCCGCCATCTCTGCCAGGGTGTCCCTAGCTGCCGATGGAGCAAAACAAACGCTGAAGTCTCCGAAGATGTTGGGAAGAGCTGGGCAGAGTAATTCGTCTCTCACGCTTCGCAGCGGAGCTTTCCGAAAGAGCACGTATGCCTTGTCGGATCTGCGACCGCGCAGGACGATGAAGAACACGACGTAAGGCAGCGCCAACTGAACCATCTCCGATCTATCGCCACCTTCATTCATGATTTTCAGCGTGCGCTTTTGAGGCGGTTGCTCGATGACAAACGTGGTCATCTTGCCTTTCCTGAACACGAAACGTGTGCCGGTCGGCAGTGGCAATGAAGCGACATTGTCATCGGAGACACTCGATGAATCGGAAACTGATGTTTCTTGTCGGATGCGCAGGACGAGTTCGGCCAGATGCTTCTTTGTGGCAGTGGCAAATACTTGCGATGCCTGATCACTGAGGGCCTCGAGAAGCTTTTGACGAAAGACATTCCTGTCGGACTTGATGAGCCCGGAAAGGTGCGATTCGTCAAATTTCTGAAGGAGCTTTTGTGTTTCGACATTCAATTTTGCCTTTGCCTGATCAACAGCTTTTTCGGTTCCAATTTTGAGGCCTTTTTCGGCCGCATCATGGACACGTCGAGGGACTTGGCGCAACTCATGACTCAACGAAGCGAGAGAAGACCGAATGGGGGCTTTGACCGCGTCGAAAAATGAGACCGAACCGACTTTTCGAACTCCGAACACAGGCAGAACACCCATGATACGGCGAGGCCTTACCTCGAGCTCGAACTTCGTCATCACCAACCCCTGTTTCTGAGCTGAGTCGCACGAAAGAAAACCTTCTTTCAGCGGCTCGAGGTCTTGGCCGAGCAAACGCTCAAACCAGCTCCGGATCCGCGTGAGAATAGCGAACATACGATAATTCCTCCGTTTGATTGTTAAGGTTCAAATTGACCGATGCACATGCACCGTTCTACCAACACTTATTACCATATTATATGGCCATAAGTCAAGATTTTGGAGGCGCGGCGAAAAGTACACTTCTACCCCGTCTTCATGTTCATATACGCTTCAATATCATCGTTGAAACGAAGCATACTCTCCTCGATCAGAGAATCGAGATCTGGAGCTACGGTAGTATGCTCCTCACCAAAAATATTCGCCAAAATCGCCTTCTGGCTCTCGGTTCCCAGCATGATCGCTGATCTCATGTGATCGCCAAATCCCCTCTCGGCATCATTTGTCTGCAAAAAGCTACTCACATTGCCAGAATTGCCACAGGTATCCTCTCCATCGCCAACAAAATAGAATGCCGATGCATAATCAGGAAAATCGTGCGTCTCTCGATTAAGATCAGCTGCCGCCTTCTTCACTGAATCAAGCATGTTCGTGCCGCCTAGCGCGGTAACATTGTTCATGAGACGGAATTTCACCGTCGAGCGTGAATTGTCAGGGAAAAGGTAACTCTGGGTCGCGGAATAATCCTGATCGAAAGCTTTGATCTCGTTCACTCTATCAGAGAATGTATTTATGGAAAATCGGATGTAGCCGAATTCTTCGCTGATCTTTGTGAACAATTCAGAATAGAAGACTAGGAGCTTCCGGGCATTCTGCAGCTTCTCTCCCGCCATCGAACCGCTCACATCGACAAGGATCGAGCTCATGAACAATGGCTTTACAGATGACTTGATGATACGGGGATTCTTGATCGATCCAAACAACAAATTTCGCGCCTTGTTCACCGACCTTCGATTGAACACGCCCTGGCGGGTCAAAGAATCCTCATCCACATCGACATTCTGCTCTCGAGGCAAGCGCTCTACAAAAAATTCAAACCACTTATCCACCAGCGGCATCACTTCATCACGGATATTCTCATATTCGTTGTAGAGTGAGTTTTCCTGTTCAAGCTGCTCTCTCAAACGATCCAATTCAGCAGCATCTTCCTCAAGAAGCTTCTGTTCCAGCTCGTTTCTCTTTTCCTCATCCAAGAAACCGTCCTTCACCATCTTATCAAGTTCATCCTTGATGGATTCCTTCATTTGCTCTTCTTTTGCTTCGACTTTTTCATCAAGCTCCTTCTGCATATCATCCAAAAGGTCGGCCTGTTGTATTTCCTCTTTTATTTTTTCTAGATCTTCGAATGAATTCTCGCTTTCGAGTTTCTTTTCGAGCTTTTCTTTTTCAGCGGCGTCCTTTTCGAGCTTTTCTTTTGATTGTTGGACACTATTTTCGCCTTCCTGGACATCAGAATCACTAGCTTCCCCCTGCTCTTTCGACTCGCCATTTTCCTCATCAGACGGAGTCCCTCCTTTTTCCTGCTCCTTCTGCGGAGCCTCCTTTCCATTGTCTTTCGCCTCAGGAGCGCTTTCCTTTTCCGCATCATCCTCCTTTTCTTTATTGTCTTTTTTCTTGTCCTCTGGCTTCGGAGCGGGCGTTGCGTCAAATCTCACCCACTTGCCACCGTCCCAGACTTCAGACCATGCATGTCCGGTAGACTCTGTTATGGCTGATTTTCCATCGCGAGCACCCTCTACCTTGTGACCAATCACGAGACGAGCCGGTATGCCAGCCTGTCGGATCATCGCCACAAAAAGAGTGTTCGAGGAGTAACATTCCAGATATTCTGCCTTATCGATATTTTGAATATAAGCATCCGGAGTTGATTCATGGCGGAGCTTCGCTTGGACAGCCTGAGCCGCACCCAAGTCTCCGCCGCCGGGATAAAAGTGATTCGCTAGAATATGCTGACGCACCTGTTCTGCCTTATTCATTGCATTACCTTGCAATGCCTGCAACAAAGTTTCACTTTCAGTGGAAAGGGCTCCTGCGTACAGTTTTTCTGTATCCTCTGCCACCACTGGTCCGGTGAACAGCTTGTCTTCCTTGGCAAATTCAACCGAGAAAGTCGACGGTCCATCTGTCTCGATATAGAAACAGCCATTCTGGTCACGGTGCAGTCTCGGTTTGGAGCCGGTGTATTTCACAGATACCGCGTCCAACGCATAACTATTCGGAATAGCGAGTGATTTCACTCCTCTGTCGGTCTTGCCAGAAAGCGTGTGACGTCCTGATGCTGAAAGTACTCCGGCGTACTCGCTCAACTGCTTCTTCTTGCTCCAAGTCTTTCTCGTGCGATCATAGTAGCTTTTTCGCCCACCAGCATAATAGCCGCCGAGAGGTGGCTCGATCTCAAAAATCGGTCTTTGTTCCTGTTGCTCTTGGGAAGGACCGCTTTGTTCTGGCTGTTCCGGTGACCCTCCTTCCGGCGTATGATACTCGTCCGCGTCTTCGGGAGGGATAGCTGGGTCGTTTGGAGTGCCGGGATTTCCGGTATCCTTCTTGTACTCTTCGATCTCTTCCTCAAGCTTCTGCATGCTGTCACTCGGAGCATCAGATGCCTCTTTCTTCTCTTCAACAAGAGAGTGATTGTCACGTATACCTTCCAACAATTCCTTGTACCCTGCCTCATCTCCCTGATCGACGTACTGACGGTACCCGGTGGAGAGCTTCTTGAATAACTCTCTTTCGCTACCGGAAAGTTTCGACACTACCTCATCTCGCTCAAGCGTCCCGATCGCTCCCCTATCTCTACAGAGCCAATCCAACTTGAGAGCTTGCAAGACTTTTTCTGTCGGAGGAAGGGTATCGATGGTCCTGACGATCGCCTTCGCGTCACGTACCAACACACCATCAAGCTGCCCTTGCCCTGTAGTTCCAAAAGCATCTCTGAGCTTTTTCTGAGTCCTCGCTTTTGTGATCGCTCCGTAGAGCTTTTCGCAATCCCCGACAGAGATCTTCGTACCCTTCATCTCCGAGACAAACTTGGTAAATCTCGGGTAGTCGTAGTACTGTACCGTCGCCGATTCATCAAAGATTCGTGAGCTCACTCCATCCAAACCCTCCCTGTCGAGATCAGCGGCGTCATAGACCAAGGCGTCTGGAGTGACCTTTGATTCTGCGTCTTGCGGCTTCACTTTTCCATCGAGAACTCCCTGAAGGATCTCTCTGCGTTCTTCGGCAGGAACAGGAAAATGCTGTGCCCAAGCCTTTCCTGGTAGCACTTTCAATGCGCCTTCCTTTGCCTGTTCGGCGAGAAAGACCATTTCTCGAACATGTTTCTTGTTCGATCTCGGGACGCTTTCAGAATGATCCTCCGGTGATTTCATAGACAGGTGTTAAGCGGCTACCCTCTTTTGAGAACGCCAGGTCGCCATCGCCGTTTTGATCTTCTCGCGATCCTCGGTCTTATCGATGTGGCTCAGGAAGAAACGCTCCAGAAGCTCACGAGCTGTGGTATCGGGATTGCCCTTGATCTTTTCATCAACAGGAGTCTTGGAGAGTCCATATGCAGCCCTGCGCAACTCGCGAGAGGTCAGTGGCTGATGGACAGGGAGAGCGTTGCGAGCATCTCGGCTCTTCTCAAAGTTCAATTTGAAGTTTTCGCGAAGCTTGGTGCCAAACTGTACTAACGCGAGAATGGTCTTGATATCGAACTCCTGGACAGCGCTTGGCTTTGGAGCACCATTTTTGATGCCATTCACGTGGCTATCCCACATTTGTACAAATTCGTTCCTGTCCATGTTCGGTTCAAAGGTCATGTCTGACAACGAACTGACTTCGCGGGCGATACGCAGAGCCTCGGATGAATTAAATGGCTTGTTTGGATTCTTGTCCTCCGGCTTGGCGATAGTGTGCAGTGAAGGATAGCCGATCTCCATCGATACCATACGACTCTTGGTCGCAAACTGTGGGTCGAAGGTACCAGGATACCCAGGGTTCTTTGAGCTTGCAAAAAGTACGGTCGGATGAGCCTTCACCACCTTTCCAGAGCTGGTCTTGAGGGTCAAAGATCGCTTTTCGTCCCATAGGGCATGCAGGAAGATCTGCGCTTGCTCAGGCATGCCGTTCACCTCATTGAAATACACCAGCGCTCCTGGGGTCTGGATGCCGTTCAAAACAGCGCTCGGTACCTTGATCGTCTGGGTTGCTCCGTCCTTTGCCTCAAGCACAACGTCTTCAGAAAGTTCGTACTCGGTGGTCCACTTCGTACAATCGGTGCTGAAGTATGGTCGATTTGTTCGATTACTGAACATTTTCATGAGAACGTCCTTTCCTGTACCGGCATGACCATCGAGATTGAGTACACCTTCCCTCAGGTCGAGCTGCATCTTGAATGTTTCTGCCATTCGTTCGAGGTTATATTCCGTATCAGGATCGACAACCCAGTGGCTTTGCCAGCTTGGCACGAATCCCTTGCCGTTCGTATCCACCTCGTCACTCTCTCTTACGGCATCCGCGCGCCGAAACAGACTGATGTGATTCTTGGCAAGAAACTCAGCATGGTCCCTCAGCTTTGCTTGATACATTGTCTTCCAAAGGGTTTCTTTATCAGCACTACGCTTTCCCACCTTCTCGCGAGTGGCGTAGATAGTAGCAAGCTCTTGGCGTCGAGTCTCATACTCCTTCTTGAGCGTTCCGCTTTCCCAAGCGCTGTATTGTTTTTTCACATTTCGAAACTCCTCCGCGGTCATATATGAAGGCGGGGTGCTCTGACCTCGTAGAGCATGAAGACCGAGGCGCCACTCATGCTCATCTGTCCACCCTTCATATGGACCGACCTTGTTCTTTTCTCCTTTCTGGTCTGTCACCGCAAACACGACGTCACCTTGGATCTGATCAGGCTTCACTCCGGGACCATGGCTTCTCTCATCGGTCTCGAAGGTGAGGCTCACAGCCCTCTTCCTCTTCTCCTTCACCTTTGCCTCCCACTTAGGGAAAGTGGTCTTGCCAAAAAGTACCATCTGCTGACCGGTCTCTGCGATATTGAGTTGCGCGCCACGTTCAATGGCCGACAGGCTATTTGAGATCTGGACTCTGAGTGCTCGCTTGAGCTCCTCGGCAATATCGGGCTGATCTGAAGCGAGAGCTTGAATCTCACTCTCCAAAACCCTCCTCGCTTCGCTACTTGAAAGATACTGTTCGGCGGCAGCTCGATCCTTGAAATTTTTGTCTTGAAGCCTTTTGACAATAGCAGCAATATCCCCCTCCAGATCGACAACGACCGCATCTACTCGTCCCGCAGCTTTCTCCCGAACCTTCGCGTATTCTTCCTCAAACTTTTTCTGATATTCAGCCGCAATGGTCTGCAACTCAGTACGAGCTCCGGATATCGCCCTGTATGCATCGTCCGCTGTGATCGGACAGTCGCGAAGCATCTCTCCAAGCCGGCTCTTATATTGTGGTAGTCGAAACTCCATCCAATCATCAAAACCATTTTTGTTGGTGATCGCATCCAGCTGTGTTCGTATCCCTTTCAGCAAGCCCTGAACCTCTTCGATGATCTTGCTTCCCTCTCGCTGGAATAATTCCTGATATGCCAAGTTGAATGTATTGACCAACGCATGGTACCTACCTCGGACAGTGTCGTCCATTAACAGCTCGGTGGCCTTCAGCCGATCCAGATCCGCTCGAAGGATGACAGCGGTCGATAGAGACAACCCAGCTGCCAAGCCTTTTTCAATTGACTCAAGCATCGGCACCGTTTCTTTTGAGACAAATTGCTTCTCTTTCTCTTTGACTGAAGCCTCGATCCCTTCTGTTACAAAAACGACTTCATCGTTGGCGAGACCCTGCTGACGGAGCTGTCGGCGCAATTCTTCCAGCTGCTTTCTGAAATTCGCCGCGTGCTCGAGCGTATCCAGAGATTCCAAAGCAGGCGCAACATCGCGCTCCATTTTTTCTTTTACCGGAATGAGATCCTTCTCTTTTTCAACCGCAGTTTTTCCTCCCTTCTTTTTCAGATCATCGATCCTGAAAAGGTCCGTTGCATTTACTCCTTGTGTTAGGCGTGCAATCCTCTTTCTCTCCATCACTTGAGCCAAGCCGCTTGTGTCTACGGCATATGTCACCAAATAACCGTCCTTGCCACGGCTCGGACGCGGCCTTGGGAGTCAAAATTGGCCTCTTTGAGACCGGGAACTTCTTTGATTTCCTCGAGTGTCTCTTTTGCAAGCATCACCAGCGCGGTTTGAGTATAGAGAAGGAAATATGAGCCGGTTGGGTCAAGTTGGAGGTTTTTGATCGCACCGTATTGCTTCGGAATAGCCGCCGACCGCGTCTGCCACTTGGTCGGATCGCCAGTCATATCGAGCCGAGTGATCTCCCTTGGATTGCCGCTCTGGCAGTAATACACCGTATCAGGGTTGCTCGGGTCGACTGTGATATTTGAAGCAACAGATGGGACGAGGTCTTTAAAGACGGGGGCGCCAGAAGGATTTGCACTATCGATGATATTGATGCCAATATCGGTAATGATCGCGCCATACTTCGCGTTAAGTTCTTTGAAGTCATCGGTTTGCTGTAGCGTTTTTTCGATATGCGCTACAAAATCCTTAGGTAACGTATTACTCTTGGCGGTGAAGTCTATTTTCTTCCAGTCTTTCGGAGCAAGCCGAATGCCTCTGTCATTTTCTGTTATGTATCCGAAGAAGATTTTAGTTTCCGGATCAATACAGAGGAGATATTTCCCGTTATCAAATGACTGATACTTCCATCCTTTTTCAACAGATTGGTCACTACCGAGGGCCCTCTGTATGTCCGAAAGACTTGTACTGAATCGAATGTTGTATTCACGCAGAGGCCATTTCAGGAAAGTCTCCAGTTGATCAAAAGCTAATGTGTCTCGTGAACCCTGCGCTCCAAGACTATCCAGAAGATATGATCCTCCTCCACAACTTCTTATAAGGCTAGCCCAGTTGGTATCACCTTTATGCAGAAGCCCGTTTTCCTTGAAATTCTCGATCATGGCTCCGTGCTCGTCATATATGGCCAGAGAGGGCTTATCTTTCAAAGCAACGAGGGTGTAGTCCTCCCATGGCCTAACAAGGAAAACTTCCCCAGCAGGCACCTTGTTTCTCCCCTCAGTCACTTTTGTCTTTGACCGAGCGATCTCTTCAAAACCCAGCTCGAATTCCGATTCAGGGAGATCTGCGTCTTTAACTATCGCCTCTCCTTGACCTCCAGATGCTGTCGCTTCACTCTCGTGTTTCATAGCGGAGAAAAATAAACTAAATACGTGGCGTAATACCTCTTATTGTATCCCAGAATGACTTTCCTCGGTAGCAAGACATGCCTTTACCCCATGCTATCATTATCCCGTGGATCCTCTCTATTCACGTCCTCGTCGCCTCGACACTGAAGGCATTCTCTTCACCGCCAAATGGACGGGTATCATCGTTGTTGCCTCTCTCGTCGTACAAGCCGGCCTCGATCGTCTCACGCCTCCATCGGACACCGCCAATCGCACTGTTGCCACAAACACTGTCATCGACTCCGCCTCCAAACCAAAACTCCAGTGGCTCGACAAACCTGATATTCTGATCAGCAAGAAAGTTGGTCGACCACAAAAAATCACTGCCACCGCTTTCCTCGTCGCTGATGTCGATACCGGCCAAGTGCTTGTCAGCCGTCAGCCCGCCCTCCAGCTGCCAATCGCTTCGCTCACCAAATTGGTGACCGCACTCACTGCCCTCCGAGCCGGTGCGCCTTCCTCCGTACAAGAACTCTTCTATCCCCTGCTGATGGAGTCGAGCAATGTTGCCGCCGACCAGATCGCCGGCATCTATGACGGCCTCGGCAATGTCGGCTACTTCGTCTCGCAGATGAATCGCCAAGCTGCCCTGCTCGACATGACCCACACCGCCTTCGCCGACCCCTCCGGACTTTCGGGCCAAAATCGTTCCACCGCGTACGACCTGCTTTTGCTAGCGAAAAGCGTCAAGGATCTGCAACCGGATATTTTGACCGTCACCAAGACTCGCCAAAAAACAGTGATGCTCGATGGCGGTCGATTGGCCGGCCAGCCTGCCACTGTCTATGCCGCCACCGACGGTCCGGTCTATCGCGACCTGCAAAATATCAATTTATTCGTGAACGATCCGCGCTTTCTCGGGGGCAAGACCGGCTACACCTCCGCCGCCGGCGAGACGCTCATCTCCCTATTCCGCCTCCCTATCCAAGACAGCTCCCGGAATGTCGTATTTATCATCCTCGGCTCCGATGCTCGCGAAAAAGACTTTGGTATCCTAATGAAATGGCTAGAAACGGCCACAAAATAACGAGTTTGGGCGATACGCCCTGCAAAAATCGCCCTGTCGGCCAAAACATTGCGTAAAAAGGGCTATTGTGCTATAAATGCTGGGTTACTTCATACATCGTGAGCACCGTAAATCACAGGATAAATCATCAAATTCGAGTCGCGGAGCTTCGCGTCATCGGGCCTGTCGGAGAGAACTTTGGGGTCATTTCCCTGAAGGACGCTCTCGACAAAGCCCAGGCAGCAGGCCTTGATCTCATCGAAATCTCTCCGAGCGCAGTCCCGCCGATCGCCAAGATCATGGACTACGGAAAGTTTCAGTACGATCAGAACAAGAAGCTCAAGGCGGCAAAGGCGAAAGCCCACGTCATCGAAGTGAAGACAGTCCAAGTGAAGATCGGCACCGGCGAGCACGACCTTGAATTGAAAGCGAAAAAGGCATCGGAATGGCTGAAGGAGGGGCATCGGATCAAGATCGACCTTTTCCTCACCGGCCGCTCGAAGTACATGGAATTCAACTTCCTGAAAGAGCGACTCGAGCGCATCCTCAAGCTGATCACCGAGGAGTACACGATCGCCGAAGCGCCGAAGAAGGCTCTGAAAGGCCTCACTGTCATCATCGAGAAGAAATAGCGAAACGCCAAACACACAAAAACAAACATAACATCGAATTTTAATATCAATCCCATGCGACCCAACAAGTCATACACCAAGCGCCTCAAAGTCACCAAAGCGGGCAAAGTCCTCGCTCGAGGCAAAGGTCACAACCACTTCAATGCCAAGGAGCGACGACGTTCCCAGATGAAGAAGAACCGAATGGGTTCGATCATCATGACCAACAAGTCGCGAGCTCGCTTCCTCGGCGGCAACGCCGCTCTCGGACGCTAAATTTTATTAAAACCCACACAAGCATAACAACACCCCAATGGTACGCGTAAAGAAAGCAACAAACGCCCTAAAGACCCGAAAGAATGTCCTCAAGCAGGTCAAGGGCTATCGATTTGGCCGAAGCACCAAGGAGCGAATGGCGTACGAGGCGATCTCTCATGCCGGCTCATACGCCTTCGCACACCGACGCGACAAGAAGGGCGTGATGCGACGCTTGTGGATCGTGAAGATGAACGCCGCACTCGACCCAATGGGCCTTTCATACAGCAAATTTGTCGGCGCGATGAAGAAGCAGAATATCGAAGTCGACCGAAAGATCATGGCGCATCTCGCCGAATTCCATCCTGAGACTTTCAAGCGAGTGGTTGAGAAGGTAAAATAAGCCTAGACGATTTCGTACGGAGTCGCCCTTTCCGGCATAATCGCATCCACTCCAACATTGTCCCGCAGCTTCTGTACCAAAAACAGTGAAGCTTTTGGTTCCCCCATCGTCACGAACACTTTTTTCAACGAATCAACGCCCTCCTCGACAAATTCCACCAGATGATCTGAATCTTTGTGTGACGAATATCCATAGATCGTTTCGATGTGCGCCTTCACGCGAACATCGCGATCGTTGATCCTCACGGTCTTGTGACCATCAAGCAATTGCCTGCCCAGCGTGCCGATACTCTGATAGCCGACCAACAAGATCGTATTCTTTTCATCGGGCAGGTACTCGGATTCATGATGGATCACCCGTCCTCCAGCGGACATTCCGGAACCAGCCAAGATGATCTTCGGACCTGGCATATTTTCGATCGCGCGAGATCCCTCGTTGGTCGGCACGTATTTGAGCCGAGGAAAGTTGAAAAGCTGATGATCACCTTCATTCGCATCGGCCTGGGCTTCCGTATTGAAAAAACGAGTCGATCTTTTATATACATCGGTGGCTTTTATCGCCAGCGGCGAATCGACATATACGGGAACGCTCGGAATCTGTCCGCAATCCACCAAATTGTTCAATTCGTATAGGATCACCTGTGTCCGTTCGATCGAAAAAGCAGGAATGACCACCACGCCGCGGCGCTTCACTGTTTCGTTGATCACCCTTCTCAGCTTCTCTTTTCGCTCATGTGCCGGCTCGTGGTTTCGATCGCCATATACACTCTCCATTATGAGATAGTCCGCGTCGGAACTTTCGATCGACTCAGTGTCCTTCAGCAAGGGCGTTGGTGAGTTGCCAAGATCGCCGGTGAAAAGCACTTTGCGGGATTCTCCGGACGTTGTTTGTATCTTGAATTCGATCATGGCCGAACCGAGGATGTGGCCGGCATCGCGCAGAAATACCTCCACGCCCGCACACACCTGAAAATGAGTATGGTATTCGATCGTCTTCCAGAGACTCAGTGCCTTGGTCACCTCTTTGGCCTCATACAGCGGCAACACGCCGTCTCTTTGGGCCTCTCGCGCCAACAAGCCGACCGCATCGTCCATGATGAGCTCGGCCAATGCCTTTGTTTCTGGTGTCGAATAGATGATGCCCTGGAAACCGTCCTTCACCAATTTGCCGATGCGGCCGACGTGGTCGAGATGCGCGTGCGTGATGAACAAATAGTCCATCGCGGCCGGATCATATTCAAAGGCTTTGCGATTGCGCCGCGCCGACTCAGGCGAACCCTGCTCAAGGCCGCAGTCCACTAGAATGCGCTTGCCGGCAGACATTCCACTCGCTGTGCCGCTATCAGCATCGATCGTCTCAAGCAAAAAATTTGCCCCAGTCACTACCCCCACCCCACCATAAAATGTGATCCGCGGAGTTTTCACTTGATCGTTCATGAAGATAAGTATAACAGAACAGAGAAAAGTTGACTCCAGTACCTATGATTGTTATCATTACTAGTGTCGGAAACGAGGAAAAAGCCCTTCATGAGTACTGCGTGTCCATGCGGTGCTTTTTCATTTATGTGGCCAACGAAATTTGATTCCGACAGCTCGACATGTCTGTAATGTGCCCAGGCGCGTGACGTTTCAGTAGACTCGAACAGGCTTGCATGCTCGGGCAAAGCACAACTTCCAACTTGTTCTCTTGGAAAAGATATGCCACTAGCGAATAGAAGTCTCCGTCGCCACTCAAAATAATTGCTTTCGTATAATTTTCTTTTTCTAGGACAGCCTTTAGTACCATATCTGCATCAATATTTGCCTTTGGCCTTCCAAGATTATCAACAACTACTGGCTTGTAACAAATTAAATAACCTATTTTCTCCAGGAATCTGTAGGAACGAGAAAATTTTTCCACATACCCCACAAATAGGAAGATTCTCACGGCACGGTGCTTGTACGAAAGGTATTTAAATAGTTTTTCAAAATCAACGAGCCAACCAAGCCTTTCGACACCGCAAATAATATTTTGCATGTCTACAAAAGCGTAGTTGTACTCCTTTTCGGATATCACCAAGATACTCTAACAGATAGGTGATCAAGAAATCGCAAAGAAAGTATCAAGAAACAATAAAGAAATATTAAAGAAATGCTGTTTGGGCTAGATCCTCTCCGCAAACACCACCAAACGCTTCGTATACTGCTTCGCGGTGCGGTCCCATTCGCCCTCGCAGGTGATGAGATTGAGGAAAGCACCGCTGGAGCCCGTAGAACCATGGCCAGCGGCAGTGCCAGCCGGCCATCGTCCAAACACCTCTTCGGTCTCTTGCTGCGGATCGAACAATTTGCTCCCTCGAACAATAAATGTGTGCCACTTGTTGTCTGCATCAGCGACTAAAATAGTGTCACCGGGAAGAAGTTCATTCAGTCGATCAAAAACGGCTTCCCCGCTCCTCCAACCACGATGCCCCGCCACAACAGCACTCCCTTTTTCGCCAGGCCGAGGGCCGAATGCATACCAACCCACTCGCTCCGGCCGCTTGGGTACGCCCATACTTCCATCCGACAAGACGCCAACAGGCTCAAACGGCGCATCCACCTCGATCTTTGGAATACGAAGCTGCAACGGCATACCAGAATAGTCCACAGGTAGTACGCCCGGGTCTTCACCAAACCCTTGCTCAATTGGTGCCGGTACTCCACCATATTGCACTACAGGAGCTTCTAGCGGCGAGAAGGGGTTCACTACGAACAAGATCATGCAGGCTGCCAGCGGAATGATAGCGAACAATAGGGCGTTTTGCTCTTCTGTTTTCACTCCGCTATCCTATCCCAGTTGGCCAAACAAAGCCATCTAATGTTGCAGAAAGTATCCAAGGAAGCGCAAACGGGCAAGAAAAAACCGTCTCGAGCGCGGAGTGCGCCGGACAGTTTCTTCGTAGGGTTATCAGTCAGTATTTACCCAGCCTAAGCCAGGTGGGTGATCGCAGATGGAACGGTCAGAACGCGAAGCGCTCATCAGGATCCAACAATTAGATCTCCCTTAATATGTGTTATAGAGTTAATACTGCGAATAACCCTACACTAATTATATGCCTCCCATTTTGGAGTGCAATGAGGAGAAAGTATTAGAACATGGAAAAGAAAGAATGAAAAAATTGACAGAAGAAGACCCTGCTCATAACAGGGTGTTCTTCAAGATGGAGGATTGAGATCGCTCGCTATTTGCAAAAATGTAATTGGTGCCCCAGTGAGGGCTCGTCAGAACGTTGCGTAATGCTACACTCATCGGAACGCTCGAACATCGGGCTCCTTTGATTTTGGTTAGCAATGCAAGCAGTCAAGACAATCCTAATGTGTATTCTAGACCTGTGACAAAAGGCGTCAATGTCAAAAGTGGACAGAAAAGTGCACAAGCTGTGCATAATGTGTGTCTAAGCTGTTCATAGCTCTGGATAGCGCTCTGGAGCAGCCGTATTTAGAGCTTTTTTGATCGAAATTATTCAAAGATTCCGTCGAGATCGACGTTGTAGAGGATCTTTTCTTGGACGGTGTTGTAGCGAATGATCTCATTCGGAGAGAACCAATGAGCGATCTCATCTTCAGCTTCCTTGACCGATCCGGAAGAGTGCACGAGATTTCTCACAGCGCGAAGATCGTCATCCGAAATTTTATACGAATCAAGCACAAAGTCGCCGCGGATAGTGCCGACATCCGACATCAATGGCTCAGTGACACCGGTGAGCTTGCGGACGATCTGTACTGCATGTGCGCCCTGCCAAACCATGGCGATGACCGGCCCGCTGGAGAGATATTTTTTCAACTTTTCGAGAATGACCTCGGTAACCTTGAGCGGATCGTTCTTGTGCGGATGCTCCAGTCCTTTTGCTTCGTATCCCTTGATATTCTTCTCCCCTGTCAGGCGACGCCATTCCGGATCGAGCGTGTAGTGCTTCTCGATGAAATCCGGCTTTGGCACAAGCATTTTCAAGCCAACAAGCTTCAGGCCGGTGCGCTCATAGCGCTGAATGATCTCACCAATGAGTGAGCGCTGAATACCATCCGGTTTTATGACCACTAGCGTGCGTTCGTATTTGTATTTTTGGATGTTGGTATGAGACATTGATTCGGGGAGAAATGGGTAATGGCGACGGTGTGACTTAGGCGTTCTTTTTCTGATACTTGAGCAAGATCTCCGCTTCGACGTCCGCTTTGTTCCTGCCGAATTTCATATACGACAATTGCTTGAGGTTCTCGACTTGGTCCGGCCGGCCGGCCGTTGGCGGCACGAGGTGCATGCTGAACGGCTTCACCGGCCGGCCGGCCGCCAACAGCTTCACGTATGCGTTGTAATTGTCGACATTCATACTGTCCTTGGCGGTAAACACCGGCGCAAACTGCTTCTCTAAATATTCCGCATCCTCGGCACCCACACGGAAAGCGGCGATCGAACCAACGTTGCCGAACACGGAGTTTTTGATCCCCTCTTGCAGCTGGGCGATGAATTGGTGTGCGATATTCAAACTGAGCTTGTACTTTCTCGCTTCCGACAAAATGACCGAGATCGAATCTGTGGTGACATTCTGAAATTCGTCGATGTACAGATAGAACGGTGGCATTTTTGACACTGCGGCACTGCCAGCAATGCCCGCCGCTCCCCCGCCGAGCGCGCTCGCACCATTGAGCGAATCGGCACGCGACAACGCCGCCATCAAAATCTTGCCAACCAAAATAAGACCGATCAAATTGGCATTGATATCGCCGAGACGTCCCTTCGACAAATTCACCAACAAGATCTTCTTCGTATCCATAATCTCGCGGAAATTGAAAGTGGACTTCTCCTGTGCGATCACTGGCCGCATGATGTCGTTGCTCAAGAACGTATCAAATTTGCTCACTACATACGGCACAATATTCGCCAAAGACGATTCCCCACCTGCCTTCTCTGCTACCTCCTTCCAGAATTGGATCACCACCGGATTGGTACACTTCGCCAATTTCTGCTCACGGAACAGCTTCGACGACAGCACGCGCGACACATCCAACAGCGTACCACCAGAAGAAGGATCATCGATCGTCAAAAGCACCGCATTGCGGAAATACTGCTCGAACATCGGACCACCAGCCGTCTTCATGTCGAAAAGTTTGTTGAAAATAGAGAGCATTTCGTTCACCACGAAGGTCTTCTGCTCTGGGAACCGTGGATCGTATTGGAGCATGTTCAACCCCATCGGCCGCTCGGTGTACGCAGGGTCGAAATAGATGACATCCTCGTAGCGCTCCTTCGGAACCTTCGACAAAATGTCCTGAATATCGCTGCCGTGCGGGTCGATGAAACAGACGCCGTCGCCGTTTTGAATATCTTGCACGATCATATTCTTCAACAAACTCGTCTTTCCGGTACCGGTCTGGCCGATCACGTAGAAATGGCGGAGGCGGTCTTCGGGAGTCATATGGATCTCCGTTTTCATATTGCGGAATTCGTTCATACCGAGCAAAATACCCTGCCGTGGCAGATCGAGCGGAGCCGGAGCCGTACCCGCCTTTGAGATCTTGAGTTGCGGCGCAGAACGAAGAACGGTGGCCGGCAAATGCATCACGGTAGTGAGCTCGCGCAAGCTCAGCGGCATCTGCATATCTTCGTCGTACAGGCGGAAAGCAAAATGATCCACGAATTTCTGCAACTGCCCCTTCTTTAGCCGATCGAACACGAAACGGTTGCCATTAGTGTTTTGAAATTGATTGAAAGCCGATTCCATGTCGGACAATATCCGATCCGCTGCAACATCAGTATCCGCTGATACCATCAAGCGAATATTCGCGAGCATAATAGGGCTATCGATCTTGCGCTGGATCTGTTCGATAGCTGTCTCGTCCACATGCTCCGGCTCTTTCGGCTCGTCTTTTCTCGGCTTCTTTGGATTCTTCGAAGACTTGAACACATGCGTGAAGTGCTCAAAAAAAGTGTCTGGAAAGTCGATCGCATCGCTCGGCTTCACGCCTTTTTGAATACGCTCAATTGCCTTCTTGTATCGCTTTAAATATAGTTCACTCCTTGTCGGCTTACAGACGATCTGCAGTGCTGCCCCCTCCCCATCGCGCTTGATCTTCGAGAAAGTGTTCAGGATGACGTTGAGCGGGTCATGGTCGAATTGGTCATACATTTTGATCGGCAGCGCCGCCTTTTTCATTAAGCCAACCGCCGAGCCGGCAACCACGCCTTTTTCGGAAAAGATGTTGTAGTCGTCGTGCTTCTCGGTGATCCGAGCATTATGAAAAATAGCGAGCACCTGCTTCTCGAAAAGGTCTCGTTTGGTGTCCGGCACAGCCATGTAGAAAACAAATTCGTCACTAAAATTCGACACCGCAAGTTCGATAGTGAAGTAGTGAGCCGACTCAGGATCGTCGTCGGAAACAGAAGACATACCGGAGTACAGCTGCTCCATGGAAGACACGAGCTCCTTGAGAGGCTTTTCCGGAGCTTGCCCGTCTCGCTCAGGCAGCGAGATCTCATACAAAGTCATCTTCAGCGCCTTGGAGATCGCCTCTTTTGGATTCATTTGATCCACTCGATGACCGGCCTTGAGATATTGGATAATAAAACGGTGGAAGTCATCCTCGATGTGAGGGCTCTTGAGTCGCTCAACAATATCCAACGCGTTCTTCAAGCCATGCTTCTGAAGCACTGCCAATAATTCGGCCATTTTTTCATCGTGTGCCTCCGGAGCAATGTTTAGAACGATCGCCTCCGCTGCTTGCGGAGCCAATTGACGCTCTTTCGTGAGCACTTTCTCTGTCGGAAGCCCCTGATATTCGACCAACTTCTCCTTCATCACGCGCTCTTGCAGGGGCTGCGGTTCTCCGCGCTCGCGCAGCTCGCGCTCCTTCTTCGACACTTGCTCGCGCAGAAAAGCCAATTCCTGTTCAGGAGTATGTAACGCTTCGGGACCAGTGTTCATCCCCCTATTATATCAGTTTCGCCCGCACCTTCGCTACCGCCAATTCATCGGATACTGCTCGCTCCTCCTTCTTCAAGCTTTTGATCAACGCCACCACATCTTCCAGCTCGGCTAGATATTGTTCGCTCAATTCATTGGAAACCTGCAGATAGGTCGAGAGCATGTCCATGTGAATGCGTGCTTTTTCGTTTTCGGTGAGCTTCCGCTTCATCAAGTCGTCGATGAGTGTCTGTGCAGCTGGCATATCGCGCTTTTCGATCAGCTCGCCCAATCGGGAGAGATCAGCCTGCTTTGCTTTGTCTGAGCCAAAAGACTTGGTCGATCGGACCTTGGATGGGATGCTTGAATTGTTCTTTTTTGATGGCATAGGTGATGAGGGTGAAATTTATACGGTCGGAGCTGCCGGAGCGGCTGCAGGCGCTGGGGTCGGAGCCGCCGGAACTGGCGCTGGCGCGCCCGCGAGCTTTTCGCCCTTCTTCAAAAGACCGCAGTTGATCATGACGCCCATAAGAGCCATACGTCGCTCTTTGCCATCGCCCTTGGTTGGATCGATCTTCTTGAAGGCTGCAGCAAGTAAGTCCTTCACGATCGCCCGCTTTGAGCCATCGTCGTCGTACTTTCCGATCGCCCCTTTTCTCAAAAGTGCAGTGACTGTCTTCTCCATCTCCGCAAGAGCCCCAGTGCGATTGAGAGCGGTCTTGCTAAAGACCTCGAATACACGCTTCCCCCATTGTGCAACAATAGCTTCGTGTAGGCGATCGGCAACCTCGCTAGTATCCTGTATTGCCTCAAACGGTTCTTTTCCTGTATTCTTTCCATCCTTGTTAGCAAGCAATGTGATGTAGTCTGCAATGCGCTCCAAATCCTCCACTGCTGTGTCCTCCGAGAAAGAAGTGATGGTGTTGCGGATCTGCGCCTGAGCATATTGCACGAGTGCGATCGTCGGAGGAATCTCGGCAAGCGAGTCGGTACGAAGCGCCTCGAGATTGGCCATCAACTGAGTAAGGTTGATTTCTGCCTGCTCAACTGTCTGCTTTTTCTGTCGGATCTCAGCGAGCGCGGCCTCGGTCTTATCCAATTGCGCCTTCATCTCCGGATGCTCTGTCCACCACGTCGGACTATAGGTGATGGGGCTGAACACTCCGATACTCATACCCAGTCCGCTTTTTAGATATCGGATCGATTTTTGCTGTTCACCAATGCGCAAACCGAGGTCACCGAGCGCATTGTGGCGCTTGAGACCGGCAAGACGAGCGTCTGTCTGCGTATCAAGATCCTGAAGGTCGAATGCCTCCTCCTTGCTCAATTGATCATTTGTTCGTCCCTTCAAGATGGCGTTGCGCTTCGCCAAGTCTTCGGCTCGAATCTTTTCTTCCGTCAGATCTTTCCAGCCCAAGTAACCGTTGATCTTGTACGCCATTTTCACCATGCGAACAACCAATGCTCGTGGGATTAGGTTGAAGAGCGAGTCTCGGCGAGTCCTTTCAAGGCCCGCTTCGAGATGACGCTTCATTTCGAGCTGTTGTGCCTCAGCTGCGAGCAGGACCTCTTTGCCGCCAAGAGCCTCGAGCTCGGTTTTCTTTGTGGCGATCTCTCGTGCCAATACTTGACTGCGTCCAAATCTCTCGGCGAGCTCAAGAAGCTGATCGGGGCGCTCCAATACCTCGCGATCGACGTACTTCTGAAATTCCGCTCGCTGATTTTTTGGCAAATTCGAATCTGGATTTTCAAAGTCGAGCAGGAAATCGCCCTTTATCGCTCCGTTCGCTTGTTGATACAAAATGGTGGCAAGCTGATCCTTTATGACAAACGCCCTTCGTCGCTTCTCGATCTCAGCTGTGTTTTGCTGCTCTAGTAGGTACTCGGCTTCGGCGTATTGTGCAAAAAAAGTTCTGAAGCTTGGGTCACTGTCGAGTATCTGAGCGATAGTCTCAGGTGTTCCTGTACCGCCCGCCGTAGCAGCCGTGGCAGCGGCATTTCGCTCCGGTGCGGGTGCAGAAGCTGGCGCAGTTGCTGCCGTTTCTGCAGGAGCTGCTGCTCTTGGCATCAATTTGGAAAGGTTGGCTGGTGCTTGTTCGGGTTTCGGTGAGGCATTCGCGCCCCCACTCACATTCGCACTCGTACTTTTTGTTGCACCCGCCGCGACCGGCGCAACTTTCACTGCACCAGGCGTTGAACCTGGGACCAATTTAATATACCGCTTCTGTGTCGCAAGTATTGATTTTACGCCTTCTTCTCCAAGCCTTCTAATCGCAGCATCCGGCCAGCCAAGGTCATGGAGGTTGAGCATTTTCTTTCGTCGAAGCTTCAACTCTCCCCCGTTTTCCCTTCTTTCTTCTACCGGCTGCGACACTACAGGGTCACTCTCAGGACGGGCACCTCGCTCCACGTCTAATGCAACTTTCGAATCTCTCAACGATCCTCTAAGGAATACTTCAACAGCATCATTCAGGTTTCCACGTTCAGGGATCGTGCGCAAGAAAGTGGCCAGCCATCCTTTTCTTCGCTCGACTGGCGCGTTGGCAATGATTTCCAAGAACTGCGGAATTCGTTCCCTGAGCCTATCGGCGAGCGCTTTTGCAGCTACCATCTCGTGTCTCTGAACTGATCCAGGCGCAGCCGGAACAGCTACGAGCTCATCCCCTGCCGCTTCCAGCATTGAATACACCTCATCCAACGTATTCGCTTTTTCAAAATCAAGAACAGAACTTTTGTCTAGATTTCTCTCCCTCTCACCAGAAGTCTCTGGTTGTGTCTTTTTAACGGGCTTTTCTTTCTCTTTCTCCTTTTCTTTTGCAGCCACCTCAGCAAACACACCTACTTTGTCGAGGATGGCCGTGACATCTTCTCCAAAATTTCTTGTCACGCCCAAATCTCTCAGCCTCTTATCAACAATTCGTCGGCGTCTCCCGACAGATGGATTTTCCTCCTTGAAGCTTGGAGACTCGAACTCTGAAAACAACTGCTCCACCATTTCCTTCGCCAACGTCGCGCCGAGCTTTGTTCTTTTTTCACTAGTCTTGCCCACCGGCTCAAAAAGGGTGATTCCTTTATTAGCCTCGATTGCCTGGAGCAGCTCTTCTTTTGTTTGTGGCTTCTTTTCAGTACTAGGGAGAGTCTCGCCTCTGGTGGCCGGAGCGGTAGCATCGACAGCAGCGGCGGAAGGAGGGGTGGCGACTTCAGTAGTAGGTGCAGCAGTAGCTTCGGCGCCCGCTTCTGCCTTCGACTCTTCTTCCATACCCAAAAATGCACCGAAAATTCGACGTATCTCATCATTCACGATTGCGAGATCTCCAGACTGGATCGCGGCGTGGGCAACTGCAGCTCGAGCATCTAGCTCCTTTTCCAATTCCTCCCATTTGGTAACCAGAGCATCTTCACCAAGAGGTTCGACGATCGTACGGACTTCACTACACTCTGTCTTCAGTTTCTGAATGATCTGCCCAACATCGTCGGTGGTGAGTTCTTTGTCACCATATCCACGCAGAAAAGCTCCGACGGCCTCATCTCTCCCCTTCTCTGCCTTCTTGATCTCTTTCTTCTTCCTGTTTGAGATGCGGGGCAAAGCCTCTGACTCTGAACTGCCACCACGCTTTTCTGCGCCAGATCCATCTGATCCAGATGCGTCTGGGAAAAGATATCTTAGAGAATTTAATTCTCGACTCATGGTTCAAAGTATACTACAAAACGGTCAAAACCTCAGCACTCCCCTCGCGGATAAGCACGGTGTGTTCAAAATGAGCACTCGGCTTCAAGTCTGCGGTGCGAAACGTGTAGCCGTCCGGCATGAGCACGATATTCGCCGTGCCTAGGTTAAACATTGGCTCGATAGCGAGCACCATCCCTGGTTTCAAGATCGGGCCATCGCCGCGCTTGCCGAAATTTGGCACATACGGCTCTTCATGAGCAGCATTTCCCACTCCATGTCCGCACAATTCCTCGACCAATCCCAATTTGTACTTCTTGCATACCTGTTCAATGGCATAGCCAATATCGCCGACACGCGCTCCGCCTTTTGCCGCCTTTATCCCTGCCACCAATGCCTCTTTTGTCGCATCGAGCAACCTCTGCACCTCAGGAACAACTGCTCCGACCGGCACAGTCACGGCAGCATCGGTGAACACTCCATCGTGCAACAAGCCAAAATCAATGCTGACAATGTCGCCGGTTTTAAGCACACGATCATTCTCATTCGGGATACCGTGCACCACTTCTTCATTCACCGAAATGCAGGACGACGCGGGAAAAGGCCGATCAGCAAAGTCGGGCTGGAAGTGTAGAAGAGATGGCTGATCGCCGCCAGGCACACCGAGAGCAGGATCGCCCTTGGTGATGAGCGAGAAGATACGGTCGTCGATGGCTTTTGTACTCACGTCAGGCTTCACCATTTCCGCTGCCAAACGCAAAATACGAGCATGGCGCTTGCCCGCCTCTCTCAATGACTGAATGTCGGATTCGCTCTTGATCAAAGACATGCTATTTTTGAGCGATCGCCGCGATGATATCCTCGTGTATCTTCGCTTCCGTCTGTTCGCCATTCACTTCGATAAATCGATAGTCGGGGTGAGTGCGATACCATTCGACTGCCGGCTCAACATCGGTCTTGTACCAAGCGAGGCGGCCACGAATCTCGGCAGAGTTGTCGTCTAGACGATGCCGTGCCGCCAAACGTTTTGCCGCCACGTCTTCCGAGATGTTCATGAAAAGGACGATCGGCTTGGCGCGCTGATAGAAGCCAAAAACGCTGTGTAGCACCTGCGCCTCGTCGCGCTTTCGGGGCGTGCCGTCGATGATCAAATGTTCGTTCCCCGTGAGCTTTTCCGTGAAGAATTTTGCCCACATATAGATGGCGAGAAATGCCGGCTGCAAGGCGCCTTTAGCAGAAAGTGCTTTCGCGGTCTTTTGGGTATAGGTAGTTCCCTGGAGAAACGAACGGAATTCGGCACCAGTTTGAAGGTACTTCACCGGTAATTTTGCCTGGTCAGCGCCGTCAGCGCCGCCGGAAGTTCCGCCGGAAGTTCCTTTTTCCAAATAGGCCTGCAAAAGGGTCGCCTGTGTGCCCTTTCCCGACCCAGATCGGCCAATAAAAATGAATGTCTGCGGAATTGAAATCATAAAGTCATAATAACATAAGGCCCAAAAGTAGCCGAGGGGGGCAGCTAGGAAGGGATGTCCGCCAGTGTTTTCGAGTACCTGCGGATTTTGCATACTTTCTTCATACTTTCGTATGCAAAATCCGCCCCCTCTTCAAAAACTCGCCGGAGACACGCTAATTGACCACAATAAGAATGGATAGAAAAAAATCGAGGGCTGTTAAATGTACTTGCCTTGAGAAGGTTCCCGCCAAATATGTGCGGGAACCTTCTTAGTACGACCTCATCGAAACCTGCCCCTCGATCTTCTTCACTAGGTCGATCACCACTGAGACGACGATCAGCAAAGCGGTACCACCGATCGCGAACGAAGTGTTTCCGGTAGCATTCTGCAAAATAAGCGGCAAAACGGCGATAGCCGACAAAAAGAGCGCTCCTACCAAGGTGATTCGGGTCACTACATTGGAAAGAAACTGCGCGGTCGAGTCGCCGGGTCGGACTCCAGGGATGAAAGCGCCGCTCTTCTGGAGATTGGATGAGATCTGCTGAGGATCAAAGGTAACAGCTGTGTAGAAATAGGTAAACAGGAAGACAAGCACGAAATACGCGATGGAGTGGAACCAATTATTGTTCACGATGAGCAAACCCTTCTGAGCGATCGCGATGAGCGATGAGTTGGTACTCAGCTCCTTCACGAAGTTGAAGACCATCTGCGGCAAGAGCAAGATGGAAAGCGCGAAGATGATCGGAATAACGCCAGCCTGATTGACTCGCAATGGAAGGTAGGTGGAACCGCCGCCAGTAGTGGCGCCGCCACGGACTTGTTTCGCGTAGGTGACCGGTACTGGACGCTCAGCCTCAGTGATAATAACCACGGCCCAGATCACCACGCAGGCGATGATCGCGAAACCAATATAGAGCGGCAGCTTTGAAGGATCGGCCGCCAAGATATCGCGGAACTGCCCGAATGCGCTTGGAAGTCGCGATACGATGCCGGCGAAAATGATCATCGAAAGGCCGTTGCCGATACCATACTCAGTGATAAGCTCGCCGATCCACATGAGCAGTGCCGAGCCAGCCGTGATGACGATGATGTTTACAAAAAGACCGGTGCCGGAGAGGTTGCCAAGCAAACCCTGCTTCGACAAAAGGAGCAGGAAGCCGTACGCCTGGATCATTGCCAAAGGAATGCTTAGACGTCGAGAGTACTGAGCAAATTTGATGCGGCCTGCGTCACCCTCTTCCTGATAAAGTGCTTTGAGCTTTGGTGACATCATCGCGAGAAGCTGCATGATGATCGAAGCAGTGATGTATGGACCGACGCCGAGCATCACAACAGAGAGGTTCGACAAACCGCTACCAGAGAAAATGTTTAAAAGGCTCAAAAACTCATTTGTTCGAAAGAAGGCTTCGAGGCGAACAACATCGACACCTGGGATTGGGATCGTAGCGAGCAATCGAAAGAGTACCAATCCGACCAGCACGAAGAGCACCTTTTTACGGAGGAGCTTATCGTTGAAAATGAGTTTGATTTTTTCGGTGAGCGTTGCCATGAGGCCTATTTTACCATACCGCCCGCCTTCTCAATCTTTGCCTTTGCTGGAGCCGAGATAGCGCAAGCGGAGAAAGTAAGCTTCTTTGAAAGTTCGCCGGTGGCGAGGATCTTCACCGGAGGGAAACCTCCCTTGTACATTTCGATCAAGCCCTTCGACAAAAGCGTCTCCGGATTGACCGCATCACCTGCAGCGAAATGCTTTTCAATGATATCGAAATTGACCGGCACAAATGCCTGCTGGAAGCCCTTGAAGCTGTTTCGGCCTCGTCCTCGGAGTTTTGGGATGGTCTTGATGATATCTCGCATCTCCGGTCGCTTCTTGCGTCCTGAACGTGAATTTTGGCCTTTGGTGCCTCGTCCGGCGGTCTTGCCGCGCTTTCCCCCGCGCGCTACTTGGCGGCTGATCTTGTTCTTATGGACTCGCTTGATTTCGTGTGATTGCATGGGGATGATGTTAGGCCTTTACGGTGCCTGCGATATGAGCGGCTCGAGCCGGTCGCGCCAAGCGTCTGTGAGAATTCTTTGGATCGAATTCCGAAAGTGCCTTGATCGCCGCTCGGGCGTTATTCAAATGATCCTTGGTGCCTGAAAAAAGCTTGGCGGTGACGTTCTTCACGCCGGCAAGTTCGAGTACATTTCGCACCGAGCTGCCTGCTACCAAACCCTTTGCTCGGTTTGGTCGGATCGATACTCGGGCGCTGCAGTATTTTGCGTCTACATCGTACGGAACAGACATGTCCTTGGTGAGCGCGAGCTTGATCATGTGCTTTTTAGCGCTGCGCATTGCCTTGTCGATCGCCACAGCGGTGTCGCCGGCCTTTCCGGTACCTACTCCTACCCAACCCTTTCGGTTCCCCGCAGCGATCGCCACAGAGAAGGTGAATCGTCGTCCGCCGGCAGCCACTCGGGTCACGCGTCGGATGCTGATGATCTTCTGGTCAAATTCTGGCTTTGCACGTGGCTCTCGAGCCGGGCCTCGGCGTGGTCGATCTCCCCCACCTCGCGCACCGCCTCGGCCCGCACCAAAACCACCGAAGCCGCTTCGTGCTGGCTGTGGATGCTTGCTCTCCGCCTGAGCGATCTGCTGAGCAGGAGCGGTTCCGGCCATTGGTACCGGCTTTGCTTCTGGAGCCTTCTCGACTGGCGTATTTGGTTGTGTTGGGTTGGTATCCATATGAATATTAGAATTTCAGTCCGCCGGCTCGCGCACCTTCGGCGATAGCCTTGATCTTGCCGGTGTAAATGAAGCCGCCGCGGTCGAACACGGCCTTTTCGATCTTCAAGGCCTTTGCTTTCTCGGCGATCTCCTTGCCAACCAATGCTGCCTTCTCCATCATTTTACCCTTCATTTTCAAAGAGGTAGAAGCGGCGAGGGTCTTGCTTGCAGCATCATTGATGAGCTGAGCGTATACGTACTTGTTCGATCGGTATACCGAAAGACGAGGGCAGTCCGCGGTGCCGGAGATCTTTGCTCGAATACGCTTCTGACGGCGGGCTCGAGTGATCTGTGCAAGTTGTGTTTTAGTAGTAGCCATGTGAGTGTGAAAATGGATGGATTACGCGGTCTTCTTGCCTTCCTTGCGGCGGATGGTCTCGTCCTCGTATCGGATGCCTTTACCCTTGTACGGCTCAGGGACCTTCTTTGCTCGAACCTGCGCGGCAAATTGACCAACAAGCTCCTTGTCCTGGCCGGTGATCGTTACGAGGTTCTTTTCCGCAGTGACCTTGAGACCCTTTGGAAGCTTCATGTTCACCGGATGAGAGAAGCCGAGAGACATTGCGAGGGTGTCGCCCTTCACATCAGACTTGAAACCGATGCCTTCCACAATGAGCTTCTTGGTGTAGCCCTTGGTGACGCCCTCCATCATGTTCATGAGATGAGAAGACCAAGTGCCCCAGAGCATCTTTGCCTCAGCGCTGGTGTTTTGTGCAGACACAGTGACATTGCCGTCAGCGACGACAACATTAATGAGTGGATGCACCTCGCGAACAAGCTCACCGAGAGGACCCTTTACGGTCACGGTTCGGCCCGCCACAGCAACTGTGGTCTTTTCCGGGATGGCGAGAGGTTTTTTGCCGATTCGTGACATGGGTGTGATTATTAAATGGATTACCAGATCTTAAAGAGAAGCTCGCCACCGAGGCCGTCCTTTCGTGCCTGGACATCGGTCATGACGCCCTTTGAGGTGGAGATGACGAGGGTTCCAAAACCGTTCTTCACTCGAGGCAGGTCAACTGCGCTCGCGTAGATGCGCTTTGAAGGCTTTGAGATCCGCTCCGCGCCGTGGATTCGAGCAAGGTTGCCGGTGTAAACGAGCTTTACCTCGACACTTTTAACAGACTTCTTCCCTTTCTTGGTGGCATTCTTCACGTAGCCCTCGGTCTCAAGCAAATCGGTGATCGCCATTTTTAGATTCGAGTACGGCAAAGTGACGAGCTCCTTTTGTGCGGCAGCTGCGTTCTTGATATTTGAAATGTAGTCTGCGATCGGGTCCTTTACCATGATGATTTTTTAATGCCTGGGATCATTCCTTCATTCGCGAACTCTCGGAAACAGATACGGCAGAGACCGAAATCTCGCATGAAGCCGCGCTTTCGGCCGCATCGGAAACATCGTCGAAC
>CAZRTH010000001.1:0-137059 GCA_964602975.1 uncultured Candidatus Saccharibacteria bacterium | reverse complement strand
CAGACGACAAACGTCCCCGTGCGGAGCTGAAACACTTCGACCAAAGAGTTAGGCTACATGCCGGTCTCGGTGTAGCTGAAAGAGCGTAGATATCGAGAACCCGTGGAGCGTGCACTTTGTGAGCGCTCCCAGGCTGGGATTAGATACCTCAGCCGTATCGGCAACAGGCACAGCGCAATGCAAAAGGGATCGCGATCCAGGATCGGGAGATGGCCCCGATTCGAAGGCTGGAGAGGCCAGGTCGTATTCGCCGGTAACGATAACCGGTACCCCACGCAGGGAAGTTCGGCGCATGTCGCCGCCCAAAGCGCACCGTCTGTTTGCCAGAAAGCAGCAGCCTGGCTAGTACGAGTGGACCGCTAGGCCACCCGGAGTTCCGCAAGGAGCTCCGGGTGTTTTCTTTTCTTCCTTCGATGCGTTAAGATGTTTTTATGATAAAGCGATCTACTCACTCTGATTTCACCTTCAGCACCAAGGTCCTCGACGTTGTCCGCGCTATTCCAAAAGGGAAGCTAATGTCGTATCAAATGGTCGCGCGTAAGGCTGGCAAGCCAGTGGCAGCTCGGGCGGTTGGCAGTATTATGAAGCGCAATTTTGATCCAGCGATCCCCTGCCATCGCGTGGTGCCATCATCGGCGTTTGTGTTTGGTACCAACAAGCTTGTTTCGACCGACCCGAAAGTGATTGATCGCAAGCTCGGCCAATACAATCGGGGCCACAAAAAGAAAGTTGCTTTGTTGCTTGCTGAGGGGGCGATCAAGTAGGGCGAAGGCATGGCGGGTCCCAGCAGCGTAGGCGTCTGCCGGTGTTTTTGAGTAGGTGCGGATTTGTCATATGAAAGTATGAGGAAAGTATGACAAATCCGCACATACTATTTTTTCGCGCGCCACCCATCCTTCCTTCGATCGCGCTCGACTATTGCCATCGCATGGAGCGGCGTGATATAGTGTTGCGGTCGTACCAACCCCTATGGCCAAGCCGTGGGGCAATTGCCGCATACGCTTATATGAAAAAAGACGAAAAAAACGCCGCTGCAGCTTCGGCGACACATTCGCTCGCGGCATCTCCCACCACCTCCCGCGGCGATCTCGCGATCGTCGTGAAAGGCGCGCGTACGCACAACCTCAAAAACATCACCGTCGAAATGCCACGCAACAAAATGGTGGTGTTCACCGGCCTCTCGGGCTCCGGAAAGTCGTCGCTCGCGTTCGATACTATTTTCGCCGAAGGTCAGCGTCGCTATGTTGAGTCGCTCTCCGCGTACGCCCGACAATTTCTCCATACGATGCAGAAGCCTGATGTCGACGAGATCGTCGGTCTCTCGCCAGCTATTTCTATTGACCAAAAGTCTCGTTCCAACAACCCGCGCTCGACCGTGGCAACCATCACCGAGATCTACGACTACCTCCGTATTTTGTATGCGCGAATCGGCAAGCCGCATTGTCCGGAGTGCGGACGCGAGATCAAAAAGCTGTCGCATGAAGAGATCGTGAAGACGATCGTTGAACATGTCGAAAACGTCGACCTCACCAAAGCGACCAAAAAGGTGATGGGCGTGTCCGTGAATAATTTGAAAGTGAAGATCTATGCTCCCGTCGTCGTCGGTCGCAAGGGCGAATATTATCAGATGCTCTACGATCTCCTCGGCAAGGGATACAGTGAGGTGAAGATCGATGGCGTTTCCAAAAAACTCCGCGAGCAGATCGTCCTCGACAAAAACAAGAAGCACGACATTGATGTGCTCGTGGATGAATTTTTCGTGAGCGAATTTGGCAAAACTTCAGGAAAGAGTCCGAAGGGTGAAATAAAGGAGATCTGGCACGAACGTCTCTCGGAGTCGGTTGAACGGGCGCTGGCGGAGACCAATGGCTTGCTCAAGATCGAGTTGCCGAATGACGGCGGCATCGAAGAGCGCCTGATCTCGGCCAAATTCCTCTGTCCATACGATGGCTTTTCATATCCGGAGATCGAGCCGCGCATGTTCTCGTTCAACTCGCCATATGGCGCATGTCCGGAGTGTAACGGTCTCGGTACCAAAAACTTTTTCGGCGAGGAAGTTTGCGAAAAATGTAACGGCGCGCGTCTCCGCGAGGAAGCTCTCCACATTTTACTGGGAGGCGAGATTGATAAAGAGGGGATTCGACGCGGCGGCAAAAATATCGTCGATATCGTGGCGATGTCGATCACCGATTGCGACATCTTCTTCCGACAATTCATCAATACGCTCACGCCGAATGAAAAAAGCATTTGCAAAGTGATCGTGAAAGAGATCGACGCACGTCTGCAATTTATGATCAATGTCGGTATCGAATATTTGTCGCTCGATCGACGCGCTCACACGCTGTCCGGCGGGGAAGCGCAGCGTATTCGTCTCGCATCGCAATTGGGTAGTGGCTTGGTCGGCGCCATGTACGTGCTCGACGAGCCAACCATCGGCCTGCACTCGCGAGACAATGATCGTCTCATCAAAACTTTGTTGCACCTCCGCGATATTGGCAACACTATTATTGTTGTGGAGCATGACGAGGACACTATTTATTCTTCCGACTACATTGTCGACATCGGTCCGAAGGCCGGTGTACACGGCGGCGAGGTGGTGGTGTCCGGATACCTCGACGAATTGCTCACGGCCAAGAAAAATACCAGCGGCTCAGTGACGCTCGACTATCTTCGTGGCGACATGGCGATCGAGATCCCTGAGGAACGGCGTACCCAGGACAAGGGCATGCTGAAGATTCGCAACGCCAATATTTTTAATATCAAACAGATGGATGTCGACGTGCCGCTCAGCCGACTCGTGGCAGTGACCGGCGTGTCTGGCTCCGGAAAGTCGTCGCTCATGTACGAGGTGATCCACAAAAATCTGCAGGCGCGTTTTGAGCGCAAATACCGCAGCAACGAAACATACAATTGTTCGTCGTTCACTGGTACTGAATATATCGGCCGCACTATTTTGATCGACCAGTCGCCGATAGGCCGTACTCCGCGTTCGAATCCAGCGACGTACACCGGCGCTTTCACTTTCATCCGCGACCTTTTCGCCGCGAGCACGGAAGCCCGTGCTCGCGGCTGGAAGGCCAACCGCTTTTCCTTCAACGTCAAAGGCGGCCGCTGCGAAGTCTGCCAAGGCAACGGCGAGATCGCCGTGGAAATGCACTTCCTTCCGACCGTCTACGTCCCTTGCGATGTCTGTAACGGCAAGCGCTTCATGAAAGAAACCCTCGAAGTGAAATACAAAAAGAAGTCGATCTACGACGTACTCACCATGACCATCGACGAAGCACTTGAATTTTTCCACGACATTCCATCCATCGCTGATCGTCTTGAAACGTTGCAAGAAGTAGGCCTCGGCTACTTGCAACTTGGTCAATCAGCCACCACGCTTTCTGGCGGGGAAGCGCAACGTGTGAAGATCTCTTCTGAGTTGTACCGACCGCACATGCAGAAGACGATCTATTTGCTCGACGAGCCATCGATCGGCCTCCATTATGAGGATGTGAAGAAGCTCATCGAGATCCTCCAAAAACTTGTGCAAAAGGGGAATACCGTGATGGTGATCGAACACAATTTGGATATCATCAAATCTTCCGACTACGTCATCGACATTGGCCCTGAAGGCGGTTCCGGTGGCGGAAAGCTTGTGGCCAAGGGCACTCCCGAAGAGGTCGCGAACAATGCCAAGTCATATACCGGCAAGTATTTGAAGAAGATGTTGGAGAAATAGGTGCAAAGGGGTAAATTCGAGCAAATGAAAAACGGCATCCCTGCGCGGGTGCCGTTTTTAGTTTGTCTGAGTGACTTCATTGGCGGGAGCGATTGCGACTCACCTTTGCGGCTCGGCCTGATCCTCCGAGTCATCATTGACCCACGCGGCATACGCAGTGACGAGCGCGCAGGCAACGGCAACGACGATGGCTGTCCATTTGGCGACGAGGAGCGTTGCGCTGAGCGGCACGAGGTGGGGAAGGAGAAGTGCGAGAACGGCGGTTACTCCGCTCGTGATGCAGCCAAAGATTATGCACACCACTGCGACAATCGCGAGCCAGATGCCGACACCTCCGAAGACCTTGATGCCGCTCCACAGGTAGCGAATAGCCGAGAGAATCCATTTGAAGAACTTCATGCTGACCTCCACAGGTAAAGGGTTGACTGACTATTGATAATGCTACAACTTTTGAGATTTTCGTCAACTGTCTAGAGGTACTGGCGGGCATTTTTACGTACCCGCGGATTTGTCATACTTTCCTCATACTTTCGTATGACAAATCCGCGGGTACTCAAAAAAGTCGGCGGACACACCCCTCTTTTTCGAGCGTTGTGAAAATATCCACTTTCGCATGTTATAATCGACACCGGTTTCGCCCTTTCCCAACCTATTATGAACACTCACCCCTCACCTGGCGCGTCTTCGCACGCGCATGCTCCGCTCGTTTACAACAGCGCCGACAAGGCGACGATCATTGTCTTCTGGCTGCTGCCGTTCCTCGGCTTGCTGGGCGCGATCGCCTTTCAGGTCTATCACGGCAGCTTCGACTGGTTCTACGTCGGGCTCTTCATTGGCTGCTACATTGTGGCCGGTTTTGGCACCACCGTCTGGTATCACCGATTCTTCACCCACGCTTCGTTTGAAGTGATGCCTGTGATGAAGTATTTTGGTGCCATCACCGGCGCCATGGCTGCCCAAGGGCAGATCGTCACTTGGTGCTCGTTGCATCAACATCATCATGTTCACAGCGACGAAGCCGGCGACCCGCATTCGCCCTGGAAGTATTGTCTCGACGACGATGGAAAGTTCACCAAAGTGTCCTTTCTCAATCTATGGAAGGGTTTCTGGCACGCCCAATTCGGCTGGATGCTGAAGGGAATCCCGATCCCGCAGAACGCTGCTTTCAGGCGCCTCACTGTCGATCCGATCGTGTCCTTTGTCGATCGACATATCGCTCTCTGGATCACGATCGGGCTCCTCATTCCCGCGGGCCTCGGCTTTTTGCACGAAGGCACGTGGAAGGGGGCGTTACTCGGCTTCCTCTGGGGCGGCGCGATTCGTCTCTTCATCCACCAACATGTCACCTCGATGGTGAATAGCTATTGCCATCTCTGGGGGAGTCACGAGGTGAGCACGAGCGACCGTTCGCAGAACAGTTGGTTGGTCGGCATCCTCGCGCTCGGCGAAGGTTGGCACAACTATCATCACGCCTTCCCGAATTCGTCACTGCACGGCTTGGATCACCCCTACTTCGATGCGAGCTACGTCTTCATCAAGCTGATGGAGCTGAGCGATCTCGCGTGGGATGTTCAAAAGGGGATTCCGGATCCAGATCGTGTGTTGCAGCGTCGGCTGGAAGCTGACGCTGAGTGAGCGGCTGATACGTGTTCGATTGGTATTCGTTCAAGCGCTTCCGGTTTCGGCCGGAGGCGTTTTCTTTTTTGCTGTTTTCAATTTTTGAAATAAAGGGTATTAAACCCCAGGGCAAGCCCTGGACCCAAAGGGTCCTCGGCAAAGCCGAGGGGTTTTGTACCCTTTGTGACGACTGCGCTCGGACGTCATGAGAATGAAACATTCTCATGCGATCCTCGCTTGTCGAAATAAAAAAGAACCCCCGCGACCTGTGCAGGTGCGGGGTGGGGAGAGTGGTGGCTCAGAGCAGGAGCATCCAATCATGGCGACGGCTTCCGTGTCCGTTTGAGGCGAGCGCCTTTGAGATGCTGCTGCCACTGCTACTGCCATTGTTCGCGTTGCCAGTCGAAGCTGACGGCCGCAGCTTGAACTGCGCGTAGATCTCGGTTGCCGCCAGGATGGCGATCACGAAGGTGACGAGCGGTTGGCCGACGAAGTATGCGAAGACGGCGACGGCGAGCCAGAGACTGAACCAGAGTGCGTTTTTCATATTCGTAATGTGCGCGGACGTTGCGGTTGTGCTACGCGGCTTGTCCGATGAAGGAAAAGCTACGCGAGCGGTTGATTTAGCTGGATAATATAGTACTATAGAAGCGATGACGAGTCAAGGAGAGCCCTGGAAGATCTTGCCCGACGCCCCAGGCGTCTATTTTTTCATTGGCCAAAAAACAGCAAAAAACAAGGAAAATGGCCAAGAAATCCTCTATATTGGCCGTGCCACTTCGCTCTCCGACCGCGTCCGTAGCTATTTCAACGATGACATTATCCACACCCGAGGGCCGCTGGTGGTCGACATGATCTTTCACGCCGAGAAGGTTGATTTCGTCCAGACCGACTCCGTACTCGAAGCGATCATTTTGGAAGCCAATCTCATCAAGCAACATCAACCTCGGTACAACACGAAAGAAAAATCCGATAAAAGCTTCAATTGCATTGTCATCACCGACGAGGCATTTCCGCGCGTGCTCATTATGCGCAACAAAGATGTCGAAAGTTCTACGACGCGTTTCCAAGCCGTGCTTGGTCCGTATTCGAATGGGAGCATCTTGCGTGACGGATTGAAGATCGTGCGGAAGATCTTTCCGTTCCGCGATCGATGCACACCGTGCGATGGTTCAGCCTGTCGGCCGTGTTTCAATCGACAGCTCGGCCTCTGTCCGGGAGTGTGCACTGGTGAAGTATCCTCGACCGAATACAAAAAGACGATCGCGCGATTGAAACTGTTTCTCGAAGGCAAAAAAGGTATTCTCATTCGCGAGCTCGAAAAAGACATGCGAGCGCTTGCCAAAGAGCGGCGTTTTGAGGAGGCCAATGAAGTGAAAAGGACGATCTTTGCACTCAATCACATTCAGGATATTGGACTGATAAAGGAACAGGATGATGTATCGATGGCAAAAGATACGGGCGTCACTGTGAATGGTGGCCCGAAATCGCCCGAAGCGTTGTTTCGCATCGAGGCATACGACGTGGCGCACCTGTCCGGCAAAAATACGGTCGGCGTGATGACGGTGCTCGAAGATCGGCAGCTCCGAAAGTCCGAATATCGTATGTTCAAAGTGAAGCGTGCCGAGGTCGGCCGTTCGACGGATGTGAATGACATCGCTTCGCTCCAAGAGATCCTGTCGCGCAGACTTACGCATTCCGAATGGACTTTTCCGAATCTCATTGTTGTGGATGGTTCGACTGCACAGAAACGCGCTGCTGAAAAAACATTGAAAGCGGCAGGTTTCGATATTGCCGTTGTGGCGGTGGTGAAAAATGACAAGCACAAACCGGAACGGATCTTGGCCGCACCGCAGCATCAAGTATTGGCAAGGAAATTTGGGAAAGAGATCCTGCTGCTCAATAGCGAGGCCCACCGTTTCGCGATCAAATATCATCGGACGCTACGCGGGCGATTGCGATAGGCGACGGGCGCGAAACGCCCGTGATATACTATTTACATGACGGCAGGCTCGCACAAAACGGCTTCAAAGATTCGTGTCGGCGTGGTGCGCGGCGGCACTTCTTCTGAATATCCTGTTTCGCTCCAAACAGGTGGCACAGTGATCAAACATCTGCCGACTTCTAAATATCGCGTGCACGATGTTCTCATCACGCGTGACGGCAAATGGCATTTTGACGGCGTGGAGAAAAAACCGGAGCAGATCATGAAGCATGTTGATGTTCTCTTCAACGCGCTTCACGGCAGTTTTGGTGAGGATGGCAAGATCCAGACTCTTTTGGATGCGTACAAAGCGGCGTACACCGGCTCTGGCGCGCTGGCTTCGGCTGTCGCGATGAACAAAGTGCTCACTAAAAAGCACTTGGCACATCATGCAGCGCAAGGTGGTGGATCGAGTGGCGCGGGGAAGATAAAGACGGCGGTGCATCTGGTCTTGCGAAAAGAAGAGGTGAAGAATGTTGCAAAAAAAGCTGCCGAAGTGTTTAGGAGTTTCCCTCATCCGGCAGTGGTGAAGCCGGCGAGTGCCGGTTCGTCGATCGGTGTCTCTGTCGTCGGTACTCTGAAGGAATTGGAGAAGGCGATTCATTCGGCTTTCGAGCATGGCGATACAGTGCTGATCGAGGAATATATTGCAGGCAAAGAGGCGACGTGCGGAGTGGTTGACCATTTTCGCGGGGAGAAACACTACGCATTGCCACCGGTGGAGATCCGCAAACAAGCCGGCTCGCCACTTTTTGATTATGAAGCGAAATATGGTGGTGCGAGTGAAGAAATTTGCCCAGGTAATTTTACCCCGACTGAAAGCGCCGAGATCCAGCGTATGGCGCGCGAGGTGCATCGCTCGCTCGGATTGAAGCACTATTCTCGATCGGATTTTATCGTGCATCCGCGCCGCGGAGTGTATTTCTTGGAGGTGAACACTTTGCCTGGCCTCACTGAACATTCACTGTTCCCAAAGGCAATGCGGGCGGTGGGTTCCGGTTTGACCGAGCTTGTTGAGCATTTGGTGGAATTGGCGAGGGGGAGGTAGTAAGTATCTACAATTCAAATCGTCTAAAGCAGAGGATATGTATCCTCATTTTTTATATTTCACTAATCAAAAAACAACATGAAAAAAGAAAAGAAAAAAAGCATCAGAGCAATCGTCAAACCAGAGCGGGAGATCTTTTTGGATGAATTTGAAGACGATGTTCCGCGAGTCGACGTGAGCGAAACCGATACGGAAGTAAAAGTTGTAGCCAATGTGCCGGGCATCAACCCTGAAGATATCAATATTGATGTTCAGGACAATTGGATGACGATCAGCGGCAAGTCCGAGCGAGAAGTGGAGACCGACAAAAGCACGAGGCCGTATCGATATGAGCGATTCTTCGGCGAATTTCGACGGGAATTCACACTACCGGATCGTGTCAAAGAAGACCAGGTGAAGGCGACTTGCAAAGATGGCGTGCTCACTATCACTCTCCCGAAGGTCGAAGGTGAGAAAAGAGGTAAGGTTAAAACTAAAAAATAATACCTATGGCAACAAGAAAGAAACCGGGTACCGGTGGCAAAGGGCGATTCTATCGGATCGAGATCAGGCCGAAGAGCGAATTCGTGACTTTTAGGACGCAAGATGTCGGAGAGCGCGACGGGCTCGAGCGTATTGCGGGGAAGCGTAGGAGCGGTAGCTGGGATACGGTCACTTGGCTCGTGGAAAAAAAGAAAGCACATGTTGATACTCGGGGGAAATTGGTGATCGATGATCCCAAGGCCAAGACGGTATTGAAACAGGTCCGAGGTCCGATCGTACACAGAAAGGGCGATGTATTTGCAGCTAGGCCACGGAGAAATGTTCCCGAGAGCGAGAAGCCAACGAGAGCTCAGAAGCGGGCTCGAAAGCGGAATATTCGCAAGGCGCAGGGAGCGCGACGCAGAAAATAAATAGATCAAGCACATGATCAGAAAACGCAAAAATGGGTATCTTGTTTTATCAAAGACGGGAAAAAATCTAGGCGGACCGTATAAAAGTCGGGAGGCTGCAGTGAAGCGTTTGAGGCAGGTTGAGTTTTTCAAGCGACAGAAGAGAAGATAAGGAGGAGATTTTCCTAGGCAATTTTACTCCGCTAAAATCATAATGATCCAGAGTATTGCACGCAAGGTAGATTGTTCGCTTGGAACGAAGTATTATTCGCTTTCGGATTTTATTGCAGTTGAACGTTTGGTAGAATTGGCGAGGGGGAGTGGGTTAGTGGTTGTATGCGTAGCTAATACAGTATGAGTATTGATTATCAGAAAGACCTACACAGGTACGATTATTTAAGTAATAATTTTTTCCAATGAGTTCGTCATTTTGATATTGTGGTTGAGGTATGATTGCAACGCAGGCACTCTTTGAATTATTCCAAGTATACCCTGCCTGACAGACGCAATTTATTAAACCTGTAGGCGTTTTTGTACCATCCCAATTACTATGGGCGCCATATGAGTTGATGCAAGCTTGATTATTCACATTATTGTTTAGGAGAACGCAGGCCGTCTTGCTTGAATTAACTTGATATCCGGAATCACAATCACACTTCGTTGGCTCAGTTGGTGATGTGTGCGAATTTAATGGGCAGTTGTAAGAGGGCATACTCGAATATCCAGAGGAATTTGAGTAGTCTCGAATCTTATAAACACAAGTTGAACCACTTTGCTCGTAGCCACTCATACACTCACACTTATTGGATAAACTGTTGTATTGGGACATTACCCCAAGCTGACTCGAGCAATAATTATTAGCATTAACACAACTACCTCCACTTACAATATAACCATAATTACACTTACAAGAAGATACACCATCGTAGTACGAATTTATCGGGCAAGTCGGAGTCGTCGGGTATTGATAGTAGGTTCCAGAATTACTATTTCCAGACTCGTATAAAGACTTTCCTTGGTAGTAACTTGGATCTGTTATATAGGTCGGGGTATCCCATTCCGCACCTCTTGTTCCGTATGTCTTATTGTATGCGCCTTGACTCGGAGTGTAACTGTAGTTATCAGACTTTAGTCCATTTGGGTTACTTCGAACGTGTGGAGAAACGTAAGTACCGTTACTTTTATAATAACCTTTAACAGAGACATAAGCGTCTGCCGTGTTTGTAAGAGAAAGCAGAAGTGCAAATATTGATAAACTAATAATGCTGAAAAAAACTTTATTAATTGATTTCATTTATGTCTCCACCATACAACTTTATTAGCTTTTTGTACATGATTTCTGTGAATATTACTTTAGTGTCTACCCCGTTGTTTTTTTAGGTTCTTTTTGGTATGATGCGACGGTCGGAAAGACGGGCCCTTAGCTCATCTGGTAGAGCACCTCATTTGCAATGAGGGGGTGGCAGGTTCGAGTCCTGTAGGGTCCACAACAAAATCCGCACGAGCGGATTTTTCGTCGCTCTGATAGAATAAAAGACATGAAGATCCCGCTCACGCTTTGCATGATCTATCAGCATCCAAAAGTGCTTCTTGGCATGAAAAAGCGGCGTTTTGGCGTGGGACGATGGAATGGTTTTGGTGGAAAAATTGAGAAGGGAGAGACACTTGAGCAAGCCGCGACGCGCGAGCTAAAAGAGGAAGTTGGAATTGAGGCGGTGAAAATGGAGAAGCAGGGGATACTCGAGTTTTCGTTTGAGAGCGATCCGGCCGTACTCGAGGTCCATATTTTTCGCGTCACAGAATTCAGAGGCGAACCGATCGAGACCGAAGAAATGAAGCCGCAATGGTTCCATGTCGACCATATCCCTTTTGAACAAATGTGGTCTGACGATATCCACTGGTTTCCGTTTTTCCTCGCCGGACAAAAGTTCCGAGGCAAATTTCTTTTCGACCGACCCTCCAATGCCGAATATTCCGCGAAGATCTTGAAGCAGGAGTTGAGGGAGGTGAAAAAGTTGTAATCGATGATTCCTAGTCAACAATAAAAGTCTTCTCGGTACCGTAATATGTCTGCCAATTCTTGTTGTAGTGGGCAAACATTCGCTCGAGCCGATCTTGCGGCAGCTCTGATATTGCTAGTTCTTTCAGAGTGGATCGCAGAAGGTCTTTTGCTGAATCGATCTTTGTGGGATCATTTACTATCATCTCGAATTCAGCGAGGAAACCGTAACCGGCATTTTTATCAATACTGACATTCAGTCCACGGTACAAAAATTCTCTTCTCTCGCGAGACCATTTGGCCTGATAGGCAAACCCCGACGCAAGTACCAACTGATCGAGCTGCTCTAGGCTTAAGTTTGGAGTCTTAGCCTCAATTTCCATGCGGGCTGTGCCGTTCGCGCTACTGGTGTCATCAACCGATGCTTTGATCACCAAAATCGCGTCCTTGTCTGCCAGCCGTGTACGCACCGAACAATTGTGCGCACGAGGAACAAGATCTTTCAGCAAACTGTTTTTTGAAGGTTCTCCATGGCCACTGAGTTTTTGAGAAAGTGACGCGAGGTCATTTCCGATAAAATAATGGTTGAGTTGGCGATGTCTCCCAAGCTCTTTGAACTCGGGATCTGAAGCGCGCATGCCTTTGATGAGTTCCTCAGCTGCTTCATTTGTTCCTAAAAGGGCCTTAACTTCGACTTCGAACGTATGCATGTATCCATTTTGTGTGTCTTTCACTCTTTCGTCAACCGCTTGCCCTGGCGCGTTTTTTACTGTATAAAACATTTACCTCCGGATGTCGGGGGCGGGTTCTTTGAGATCCAAATTGACGGAATGAAAGTCTCCTTATGGCAAGCTTCAGCACCGCTTCACATCTGCACCAGAGTGGAAAATTGAAAGTCCTCGTCGCTCCGACTGCTGCCGGCAAGACGACGCTCGCTGAGATGATGGTTCAGGCCGGACACGGTCAACGTAAGGTCACCCTCACCACACGCGACCCGCGGCCGGGTGAAAAAGACGGAATCGACTACTTCTTCGTCACGCGCGAACTTTTTCTTCGCCGAGAAAGGGAGGGTTTCTTCCTCGAGCACGCTACTGTGCACGGCAATCTTTACGGCACACCAAAGGAGTCAGTGCTCAGTAGTTTAGCCACTGGCAAGAACGTGATCCTGGCGATCGACATTCAGGGCCTGCGCCAGATCAAAGCCCACCGTGAAGAATTGGTGCGAAACGCTCTGCTGTCGGTGTTCATTTACGCCAGCCTGCCGACCATTCGCCGACGCCTTATCGCTCGCGCCGCCGCAAAAGGGAAGCCGATCGACCCTGCTGAACTCGAGACTCGTCTGGCCACGGCAGAGACCGAGCTCAAGTGCATCCATGAGTGCGATGCTTCCATCTCCAACGATGTGGATGGTGACGAGCGCCTCGCTGCGACCTTTCAGGCATTGCAGCGGGCGATCAATTTTCGCACTCGGCTCGCCGCAACTCCCGCCGAGAAACGCCCTTGGCATCAGCCGAGATGGCAGGTCCGCCCCGCCGCCGCCGGCACTGGAGCTGTTGTTGGGTGAGCGTCTGTCCTTCGTCATCCGTCGTTATTCGTCGGTCATTTCACGCGCTCTTCGCATTTCGATGCGACGGGCGTTTTCTTTTTGTGCGCTGCGTGATATACAATAGAGGTTACTTTCGAGATATTTTTGCATTTTTCATGTACGCTATTCTTCTCTATTACAAATACGTTCATATTGCTGAGCCAAAGATCTTCATGACGGCGCAGAGGGAGCTTTGTGAGAAATTGGGTCTGAAGGGTCGGATCATCGTGGCTGAAGAGGGGATCAATGGTACCGTGGAGGGCCTTGTTGAGGACGCTGAAGCCTATGTGGCCGAAATGAAGAAGGATCCGCGCTTCGCTGACATCCATTGGAAGCGAAGCACGGGTACTCCCGACGGCACTGCCTTTCCGCGTCTCTCCGTGAAGGCGCGAAAGGAGATAGTGAGCGCGCACTTGGACGATCTCGATCCAAAGACCGGCGATGTGAACCCTGTTGAGCTCACCGCACCGCACCTTTCTCCGGAAACATTGCGCCAGTGGTTTGAACAAGGAAAGGATTTTTCCATCGTCGACATGCGCAACAACTACGAGCATTCTGTCGGACATTTCAAAGGCGCTCATATTCCAAAAATGAGCAATTTTCGAGATCTGCCAAAAGTGGCTGAAGAGATCGCTAGTCTCAAGGAGAAACCAGTACTGACTGTCTGCACTGGTGGCGTGCGTTGTGAAAAAGCCTCGGGATATTTGCTCAAAAAGGGTTTCAAGGATGTATATCAGCTCGATGGCGGCATTGTTTCATACATGGAAAAGTTTCCGGGAAAAGATTTTGAAGGCGCTCTCTATGTCTTCGACGGACGCATAGTGATGCATTTCGATGATCCGAAGGCGCACAAAGTGATCGGCCGTTGCGGCCGATGCGAGGCGCCTTCGGAGCGCTATGTGAATTGCAAAAATCTCGCATGCCACGACCATCTCATCATCTGCGCCGGCTGTTCCGAGGCCAATGGCGATGCGTTCTGCCTAGCGTGCGCCAAAACGGCTGTGGTATAATTTTGAATTATGAACTCAGACATTCCTCCTCGCCTAGCCCACGAGTTTGGCGATGCGGTGGTCGCTCTTGCCGCGAACCAGATCGGGGCGCGCCGAGTGTCGGAAGTGCTCTCTCGTTTTTATACTGAAGACGATCTCTCGGTGGATCGCAAGGGTCGCGTCACCTGCGGTCTCGGCGCACCGCACGAACAACATGTTGGCATCTTTGTCCGTGCATTAGTGGACCAACTCGAGGATAGTATTGGCCGCAAAAAAGTGACCCAGCATCTGCTTCGTATCTTCACCGATCTCGAGAAATTGCATCCAGACGGGCAGGGAATGGCAAGCGTGGTGGCGTTGTTGCCGAATGGATATTTGGAAGAAGAACGTCTGCGCTTGCTCTCAAAAGCTGACCTTGCTCGTCGAGTCAAAGACCAAACTTGGGAGCTTGAGAAAATGAATGACGAACTCGAGTTTCGGGTGGCGCAAAGAACCGAAAGTCTGCAGAAATTGCTCGACGAGAAAGTCAAGACCGAGAGAGTCTTGAAAGCACAGGGCGAATCGTTGCAGCAGGCGAACAATGAGCTGAAAGGGCTCGATCAAGCAAAGTCTGATTTCATTTCCGTGGTGGCTCATCAGCTTCGTACCCCGCTGTCGGCGATCAAATGGACCCTCAGTCTGTTACTCTCCGGTGATATTGGGCCGCTCACCGACGAGCAGAAGCAGTATATAAAGAAGACGGCGGAGACCAACGATCACATGATCAAGTTGGTGGGGGATCTGTTGGATGCAAACAGCGTTGAGGCAGGGCAGTTGCACTATTCGTTCAGTTCGGTACGGATCGACGAGGTTATTCAGGACGCAATAGATGAACTCGCCGCCTTTGCCAAGAAAAGGGAGATCACGTTGACCTATGACCATCATCAGCTTCCGCCAATACAGGCCGATGCGGAGCGTTTACATTCCGCTTTGCAAAACTTGATCGACAACTCGATCAAATACAGCAGGGCCGGCAACACTGTGGCGATCACTACGGAGATCGCTGGGCAGATATTGCGAGTGAATATTGCCGATCAAGGGATCGGCATTCCTGAAGAGCAGGTCGGGCAGGTGTTCCATCGATTTTTCCGAGCGCGAAATGCGATCAAGGCTGAAAATGGCGGCACCGGCCTCGGCCTCTTTATTGTGAAGCGCATTGTCGAGGATCATGGCGGCAAGATCTCCTTTGTCACGCGCGAGAATGCGGGAACGACCTTTACGGTTGAATTACCATTAAAGAAGTAATACAATAGCTATATGAAAGAAAAAGCGCTCGTCGGGAAGAAGATCTTGTGGGTGGAGGATGATCTGTTTTTGAGCGACTTGATGGCCAAGAAGCTGGTGAAATATGAACCGACGCTCTTACATGCGAAAAATAGCGAGGAAGTCTTTTCGTTATTGCAGACCGAAAAGCCGCACCTGATCGTACTCGATGTTTTATTGCCGGGCCTCAACGGCTTCGACATCCTCAAACAGGTGAAATCCAATCCGGATACTAAGGCGATCCCCGTCATTCTCCTCTCCAATCTCAACCAAAAGAGCGATATCGAGAAAGGCGCCGAGCTTGGCGCGAAGAAATTTTTGGTCAAGGCGCTATTGACTCCGGACGAGATCATGGAGGAGGTGGGCAAGGTGCTTGGTGTGTGATCGATATATCATTGCAATCCCATGGTTGAATACGAAACATACGATGAAAAAAAGTGGACGCTCGGCACTCCGCACCGAGATGCCGTTCCTCACTATTTTGGACACACGATTCGTCGTTTCTTCTTTATCATCGCGTTCGTGATGCTGGCGACACTGCCGTTCTTCAAGGCGGAGACCGCTGTTCCGGTAGCGTATTCGGTGTTGGCGATCGTAGCCGTCACTTTTGCTGCGGGTTATACCAATCCGCATTCTCGATGGATCCTGATATTTGATAGCCTTATTTCGCTGCTCGGACTCATCATTTTTGGATTTCACTCGATCTTGGGCTACTCGAAATATGGCATGATGGACGGCGTTCGACATTTCCTGTTCTATACCGATCATTTGATCGCGCTCTGTTTTCTTGCCGCTTTCTACTTCAGTGTGAAGTCGGTTCGCGGCTATGCGGAACGTCGCAACGAACTTACGCCTGATCCGGACCCTGATCTTAAATGACCCTCGCTACTCACACTGTTGTCGGCGCGGCCGTCGCGGCCGCGCTTCCGAACCACCCGATCTTGGGTGGTATTTCCGCCTTCGCCAGCCATTTTTTGCTAGACGCGCTGCCACATTGGGATTATCGTATCCTGTCCGCATCGGCGAATCCGGACACGCCCTCAAAATTGGTTTTTGACCGGCTATTTCTCCTCGATCTATTGCGAATCGGCGGCGACGGCCTCCTCGGCCTGGCCGTCGCCGCCACCTTCTTCCTCCACGGTGATCTCACTCAATTCAGCTCTTGGATCTGGCTTGTCGGCGCCCTCTCCGCCATCCTTCCCGACCTTCTTCAATTCGTGTATAGTAAGTACCCAAAAGAACCGGTCGCTCACTTGCAGGCATTTCATCGTTGGATTCACACCTCGCGCCGGCTCGAAGGGAAACATATCATCGGCGTCGCCAGCCAGCTCGCTCTCGCCGCTATCGTCATTTTCTTTTCCGCTTTTTAGACCGACATGGAACACAACGCTCCCGTCACCATTATTATATTTGGCGCCACTGGCGACCTCGCCGAGAAGAAACTCTTCCCGTCACTGTTCCGGCTTTTTCTACATGGATATTTGCGGGATGATTCATTTTGCATCGTCGGTTTCGCTCGCCGCACCTTCACTGATCAAGCCTTCGCCGACTTGGTGGAAAAATGGTGTGTTGCCGCAATTGCTAGCAACGAGGTAAACCACGATGAGGTGCAGGAAAAACTGCGCCGATTTCTTTCGCACATTCGATATCACCAAGGCTACTTCGACGAATTGACAGCGTATCAAGGCCTTCTGCCGGTATTAGAAAAGATCGACGCGGCTTTCGGTCGCTGCAGCCACAAACTGTTCCATCTCTCGCTTTCTCCTTTTTTCTATCAATCAGTACTCGAGAATATGGATCGATCAGGCCTGCAAATCTCCTGTGTCGATGGGCCAGGGAAGACTCGTGTGTTGCTCGAAAAGCCGATCGGTATCGATGCTAAAAGCGCCAAGAAGATCAATGCTCTCCTCGCGCGTATCTTCAAGGAAGAGCAGATCTTTCGCGTCGACCACTATCTCATGAAGATGCCGCTTTGGGATCTGCTCACAATGCACTTCACCGAGCCGAAGCTGAGAGATGTATGGAACAGGAACTTCATCGACCACATCGAGCTCCACCTCTTTGAGAAGATTGATATTCAAGGTCGCGGCACCTTCTATGACCACGTCGGAGCTTTGCGCGATGTTGGACAGAATCATTTGTTGCAGATGCTCGCCCTCATCGCCATGGAAAAGCCGGCCACTCCAGATGCCAAGGCCTTTCGAAAGGAGCGCCAGCGGGTGCTTTCGAAGCTGGCACTCCCGAAACTTTCCCGAAAACTTCCTCGCCTCATCCGAGGGCAGTATGAGGGGTATGAGGCTGAAGAGGGGATCGAAACCGGTTCGCAAACAGAAACTTTTTTCTCGTATGAAGCGCACGTGAAGCTTGCACGCTGGAAAGGGGTGAGCTTTATCCTCTCAGCAGGCAAGGCGCTAGATGCCTCGGTCACTGAAGCGGTGGTATATTTCAAAAATGACGACCGCATGGAATTTTGCCTCCAGCCAGCTCCTCGAGTGGTATTTCATATTGGTGGCAAGACCGATGCACTCTCGTGGAAACAGATTCAGGAGCATCTTGGTCACACTCATGCGTCACCAGATGGATACGAAAAGGTCTATCACGATGCCTTGCACGGCGAGCAAGCGGGTTTCGTGGAGAGAGGTGAAATCGAGGCAAGCTGGAAGCATGTCGACGCGGTCCGCAGGGTGTGGAAATCGCTTCCATTGGCGACATATCCGAAAGGCTCAAAGCCGCTTCACTTTGGCGAGAAGTTGGAGTAAAATGGGTCAACACAGAATTTTCAAACACATCAAACACCACCAAAATGATCAAAGAATTTTTCATGAAGAAGATGTTGGAGAAGCAGCTCAAGGCTTTGCCAGCACAGCAGCGGGAGCAGATCATCGCGGTTGTTACAAAGCAGCCTGCCTTTTTTGAAAAGATCGCCAAAGAAGTGGATGCAAAAGTGAAGGCCGGAAAAGACAAAACGCTCGCCTCGATGGAAGTCATGCGACTGCACCAAGCGGAGATCCAGAAGTTGATGTCGCGGCAGTAGAAGAAACAGAAGGAAGAAAATGAAAAGAGCCGCCCATGTTGCCATGGGCGGCTCGCGGTCTTTCTTGACCGTATGACAGGTGTCACAGGAGTTTCTCGAGCTGAGGATACCACCTTCTCAGCAACGCGAGGTATTGGAGCTGGAAACTGTCACTGCCGAGTTGATCGGTGAGTTGTCCGATGATTTCGTCATCGAATTCTTCGTCAACCCCATACTTGGCTTTCGCGGCCTTGAAGCCTGCGAAGAGTTCGGTGTGGTTGACTGCCGCCAAGACTGCCTGGCGGTCTTGGCGGACCGTCCGAATGATGAAATCGCGGACGATTTGCTCGGAACGATCACTCGGCTTCACCTTGGTGGTGGAGTAGCGGTGCCAGAAGATCCTACCTGCAGGTTGGATCTGGTAGTGGGCGAGCACCTGGCTTAGGTCGATTCCGACCTTGCTCAACTCTGTGCACGCACCGTCGTATGCTTCCGAGTCAGTGTCACTCCTTTGCAGGGCAAAGATGTCCGGAGAGATCACACCCATACTGATGAGTGTATACTCAGCCACGGTGTTGAGCATTGATTCCTCGAAATCTCGGGCAACCGCTCGCGGACCGACTCGTCGAAAGCGCTTGAGGAAGCGTTTCAGGAGCCGTTCAGACATGATGAGGTCAAGCTTCTCTAAGATGACGGCATCTCGTAGAAATTGAGCCACGGTCATCATGTCTTCAGTCTTCTTGGCGAAGACGAGCTCTAGGATCGCACAGAAGTTTTCGAAGAGTGGCCGGACCTGAGCAGCAATGTTCTTCGCTGCCGTCATTTCCTTGAGTTCAGCCACCGAATGAACGCGAGAGGCGATCTGTCGCAATCGTTCAGCGAGAAGCTCCACTTCTTGGCCGAAATTTTCCGGTTCGAGTAGTGCTCTTCTGAAGAGGATGCCGGTCGTCTGGGGCGGGTCGAGCACGGGTTTGCCATCAGATCCGACAGCGTGGACGAACTTTCCGTCACGCGTGCTATTTGTGTAGAGATGATCTGCCGCGAACTGTTCGATCCGACCCTCTCTCAAGACAGCCAATTCCTCTTTGTGCAAGAGCAGACCTTTGACGAAACTTGGATCGCTCGTCAATCCGCTGACCGCTTCTTGTATGCGGGCATTTGTGATCGACGCAACGATGTTTGCTAGGATTCGTGCGAGGATCTCTTCCGGATTTCCGGGTGAGCCTGGTGGGCGAGTCAGGCCGACTGTTTGGGCGAGGCTCTGCGACAAACCGAGTTCGATGCTGAGCGACTGACTCTGCTGCAAGGTGTGACTAAGTGCGAGTGTGAGCATGGGGAAGCCTTTCGTATAAAGTGTTGTCAAGCGGCGAAAATCAGACACTACTATACACCGTTTGTGCGAAAATGTCAATATTATTAAGCGAACGTTTCCTTGGTATTTTGACAAAATCCTGATATAAATAGCCGATGTCTCTTTCTATAGGCATCGTAGGCCTCCCGAATGTCGGCAAATCGACGTTGTTCAACGCGCTGACACTGAAGTCGGTACCGGCTGAAAATTATCCTTTCTGCACTATTGATCCTTCAGTGGGTGTGGTGGCCGTTCCTGACGAGCGTCTCTGGAAGCTGTCGGATTTTTCTAAGACTCAGAAGACTGTTCCGGCGATCGTGGAGTTTGTCGATATCGCGGGGCTTGTGAAAGGTGCCTCCGAGGGTGAGGGCTTGGGCAACAAGTTTCTCACCAACATTCGCGAGACCGATGCCATCCTCGAAGTGGTGCGTATTTTCGAAGATGACAAAGTGATCCACGTGCACGGCAAGGTAGATCCGAAGGGCGACATCGAGACGATCAATCTCGAGCTCATCATGGCCGATCAGGAGACCGTGAAGAAGCGTCTGGTGAACCTAGTGCGTGATGTGAAGCGCGGCGACAAGGCTGCGGTAGCTGAAGCGGCGGTGCTCGAGCGGATCAAAGCAACGCTCGATCAGGGCAAGCTCGCGAACTCTTTGGCGTTCAAAGACGAAGAACTCCCTTTTGCCAAAGGAATGCACCTGCTCACCATGAAGCCGATCCTCTATTGTTTGAATAAAAAAGCGGGCGGAAAAAATCTCGATGAGATCGATGGCGGAAAGGAGCCTCGCTTTGCCGCGCTACTTGCGTACCTCACTGAACAAAAAGCGCAGTACGTGATCGTAGATGCCGGCGTGGAGCACGAGCTCAAAGATATGAAGGGTGAAGAGAAGGAAATGTTCCGCAAAGAGCTAGGCGGCAAAGATGACGGCATCGACAATCTCATCCGATCGAGCTACGACTTGCTTGGTCTCATGACCTACTTCACCACTGGCGAAAAAGAGACTCGGGCTTGGACGATCCGCAAGGGTTCGACCGCGCCTATCGCTGGCACCGCTATCCACAACGACTTCAAAGACCGATTCGTGAAGGCCGAGGTGATCCATTGGGACACATTGCTTGAAGCAGGATCTTTTGCTGCCGCTCGAGAGAAAGGCCTGCTCCGTACAGAAGGGAAGGAATACATCGTGCAGGATGGTGACGTTTTGGAATTTAAGGTTGGTTAATTAGGTGGATTGAGGGGGTCGACAAAAGGTTGCATCTGGGTTATACTGCTGGTCGGTCAGTTTTTAACGTAATCTTCGGTCAACCCCTGTTCTTCACACGTATGAATCCTGAATTGCCATCCAAGCCGCGGCAGCCCGGTCCGTTTGAGGCGCTCTGTCGTTTCATGCTCAGCATCATCCTTGCTCTCCTGGCCCTCCTGCTCGCCCTCGGTGTCGCGTGTTTTGGGACAGGTGACCACTCAACGGCGCGACAGATCGCGGCTCTCGCTTCCGTTTTTCTGGTCACGGCGATCACCTGGTGGCGACTCTTTGTTCGCCCAGTCCTCGCGGCGAGAGCTGCTGATATGGCTCATTTGAACTTCGTGCTTCAGAAGCTTGGCGTTCGCAAGCCAGATGAGCCAAAAGCCGACTGATCTCTGCTTGTCGGATTGCCGTAACGTTTCCTCAGCCGGCGCCATTCCATGGCGCCGGCTTTTCTTTTTTTGCGATAAAAAAACCTACTCCCGTCAAACGGTTTCGGTTTGCTGAAAAATCCGCATTACTCCGCAAAGGACAGTTCGCACTCAACAGTCTCGCGCACGATTTGATCCACACGGTGAACCAACCTCATTCTCTTTCGGTGATGCCGTCCGGTTGGTAGCTTCGGAAAACAGACGAGCATAAAGAACACTCCAAAGAGATCACGTCGAGCCGTTTCACTCAGAGAACCGTGCCACCGAGTGACCTGAGGGTCTTGCTCGACAAGCACTTTCGCTCGAGTATTGACGATGGAGAACGCTACTTTGCCGATGCAGGTCAATACTTCAGTAGCGATATGGCTCAGCGTATCTTCGTTTACATCTTCTTCCTGAATCATCTGATAGATCACGTGATGTCCATCGCTTCCTCTCTTGCTCGCACGGCAGCACATGACGTCCATATCAGGCTTCCACGTGCCAGCCTTTTTCATTTGCTCGGCAAGAGCAGCTTGTTCTGCAGTGGCAGCTTCGCGTGTCACCGGCATTTCATCGAGTCGCATTGACGTGAGGTGGATGTGGACCTTTCCAAGGATCTCTCTCCAATGGGGAGGGACGACTGCGAGCCACCGCTCGAAATACTCAACCAATTCGAGCGCGTTCGGATGATCGCTGAAAATTTTCATCGTGCAATTCGGTGAAGTGTTGCGGTTGTCGGGGTTTCGTTGCTACAGATAAGAGTATACCTATCAAAGAATGTGGTCAATTTATCTGTGAGAAGGCAGCAACTTTTTCATTTGGCCATTTTGTTGTATAGTTTACTGCACTATGAAATCGCAGAAACTGCCCGCATACGATCACTCGAAGATAGAGAACAAGTGGCAGAAGCAGTGGGCGAAGAAAAAGATCTACGCGACCAAGGAGGATGCGAAGAAAGACGCCTTCTACGTCCTCGACATGTTCCCGTATCCATCCGGTGAAGGTCTCCATGTCGGTCACCCGAAGGGCTACATCGCTACCGATGTTGTGTCGCGTATGAAGCGCATGCAAGGTCATTCGGTGCTGCACCCGATGGGTTTTGACGCTTTCGGCCTTCCAGCAGAAAACTACGCGATCAAGATGAAGACCAATCCGGCGATCGCTGTGGAGAAGAACGTTCAGCGCTACAAGGAGCAGCTCGAGATGTTCGGCTTCGACTATGACAGGTCGCGAGAGATCAACACCACCGACCCCGCCTACTACAAGTGGACGCAATGGATCTTCCTGAAATTGCTCGAGAAAGGTCTAGCGTATCAATCGCACGAGCCGATCAACTGGTGTCCTTCCTGCAAGACCGGTCTTGCCAACGAGGATCTCGAGGATGGCAAGTGCGAACGCTGTGGTAGCGTCGTGGAGAAAAAGCCCATCCGTCAGTGGGTCTTGAAGATCACTGATTATGCCGAGCGACTGCTGGCTGATCTGGATGCGACAGAAAAGCCCCTCATGATCCGTGATTCTGGCCCCGACGCAGTGCGCCCCGGCCTGCCGCTAGAGGAGCGAAATGCCGTCGTGTGCGTCGTGAAGCATTGGTCTGAAGACAAGTATTTGTGTCTGCGTTGGAAGAGTAATGATTGGCATGGTCTTGTAGTTGGCGGCGTAGAAAAAGGCGAACAACTCGCTGAGGCGGCGATGCGCGAAGTGCAAGAGGAGACTGGCTATCAGAATGTCCGGTTTGTCCGCGAATTCGGTCAGATCGACTCCCAATTTTATCAGGCGATCAAAAAAGTGAATCGCTTCGCGCATTTCACCGGCGTGTATCTCGAGCTCGTGGATGACGCGTGGAAAGATGCTGATGAAAAGGAGAAGGCACTTCACGAAGTGGTCTGGCTGCCGCGTGCGGAGGTTGCCGGTTTTTTGAATCGTCCGGACATGAATTATCTCTGGGATGTTTTCATCGGCAAGGCGAAGGCTGGACGGCCCGCGCTCGATTGGCCGACCTCTATTAAAGAGCTTCAGCGGAATTGGATCGGTAAGAGCGACGGCATGATCTTCACTGCACCTGTGAAAGATACAAGCCTCACCATCCAGACATTCTCCGCACACTTCGAGGCGTGCTATGCCGACACATTTGTCGTCATCGCTCCGGATCATCCGTTTCTGTCAACCTTGCTCGAGGGAACAAAGGACAAACAGAAGGTTCTCGACTTCTCTGCTGGCTTGGTTGCAAAGCGCGCGCAGCAGGGATTTGCTGAAGAAAAAGAATCTGAAGGTATTTTTACTGGCCGCTACATCGTCGATCCGCTTGGAAATGGCGATCTGCCGATCTGGGTTGCGAGCTTTGCTTTGGCCGACTACGGTACCGGTATCGTGAAGTGTTCTGCGCACGACCCGCGCGACTTTGCTTTCGCCAAGAAATACGGGATCACACTCAAGACAGTTTTGTATCCGAAGGACGAAGCGCTTGCTGAAAAGGTGCGTAAACAGGAAATATGTTTTGCCGATGCTCAAACAGGTATTCTGTCCGAGCCGAAAGAATTTGCCGGTAAAAACGCGCGCGGCGTGCGAAATGAGATCATTGCTTATCTCGAGTCGAAGAATCTTGCCACCAAGAAAACAACCTACCGCCTCCGCGATTGGGTGTTCTCACGTCAGCGATATTGGGGCGAGCCGATCCCTGTGGTGCATTGCGAGAAGTGCGGGGTTGTACCTGTTCCCGAAAAAGACCTGCCAGTGAAACTCCCGAAGGTGAAGTCATACGAGCCAACTGGCACTGGTGAGTCGCCTTTGGCTGCGATCGAAAAGTGGGTGAACACCAAGTGTCCGAAGTGTCGTGGCAAGTCTCGTCGCGAGACCAACACCATGCCGCAATGGGCGGGTTCAAGCTGGTACTACTTGCGATACATGGACGCGCGCAACAAAAAGGCGCTTGTCGATCCTCGAGCGGAGCAGTATTGGGCACCGGTTGATCTCTATGTCGGTGGGGCAGAGCACGCGACACGCCACCTGATCTACGCTCGCTTCTGGCACAAATTCCTCTACGACATTCGTGTCGTCTCAACCACCGAGCCATTTAAAAAGCTCCAGCATGTCGGACTCATCATGGCCGAAGATGGCAGAAAGATGTCGAAGCGTTGGGGGAATGTCGTGAATCCGGACGAGATCATTGCTACGTATGGTGCCGACACTTTGCGTGTATATGAAATGTTCATGGGTCCGTTCGATCAACAGATCGCGTGGAACACCAACAGCATGATCGGCTCACGTCGCTTCTTGGAGCGCGTGTGGAAACTGGCAGGGAAGGTGACCGCCACTTCCGCCCCCGCTTCCACTTCTGTCGCTGTCCCGACTAGTGAATTGGAGTCCTTGCTACACAAGACTGTTAAAAAAGTTGGGGCGGACATCGCGGAAATGAAATTCAACACCGCGATCAGCACAATGATGATCTTGCTCAATGCGCTGGACGAGCAAGCTGCCGGCGTGTCCCGGGAACAATATGAAACGTTCTTGAAACTGCTCGCACCTTTTGCACCTCATATGTCAGAAGAACTTTGGGCACAGCTTGGCAACAAAACAAGTATCCATCTATCCGCCTGGCCGGTCTGCGACGAGGCGAAAATCCGCGAAGCCAGCCGTAAGATCGGCGTGCAGGTGAATGGCAAGGTGCGAGCGGAATTTGCCGCGCCGAGCGACGCGACGGATGCTGACTTGGAGAAGCTTGCCCTGGCCTTGCTGGAAGTGCAGAAGTGGATCGCAGGCAAGCCAGTGAAGAAAGTTATCGTCGTAAAAGGGAAGTTGGTGAGCGTGGTCGTGGCGGGATAAATACCACAAAAACCCGCCTCCCGCTTGACTTTTTGACAAAGCTTGACTATTATGACTATCAATGATAATTTGGTTCAATCACCAATAAAGAAAAATATGAGCACTATTAGCTTCAAACCAAAACAAGTGACCAAGCGGCTGATCGCCGTGCTACCTGACCGCGCTCAGGAAGTGATCGTTGCTCGTTATGGTCTTGGCAAGGAAGCAAAGCGCCTTACGCTCGAAGCGATCGGCAAGAAATACGGCATCACCCGAGAGCGAGTCCGACAGATCGAAAATTACGCTATCGCCAATATCCGCAAGTCTGATGTGTATGGAAAAGAAAAGACCGCTTTTGCCGACCTCGAGCAAGTGCTCCACTCTCTCGGTGGGGTTGTGGTAGAAGATGACCTCCTTTCCCATATTTCAAAAGACGCGTCTCTCCAAAACCATCTCAATTTTCTTCTTGTTCTCGGTGACATCTTCAAGCGCCAGAAAGAAGACGAACATTTCAATCACCGATGGCATGTAAATGAAGAGCTCGCAAAGCAGGTAGAAGGCTCTCTCCACAAGCTGTACAAGAATATCTCGAATGACGACCTGCTCTCTGAATCAGAGATGGTCAACAAGTTCCTCGAGCATCTCAAGGATGTGTCTGAGAAATACAAGAATGAAGAAGTAGTTCGCCGATGGCTTAAGCTTTCAAAGAAGATCGCGCAAAATCCGCTCGGTGAGTGGGGCTTGGCTGATTCTCCAAATATCAAGACGAAGGGCATGCGAGACTACGCGTTTCTCGTTATCCGAAAGCACGGTTCGCCGATCCACTTCACTCAGGTCGCAAAGAACATCGAAAAGATCTTCAACATCAAGGCTCATGTCGCTACTTGCCACAACGAGCTCATCAAGGACTCACGCTTCGTGCTTGTCGGTCGCGGTCTCTACGCACTCGCTGAATGGGGCTATATGAGTGGCGTTGTGAAGGATGTGATCAAAAAGATCATCGAAAAGAGTGGTCCGCTCAACAAGAGCGAGATCGTCGAGAAGGTACTCAAAGAGCGATATGTGAAAGAGAACACTATCATGGTCAACCTTCAAAATCCGAAGCATTTCAAGAAAGACAAGGAGGGGAAGTATTCGGTAGTCGTGAGCTTCTCTCCGGCAGTGAAGGCGTAAGCAAGACTCTGAACGAGCAAAAAAGACTGTCCCTTGAGTGGGGCGGTCTTTTTTTGTATCATTGAGTGATGGAATCTGTTCTCGCAGCCGACTTTAGCAACCTGATCTATCAAAGCGTCTCTACTTTTCTTTCCCTCTATCCGATCTGGCTGCCGTTCTTTTGCGGATTCGTATTCGCACACACTTGGTTCTACTACGTCCGTAGCGAATTTGTGGAAAAACAAGGTGGCACTCTACTGGAGATTCGATTGCCGAAGGAAGTCACCAAGTCGCCGCTGGCGATGGAGATTTTTCTGGCATCTATTTGGCAAAAAGGCTCGGCAAGTTGGATCGACACCTATGTCAACGGCAAGATACGAAATTGGTTCTCGTTGGAAATGGCCTCTATTGGTGGCAAAGTACATTTCTATATCTGGACGCACACGAAGTACAAGGATCTCATCGAGGCACAGCTGTACGCGTATTATCCCGGCATCGTGATCGAGGAGGTTCCGGATTATAGCGACCAGGTCTTCACTCATCCGGAAGAGATGCCGATGTGGGGAACATATTTCGTGCACTCGAGAAAGGACAAGAAGACGGGCAAGCCGCAAGACATGTATCAAATTAAGAGTTATGTGGATTTCGGCTTGGACAAGGCTTCTGAAAAAGAGGAGTTTAAGATAGATCCGATAAATTCGCTGCTTGAATGGATGGGCTCGCTTCAAAATGGGGAGCAGGCATGGTTCCAGATCCTCATCCAGGCACACAAGAAGCTCGGTTTACCTGAAGGACATTTGAAGAAGAAGGATGATTGGATCAAGGCCTGCGAAGGTGAGATCAAAAATATTAAAGACGCCGCGACTCCGGAGGTGAAGGACAAAGACGGCAAGAAGACCAGGAGTTTCCCGGATTACACTAAGGGTCAGACCGATGCCATTGCGGCCATCGAAAAAAATATGCATCAGCTGCCGTTTGATACGTGCATTCGCGGTCTCTATATTGCCACTAAAGAGGCGAACAAGCTGCCGGTGCGCGTGCCGGGTTTGATCGGCGCATTTCGTCAGTACGGCGGCAATTACAATTACATCAACAACCTTGGGCTCGGTTTCTTTACTGATTTCGACTACCCATGGCAGGACTTCGCCCGAATGCGTCGCACTCACTACGAGAAAATGTTTCTCGATGCCTACAAGCACCGCTCGTTCTTCACCTATCCATACCGATTTTGGAAATCAAAGCCTTTTATCATGACTGCCGAATCGCTCGCCACCATCTTCCACCTTCCTGGAGCGACCGCTACCACGCCTTCTTTGGATCGTATCGAATCTCGACGTTCCGAAGCGCCAAGCAATCTTCCAATTTAATTGCGTTTTTAATTCCGCCAATTTTCATTATTTCCCATGGATACTTCAGACGCTTCTCCGGACAGTATTCGATCGCCATTTCAGGCACTCTCGACCGCTTTCGGCATCACGGTCTGCGTCTGTCTTGTCGCGTGGAGCATTCTCTGGACTCTGTTCATCCGACCGCCCGAAGGCTTTCCGGCTGCTTCTTTTTTCTCGGTCGAGGAGGGCGTTTCGCTGCGCCAGCTTTCGCAACAGCTTGAATCCGCACGTTTCATCCGATCGGCTTCCTTCTTTACTCTGTCTGCCTACATTTCTGGCAATCAACGCAGCGTGCTGGCAGGGCAGTATTTTTTTAGGACGCCGCTTTCGTCGCTCGAACTTCTTTCGCGCATTTCGAGAGGCGCTTTCGGCATTGAATATAAACAGCTGACGATCCCTGAAGGTTCGAGCGTAAAACAGATCGGGGTGATCGCCAAGAAGGAGTTGCCGAATTTTGATGTTGCAAGGTTTCTGACCATCGCGTCTACATCCGAGGGGTACCTGTTTCCCGATACGTATCGTTTCTTGCCGAACGTGACTCCGGAAAACATGCGGGAAGTAATGCGTGTCAATTTTGATCAAAAGATCGCGAGTATCCGGCCCGCACTGGATTCGTTCGGCAAGCCGCTCTCAGACGTAGTGAAAATGGCATCGATCGTCGAGGAGGAGGGCCGCACCACCGTGACTCGCCGCACTATTGCGGGTATCTTATGGAAACGCATTTCTCTCGGTATGCCTCTACAAGTTGACTCCTCATTCTTATATATCAATGGCAAGACGACTGATACCCTCACATCGGAAGATTTGAAGATCGATTCGCCGTACAACAGCTATTTGTACAAAGGCCTGCCGCCAACGCCGATCACCAATCCTGGTCTCGACTCTATAAACGCCACTATCAGCCCGATCTCCACGCCATATCTCTACTTCCTCACCGACAAGAAGGGCGTGATGCACTACGGCCGGACTTTTGAGGAACATCTGTCGAACAAGGCGCAGTTTTTGCAATAATGAATTTTAATGCTACATTCATCTCATGAAAGTTTTTGTCGGCATGTCCGGCGGGGTGGATAGCTCGGTCTCCGCGGCGTTGCTCAAGAAAGCGGGACATCAGGTGACCGGAGTTTTTTTGAAGGTGTGGCAGCCAGATTTTTTGCCGTGCAACTGGAAAGAGGAGCGGCTCGATGCGATGCGTGCGGCCGCGGCGATCAATATTCCGTTCATCACTATCGATCTAGAAAAAGAGTACAAACAAGGCGTCGTCGACTATATGATCGCCGAATATCGCTCCGGCCGCACCCCAAATCCGGATGTAATGTGCAACAAGCAGATCAAATTCGGCGCCTTTCTGAAAAAAGCTCTGGAGATGGGGGCCGATTGTGTCGCCACCGGGCACTATGCGCAAAACATGTTAGGTCCTGCCAGCGATTCGGGCAGTAGTTCGAACAGTGGTCTGTATGAATTGCGCGAGTCAGCGGACGTTGAAAAGGATCAAACCTATTTTTTGTGGACACTCAAGCAGGAACAGCTTTCAAAAATTCTGTTTCCCGTCGGACATCTCACCAAGCCGATGGTGCGCAAGCTCGCCAAGCGGTTTCGCCTACCGACCGCCGAGAAAAAAGACAGTCAAGGACTTTGCTTTATTGGAAAGGTCGACATGAAAGACTTTCTCGCGCATTATATTCCGCTGCGAGAAGGGAAAGTGTTGAGTGAAGCTGGGTCGGTGATCGGAACACACGATGGCGCTACTTTCTTCACGATCGGCCAAAGACACGGATTCACTCTCACGACGAAGACCGACTCCAACTCACCTTTGTATGTGTCTGCAAGGGATATTGAGGCAAATACCATCACTGTTTCCGAGCGGCCGCAAGCAGAAACCGGCTCATCTGTGCATAATTCATCCGCACTAAGTGCAACAGTCATCACTATCGGCCAAGTCAGCTGGACTGGACAGGTGCCGCAAAATGGTGCTGAGTGTGAGGCTCGAATTCGCTACCGCCAACCGCTGGATCGCTGCACTATTTCCTCAGTGCCTAGGAAAGATGGCCTGTATCAGCTCCATTTTTCACATCCGCAATTTGCTGCTTCGGCAGGGCAGTCGGTGGTGCTCTATCGCGACGGCGTCTGTCTCGGTGGCGGGATTGTGGAATTGGCAGTATAATAGGGGTATTATCCACTCAACACTATTTTCAAACGCATATGGAATCAAATAAAAATTCAATGACAGCCTGGATCGTTGGCGTCGTTGTTATCGTTCTCCTCGCCCTCGGCATTTATTGGCTTGCTACTCCAAATGCGCCTAAGACGACAGATACGAACACTCCTCCGACAACACAGGATGACTACGTGCAAATGGTGAACGTCAAGCATCAATTTAAAGACGGCCGCCATGTCTACGTTGGCGAGATCGATCTTCCAACTCCTTGTCACAATTTGACCAGTGGTTACTCAAAAGATGCCAACAGCACCACTGCCTACACGCTCGTGTTCACCTCTGTGTCCACTGCCGATATGTGTGCGCAAGTCGTGACATCGAAGCCGTTCAAGGTCTCGTTTGAAGCAATGCCTCAGATCGTTATTTCAGGAACATTGAATGGCAAGAAGCTCCGCTTGAATTTGTTTGAAGTGCCGGCAAATCAGGATCTCAACAGCTTCAATATCAACATTAAGGGCTAGTCTGAGGAATAGGGAGAATGTCTTCTCAGCAGATCAATATTCTGAAGGCGGATGGCACCAGCGAGTCTTTCCGTCCCGAGAAATTGGCGTATTCGCTCAAGCGAGTCGGTACTAGCGATGCCGTGATCGCGAGGATCGTCGAGCACGTCGAGCGAGAAATAGTGCCTGGTATCACGACCAGCGATATCTATCGACACGCTTTCAATCTGCTCCGCGAACATCAAAAGCCGGTGGCGGCGAAGTATTCTCTTCGCCGCGCCCTCATCGGTCTCGGACCCACCGGCTTTCCTTTTGAGAAGTTCATCGCCGAGGTGTTTCGTGCCAAAGGGTATCAAGCGCTCACCGATCAAACAGTGCAGGGCGCCTGCGTCCCGCATGAAGTGGATGTGGTGGCATATAACGATGCTCAGCTTGTTCTTTGTGAGCTGAAATTTCACAATGAACTGGGCTTCAAGACCGATCTGAAAGTGGCCTTGTACGTGAAGGCGCGCTTCGATGACTTGCGTTCGCAGTTGTTCAACTACGGCGGCAAGAAGCGCGCCTTCGGCGAGGGCTGTTTGATCACCAACACAAAATTCACCCAAACCGCCATCGACTACGGTCGCTGTGCCGGCCTGAAAATGATCGGTTGGAACTACCCAGAAAAAGGCAATCTCGAACAATGGATCGAAGAAAGCGGTCTTCATCCGCTCACCTGCATCAACTCTCTCACCGACAGTCATCGCCAGGAATTGTTCAAGAGGGGTATTGTGTTGTGTAAATCGCTCAGTGCTGACACCTCCATATTGAGCTCAATGGGACTTTCGACCGGCAAGATCAGCGAAGTGAAGGAGGAGTTGGCGACGTTGTGCTAACTTTCTTCAATAATTTGTTTTTGGGCATCTTTGGCGTATAGTGTAGGGCATGAAATCCGCAAAGAAACCCGCAAAGAAAGAGTCGCCCGCATTCAAAACTGAGTGGAATCTCGGCCTCCTCTATTCGTCTCACGAGGACCCACGCATCGAGGCGGATACCAAGGCTCTCGAGGCCGCCTATGCCGTTTTCGCGAAAAAGTATTCTGCTCGCAACGACTATCTCACGAACGAAGCGGTACTCTTCGAAGCGCTCACCGACTGGGAGAAGCTCAGCGAGCAAGCGGACTCGTATCGCCCGGGCTTGTATTTTTCATACAGCAAATATCTCAACAGCGAGGACGCAGTGGCTGATGCCAAGCTCAACCTACTCATCAGCCGACTCACGAAAGCGGGGAACACTATCTTGTTCTTCTGTCTTCGTCTGGCCAAGATCGAATCTGCAAAGCAGAAAGAATTTCTTGCGAGCAAGCAACTCGCGCATTTCCGCTATTTCTTGAAGCAGATATTCGATACCGCCAAGTACAATCTCTCCGAAGCCGAGGAGAAGATCATGAGCTTGAAGTCATTGCCAGCACACTCGCTCTGGACCGATGGTCAGGAGAAGTTGCTCAATGTGCAGACCGTGCGATTCCAAGGAAAGGAGATGCCCCTTGCCGAGGCGCTCAACAAGGTGGCCAGTCTGCCTGTCACACTCCGCCGCAAGCTCTGGAGTATCATCACTGCCAAGTTGAAAGAGATCAGCTACTTTTCTGAAGCCGAGATCAACGCCATCTACACCGACAAGAAGATCAACGACGAGCTCCGCGGTTTCGCCAAGCCGTATGCCGGCACAGTGCTTGGATATCAGAATGATCCGCAGACAGTGGAGAATCTGGTGAACACGGTCACGAGATATTTCCCGGTGGCACATCGCTTCTATGCTTTGAAGGCGAAACTCCTCAAGCTCAAGACGCTCGAGTATGCCGATCGCGGTGCCGATCTCGGCAAGATCTCTCGCAAGGTGCCGTTTGGCGAATCGGTGGACATCCTCATGACCTCCTTTGGCAAAGTCGACGCCAAGTACCCGCAGATCCTGAAGAAGTATTTGCAGAGCGGACAGATCGACGCGTTTCCGAAAAAGGGGAAGGAGGGCGGGGCGTTCTGCTCTTCATCGGTGAACAATCCGACCTTCGTGCTACTCAACCACTCCGACACGCTCGACTCGGTGATGACCTTCGGACACGAGATGGGGCACGCATTTCACAGCGAGCTCAGTGATGCACAGCCAGTGTTGTACCAGGGGTATTCCTATTCTGTCGCGGAGACCGCAAGCACGTTGTTTGAAAACTTCGTTTTCGAGGAGATCTTCGAGAAATTGTCCGAGAAGGAGAAGATCTTCGCACTTCATGATCGCATCAATGATGCCATGTCCACGGTCTTCCGACAGATCGCTTGTTTCAACTTTGAACTCGCATTGCACGGCGCTATTCGCGAGAAAGGTTCGCTCACTCGCAAGGAGATCGCCGAGGTGCTCAACGTCCACATGGGAGCCTACCTCGGTCCGGTGATGAAGCTCGTGGAAAATGACGGCTACTTCTTTGTCACCTGGGGACATATTCGCCGATTCTTCTACGTGTATTCGTATGCCTATGGGTTCCTGATCTCGCGCGCACTGTATCAGCGATACAAGGCGGACAAGAGCTACCTGAAGAAGATCGAGCAGTTTTTGAGTGCCGGTGGCAGCAAGTCACCGGAGGATATTTTCAAGGATATCGGCATCGATGTCACTAAGCCGGAATTCTTTGCCGACGGCATTCGCGCCATCGAGGAAGACATCGTACGCCTCGAGAAGCTCGCGAAAGGTGCGGGGATGATAAAGTAATCGCGAGCGAACGCTGGGTCTTATTTATTTCTGATCAATCGGAAGGCCGCAGTTGACCATCCACTCGATCCCGTATTTGTCTGTCACGACTCCGAACAGTGCTCCCCAGAATGCCTTCTCGAGCGGCATGAACACTTCGCCTCCTCGGGATAGATTTTCGAAGATCTTTCGCGCCTCTTTTTCGTCCGTGACATTGATCGCCATGGCGATGTTGTCGCCGACCGTCGCTTTGTCTCGCATCATATCGGAAGCAAAGAACTCGATCGGGCCGTTCTTGAGTCCTGCGTGCATGATGAGTCCGCCCTTGTCGGCAGGCATCTCCTTGGCCATGGGGGATTCGCCGATCGTTTGGAAGGTGAGCTCTCCTCCAAGACAGTCTTTGTAAAAGGTCATCGCTTCGCGACACTTACCGTCATTGAATCGTAGATAGGGGTTTAAATTTTTCATAAATGTAATATTAAAAAATAATATATATGGATCATTCTACACTGCCCTGTGCAAATGAGTGAGACGGATGAAAGCTGGAAATATAACAAAAAAACCACAGGTTCTCTGCGGTTTGCCTGACAATTTTTTGAGGAGGTAGTCAGCGTAACTCCGGTTGATGTTGGTGTCGGTAGTGACAGCATCAACGCTTGTTTGTGATTTCGCCGCCGATCCTCATGGCCATCCAGAGGCTGTAGCTCTGAGCGCCTTGGTTGTGTGGCACGTGCCAATACTTTTTGACGTGGACCTTGTCGCCGACCTGCATCGTATCGTCGCCGATGGCGAAGAAAACCGCATTTCTGACGTTGATGTTGGTCTCACTGTCGGGTTGCACGGACTGCCGTATGCCGAGCATTACGACCTTGCTTTTCGTCGGCGTTACCAACTTGATGATCTCGCCGGTGAAGCCGTCATCTGAGTTCGCCGCTGGCGTGATGCCGTCGCGGTAGAGGGGCTCGGCATAGACGTTCCGCTTCGCGGAATCCATGAGCTGTCCCACTAGGGCGTTTCCGATCAGGTAAACGAGGCCGATCACAGCCAACAGGAGGACTATCTCTGCCGGAGAGATAAAGATGCCTTTTTTGCGCTGGGTCGGGTTTGGAGTCGGAGTATTCATCTGTAACTGTTCGAGCTGTTGTTTGTCAGCCCGCCTTTCTAACCAGTATTATACACCAAATATAGCCACAGTGTCAATACCCTCCCAAAATGGCCGATTTTCGGCTTTTTTGCTACTATGGTGCGACTGAACGCTCGCGGGCATACGCCTGTCGAGAAAACGCGTAAAACTGCAAAACAATGAAATCTCACGACATTCGTAGCCGATTCCTCAGATTCTTCGAGAAGAGGGGTCATGTCATCATCCCGTCGTATTCGTTGCTCGCAAATAGTGAGACAAGTGCGACCAACACAACGCTCTTCAACACCGCGGGCATGCAGCCGCTTGTGCCGTACCTAATGGGCGGCAAACATCCATCCGGTGTGCGCCTAGCCGACTCGCAGAAATGCGTGCGCACCATCGACATCGACGAGGTCGGCGATAGCACTCACTGCACCTTCTTTGAAATGCTCGGCAACTGGTCGCTCGGAGATGAGTCAGTCGGCGGATATTTCAAGGAGGACGCGATCAAGTGGAGCTACGAATTCCTCACAAGCAAGACAGAGGGACTCGGTCTCGATCCGGCCCGTCTCTATGTGACCGTGTTTGAAGGCGATGAGAAGGCGGGTGTGCCGCGCGACACTGAGGCATTTGAGATCTGGAAGAAAGTGGGCATGCCTGAGCATCGCATCTATTTCAAAGGCGCTGATTCCAACTGGTGGCCCGCAGTGAAGAAGACCGCGAGCGGCGAGACGCGCGACGGCTGGACCGGCCCGACCGGCCCGTGCTCTGAGATGTTCTATGACGTGACCGAAAAAGGTCTCGGCGATCTGACCATCGAGCAATACAACGAGGCCGATGAGAAGCAACAGGTGGTGGAGATCTGGAACGATGTGTTCATGGAGTTTGAGAAACGCGAGGGCAAGATCGTCGGCAAGCTCGCGCAGAAGAATGTTGATACCGGCGCCGGCCTCGAGCGCCTCTGTATGGTGCTGCAGCGATTGGAGAACCCGAAAGTGCAGAGTGTTTTTGATACGGATCTCTTTGATACGATCATGGGGAAGATCGATGAATTCTCGACGGCAGATAATATGCGAGCAAAAAGAATTGTCGCGGATCACCTTCGCACAGCAGTATTTCTCATCAGCGATGGTGTTCTGCCTTCGAACACTGATCAAGGATATATTCTGCGCCGCTTGCTCAGGCGAGTAGTGCGCTTTGCCGACTTGCTCGGCATGAAGCCTGGCTCGCTTTTCTGGATCGCCGGTGCGGTGATCGAAAAGTTTGGTCCAGTGTACGGAAATCTTCTCGAGAAAGCGGAACATATCAAGAAAGAGATCGACAAAGAGGAAAGTAAGTTTCGCGAGACGCTCAAAAACGGTCTGAAGGAATTTGAAAAGGGTACCGATGCCTTCACACTTTTTTCATCATACGGTTTTCCTCTAGAATTGACGGTTGAGTTGGCCAAGGAATCTGGCAAAAAAGTAGATATCGCAGAATTTGAAGCAAAAATGAAAGCCCATCAAGAGCTTTCTCGTGCTGGCGCAGCGCAGAAGTTCAAGGGTGGTCTCGCCGACACCGATGAGATGTCAGTGAAATATCACACCGCCACGCACCTGCTCCATCAGGCGTTGCGAGATGTGCTCGGCACGCAGGTGCAGCAGAAGGGAAGCAACATCACCGCTGAACGTCTTCGCTTTGACTTTGCTCACGGTGCCAAGATGACCGATGATGAGAAAAAGCGCGTGGAGGCGATCGTGAATGAAAAGATCGCGGCAGCGCTGCCGATGCAGGTCGCTGAACTCCCGAAGGCTGAAGCGGAAAAACTGGGTGCGCTGCATTTCTTTGGCGACAAATACGGCGACAAGGTGACCGTCTATTATATTGGTGGTGAGGCAGACGGTACCGGTGCGGCTTCTGTCGCCGACGCTGTGCGCACCGCCTACTCAAAAGAATTCTGTGGTGGCCCTCACGTGAAGAACACCAAGGAGCTCGCCGGTCCGGCCGGAGTTTGGAAATTCAAGATCACCAAAGAAGAGGCGGTATCTGCCGGCGTGCGACGCATCAAGGCGGTGCTGGGCTAGCATTCTTTTTCGCTAAATTTTTATAATAAAAAGACCACCGGGTTAGGGTGGCTCGATCTGTTCCGAAGATATTTTTTATAAGGTGCTAGGAGTTACGGCAGTCGGCGCATTTTCGGATCGTAACGAGATCTGGCCGGCGTTGGTTGAGCATACTGATGCTCCTCTTGTTGCCTTTGAAACTCGCGGATGGCACGAAGTTCACAGTCAGATTCAATGACGATGGCGATGACAGCGTTGGTTGCAGCTACGGCCTGTTTTGTCTCGTGCGGCAACGGTCGAAGTAATGGAAGCACTGCCGCGACTTCTACTCGACCGACATTTAACTTTTGGATCAGCCTGTCGAGCAACTCCGGCGTCACCTCGCTATTGGGAGCCTGAATATGCTCGGCCATGAGTTGCATGACCTCGATCTGCTTGGGTAAGACCAATTTCTCGAACGAGACCACGGTTGATTCGTGCTGCGAGAGAAAGGTCGGATTTGTATGACCGAGCAGTCCTTCGAGTTGCTCGTCGATGACGTTTTTGGAACAAGTTTTCATAGTTCTGATCTACGTTGGTGAGCGGTTGTTTTATTACGGATCCATTTTTAGTATACGTCTTCTCCTTATTTTGTCTAGAAAAGTATATAATTACTCCATGAAGACTTCATATGCCGTTCGTATCTTTGTGGCCGTCATTCTCTTCGCGTCGATCGCGCTCAGCGGATACCTGTTTGTCCAGAGCCGAAAAGGTTCTACTAATAACGGCCAAAATCAGGGCCAACAAATTGGCCAGACCCTCGAGCGGCAGCAGCAGGCGCAGCTACAAAAAGAGGCTCGTCTCTTTGCGGCGTCGAAGAAGGTGCTGGAAGCGCTCGCTTCTTCCGACTTTGCCAAACTTGAAACGCTTGTGAGTCCCGATGGTCTCTCTCTGCGCCATGTGCCGAATCTAAACCTAGCGAGCAGCACGCTCTCCAAAGAAAATGTTTCGGAAATTACCACAGACAAAACGCTCCACTTTTTCGGTTACACTGATGGGAAGGGTGACGAGATCAATATGACCGTTGCCGACTATTTGAAAAAATATATCAACACTGCCGACTATCTGGCAGCTCCGGACACTGCAGTGAACAAGACCTTGGGCAGCGGGAATAGCCAGAACAGCCTTCTTACTGACAAGGGTTCTCGGGAATTGGTTGCTTTCCACTATTCCGGCTTTAACCCGCAGTACGAGGGAATGGATTGGACCACGATGTATCTCGTCTTCGATGAGGTCGACGGAGTATTTTTGCTCCGCGCGATTGCAAAGGACAACTGGACGATCTGATCTTGCTAGCTCGCCTCTGATTCGTGATACAATATTCCCATGAGCCGGCTCTCGTTTGGCATGCATTCAGATAAAGTACCCGTCATCCTTCTTCACATTGAAGGTGAGCGAGTGTCTGGCGGTCTCGCTATTCGCGATTGTTCTGAGACCAAGCCTGCGTCCGACGCATTGGGGACATTGGCTAATACGGCAACAGCCGGCGCGACATGCCGCGTTCCGAAAATCCTCTTTTCTTGCGAAGAAACATTTCCCCTACATCGTACTGCCAAGCCTGGGAAGGACATGGCAGCGGCTGCGATCACAGTGCTGAAAAAAGTGGTTGATCGCCTCGAAAAAGAAGGTTTGCAACATCTCACCTTCACTCCGCTGGGAGGATTGCGCAGTGATGCGGTCGGGGAGATCCACTGTACGCTCGCTTCGCCGTGGTTTTTGTCGCAGACAAAGATCGTCCGTGAGGTGAAGGACACTCCGGAACTATTTTCTGAAAAGGCGCTTGATGAATTGGTGAAAAAGGAAGCGAATGCTTTTGCCGATGCTTTTGCTGCCAGCGAATACGGCGAGCGTTTTCATGAGCAGCTGGAATTGGTGGAAAGTCACGTCGTCTCTTTGTCTCTGAACGGCTACGAAACCTCGCGGCCAAAGGGCAAAAAAATGAAGGAGCTCGAAGTCGCTCTCTACTTCAGCGTGGTCGGTTCGGAATTGCTCGCACAGATCCGAGAGGTGGTTCAGCCTATTTTCCGTCGATCCACTATCAATTTTCACACCTTCCCGATGGTCACTTTTTCCGTAGTTCGAGATGTGGCGTCGGTTCCACGGCATTTTTTGCTGGTGGACGTGGACGGCGAGGTGTCGGATTTCACTATTGTGAAGAAGGGTGTGGCGATGCAGACGATCACGGTGCCGATGGGCAGCCAGCATTTTGTACGGGCGCTAGAAAAAGAAGCCGGGATCTCGCCAGAGACAGCTCTCTCGGTCCTTGGCATGCACGGCCTTGATTCACTTTCCGATGAGACTAAAAAACGAGTTGAGCCAGTACTCAAAAAAGCTTCAAAAGATTGGCAAGCATCCGTGTCCGGTTCGATCGCCCTCCTTTCTGAAGAATGCTTCGTGCCTGGCACTGTGATGGTGGCGGCTGAAGATCGCCTTCAGCCATTTTTTGCGACACTCATCTCCGATCACTCGCTCGGACACGGAGCTTCTGACGGCACGCCTTTTTCGGTGTTGGCACTCGATTGCAATTTCCTCAACACCCACTACCAAATGAATGCACCTGAGGTACACTCCGTAAATTTGCTACTCACCGTCCTGTTTATCAACAAGCTAAAGCAATAGTATTGCGAAATCTTTGATATACTACCGGCATGTCGAGGCCTATTATCAATGATGTGCGCCCTTCGGAGCGCCGTAGTATACGGATCATTCCGGCTTCAATGCGCGGTCGATCAGATCGCTCTGGTGATGCCGGCAGCGACCCTCAGCTGAAGATTCGCCGCAGTATCCTTTGGACGCTGGTAGTCGCCTGCCTCGCCGTCCTATTTTTCGTTGTGTCCTCGCTCTTTACCGGAGCCACGATCACTCTTGATCCGCTCACTCAGAAGACGCCTGTCAATATTACGCTGCTCGCCGGTAAAACAGCCAAGGGCACGGATATTACATACCAGCTCGTGACCTTGTCCGACCAATCCCAAAAAGAAGTCATTGCTCAAGGCACCCGAATGGAGGAAAAGAAGGCCTCCGGACAGATCGTCATCTACAACAACGACACCACCGCCACCCAGCGACTCATCCGCAACACCCGATTTCAGACTCCTGAAGGTCTCATCTATCGAATTTCTGAGCCAGTCACTATTCCAGGAAAGAAGGGAACCGTACCGGGCAGTATCGAAGTGACAGTTTACGCTGACGTCGCTGGTCCGGAATACAACATAGGCCTCACCGACTTCACTATCCCAGGTTTCAAATCAACTCCGGAAAAGTACAAAAATATCTATGCACGCTCGAAAATCGCGATGACCGGCGGCAGCAAAGGTGTGGTACGAGTGGTGAAGGTGGCTGATGAAAAGACTGCACGCGACACAATGATCGCTGACCTCAAAACACGCCTCATCGCCTCCGCTCGAGCGCAGACACCCGAGGGGTATGCATTTTTCGATAGAGCAACATTGTTTAGTGTGGAGCAGTTGCCGAATCAAAACAAAGACACTGATACAGTGGTGCTGACCCAAAAGGTGATCCTCACCGGTCTCATGTTGGATCGAAAGATGCTTGCCAAAGCGATCGCCACAAAATCGCTCAATGGATACGACGAAAAACCAGTGGACCTCAAAACGGTCGAAGGTCTCGAAGTCGTTCCGCAGAACATGTCGGTGGGCGTCTTTGATCGCGATCCGATCAAGCTCAGTGTCTCTGGTACCGCTAGTCTCGTTTGGCTCTACGACACTGCAAAGATCAAAGAGGCGCTGGTATCCCAAAAAACCGATTCATTCAAGGGGATCATGGCGGGTTTTAGCGAAGTCACCCCGATCAAGGCAGTGGTCCGTCCTTTTTGGCGAACTACCTTCCCAGATGACGTCGACCGCATCCAGATCATCGAACAAAAAGGCTAGTCCACAGGCTGGTGCTTGACTTTTATGGCCTATTTTTGTTATGATGCTATTCACTGTTTTTACAGGATTTATATATGGAGAAGAAACCAGATACAGGCGTTTTAGGAGTCGTCACGGAGGCGCTTCCTAACACCTTGTTTAAGGTCAGGCTCGAAGGCCAGGAAACAGAAATAATGGCGTACCTTGCAGGCAAAATGCGGATGAATCATATCCGAGTATTGATTGGCGATAAGGTGAAAGTAGAAATCGACCCGTATGGCGGCAAAGGGCGTATTACTAAACGATTGTAAACACCAATGAGAGTAAAAGCATCCGTAAAAAAAGTGTGCGCTCAGTGCAAGACCGTCCGACGAAAGGGCTATGTGTATGTGGTGTGTGCATCCAACCCGCGCCACAAGCAGCGCCAAGGCTAATTATTTATTTAAACCATACTGTATCCCATGCGTATTTCAGGTATCACCATTCCAGACGAGAAGCGGATCGAGATCGCCCTCACAGCGGTCTACGGAATCGGCCGTCCGCTTGCTCAGACTATCCTGACCCGAGCCAATGTAAATTTTGGCAAGAAGGCAAAGGATCTGACCGTCGACGAAGAGAATGAGATCCGAAAAATGATCGAGGATTACAAGATCGAAGGAGATCTCAAGCGAGAAGTGGCAGGCAACGTGAAGCGATTGAAGGATATCAAGGCATACCGAGGCATCCGACACCTCCGCCGCCTCCCAGTGCACGGTCAGCGCACCAAGACCAACTCTCGAACTGTCCGAGGCAATGTCCGAAAGACCATGGGTTCCGGACGAAAGGCAGTTGAGAAGAAGTAATCCCAATCATTTATACATTTTATGGCAACCCCAAAGAACACCGAAGTAAAAAAGACCGACTTGTCCCCGAAAGGAGGCAAAGCCGCCGCTCCAGCGGAGAAGGCGGTAGTCGCTGCGCCTTCGAAGGCCTCGAAGCTCAAGCTCGACAGCGGTATCTTGTACGTGCAGTCCACCTACAACAACACTAAGGTGGTTTTTGCTGATCCAAAGGGAAATGCGGTATTTTGGTCATCAGCCGGAGCTCTCGGTTTCAAGGGTGCAAAGAAGGGCACTCCTTTTGCTGCGGCAAAAGTGGGAGAGACCTTGGCCGCAAAGGCAGCACCTCTCGGCCTCAAGGAGATCGCAGTGATCGTGAAGGGCGTCGGTTCAGGTCGTGAATCAGCCGTTCGAGGATTTGTATCAAAAGGCTTCACCATCACCTCTATTAAAGACGTGACTCCGGTGCCTCACAACGGTCCGAAGCCAAAGAAACCACGACGCGTTTAATAATATAATCATCGTACTCACATGAAAATTGGTCCAAAGTACAAGATTGCACGACGACTAGGAGCTTCTGTTTTCGATAAGACACAGACGCCAAAGTTTGCCGCGTCTGTAGCTCGCCGAAATGGCGGCAAGGATGGCAAAAAGCCTCGCCCAAAGAGCGAGTTCGGCGCTCAGCTCATCGAGAAACAGCGCGCGCGTTTCACTTACGGCGTCATGGAGAAGCAGTTTCGAAACTATGTCCGAAAGGCCATCGCTCAGACCAAGCTCCACCCAGACGAGGCGCTCTTCCGTGCTCTCGAAACTCGTCTCGACAACGTCGTGTATCGTCTTGGCTTGGCCAACTCTCGTCTCCTCGCTCGACAGATGGTCTCTCACGGCCACATCCTCGTGAACGGCGTGAAGTGCACCATTCCTTCATACACCGTATCCGAGAAGGATGCGCTCACTCTCCGCGACGGCAGCCAGAAGAAAAAACTGTTCGAGCAGGCGAGCGAAAAGATGAAGAATGCGCCCTCGGTCAATTGGATCAAGAGCGAGTCGGAGAAGAAACGAGCCGAGATCGTTGGAATGCCGAAGTTTGTTGCCGGTGAGACGCCTTTCGATATTGGCGCGATCCTGGAGTTCTACAAGCGATAATTATCAATCATTTTTATATAACAACAATCACATGACTGATCAGAATATCGTGCTCCCATCAAAGCCTCGCATCATCAAAGAAGATGGTTCTGTTGGCATCTACGAGATCGACGGACTCTATCCAGGATACGGCCACACTCTCGGCAACTCTCTTCGACGCATCATTTTGTCGTCTCTCCCTGGCGCAGCGGTGACATCGGTGAAGATCACCGGCGTGTCACATGAATTCTCAACCATCGAAGGCGTCAAGGAGGACGTGATCACTATCCTTTTGAATCTCAAGAAGCTCCGCATCCAGCTCCTCACCGACGAGCCTCAGACTCTTAACCTCCGAGTGAAGGGCGTGAAGAATGCCACCGGCGCCGATATCGACGCTCCGGGTCAGGTTGTCATCATCAACAAGGATCAGCATATTGCTTCAGTCACCGACAAGAACACCACTTTGGAGATCGAGCTCACCGCGCAGAAGGGTCTTGGCTACGTGCCAAAGGAGATCATCCAGAAAGAGCGCGTTGATATTGGCGCTATCGCTCTCGACGCTATTTTCACCCCGATCAAGCGCGCAAACTACGAAGTAGAGAACATGCGAGTCGGCAATCGTACTGACTTCAACCGAATCAAGCTTTTCATTGAGACTGACGGCACCATCACTCCTCACGCCGCTCTCGAGCAGTCGATCGTCACCATGATCGAGCAGCTCAAGGCGATCGTTGGCTTCAAGGAAGAGGAGATCGTCCCAGCCGAGGAAAAGGCAATGAAGGCAGCCGAGGCAGACGAAGCTTCCGACAAGGCCTCAAAGAAAGAGATCGATCCAGAGCTTTTGAAGACTCGAATCGAGACTCTCGATCTGTCACCTCGAACGCTCAATGCTCTCACGAGCGCCAACATCCGAACCCTCGGAGGATTGGTCCGAAAGAAGGAGGAGGATATTCTTGATATCGACGGACTTGGCAGCAAGGGCGTGCAGGAGATCAAGAAGTTCTTGAATAAATACGGCATTTCATTAAAATAATCTTCGCCCATGAGACACCATAATAAAAATCGAGTATTCGGACGAGAAACAGGGCAGCGCAGCGCCTTGCTCAAGTCGCTTGCTCTCGCGTTGGTGAATCATGGCCAGATCATGACCACAGAGGCGAAGGCAAAGGAGATCCGACCATTCATCGAGCCGATGGTGACACGTGCAAAGACCGACACCGTGTTCAACCGACGATTGGTGATGGCTCGAATCGGCTCTGCATCTGCAGTGAAGAAGCTCTTCACCGAGATCGGCCCTTCGTTCAAGACTCGAAACGGCGGATACACCCGAGTGATCAAGCTCCCGGCACGAAAGAGCGACTCTGCTCGAATGGCGGTCATCCAGTTTGTAAAATAATCAACCCTTTATCACACTTCCATGAAACACACGATCGATGCAAAAGACCAGAAGCTGGGACGAGTGGCCACAAAAGCCGCATCTCTCCTCATGGGCAAAAATCTCACTTCTTTTGTTCGCAATGCCGCACCGACCGATGTCTCTGTAGAGATCGTAAACGCCTCAAAGGCCTCTATCGGTACCAACAAGATGAAGCAGACCACCTACGCTCGATATAGCGGCTTTCCAGGCGGTTTGAAGACTCCAAACATGGTGGATATTGTGGCAAAGAAGGGATACAGCGAGCTGTTCCGCCTTGCGATCCATGGCATGATCCCAAACAACCGCCTCCGTCCAGGAATGATGAAGCGTTTGACCATCAGCGAGTAATCCGATATTGTATAACCTCCCATGACATCAAACACTACCGCATCAGACAAAAAGTACACCCAGGGCATTGGCCGACGCAAGACCTCCATCGCGAGCGTCCGCATCACTCCTGCGAGCAAGACCTCGTTCACATTGAATGAGAAGGATTTGAATACCTATTTCCCGACAGCTGAATTGCAGCAGATCGCTATGGATGCTCTAGCGAAGACCGCGGAGAAGTTCAAGGTGACTGCGATGCTCTCCGGTGGCGGCATCCACTCTCAGGCCGAGGCGCTTCGACATGGCATCGCCCGAGCGTTGATCGTACACGACATCGAGCTCCGAAAGTCCCTAAAGAAGGAAGGCTTTTTGAAGCGAGATCCTCGAGCAAAGGAGCGAAGGAAGTTCGGTTTGAAGAAGGCACGAAAGTCTCCAGCGTGGAGCAAGCGATAAAATAAGTAGGGAAAGACGAAACAGCATTCTTCGGGATACGCATAAATTTCTGCTGAAATTTTGCTCCGGCTCGGCCCGTCGGCCTCCGCAGTTCCCTCAGAATGCTGTTTCGTCTTTCCTGCACATTTCGCTGCAGGCTCCAAGCTGGATGGCTTGTGCGTGCGCTTCAGGTTTGTTAGGATGATTTTGGCCAGTTGGGCCCGAGCAATGTGGCGCAGCCAGCGCCAAGGTGAGCTCTTTTAAGGACAGCTGGTTGGTAGCGCGGTAGAGATGCCTGCCTATCAATGAGAGATTGTGTCTCAGGTGCCAAGGGGGGACGGTTTCCGCCCTTGGCGCTTTTTTTATTTTGCTATACTGTGACTACCTTGGTGTATTATGTGTATATATTGAAATGTCGCGATGGGACCTTGTACACCGGCTCGACGAATGATGTAGAGAGGCGAGTGCGGGTGCACAATGATCTAAAGACGGGCGCGAGATATACAAAATCGCGCAGGCCGGTGAGTCTAGTGTATTCGGAAAAGCTTCGGACGTTGAGTCGCGGATTGAAAAGGGAATGGGAGATCAAGAAAATGTCCCGAAGAGAAAAGTTGTTGTTGATAGGTGCGGGAGCGGGAAAAAAGTCGATGGGATAGAAAAAACGAGGTAAGAAAGCCGCAGGCGTGAGCCTGCGGCGATGTGTTGATGATGTGCAACTTGAGTGTCTCAGCTCTGCCGTTGGGCTACTTGGCCGTGGGCGAACTGGAGAAAGCGCCAGAACTGGGGCCAGCTCTTGGCAACCACTTCAGGGTGCTCGACGGATTCTTTGAGCCTTTGGGGCGAATAGCCCTGGATCATGGCATACATGGCGGTAGCCTGAACGATCCGATGGTCGTAACTACTGATCGTTCTGGACACCCGCCATTCTTCGCAGGCATTCGTGACTGCTTTCAGGCGATTGCTCTCATGGTCGGCCAAATTCGGCCAGCGTTCGGCGGCTTCGGCGATCGTCGGCGTCCCGCGGACGAGGAATGAGAACGGGAAGTCTTCCACCTGCTGGGGCTCATAGGACGATGCCTCGCCTCGTAGCATTGCCAAGAAGGTTTCGGCTTGTCGTTTGATCGTTGGGTCGATCCCGACCGCGGGAACTTTTGCCGGATCAGTGTATCCGCCATTCCAATCATCGAGCGCTTCGTAGGTGGCGTCGATATGGAAACGCACTCCTTTCAGCCGAGGGTGTCGGTCAGGGTGATGCAGGATCGCGGCGCTTGCGAGCTGGCTGGTGCGCTCAGGCACGTGAGCCGGGTCGATCAGTTGCTCGAGCGGCCATCCCAGCATCTCCGGTTTCAAGGTCACCCGTCTGCTTACCAAAGTGCCGGCTCGTTCCAAGCCTTTGTGGATGCCGGTATCGTTCATGTGCCACCAGAGGAAGCGGAGCACTGTAGCCGACTCGCCGACGCATACTGTTTGTGCGGTGTGCCAGCGGCTGCAGGCCAAATGCATTCGTTGCACGTCGTCCGGCAGATCTCTCCAAACGTATCGTTCATTGAACGCACGGATGACTGCGGGCGTCCTGTCTCGCTGGCCAAGCAGGAGCAGCCGAATGGCGCCGCTCTTGTTGATCGGAAGGAAGTAGTCGGGAATATACATAGTTCTGAAGCTGGTTGATTGTTTCAGAGGACTGCTACATATAATGGTACGCCGTTGAAAGGCGCCGTCAACAAAAAGCGTTCTTGCCCTGTGGATATCCTTTAGCTAAAACTTCCGATCAAAGCGCGTAGAATTTCTTGTCGCCCTTGAATTTCACTTGGAAAGTTCCATATACGCCGGTGTCTTGTGGGTTGGTGAAGTAGGTGCCGTGCAATGCCTTGCCTTTTTTGCTGATCTCGATAAAAGCGACGCCTCGTTCGCCATGAGTGTGCGGCGTCCCGTGATGGACAAAGTGTTCATTCGCCATATTTTGATAGATCATCAACACCCACCAGTGACCGAACCCATTTTGGCCGATGGTCGCCACCAGGCTGTGTGAGGTTCGCTTCTCGCTGTAACAAACCACGGAAATGTGCCTCAATGTGTGCTCGATCTCAAAGACAATGTCATTTTCTTTTTTTGGGTCCTGATCCTTGTTTCTTATATAAATTCCCTCATACCGACCGTTTACGTCTGGGCACGGATGGAGTTGTTTGAATGGCGGAAATCTCCACAGAAACACTTCATACACCCAAAAAGAAAGGGCGATGACGCTCGCCGCGACCGGAGCTTCGATGAGTCGCCAGTCGAAGATCAGATTGGTGAACAGCACGTCGAACAATGGCGCCAAGATGACCTCCTGAAGATACTCAGCCACGAGTACTGCAGGCACGAGCATCACCAGGGTGAAGATAATATAGAATCGAGTGCTTAAATGATAGGGTTTCATATCCTTTAAATCTCGAAAACCGACGTGCCTGTATATTGTAGCACTTCATATGGCGTTGCAAAGTGCGTGGTTGAAAAGTATAATGACCAGCGCAATGAATGACAAAAATACTGACGATATTGTCGACACCAATGAAGAGGGGATCGAGAAAGGCGCCCAAGCCAAGCTTAAAGATCTTCGCGACAAACTGAAGAAGTGCGAGGCCGAGAAGCTCGACTATCTCACCGGCTGGCAGCGTACAAAGGCAGATATGGTGAACGCCCGGAAGCGCGACGAGGAACGACAGAAGGAGCTGGTGAAATACGCGAACGAGGATCTCATCCTCGACTTGCTGCCTGTGCTCGACAGTTTCGACATGGCACGATCCAACAAAGGAGCCTGGGAGAAGGTGGACAAGAATTGGCGCATGGGCGTTGAGCATATTCAGTCGCAGATCCTCGGTATTTTGCAAAAGAACGGTCTTGTTGAGCTTAATCCACTCGGCGCCGACTACAGCCCACTCGAGCAGGAGGCTATTGAGATGGTGGAGCTTTCCGGTGCTGCCGCGAATGGCCCTGACGGCAAGTCGTTGGATGGAAAAATCGTCGCAGTCATCAACAAAGGCTACAAACTCGGCGATCGCGTCGTCCGCCCGCCAAAGGTGAAGGTAGGGGAGGTGAAGAAATAAGGCGCAGTAGTTTTTTAAAAAAGAAGACCGCGTCCAGTGAAGGGCGCGGTTTGCGAGTTGTGTTTGGCGTCATGCCCGCCGAAGCTGGGATCTAGTGAGGACGGTTAGCCACACACAGAGGACAACGCAGACTCCCGGATAGAAGCGTTCTTCCACTGTCCAGGCTTTGCCTCCGAAGAACGAGAAGATGTTGGCGACGGTATAGCCTCCCCAGATGAAGGGACTTCCGGCGGTCATCGGCTTTTTCCAAGCAGCGACGAGCTGTGGTGCTGTGGCAATGGCCATGGCAGTAGTGCTTGCAATGGTTGCGGCACGGTCGCCACTTGTGGCCCAGATCACGATGCAGGCTATCACCAAGCCGGTCACTGTCGTTTCCAGCCGTGTCCAGCTGAATTGCTTCTTGTAGAGCAGAAGGCCGGAGATGAACGTCCCGAAGAATGTGTAGAAAAGGGCGAGCTGGTAGTTGCCGCCCTTGAACATCATGCTCAGAGCGGCGATAAGGTCGAGCATCGCCCACAAAAACCAGGTGGCGAAACTTTGCTCGACACCCTGCCCAAGCAGACCTTTAATCAGGAACACGTAGGTGACGAAAGCGGTCAGGATGCTGGCGACGACCAGCAAGTTCTCTATACTCAAGGTGCCTTTCAGACAAGCGGTTGTTTGAGACGCTTGTTCAAAATCGAGTTAAATTATAGCATTAATAGTATTAGCTGTCAAACGCAATTAAAAAACCTTGACTCCTCCGTATTTCTGCTATAATAACATTCCAATGCTGACCCTCGCTCCACAGCAAAATATCGTTGAAAAAGTCCTTAAAACAAGGGCTGGAGGCTATGTTCGTGCTCGTTTCTTGGTCGCTGAGTACCAAGGGCAGATTCGCGTTAAACTCCTCTCAGCTACTCCGATCGGGGCCGCTGAAGCCTTTGCCTCCGAGGTGGTAAGTGCCGCTACCATCCAGGCTCTCCCAGCACCAATTACCCGAGCCGTTTTTGAATTTATCCAATCCATCCAGCTCGAGTCTGTCGTCTATCCGCATCTCGCCACCAAAGCCATTCTCAAGAGTCAACCAACCCGAGCACCATCTTTTGCGTTGTAAACTTTCGGATTTTTTGAAAAATCCTTTACTAAGTTTTTAACGCACATTACACATGTCCAAAATAATTGGAATTGACCTAGGTACAACCAACTCAGCAGTCGCGGTGATGGAAGCGGGCTCGCCAAAAATTCTTGAAAACGCAGAAGGTGCGCGCACCACGCCATCCATCGTCGCTCAATCAAAGACCGGTGACCGACTCGTCGGCCTCCTCGCGCGACGACAGGCCGTGACCAACCCAAAGAACACCGTATTCCAGATCAAGCGCTTCATCGGACACACCTTCGATGAAGATGCGGTGCAGAAAGACAAAGCCTCTGTGCCTTTCGAGGTGCAGAAGTCTGCAAATGGCGGCGTCGAGGTGAAAATGGCCGACAAATGGCTCCGACCGGAGGAGATCTCAGCCATGATCCTCACCAAGCTCAAGACCGACGCGGAAGCGCGCCTCGGCGAGAAGGTCACTCAAGCTGTCATCACTGTCCCCGCATATTTCAACGACGCACAGCGACAGGCAACCAAGGATGCCGGCAAGATTGCCGGTCTCGAAGTGATGCGCATCATCAACGAGCCGACCGCGGCCGCACTCGCATACGGCTTCAACAAAAAGAAGGATGAAAAGATCGTCGTCTTCGACTTCGGAGGCGGTACTTTTGACATCTCTGTGCTCGAAGTGGGCGCCGACCTTGTGGAAGTGAAGTCTACCGACGGTGACGCACATCTTGGAGGAAAAGATATCGACCAGAAGATCATCAAATGGCTTGCGGACGATTTCAAAAAGGAGAACGGCATCGACCTCATGAAGGATCCTCTTGCCGTGCAACGCCTCGACGAGGCCGCAGAAAAGGCCAAGATCGAGCTCTCGACCGCAGTGCAGACTGAGATCAACATTCCGTTCATCTCATCCGGCAGCGACGGTCCGAAACATCTCGTGAAGACCATGACCCGTTCGACCCTCGAAGACCTAACACGAGAATTCATCGACCGCGCAATGGCGATCACCAAGCGCGCGATGGAAGCGTCACCATTTAAGGTGGCCGACATCAACGAAGTGGTGATGGTGGGAGGTCAGACCCGAATGCCTGCAATGCAGGCGGCGGTGAAGGCATTCTTTGGCAAGGAGCTTCATATGGGTGTGAATCCAGACGAAGTGGTAGCGATTGGCGCCGCGATCCAAGGAGGTATTCTCGCTGGAGATGTGAAGGACGTGCTCTTGCTCGATGTGATTCCGCTTTCATTTGGTATCGAGACCATGGGCGGTGTGGCAACCAAGCTCATCGAGAAGAACACTACCATCCCGACACAGAAGTCGCAAGTATTCTCGACCGCAGCAGATAATCAAACTTCGGTGGAGATCCACATCGTGCAGGGTGAGCGAGCCATGGCGACGGACAACAAGTCTCTTGGCCGATTCATCCTCGATGGTATTCCACCAGCACCTCGCGGCATGCCGCAAGTGGAAGTTTCTTTTGACATTGATGCGAACGGTATCTTGAACGTGACCGCCAAGGACAAGACCACCGGCAAGAGTAATTCGATCAAGATCACCGCAAGCTCAGGTCTTTCGAAAGAAGAGGTGGCGAAGATGCAGAAGGACGCAGAAATGCACACCGCTGAAGACCAGAAAAAGCGCGAAGCTGTCGAGGCCAAGAATATCGCTGAGCAAATGATCTACACCAGCGAGAAGGCATTGAAAGATGCTGGCGACAAAGTACCCGCTGATGTCCGCAAGGGCGTCGAGGACAAGATCGCTGACCTCAAGCAGGTGAAGGACGGCACTGATCTCGCAAAGATCAAGAGCGCGACCGAAGCTCTCTCAACCGAGCTCTCGAAAGTCGGCGAGGCGATGAGCAAGGCCAATACAGGCGCGGGTGCGGGCGGCGCAGCGGGTGCCGGAGCAAACGGCGAAGCTCCAAAAGGTGACGGCCCGGTACGTGATGCAGAGTTCAAGGAAGGCGGGAAGGACGGTCAGAATGGCCAGGGTGGTCAGAAGAAATAACCACACTCTGTACTCTGTGACCAGCGGGGGTGGCGCAGTGAAATCGAGTACCATCGGATTTGTCATACGAAAGTATGAAAAAAGTATGCAAAATCCGCGGGTAGTCGAAAAAGTCCTCCAGACACCCCTCCTCCTATTCCCCGTGACCTACTTGCGTAATTTACGAAAGTCGTCGCGGGGAGAATGGAGGAAAAGAGGATAAAATTCCAAAAACAAAACCTTCAAAACAAAATGAGTAAAGACTACTACAAAACACTCGGGGTCGAGAAGAACGCCACGAAAGACGAGATCAAACAGGCGTTCCGAAAGCTCGCGCACGAGCATCATCCTGACAAGAAAGGTGGCAACGAAGCACGTTTCAAAGAGGCGAACGAGGCGTATTCAGTGTTGTCGGACGACACGAAGCGCGCGCAGTATGACCGATTTGGCTCGGCTGAGCCGGGCTTCTCTGGTAATGGCGGCGGAGCTGGCGGCTTTGACGGCTTCGATTTTTCGCAGTTCACTCAGGGCTTCGGTGGACAAGGCTTTGGCGGCTTCGCTCGCGGCGGTGGAACCGGTGGCCAAAATGTAGAATTTGATATCAGCGATCTATTTGGAGACATTTTTGGTGGCGGTTCAGGAGGTTCAGGTGGCTCCAGCGCCGGATCACGTGGACGAAAGCAGAAAGGCCGTGATATGTCCATCGACATCGAGATTCCATTCAAGGATGCCATTTTCGGTACTAAACGAGAGCTCCGTTTTAGTCGAACGGCCCAGTGTGATCATTGCAAAGGGAGCGGAGGCGAACCGGGAACCAAGCTCGACACGTGCTCGACTTGTAACGGTCGAGGAAAAGTGCAGGAGACTCGTCGATCCTTCCTTGGCAACATCAACACGGTCCAAACCTGCCCGACCTGTGTCGGAAAGGGCACGATCCCGAAGGAAAAATGTCGAGTGTGCCGCGGTGCAGGCGTGCACGAAAAGCAAGAAACGCTGGAGGTTACTATTCCTGCCGGTATCAATGACGGCGAAATGCTCCGAATGGCGGGGAAGGGCGAGGCTGTCTCGGGCGCCTCGAGCGGCTCGGGCGCAGGCTCAGCTGGCGACCTGTATGTGAAGATCCACATCGTTCCTCATCCGCTTTTCCAGCGCGACGGAGACGATTTGCATACCACTTTGTCCATCAAACTTTCCGATGCGTTGCTTGGTTGTGAGCTACCGCTTGCCACTTTGGACGGCACGATCCAGCTCAGTATCCCTGCTGGCATTCACCACGGTGAACAGTTGCGAGTGAAGGGTCGCGGCGTGCAAGTTGGCAGCAGCAAAAATCGCCGAGGAGATCTTTTTGTGAAAATTTCCGTCGACATGCCGAAGCACCTTTCTCGCGCCGCCAAAAAGGCGATCGAAGAGTTGAAAAAAGAGGGGTTGTAGTATCGCTTATAGTACCAAGAGGTTATCAACAGCGGTTTTTCGTTGTCAGAGTGCGTCGAGTGAGGTATTCTTAAGAGGATTTTGGCGCGCCTCACATGTTACTCGTAATTCACACGCAATGATACCAACCGCTCAAAGAACAAAGGCATTCTTTGGTTCTGTCGTGGTGGCCGGTCTTCTGCTTCTCTCTGGATATTTCATACCGTCTACGGCAAACGCAGGTGATGCTGTGCTGCCAAGCACTGTTCTGTTGAGCGCTTCTGCGAACGAAAGTCCGTCCGGCATCCTCCTGCAGTGGAGTGCCGATCCAAACGCGCAAAAATACGATATATATCGAAAGGCAAAGAACGCAGACTCGTGGGGTTCGATCATCGGTACTATTTCTGGACCAACGCCCCTGACCTATCTGGACACATCAGCCGGTCCCGGTTCGGTATTTGAGTATCGCGTGGTCAAAACGATCAATGGCGGGGGAACCGACGAAGCCTATGTGCTGGCCGGCAACAAAGCGCCTTTGGTGGATAGTCGCGGCCGAGTGGTCTTGGTAGTGGACAATACATACGCGTCGGACCTTTCTTTCGAGTTGGACCGTCTGAAGGATGACCTCGAGGGCGATGGTTGGACGGTCGTGCGGCTTGATGTATCTAGGGCGGACACGCCTTCGCTTGTACGAAATCTCATTGCTCAAAAATATCTCGAGGATCCGGCAGTAACATCGCATGTGTTCCTGTTCGGCCACGTACCGGTGCCATACTCAGGATTCGCGGCGTCGGACGGGCACGATGATCATAATGGCGCTTGGCCGGCAGATGTTTTCTATGGAGACATAGACGGAACATGGACCGATACGCAATCTAGTGCGTCACGATGCCCAGTCGAACTTGTCTGTCCGACGATCCCCACCAGAACCGCCAATTTTCCGGGAGACGGGAAATTCGACCAGAACACGATTCCTTCAAAGGTGGAGCTGGCAGTTGGCCGAGTCGACTTCGCGAACATGACCGCTTTCTTGCCAAAGAACGAGAAAGATCTTCTGCGCCAATATTTGAACAAAGACCATCTCTTTAGGGTCGGAGGCATGTCGACAGTAGGTGTTGGCTACACTTCCGATCTGTTCGCTTTCTTGCACGAGCAGGACACATGGAAGGACTTCGTCGCCTTTTTCGGACAGAACGGCTTCTTCTCTAGTTCTTCTCTTGGTGATGGAAATGGAAACCTGTGGACTCGCTTCGCTGGCCCTGGCTATCCTGCTGGTATTTACAATGGAATCGCTACCAATGATATCGTAGCAAGTGGCAAAAGCCCCGGCATTTTCAATCAGATGTTCGGCAGCTATTTTGGAGATTGGGATTTTTCCGATAACCTCATGCGCTCTTTTATTGCCGACCAGGCATACGGTTTGAGCAGCGCTTGGGTAGGTTTTTATAATTGGAAGTTTTATCGCATGGGCCTCGGTGAAACGCTTGGAGACAGCACTCGATTGTCACAAAACATCGATCCCGCACAGTCGTATGCGCCTCTCTATAAATGGACTGCCAGTGGAACCAAACGTGCGTCGGCAGCAGCGCTCATGGGTGATCCGACGCTCCACCTCCATACTGTTCTGCCTCCGACAAGCATCGTGCTCAGCTCTGGCGGCGTAAATTCAGTCAATGTAAGCTGGACAGCTTCTCCTGATGTCGGTATTGTCGGATATCACGTGTATCGGGCTCTAGGAAATGGCGCTTTCGCTCGTCTCACGACTAGTCCGATCACTGCGACAACCTTCACTGACCCTTCTGTCTCTTCGGGACTTTCACGCTACATGGTCCGAGCGGTGAGGCTGCAATCGAGCGGTAGCGGTAGCTACTACAATGCCAGCCAGGGTGCTCTGGCAAAAGCGAACCTCACGAATACCGGCGGAAACGTGACGGTAGCCGTTGTTCCTCCTGCAAGCGGCGGCTGCGCACTCGGTGCTTGCCCGACTTCGGGCCCGACTCGCCAAGTCACGGCTGTGAGCATTTTGCCGGCAACACCCGCTACTATCACTACAAGACAGGGGGAAATATTCACTGTCACCTACCATTATCGTGGCGGTCCGACCGAGAAGAATTGGAACCAGTTCAGTTTTCTCGTCAATGCCGACAACTCTCTCGTCATTGGGTCCAACGACATGGGCTATCCGAACCTGACGTTCTCACAATATCCTTCAACGTGGTCCGGCGGTGATCGATCCGAAACATTTACCTTTAAAACTCCTACCAACACTCTGCCGCCAGGAGAGTACCGTCTGATGACTGGTTTTTATGACGGTCCAGATCGTTTTTCTCTCACCAATCTAACAAACCTGCCTGCGGGAACGGGGCCAACCACTCTTGCGTACGAAGTGGCGAAAGTGACGGTTCTGGCTGGCGTAGACAGAATGCCGCCAGTACGCACCCGAGTGACGCCGCCGCTACCACCATCGAGCTTCACCGAGCTTCCTGCCGGCACAACGAGTACCTTCATCTCTTTGGATACTGATGAATCGGCTACTTGCAAGTACGCTACAACCTACACCAATCCATCCGGTACGCCATACTCGGCTATGACCTCGACCCTCACTGCGAGCAATGGCGGCAAAACTCATTCTGCGACGCTCACCGGCCTGACAAACGGCAGCTACCGTAGCTACTATGTTCGTTGTAGCGATACTGCAGGCAACGCCAATAGCACCGATCTTCTCTTCAATTTCCATGTCGCCTCTGCTCCGGCCAACGGAGCGGAATCATTCACCATTTCAGCTACCACCAACAGTCCGGTAACCGTACCAAGAGGTTCTCCTGCATATGTTTCAATCGCTGTGCAAAAAACGAGCACCGGAGCGGGGAAGCCGGTCACCTTTACGATGGGGAGCACGATGCCTGCGGGCACGACGTATTCGTTCATGAACGCACCTTGTACTCCGAGCCCGTCTTGTACTGCCACTCTCCGTATCGACACCACTAGCGCCACGCCACTTTTCAATAACGCGGGGTTAACCGTACTCATGTACGATGCAGGCACTCCTCTGACATCCGTAACCTTCAGCTTCTCGGTGACCGATCCGGCAGCTCAGACCACCCAAACACCCGTCGAGGCCACGGCTTCACCAGCTCCGACTTCTGAAGAAGTTAATCCAACTCCTGTTGATACCAACGGCTACAGCACTCCTGGCTCGACCTTCGCTATCCCCACAGCACTGGCAGGCTGGGCTTGGTCATCGACTGTCGGCTGGCTCAGCTTTAGCAGCAACAACGAAGCGGCTCCTAGCGGCGAATACGGCGTGAACCGAGATATTTACGGAAATCTCACCGGCTATGTTTGGGCTGCGAATATCGGTTGGATCAAATTCGGCGGTCTCGCGACCGACTCAATGCCATCGAGTACAGTGGCGCCCGGAACGGTGCGCCAGAACGCCCGAGTCGATGCTTCCACCGGCCGACTTTCCGGCTGGGTACGTGCTTGTGGAGCAGCCTCGAGCCCTTCGACATGTTCCGACGCCGCAGGAACAACCTATACTGCAACCAACCCTGACCCACGAGGTGGCTGGGGCGGATGGGTCAGCCTGAGCGGTATTACAGCAAGCGGCAACTACGGCGTGCAGCTGAACAGCGACAGCCGATATGCCGGATATGCCTGGGGTTCAGACGTGCTTGGCTGGGTCCAGTTTGACGTGCCAGTCCCTTCGAATCCTGATCCTGAACTTCCTGATATTGCCGGCTCGTGTATCTCTCCGACGGGTGCCATCACAGGCCAAGTCGCCACATGGAGTGCTACGGCTTCCGGAGGAACAGGTACCTTTACGTATTCCTGGTCTGGATCGGACTCTCTCGCAAGTAGCGGAACATCGGCACCGAAAGTGTACAGCGTTGCGGGTATCAAGTTTGCCAGCGTCGCGATATCGTCGGGCGGCAGGACGCTTGTCGTGCCTTGTACAAACATCAGTGTCGGCACGCCGCCTTTGCCACCTCTTGAAGTGGTCGTTGTCGCGAGTCCGCCATCTGCCCGCGTGGGAGAGCCGATCACTTGGTCCGCTGTGCCTGAAGGAGGAGATGGCTCATATGAATACTCTTGGAGCGGCAGCCAGAGTCTTGCCGGCTTCACCCCGAGCGCGACAATTTCATACCAAACAGCCGGAACAATGACCGCTACTGTGGAGGTTATTTCCGGCGGATTACTCAAAACGGTCAGTGCTCAGGCGGTGATCCAGCCTGCAATTGTACCGCCTCCTCCGCCAGAGCCCCCAGCACCGATCACCGCTACTTGTACGGTTCCGACAAACCCTATTGCTTTGCAAATATCGACATGGTCCGTGTCGGCTTCAGGCGGCGACAGCACCTACACCTATTCATGGACCGGCACAGACGGTTTGAATGGCGGAGGCACCGAAACTTCTATCAATTATCCTACGGCGGGTACCAAGGGAGCCACTGTTACGATATTCTCCGGCGAGCAGTCCCTCGTCAAGACATGTCCAGATATTTCCGTCGCCCCAGCGCCGGTCACCCCGCCAGCTTTGAATGTAGATATCGTGGCAAATCCATCTACCGCATATGTTGGCGAGCCGATCACTTGGGCAGCAGTGCCTCAGGGTGGCGATGGTACCTACTCTTATTCATGGAGCGGTAGTCAGAGCCTCGCAGGCTTCACTCAGAGCGCGACGGTTGCATATTCATCCGCCGGCCAAAAGAGCGCAAGTGTACAGGTGGTCTCTGCGGGCCAGACTATTACTGTCTCATCCACGGCCAATATCCTCACGCCACCTACACCTCCGCCACCTGTTCCAGCGATCACCGCAAGCTGTACGGCACCGGTCGGCGCGCAAGTCGATGAGATCGCTACTTGGAGCACGAATCCTTCCGGCGGCGATGGCACTTACACCTATTCATGGACCGGAAGCGACGGCCTGAATGGCGGAAGCAGAACCGCACCGATCGTATACAGCACTCCAGGCACCAAGACTGCGAGCGTGACCATTTATTCAGGCAACCAGACACTCTCGGTCACTTGTCCAAACGCCACCGTCACCGCTCCGCCACCGCCAGAGCTCCAAGCGGCGGTCACTGGCAGCCCAGCAACAGCATATGTGAACGATGCCATCACGTGGACGGTCACTGTTTCGGGCGGTACCGGTACCTATGCCTACTCTTGGTCAAGCGACGTCTCCGGCACGGCCGATCGAACCACAACTTCTTATGCAAGCGCCGGCACCAAGACCGGTACGATGACTGTCACTTCCGGAGCGCAGCAGAAGACGATGAGTGCGACTGTCACTATTCTGCCAGTTGGTGGCGGTGGCGGAACCACTTATACGCCTCCTCCGGGCGGTGGCGCCTCCTGTATCGGCGTATGCGAGACCTCGAGCATCCTCGGCCTCACTTGCAATCCACCAACCAAATCGACAAGTCCCGATGGCTGGACATGGACGGCAGACATCACAGGGAGTTTCAAGGGCAACCAGCCGTTCCGATTCAACTGGACACCAAGCGGCGCTAGCACAGTCACCCATACCGGTGTCTCGACCCCAACCGATTCATTCAAAATAGACGGCGCGATGGTCGGTCAATTCCCAACAGTGTCGGTAGCGGACTCCTCGGTGGCGGTGAATAGCTCGCAGCTCATTAGCTGTCCTGCGGTACCGTCAGAGATGGTCGCTTCCGACCTAGAATTCGGCGCTGTCTCCATCGCAAACACTTCGGCTGCGGCACCTTCCAGCCCAAGCGTGTATAAATCATCGATCACCACCCAAAAAGGCAGAGCCGCGGCACTACGATACAGCATTTCCGGCGGTAATGCTGATGACTTCTACTTCATTAGTCAGTCCGGCACCGGCGGAACGAGCGACGTACTCTCCCAGCAACTATACAGCACGGCGATCAGCGGCAACACGATCAAAGTTGGCCCATTCAACACTGAGGGCACCTACCGATATGCTCTCAAGGTCTTCTCAAAGGGTGTGAGCCGAGCGACAGGCACGCCAAAGGCTGTATCAGAGATCACCGTGACCGTCCGAACCAATCCCGACCTAGACGAGTTCTAAACAGGCTCTCCCAAGAGGTGGTATAATGCCAAGCACCGTGAAAAAACGATTCTTTTCCGTCATTCCAATCCTCCTGCAATCCCTGATCTTCCTGTTCGCTCTGTCGGTATTCAAGCTGTTCTGTAGTCTCAAATACGAGGGAGTGGAGGAATTGGTGGCCTTCCAAAAGGCTCAGAAGGCACGAGGAGAGACCTCGGCCCTGATCTTTGCTCCAAACCACTCGAGCGAATGGGACGGCCCCCTAGTGCGCGTCGGCCTGCCATTTTGGTGGCGTTGGTCTCCGATGTACTTTGTCTCTCAGAAAAAAGACTTTTACGACTCCTCCGGCTGGCGCAAGCACATCTATGGCGGCCGCATATTCAACTTGGTCGGCGCCTACCCGGTGTATTCCGGCCATCACGACTACGCCTATGCGTTGCAAAATTTCACCGCGCTCTTGCAAAAAGGCCGCTGCGTCTGTATTTTTCCTGAGGGAAGACGTACGACGAGCGGCGCGTTAGGAACCGCTCATGGAGGAGTGGCTTTTCTTGCGCATGCCACCCAGACGCCGGTGGTTCCGGTGGCGATAAAGGGTTTGACGCTCCTCACCGCTCGAGATTTTTTCCTGCGACGTCGAAAAGTGACGATTCATTTCGGAACTCCTATGCGAGTAAAAGAAATCATCGGAGCAGGACAACTGGCACCTCAGCCGTCGGTGGACGATTTTCATAACGGAGCAGGGAAGGTGATGGTGCGAGTGAAGGAGTTGCTTGGATAGGCGGCTAGACGGAGCAAGTCTCTACTCCACGTCCCAAAAACGCTTGTGCACATCGGCGAGTACCTTTTCGGTGACTGCCTTCTCATTTTTCTTGCCAGATTCCATCTGCTTCGCCTGCTTTGTACCCTGTTCAAACGTCTTCAAGGCGATCTTCTGAACTTTTCCGCCGTGTACCACCGCGTCGAACAACGCGCGAGCCATTCGTATCAAGCTCGGATCTTCAATGCTGCAGGCAAAAAGTGCTGCTGTTGATACAAAAACAATGGACGTAACCCGAGGTCCTTGTAGAGCAGGTAATTTGGGCTTAATTTTGTTATACTAGACATCGCAATGAATCAAAATAACCACCGAATCACCTCAACAAAAACCGACCGAGACAACACCTTAGGTTACGAGAAAAATAGTCTCTTCAAGTCCTTCGCGAATCTCTTTCTTATTCCTGCGCTTAATAACATTCCACCCAAATTTCGTAATGCTATAAAGAAAAGTCATGAAGCAGCCGATGAGGTAATTAAGAATGCGACTACTCATCAGGCACTTGAAGTTCTCTATCAGAATGGTCACCCACACAAGTCAAAAAATCTATTCCAGAAAGTGTCCCATCATATCTGGTTTCATAGCAATAATTCCCGTGGGGTTAGAAATCGCCTTCGCTTGGTTAAACGCGAGCTCAAGGAGGTGTTTTTGGAGTTAGTTGTCAAAAAGGAGGAAATTTCGATACTCAGCATTGCTTCCGGATCGGCCCGAGCAGTAATTGAATCTCTTAAAGATGCTGGTGCAGTCGGAACCGTTCCAGTGTTGGCCGTTTTTTTAGATAAAAATCCTGAGGCCCTGAGGTATAGTCAGGCGATGGTTAAGGAATTTTTCGGTAATGACCAGAAGTTTCGATGGCTAAACGATACCGTCGGTAATTTTTTCAAAACCGTGTCGCCAAAAGAGGAATATAACGTAGTAGAGATGGTCGGTCTACTAGATTATTTTGATGACGAAAAAACAATTGAAACACTTCGTTCAATTCACGAATCTCTCAAACCTAATGGCTCGCTCATTACGGCGAATATCGTGCACAACAAAGAAATGAAGTTTGTCACCAACGCTATCGGTTGGCCAATGATTTATCGTAGAGCCGAAGAGCTCGCTGAGCTTCTACATAAGGCAGGATTTCAAAAGGAAAAAATGTTAGTATTATACGAACCACTCAAGGTACATACGGTGATTGTGGCGGAAAAATAATAACACGACAAATGGGTTTTCAATCATCGCTTCTGTTTATTACGGCCGGTATTAACACAATTCTCTCCCTTTTCGTTTTCTTTGGAAAGAAGACAGCTACAAACGTCATTTATTCTGCGTTTGTCTTCTCGGTAGCCGTATGGGCACTCGGCCTAGCCGTTTTTATCCTAGACCATAACCTCTCCAGATCCCTGTTTACAGCTAATGTGTACTACATTGCTGCTGCAGCGATTCCAGCCTTTTTTCTCTACTTCGCAATCGCATTTTTAGAAAATAATTTTAGGTTTAGTTTTAGGAATCTCCTGATCTTGTTGCCAATTTTCTTGCTTGTCGGAGTTTTCCTGTACGATAGTCATTTTCTCGTAGTAGCTATCGAGCAGGCCGAGTGGGGAAAGAATGCATTACTCGATTACAACCATTATTTCGCATACTCAATGTATTTTTTGATGTATGTGTCAATTTCATATTACATCTTCTTTAAGAAATACAGGTTATTTAAGTCTTATGAGGAACGTCTGCAACTCAATTTTATTATCGGTGGAACATCCCTCGCCTTTCTTTTAGGAATGGTATTTAATCTATTCCTCCCATTTGTTGGTAATTACCAATACATCTGGTTAGGGCCAGTGTTCACCGTCATTATGGTTTTCTCTATCGGTTACGCTATAACACGTCACCATCTTTTTGATATGAAGGTTGTTGCGACTCAAATCATCACTTTCTCGCTATGGATAGTACTATTGGTAAAAGTATTTCTTTCTACCAATAACCTCGACCAGATTATCAACATCTTCGTCCTACTTGTTGTAGTTGTCTTCGGAACACTGCTAATTCGTAGCGTTATTAAAGAAGTCTCCACCCGCGAGCGCATCGAATCGCTTGCCAAAGACCTCGCCAAAGCAAACGATCGCCTCAAAGAGCTCGACCAGCTGAAGTCCGAGTTCTTGTCTATCGCGTCGCATCAGATCCGCGCGCCTATCACCGCGATCAAAGGATACTCCTCTCTGATAATGGAAGGCAATTTCGGCCCGCTTTCGAAAGAGCTCCGAGAGGTTGTCGACATCATCCTGCAATCCAGCAGCAGCATGGCGATCATGGTGGACGACTTCCTCAACATCTCCCGTATCGAGCAGGGTCAAATGAAGTACGACTTTGTCGTCTCCGATGTCGGGGCGATCGTCTCGCAAGTCTGCGATGAATTGAAGCCAAACGCGGAGAAGCGAGGCATCACTTTGACCGCGGATTTCGATCGCACTGAAAAATTCATGACGCGGATCGACCTGGGGAAGATAAAGCAGGCGATCACCAATATTGTCGATAATTCGATCAAGTACACACCGAAGGGTTCAGTGTCCGTGAAGGTAACGCGAGGAACACGAGTGACACCAATAGGCGCGAGTGGACAGGGAAACTCTAGCAACTGTATCGATATTTCCGTGAAAGACACTGGCGTCGGTATCTCCGCGGAAAACATCGAGAAGTTGTTCGCAAAATTTAGCCGTGCCAAGAATGGCATCTCGACCAACGTTTCCGGTACCGGTCTCGGCTTGTATGTCGTGAAGCAGATGGTGGAAGGGCATCAGGGAGGCAGGGTCTGGGTGGAATCACCTGGCGAAGGTAAGGGTTCGACCTTCCATATTCAGCTAGAGGCGGCGCAGGGGAAGTAAGGGGGCGCTGCAGTTTCGATTTCCGGTCTGTCGGCCTTTTTGCTATAATCGACACATGAGTATCTTCAAGAAATCGCTTCCGGCCGATCGGCCTATTTTATTGTCCGGCGTGAAGCCCACCGGCCGACCGCATATTGGAAACTATTTCGGCGCCATGAAGCAGTATGTCGATCTGCAAGAAACGCACGACGCGCATATTTTCATTGCCGACCTGCACGCCCTCACCACTGTGCAAAATGCGGCGGAGCTTTCCCAAGCGACATACGATCTCGTGCTCGACTATTTGGCCATCGGCATCGATCCAAAAAAGGTGACGCTCTTCAAACAGTCCGACACTCCTCAGGTCACTGAGCTTGGCTGGATCTTCAACTGCCTCACCACCATGCCGTATCTGATGCGTGCACATGCTTTCAAGGACGCGGAGGCCAAGAACAAGGAGATCAATGTCGGTCTTTTTGACTACCCGATCCTGATGGCGGCGGATATTCTCATCGCCAACGCCGCTGTGGTGCCGGTGGGGCAGGACCAGAAGCAACACGTCGAATATGCCCGCGATACTGCGGAGAAATTCAACCGCATCTTTGGCGAGACATTCAAATTACCCGAGCCGCTTATTCTAGAAGACGTCAAAACCGTGCCTGGTATCGACGGTCAAAAGATGAGCAAAAGCTACAGCAACCACATCCCGCTCTTTTCGACCGATGAAGAGCTCCGCAAGCTGGTGATGTCTATCGTCACCGACTCTTCAGGCGGTGTGCCGGTGAATGTCCGCGCTATCCACGAGCTATTCCGCGACAAGGCGTATCTCGACGCCCTCTACACCGAGAAGGCAGGGAAGTACAAAGATCTCAAAGAAGCTTTGTTGGCGGACCTCATCGCCTTCGTGACACCTCTTCGTGAACGCCGAGCCGAACTGGCGAAAGATCGCAGCCGTGTCCTCAAGATCCTCGCCGAAGGCGGCAAAAAGGCTCGTGTACGCGCTGAGGCCAAGATGGAAGAGGTGCGGAAGAAAACAGGGTTGGTGTTCTAAAATATGCAGACATTGTAGACAAGTATCTTTCGTCTCTGATACTATGTGGAGATGTTCAAAAAAATATTGACGCTACTGCGTCCATTCTGGGGTACCTTCGGTATCCTCATTTTTCTTGTCTTCGCGAGAAAGGCCTTTGAGCTCGTCCAGCCCTACTATTGGGGAAAACTGGTGGACGCTTTCTTTCATCCTGTGGCAGAAAATGTCTGGCATCTGGTGATGATCCTAGGCTTCACCATGCTTGGTGACTTGATACTCGACTACATCCACACCAATGTTGAAAATCAGAGATTCATCTTCCGCATTAGTCAGGTTATCGATATGAATACGGTGAAAAAAGCAGCATCACTCTCCCTCGGGCAAATCACCGGACAAAACTCTGGGTTCCGTCAAAAAGTAGCGACTCAGGGAGCGAATGCGGTATCCAACGTCGCGCAGGCATCAATGTATGATATTTTACCCGGTCTCACGACAATCGTTTTTGCCTTCGGCTTCCTCTTTACTAGCAACCACACGCTAGGCTTCATAGTATTAGGCACCGTTGCCCTCTCCCTATCGATCTCGATACCTGCAAACATTCGCATGGCCTCACGCATCCGAGAATGGCGGAAGATTGATGATATTGTAGGCCAACAATACTCTGAAGTATTGCGCTCACTGCCCCTAGTGATGCTCTCGGGACACGAAGAGGAAACCATTTCGAGATTGAATACGGAATATCAAAAAGTTACCACATTTGGCGAAAAGATGTGGTTAAAGTATCACATGAGCATTGGACTCTCAAGAGATACCATAAGTCGACTCGGCAACTTGGCAGTGATCTCGGCTGGCGCGTACTTGGTGCTACAAGGCTCGCTCACCGCCGGCGCACTTATGGCAACCATTGCGTGGGCACGGATGGTATTTGGTCAGTCGGATCAGATGGCTAGGATATTTCGTCGTATGATCGTGCAATCCGTAGACGTGTTTCGCTATTTCAAGATCATCGACCTCAAGCCAAGCATTGTATCGCCCGCAAACGGCGTGACATTTCATCCGATGAAGGGTGATGTGGAGTTCAAGAATGTTTCTTTCTCATATCCGGAAGCAAAGACAGAGGTGAATGCTCTGCATGACGTTTCTTTCTCGATCAACTCTGGCGAAGTGGTGGCCATCGTGGGCCATTCCGGAGCAGGGAAGTCGACCATTGTCAGCTTGTTGCTTCGTGGCTTCGACCCTGTGTCGGGCGAGATCACCGTGGACGGTACCGATCTGAAGCAGGTGGACCTGCAATCCTTCCGCTCTTCCATCGGCTATGTCGAGCAGCAGGTGCGTCTTTGGGATGACACCTTGCGATACAATCTTCTGTTCGGCATCAAGGACCAAAGCAAGGTCACTGAGGAGCGTCTGAAGGAGATCGCCGAGCTTTCAAAGATCAGCTCATTCTTCGACCGCTTGCCCGACGGCTTCGACACCAAGATCGGCGAAAACGGCGTGAAGCTCTCCGGCGGCGAGCGTCAGCGTGTGGCAATCGCGCGAGCGTTGCTCAAGGATCCGCGGCTGCTCATTTTGGACGAAGCGACCAACAGTCTCGACACCATCAACGACGCCTACATCCAGCAGGCAATGCGCGATGCGATGAAGGGCCGCACTGGCATCATCATTGCTCATCGACTTTCGACCATCCGCCACGCCGACAAGATCATCGTGATGGAGAAGGGCCGAGTGGCCGGCATCGGCAGTCATGCCGTACTCCTCGCCACCTGCGAGCAATACAAAAACCTCGTCGAAAAGGAGGGGCAGATGATCGTGGCGTAGCGACAAAACAAAAAGTTCTAAAATAAAAAACCGCTCGACCTGCGAATGAACGCGGGTCGAGGGTAGGGGCGCTGTGAGGCGTATGGTTGAGCAACCAAGTTACCGTGCACCAGGCGGCGTCAGCAGAACAATCCTCATGCTATACGGTTCAGCGTCAGCAAGGAATTCCAGCCGGAAGCATTCGCCGTGCTTGAGGATAATCAGCTCGACGAGAGATTTGTTCTCGGCATAATTGGGGTTGCGGTCACCGAGGATCTCGTTGATCATCCAGGCCAACATTTGGACACTGACAAAGTGACTTGTTGCGACGATGGCCCAGATGTCATACTGATCACCACTCTTCCGCATCATCGCCTCGAGGGTGTCCAAAGCCCAGCGCTTCAAGATCGGCGCTTCTGCATAGCTGAAAAGGCCACGACTGGGACGAGTGGGGTTCACGAGAGGCACCCTCTCAAGACAGCCCAACGTGGCATGCAGAGGGTGTTTCGGCGTCACCAAGGCTTCCAATTCGCCGACATAGCACTGCGCACATTCCTCGTGTTGAGTGGTAATCATGATCTCGCCGACCGTCTGATGCGCGATCTGGTCGTTCGAGACGAAGATGAGATTCGCATCAATGAGTGCGTTTTCTCCGATCCACTGGGCTTGCTCGCGACCGCAATTACTGATTCTGTTCCCGCCGGGCGCGCTGTGGCCAGGCTGAATCAGCAGGATTTGGGCGAAGGCGCCCATCAACACATCTGGGGTAATGCTGGTGGTGAGGGTGTGACTACTGGCCGGGGCAGAGGGTGAGGATGTCATAAAACGAGTAGGTTTGTGCTGTCAGGTGGAGGCGAGGTCTCAGACACGAGCTGTTTCCGAATGGCGAAAACACTCTTTTGCGACTACTGTGTCAAAGAACCCTTCTGTTGTTTGTGCTGAAATTATCATCTTTTCGAGAGTCGGTCAATATCTTCGATATCGCCTGTTTATGCTATGATTTCGCCTATGGAACGAACGTATATCCGCGACCTCGCGGGCAAAAAGGGGCAGGAGGTGAGTATTTCCGGCTGGGTGGATATCCGCCGCGATCAGGGCAAGCTCATTTTCTTTGATTTCCGTGATGTGAGCGGCAAAGTGCAAGGCGTCATTCTCCCCGGCGCCAAAGACGCACATGCTGTCGGCAGCACCCTTCGACCTGAATGGGTGGTGGAGGTCACCGGCAAGGTCAATCCTCGTCCGGAGAAGAATGTGCAGAAGGACAAGCAGAACGGCGACATCGAGCTGGAGATTTTGAACATCACCGTACTCTCCGAGGCCAAGGAGGTGCCTTTTGCTTTGGGGGCCGAGACCAATCTCGACACTCATCTTGACCACCTCCCATTCACTCTCCGTACCCAGCGGTCGCGTGACATTTTCACCATGCAGGCGTCGATCCTTCGCGCGTATCGTGACTCACTCGCGTCTCAGGGCTTCACTGAATTCATTTCTCCGGCACTTGTGGGCGGCGACGCAGAAGGTGGTGCGGCAGCATTCAAAGTTGAATACTTCAAAGACAAGACTGCATACCTGGCGACCAGCCCGCAGTTCTACAAGCAGATCATGGTAGGTCCTTTCGAAAAGGCGTTTACCGTGGCAAAGATCTTCCGCGCAGAGAAGAGCGCGACTACTCGGCATTTGAGCGAAGCGACCTGCCTCGACTTTGAGATGGGCTTCATTCGCGATGAACGAGAGCCGATGCGCGTGCTCGAAACTACGATCCGCGACACCGTGAAGGCAGTCAGCGCCGACCATGCCGATATATTTGCTCGTTTTGGCACCACTGCGCCATTGATTCCGGCAAAGATCCCTGTGTTCACCTTGAAAGAGGCGCAGGACCTTGTCGCCAAGGAGTATAACCGCGCAATTGAGGACACCAATGATATGGGGCCGGAGGACGAGCGACAGATCTGCGAGTACGCGAAGAAGCACCTCGGTTCAGACTTTGTATTCATCACCCGATTCCCGACAAAGAAGCGTGCCTTCTATACGTACGAGGAGCCAAGCGAAGCGCCACTCTCTCGCGGCTTCGACTTGCTCTTCCGCGGACTCGAGATCAACAGCGGGGCGCAACGCATCCACAATTACGAAGCCCTCGTCGCTCGCATGAAGGAACGTGGCCTCAATCCGGAGAAGTTTTCATTCTATCTCCAAGCCTTCAAGTACGGCATGCCACCCCACGGCGGTTCTTCCACTGGCCTCGAGCGCTTTACCGCTCGCATGCTCGAGCTTCCAAACGTCAAAGAGGCGACCACTTTCCCACGCGATATGAATCGCATTGATAATTTGTTGAGTCAGTAGATAGGGCAGTGTAGAGGTAGTCGGAATGTGAGATAAATGACAAAAAACGCCTTTAAATAGGCGTTTTTTGTTGCCTTGTCCCATAAAATCGCCATCTGCTTGACAAAACCTGTAGGTATGCTATGATACTCTTGTAAGTAATTACGGCGAAGGTGGTCTGCAGGGCTCAGTAGCCCGCGTCCACCAGACCGGCAGTTGTTTGACAAAAGATAGTTGTTAGGACCTTCCTTGTGAACAGGAGGTCATCTTCCGTAGGTTACTCTTTTGCGCCGCCGCCTTGTTGCGAGAAAAAAGAGGGTTGAAGACACCAAAGTCCAGGATAACAGAAGTGGGGCGGGGGACTCGATCTCCTTTACCCATCCAGTCCGTTGTTCTCGAGAGTTGGAAGCTCCGAGACAATCGTAGGGTTCAGCACCCTGTGCACGTGTTGGGATGATAATTGCCACAGCGCCGATCGCCTTCGGTAAGGCCGGTGCTTATGAGCCTTCTCAAACGGGTACACGTTATCTCGACTCCAATCGGGATATCATAAACTGAATGAAGCTTCGGGCGAACGGTCGCCCAGAAACAGAAGCTTTGAGCGACGAAGTTCACAATCGCAGATCACGACACTCCGGCATCGTAGGTAAAGTTGTCGAAGCCCCCTGAAGGCCCACGACGACGAAACCTGCGGTGTCGGAGTTTTTATTTTGCACTACCCGCGGATTTTGCATACTTTCTTCATACTTTTGTATGCAAAATCCGCGGGTACTCCAAAACACAGCCAGACACCCCGTCTTAGCGCTCTTATTTTTCTACATTTCTTGATACAATAAGCGGCACATACCGCAATGAACCCGACTCTTGCCGATTCAACTTTTAAGATCAAAACCGAAGTCTTCGAAGGTCCGCTCGACCTGCTGTTGAGCTTGATCGAAAAGCGCAAACTGTTGGTGAATGATATTTCTCTCGCCAAAGTAACTGACGATTATATTGCCTTCATTCAAAATCGTGGTGCAGGGAGCACGGCAGGCCTCGCTGGGCAGGACGCGGCGCCATTTCCTATTGCCGAAAGCGCCAATTTCATCCTCATCGCTTCAACACTGCTGCTCATAAAATCCAAATCACTCCTGCCGACCCTCTCGCTCACTGAAGAGGAAAAGGGAAGTATCGAAGACCTCGAGGCACGTCTGAAAATGTATCAAAAGATCAAGGAACTTTCGCTCCACGTGAAAGAACGTTTTGGCGCGACGCCGATCTTCGCCAAGACCGAATCGAAAACAGTCGTTCCGGTGTTTTCACCTGAACCGGAGATCACGCCAACCAACCTGCTCGCCGCGATCAAAGAGGTTATTCGAAATCTGCCGAAAAAAGAATTCATCCCAAAAGCTGTGGTGAAGAAAGTGATGAGTCTCGAGGAAATGATCGTGAACCTCACCGCGCGTATCCAGTCGAATATCAAAATGAGTTTCAAGGAGTTCGCACAGGTCGGCAAACAGGAGCGCGTGCATGTTATCGTGAGTTTTCTCGCCATGCTCGAGCTGGTGAAGCAGGGGATCGTCGATGTCACCCAGGATGCGCATTTCCAGGATATCACCATCGAGACGCAGGCTGTCGGCGTTCCGAGGTATAATTAACAAACAGCGCGGCGAAAGGCGCGGAATTTCAATCACATGTCTCTCCCACTCTCAGCACAACTCGAAGCCATCCTCTTTTGGAAAGGGGAGCCGGTGACGCGTAAGCGACTCGCGGAGATACTGAAAGTCGACACATCGGCTCTGAATGCGGCAGTCACGGAGCTCGAGAAAAATCTTGCCGTCGGGGCGGGCGTTGCCGCTCGCGGTCTCGTCCTAGTACAAAAAGATGACGAACTTATGCTCGGCACCTCGCCGGAGGCAGCCGGTCTTATCGAGCAACTCACAAAAGAAGAGCTCACTCGCGACCTCGGAAAAGCCGGCTTGGAAACGCTTTCGATCGTCCTGTACAAAGGGCCGATCAGCCGTCGCGAGATCGACAATATTCGCGGCGTCAATTCGACGTTCATCCTACGCAACCTGCTCATCCGCGGTCTGGTCGAAAAAGTGAACTCTCCTGAAGATCAGCGCTCCTTTTTGTACAAGCCGACCATGCAGCTCATCACTTTCATGGGTCTCACCAAGCCGGAAGAATTGCCCGAGTACGAGGCGATGCGGCAGAGCGCGATCGTGGCACATGATGAGCCGGCGGAATTGGCGTCTGCCGAGCCGGTTGCGCCGGAGCCTGCAACAGAGTAGGATAATTTTACATGATCCGCACCGGAAAAATCGAGATGGCAGCTTTCGGCACCCTCCTCATCGCAGGAAGTGCCTTTTCGGGCTACTCCTTCATTCCGGAGATCGCCGCTTCTTTCGCGCAGAAGCCGCCTGAGCCGGCTCCGATCGTACGGCAATTTGTCGTGCCACCAACCCTCGAGACAAAGGCCGCCTACGTCGTCGACACCATCACCGGCGAGGTGCTCTACGCCCTCAACGCCACCACCAGTCTGCCGCTCGCCTCTGTCACCAAGCTGATGACTGCTCTCACTGCTTCAGAGCAGGTTCCGCCTTCGACAGTGGCCACTATTCGCAGCAGTGACATTGTTCAAGAAGGCGACAGCGGCCTCTATGCCAATGAGCGCTGGAGCCTAAAAGATCTCGTTAATTTCACCTTGTTCGTCTCATCCAACGATGGCGCCAGTGCGCTCGCTTCAGCAAGTATGGCTTTTAGCACTAGTACCACCGATGTCGAAACACAAAAAGCCGAATTCATCGGCCTGATGAATCAAAACGCTCAACGTATCGGCTTGTCGGACAGCACTTTTATTAATGAAAGCGGGCTCGATGTCAGCTCAAGCACTGCCGGCGGTTACGGATCGGCGAAAGATGTCGCTGCGCTGCTCGCATACATTCTGCGAAACCATCCTGAGATCGCCGAAGCGACTAGCTACGAACGTGCCAGTTTCACCTCGATAGATGATTTTCGACATCCAGCAAAAAATACCAATGAGGCCATAAATGCGATCCCCGGCATCATCGGCTCCAAGACCGGACTCACCGATCTGGCCGGCGGCAATCTCGTGGTGGGGATCGATATCGGCTTCAATCACCCCGTCGTGATCGCCGTGCTTGGCTCTACGGAGGACGGGCGTTTCTCCGATGTGGAGGCACTTGCGAGCTCGACTTTGGCGTATTTCCAGCGATAATTGAGCAGCATTTTGCTGCGAAGCCTTAGAGACGGTGTGATATGATATCGGCATGAGGGGCGGGAAAATCGACAAGCTCTTTTTGCTGACATCGCTCACGCTCGTGACGGCCGGCATTTTTATATTTATCTCGGCATCGCTTGGTCTCTTGAGCCGATCCGACGTGTTGTATTCGTCGGTAGTCTTCAACCATCTTTTCTTCGGCCTCGGCCTCGGTACCATCGCCTTTTTGTTCACCTCGAACATTCACTATCGCAATTGGCGAAAATATTCTTTCCATATTTTTGCGCTGTCACTGCTCGTGACCTTGCTCGTGTTCGTGCCGGGGATTGGCTTCAAACACGGGGGCGCGAGTCGTTGGATCAATCTTGGATTCGTCTCCTTTCAGCCATCGGAGCTTCTGAAGATTGGCTATCTTTTCTATCTCGCCGCCTGGCTTTCGGGAGCAAAAGAAAAAGTTGCCACTTTGAAAAGAGGTTTGATACCGTTCATCGTCATCACTGGCATTGTGGGATTGGTGATGCTATCGCAACCTGATACTGCAACCTTTGGCATGATGGTACTTGCCGGCCTGGCAATGTACATCGCGGCTGGCGCTCGAGTGCGACATCTTATCGTGCTGGGAACAAGCGGGTTGGCGATTCTGGCCATACTTGTCTTTCAGCGGCCGTACCTGATGCAACGCGTCGACACCTTTATTCATCCATCCAAAGACGCCACCGGTTCTGGTTATCAGATCCAACAATCGCTCATTGCCATCGGCTCAGGTCAACTAACTGGCCGAGGCTTTGGCCAAAGTATCCAAAAGTTCAATTTTCTGCCGGAGCCGATCGGCGACTCTATCTTTGCTGTGGCAGGAGAGGAGTTCGGTTTTGCAGGAGGGGTCGCTATCATTCTCATTTTCTGTTTCTTCGCTCTGCAGGTGTTCAAGATCGCCACTCGTGCACCCGATATGTTCGGTGGACTGTTAGCCGTGGGAATTGGTATACTGATGGTGTCGCAGTCGTTTGTGAATATCGCCTCAATGTTGGGCGTTATACCGCTCTCCGGCCTGCCGCTCACCTTTGTGAGCCATGGCGGCACCGCGCTCTTCTGCGCATTGGCCGAGCTCGGCATCCTCTGTAACATTTCTAAATACCGAACATAACCCATGAAAATCGCATTCACCGGCGGCGGCTCAGGCGGACACTTCTATCCCATCATCGCGGTGGCCGAAGAGGTGATGACTTTGAGCAAAGAGAAGCGCTTGCTGGATCCGGAACTCATCTATATGGCCAACGTGCCATACAACGAAAATCTCCTTTTTTCAAAGGGGATCCGTTTTGTTGCCACACCGGCAGGGAAGATACGCCGATACTTTTCTCTTCTCAATATCGTGGATGCAGTGAAGACGGCCTGGGGAGTGTGTATCACGTTGGTGAAATTGTTTCAGATATACCCCGATGTTGTCTTTGGCAAGGGCGGCTATGTGAGCTTTCCGACCCTTTTGGCAGCGCGATTGTTGCGTATTCCGGTCATTATTCACGAATCGGACAGCAAGCCGGGACGGGTGAATGCGTGGGCGGCAAAATTTGCCAAGCGCATTGCAATTTCCTATCCACAGAGCGCTGAATTTTTCCCTGCCGCCAAAACTGCCTACACCGGCAATCCGATCAGGCAGGAGATCCGCGAGCCTTTGAGCAATGGTGCATACGAATATTTTGGTTTTCAGAAGGACGTGCCAACTATTCTCATTTTGGGAGGTTCGCAGGGCGCGGTGACGATCAATGAAAATCTCATGGATATTCTGCCGGCGCTTGTGGAGAGGTATCAGATCATCCATCAGACGGGCAAGGCCAATATCGAGGCGGTGAAACGAACGGCCGAGGTGGTGCTCACCGACAGCAAGTATCGCAGCCGATACAAGGCTTTTGATTATTTGAATGATTTGAATTTACGAATGTCAGCCGGTATTTCGCAGCTGGCGATCTCGCGGGCCGGTTCTACTATTTTTGAGTTGGCGGCGTGGGGGATTCCGAGCATTATTATTCCGATCAATGAGACGGTCTCGCACGACCAAGTGCACAACGCCTTTAATTATGCTCATGCCGGCGGATGCATTGTGATCGAGGAGGGGAATCTGTCGCCACACGTTTTGCAAACTGAGATAGATCGTCTCTTTGAGACTGTCGGTCTTTTGGGTACGATGGCTGCTTCAGCGAAAAAATTTAGCCGTTTGGATTCCGCACGCCTGATCGCCGAAGAGATCCTCGGTCTTGCGTTGGAGCATGAGAAATAAAAAACACCTCCTCGGGATTGGACCGGAGAGGTGCGAAGAATTGCTCGGAATTGAGGCCGATTACTGGCTGCCTTAACGCTGCGGCTGACTTTGCGCCAAGTATTCCGGATTCAGGTATTGGATCGCGCCGACCATTTGATTGGCGGGGTCTGAGGCGTCGTATTGGAATACGAGCGCCTGCCCATTCCCCAGGAAGAACTCCGTGGCGCCGTAGCAGAGGTCGCCGCGGTCAATGGGAAATGACGGCAGATGAGGTGAGGGACAGAGCTTGAAGCCACTGAAGACCATGTCGCTCACCCAAGCGAGGGCGAGACTGCTCAGCACATGGGCATGGCGCGAACAAATGAGGATGTTGTTGTGTTCCGCCGAGATGAGGGTTTTGATCTCGCGCAGCGCCTTCGCGGTGTGGGAACAGAGGGCTTGATACCCCGGCTGGCCGGCGTAGGTCGCGAGCGGAAAGCTCGGATACTGCCCGATCAGTTTGAGGATCTCGTCATCGCACGGGTAACCCTCCCGTAGCGCCAATTCCTTCAGGAATTTTTCCCCGACTTCCGAGGTCATTTCCTTGACGCGCGCCGCGGTGATCCACGAATCGGTTTCATGGACAGCGATGAGCACGCGATCAAATCGGAGCCCCTTGGCCTGAATGGCTTCTGTGAGCAGGTTCGCCTGAAGGTCACCGAGCGGGGCGAGTTCACGACCCATCGGATCGCTTTCGGCGGCGCGAGCCAACACGATCGTCTTTTTCATCATTCCATCATCTCCGGGTTCCATACAAGACCTTTCATTGATGCGTGAACAGGGTTCACGCGGGTTTTGGTTGACCGAGCTTATTCAATTGGAAACGATCCAATTACAGCGGGCCACATTATATCATCTTGTATAAATCTAGTCAATACCTCCGAAACCGCGATTTTGCCATATAATATAGGGACTTTATGAGCACTTCCGCGTCTAAAATCGTCACTCGTTTTGCCCCATCGCCGACCGGCCTTTTTCATGTCGGCAGCTATCGCACCGCCTTGTTCAGTTATCTGTACGCGCGGCAGCATGGTGGCAAATTCATCCTGCGTATCGAGGATACCGACAAGCTTCGTTCGAAGCCAGAATACGAGGCGAACATCCTGGACAGCTTGGCGTGGATGGGTTTGGAATACGACGAAATGTATCGCCAATCCGAGCAGTCGCCAACGCATCGAAAGTATCTCGAGCAGATGATCGCTGAGGGGAAAGCGTATGTGTCCCGCGAGCCGGCCAGGGACAAGGAGGGGAACCCCGTACTCGATCCGGCGAGCGGGCAGCAGAAGATGAACGATCTTGTCCGATTCAAAAATCCGGGCACGAAAGTGGCGTTCACGGATCTCATTCGAGGAACCATCGAGATGGAGACGGCGGATCTAAAAGATTTCGTCATCGCCAAAAATCTTGACACCCCGCTCTTCCATTTGGCCGTTGTCGTCGATGACTTCACCGAAGCCGTCACACATATCATCCGCGGTGAGGATCACATTTCCAACACACCACGCCAGATCCTCATCCAGCGAGCGATCGGTGCGCCAGAGCCGATCTACGCACATCTCCCGCTCGTGCTCGGAGAAGATCGTTCCAAACTTTCGAAACGCAAAGGTGCGCTCGCTGTCACCGAATACCGCGAGCAAGGCTTCATGCCAGAAGCACTCGTGAACGGCATGGCCTTGTTGGGGTGGAATCCCGGCACCGACCAGGAGATCCTCTCGAAAGCCGATCTGCTTAAACTATTCGACCTCTCCAAGATCCAAAAGGGAGGCGCCATTTTCGACCAAAAGAAACTGCGTTGGATCAACAAAGAATATTTGAAGCAACAGCCGATCTCAGTGATCGAGTCCACGATCGAGACGGCATGCGGTTCGAAAAACAAGGAGTTGCTGAAAAAAGTCGCGCCGATCGTATTGGAGCGCATCGATACCATTGGCGATGTCAAGACACTTTTTGCCGCTGGTGAATTTGGATATTTCTTCGCCAAGCCATCATACAAAGCGGAGCAGTTGCTCTGGAAGGACGAGTCGAGCAAAGAAAAAACAGCCGCTCGATTGCAGCACGTCGCCGAACTCATCGAGACATTGCCGGCCGAGCCGTTTGACCAAGAAAGCGTGAAGCAGGCTGTTTGGAAATATGCAGAGGAGCAGGGGAGGGGAGGCGTTTTGTGGCCGATGCGCTATGCCCTTTCCGGAGCTCAAAAATCACCCGATCCATTCACTCTCGCCGCGGTGCTCGGAAAAAAGGAGACGCTCGTTCGAATCAATGATGCGATCCGCTTGCTCAAAAAATAACTGCGCGAAACTTTTTTTGTTGGTATTTTTCCTGCTGGTTTTTAGCGGCTGCGCAAGGTTTGAAATAATGCAAACTCCGATCTTGGAGGCTGCGACAGTCGATGAGCTGAAGGCAAAGATCGACGAGCGCAACGAAAGTATTCGCCAACTCGAAGCCGAGATCGGCCAATACAAAGTGCAGCTCGATATGGTCGGCAAGCAGAAAACGACGCTGCAGAATACGATAAAGCAGCTCGACCTCACCCAGAAAAAATTAGCCGTCGATCTTCAGCTCACGACGAAAAAGATCGAAGCGACGACTCTCACTATCGAGCAGCTCGATAAAGATATTGCCGTGAAGGAGCGGCAGATCGGCGACAGTGTCAGTGTGGTGAAGGAAAGTTTGATGAGATTGGACGAAGAGGACCAGATCAGCACGGTTGAGGCGATACTCAGTTCGTCGAAAACTTCGACAGTCTGGGATGAGGCGGAGCGCATCGTGGAGCTACGAAACGCGATCCGCAAGCACCTCGATGCGTTGCGCGAGCTACGTTCTGAGTTGCAAAAGAAACGTCAGCAGAATGCAGATCAACAAAAGCGCCTGCTGGCGTTGAAGCGCGACCTGTCTGACCAAAAGACGATCTTGGAGGCGAACCGAAAGAACAAAGCAAATCTGCTCGCCGAGACTAAAAACCAGGAGTCTGCCTACGCGAGGATTTTGGCTGAAAAAGAGGCTCGACGAAAAGCATTCGCCAACGAGCTCATCGCCTACGAAGCGCAGCTGAAATTTGCCATCGACCTGAGCAAACTGCCGACCATTGGCAAGGGAGTGATCGGTTGGCCACTCGATTCCGTATTTGTGACGCAGTATTTCGGACAGACCGAATTTTCGAAAACCGCAGCTGGGGCAGTGTACAACGGAAATGGACACAACGGCATCGACCTGCGTGCCGCATTTGGTACGCCGGTAAAGGCGGCCGAGAGCGGCATCGTTGTGGGAACGGGAGACACTGACCTTGTGTGCAAGGGCGCCTCATACGGCAAGTGGATCCTCATTCGCCATGACAATGGACTTTCCACTATATATGGCCACAATTCGCTCATCCGTGTGTCCAAAGATCAACGAGTAGCGAAGGGGGACACCATCGCTTTGAGCGGCGACAGCGGCTACGCCTTTGGTCCGCACCTGCATTTCTCCGTACTCGCGAGCGACGGCGTACAAGTGGTCCAACGACCAAGCAAGGTCTGCGGCGGCACCTACACTATGCCGGTGGCGGACCTGCGCGCCTATCTGAATCCGCTGCTATATCTATAAGTCCAATAGTACCGACTCGTGACTTATAAACTGTACCGTGCGGCAGAGCTTTGATACAATACACCTCATGAATAAGTCGAGCGGACTGCTCAAAATGATTGTCGTGATCGTCGTCGCAATCCTTATCTTGAGCTATTTTGGTTTCAATCTGAAAGCCATTGCCGAGTCCGATACCTCGAAGTCAAATTTCTCGTACGTTTGGAACTTTTTGACCTATGTGTGGGAGCATTTCTTGGTGACACCGGCAACATTTATTTGGAATACGATCTTGGTTGGCATCGTGTGGGAGCAGCTCCTGAAGCCAGGCATCCATTTGTTGCAAACGTTTGCGAATCGGTAGGAATATAAGGATAAAGAAAAAATAATCAAAAGGAAAAAGGCAGAGGGTTTCTCTGCCTTTGTTTCGTTTGCGAAAGCCGGAAAGCCTTGGGCGACATGGTCGTCAACCTATAGCTGATGCTTTGGCGCGAGGGCAAACATTGTCACGGCTCCGGCGCCCAACAGCAGTCCGATGATCTCATGGCTACTTACCGTGTCGAGCTTGCCGGCCCGGTAGAGGCGGACGAAGTCGTAGATGAGCGTGAGGGTGACGCCGACGACCTCGATGGTGAGAAGCACGTAGGCGGTCACGGGCGCTTTGGGTACCGCGTTGAAACGCAAGATGTTCTCGAGCCAGAAGAAGATGCCGGCCAGGACAGCGAAGACGATGATCGTCGTCGCGTAGTTGAACGGCTCATGCCGGACGACGGCGAAACTCATCGAGCCTGCACCCCAGACGATGCCGAGGATACCGACAAAGATGTAGGAGGGCATGCCCGAAGCGCCGGTGCGGGCGAGGATCATGCCGATGCCCATCAGGAGGCCGGCGGCGAGGGACAAGGGAAACCAGCTGAGGTTTTGCATAATATCGATAAGGATGCGCAAGGAACTGCGGTTTTTGACCATTCCGATCTTGTAGCAACAGCTACAGAACCGAAACAGGCTATAACTATTTCATATTTATAACATATTGTCAAGTGACGGGGTGGGGCTTTTCGGCTATAGTTTCGGCAGTCCATTTGAAACATCCTAGAACCGCAACCACTGTAAAAACACGCGAAAGGCTCTTCTTGAAACCCAATATTACTGCAACAAATCTCATGTTGGTTGTAACCAGCTTTGTCCTGCTGCTGACCGGCTTGTTCCGGATCATGCCGCTGAACATCGACAGACGCTTCTGGATCCAAAACGGTCCGCTTCTGTTGATGCTCGCGATCATTCTCGCGCTCGTCGGCACCTTCGGCGAGAAAAAAGACTTTGAGCAATGGGGAAGCAGGTCGCTGGTCTATTGGAACAACTTTATGCCACTGCTGACCCTGCTGTTTGTCGTAATGGCCGGCGGGGGAGTCGTCACTACCCTCTTCGGGAAAGAAATTCAAGGGTTCCTTGAAAAGCACTCGGTGCTGACCCCTTTGATCGGCTCATTCGTCGCTCCGACCACCAACTCCGTCTCCGCCATCGTGGAAAAGGCCTGGGAGATCGTGTCCTTGCGGCCCATGTTGGTGTTCTTCCTTCAGGCGTCCGCCATGTTGAGCATCCCACTGTTCAATATCCGCGCCCTAGGCTACATGAACAGCGAAGTGGCCGCCAAGATGTATCTGAGCGGCATCGTCCTGTCAGCAATGGCATTTGTGTTCAATCGGCAGATCTACTGGCTGGCGGACCTGATGTATCAACGCTGGTGGAAATGATTGAGGACGAAAGTGCACGTATTGGTTCGATCGGGGCGAACAAACAGCGTTTGAATATTTTCCTAGCGGCCAAAGCAAGGGAAGTATCCAGCGCTTTTTTATTTTTAAAGATTCATTCGCTCCAACCGAAGGCCGCTCTTTCGGCCCCTTAGGCTCTATGTCGCAAAAGATATATTGTGCGACATCATCAATAGCACTTCCCTCTGAGAGTAGCCTCAAGATGGCCGAGATTTTCTTTATTAAATCTTTATCAGTTCTTGATCAAATCTTTTCCCTTTCTTGATACTTTCTTTGCGATTTCTTGATCACTGATTTTCTATACTTATAGCATTACTCGCTTAACCAATTCGACCAATGACCTAGAACATTTTACTGCGAAACAATTTATACACCGATCGATACTTTTGCTTTCAACACAAAACCACCCAGTCGGGTGGTTTTGTGAAAGATGATAGGCTTGCCTACCCCACCTCACGCATCGCTTTTGCGGCTTTTACTTACGCTCCGCGAGTAAACCGGGAGTCGGCTTCTTCCAGCACTTCGCTGAAGCCTTCCATGGATCGGTGCCATAGACACCATAGAGATGTCGAGCAAAAGCCATGTTGCCGTTGAGGCTGGTAATGTCGTAGCCAAGACGCTTGGCGCTTTCGCCGTGGTAGTACTCGTTGATCTGCATGACTCCGATGTCATCAGTAGTTTGGGTACCTCGGAGAATGTTGCCGCTCTTGTCGGTATGGCGAAAGCCAGACTCGCAACGAGCGATCTCGATAAGTGCCGGAATATCCGAGAAGTACGCGCGGACCGAAGTTTCCACTTCAGATGCCCGGTCTGTTGAAGCTACAGGTGTATTAATAAGACTGAGCTCCTTTCCAATGCCGCTGGTAGTGGAGGTGTTCTGTTGCGCCAAGGCGAGAACAGACATGTTCGCACCCTGGACGGAGGCCGCGGTAAAGAGGGTGACTATGATTGTTGAGAATTGAAACATGGGAGTTAAAGAAAAACCAGAGGCTTTCTGATTTCCTGTATACTAGCACATTTGGATACACTTTGTCAAGAGTAGACAACACCTAGACTTCTATGTCAAACGGTATAAAACGGCTCTAAATAAGGGCTTTTTGCTTGACTATCGGCCAAATTGACGGTCTGGTTTCCAGCACTCTTTTTGCTGATCGCAAGGCAGTTTTTGCCTAGTCGCGTCTCGCCAACGTTTTCCCCAGTTTTCCGCCAAAAAACCTTTGCGCATCCGCAAAAATGCTATACTTTATCAAGTAGGAGGTCGTTTTTATTCGCTTTTATTTTCATTATTTATATGAATACAGGATGTTCAGTATCTAAGGTGGCATATGTTCTCGTGATCATCGGCGCCCTCAACTGGGGCCTCGTCGGTCTTGGAACCCTCTTTAGCGGTGACTGGAACGTGGTAAACATGCTCTTGGGCTCATGGCCTAAGGTAGAAGCAGTTGTCTACGTCTTGGTTGGCGTTGCGGCAGTTGTAAAGCTTGTAAAGTGCAAGTGCGCAACCTGCAGAGCAGACGCTCCAGCGGCAATGTAAAGACGACCAGTATTCGGGACTCTGTCTCGCAATACAAAACAAAAACGCCCGCAGCCATCAAAAGCTCGGGTGTTTTTGTTTCGCCCTCTTTACATCCCCTCCTTTCGAGCGCATACTTTATCTATGCAAAACAAGACAAAAATCATCATCGCGGTGGCGCTACCTGTGCTTATCCTGCTCTTTGTGGTGGGTTCAGTACTCCTACCACGGCTCTTCTTTACCCCTCAATACGACTTCATCTACACCTTGGAGAGCGGTTGCGGGTACGCTTGCAACGGCAACGGCTGGCTTCCCTACTCAGTGACCACTGCCGGCACGGGCACCCTTGGCTCATTACAAAAAAATCCACTCCCCGAGATAGCCTCGCCTGGAGCGGACGGGATGATACAGCCTCCTGCGGTACCGAAAGGCGCAAATCCTCACTACCCAAAGCTGTACCTGTATCAAGCAAGGACAAACAGCTTCAGCGAGATCAGCTTTGAGAAGGCCAACTCCCTCGGCCGACTCACCGGAGACGGCTCAGCGCCAGACGGCACCGTCGTCTCCAATGGATATGGTTATGGCGGCCGAGGTCTCTTCGGAGAACTCTTTGGCGGCGGCTACTACAATTACGACAAACTCTACCTAAAGAACGGTGCCTGGAGCAAGGAAATAACCATCCAGAACTCAGCCTCACCAGATCGTTATTATGATTACAACGGTTTCAGGCTGATCAGCTGGGTCGAATACCTTCAGTTGTAGAGTGTAAAGTGGTAAAAATTTTATTCAATAAAACATAAAACAAACACGCACCATGGAAAAACAAGCACTTTTGGATCTCATCGCTCGACAGGTAGCCGAAGGCGCGGTCTCATTGAGTGAGATCGAGGCAGCACTCGCCAATACTCCCGGTGGCCGAAACGCTTCTGGGGCCGCAACAGGGCGACGTATTACCGCAACATCGATCCTCTATACCATTGGCGGACTCGTGCTGGTCATCGGCGTTGGCTCGTTTGTATTCCGCTTCTGGCAGGAGCTCGGCGGTGTCGTACGCGTGCTCATCACACTCGGCCTCGCTGTTGCAGCTTATGTTGCCGCAGCAATGCTTAGAGGCGATGCCGATCACGGCAAGATCAGTCGCATCCTCTTTTTCATCAGTGGAATCCTAGCTCCGATCGGCGCCTTTGTTTCTCTTGATACTCTTGGGGTCGATTATGCCAATTTTGGCTGGTCGGCAATGATTGCGGTGCTTCTCGCAGCGGTATACGGCGCTTCCCTGTTCTTCTTCCGCGCAGTGGAGTTTGCTTTCTTTACCGTCGTATTCACCACATGGGCTATCTATTCCTTGGTGGGATATTTCCTCGATCTTTCTGGTGGTCTGCGAATGCTTTCCGACGCGTACAAATACCTCACGATAGCTCTTGGTGTTGGATATCTATTGATCCAATCGACCTTGAATAGCGCCCGAGGTACTGATACCCCAGAGGCTCGCGATGAACAGGCATTCGACAGCTTCTTGTCGTTTGTCGGAGCTTCCGGAATCCTCGGAGCGCTCATCGCGCTCAGCGATTGGAGTCCAAATCAGAATATTGGATGGGAATTGGCGAGTGTGTTGGCAGTCCTCGGCGGTCTATATTTAGCAAGCAAGAGCGGCAATCGTACTCTGCTCAAGACCAGCGCTTTGTTTGTTTTCATCCTCATCATCCGCTTCACCAGCGAATACTTTGTAGATAGTTTGGGTTGGCCGATCGCACTCATCGTTGCCGGCATTGCGCTTTTGGCGGCAGGATATGGGTTGGTGGCGTTGAGTAAGAAGAAATAACTGACGGCGTCAAAAAACCGCGCGAATGAATCTCAAAAAATACTGGCTGATAAAGAGCGAGCCGAGCTGTTACTCGATCGACGATTTGAAGCAGGATCAAAAGACAGCTTGGGGAGGCGTGCGCAACTATCAAGCGCGGAATTTCATGCGCGACAGCATGCAGGTCGGCGATCTGGTGATCTTCTATCATTCCAGCACCAATCCGCCATCGGCTGTTGGCGTGGCGAGGGTGGCGAGTGCAGCGTATCCAGATGCGACCGCGCTGAATCCAAAAGACGACCACTACGACCCGAAGTCTAGCGAAGAGAATCCGATTTGGATGCAGGTGGATATGGCTTTTGTTGAGAAATTTGTCCAGCCGGTATCGATCTCGCTCATCAAAGCGAATTCGAAGCTCAAGGGTATTCCATTGACTCAAACAGGTAGTCGGCTCTCCGTTCAGCCACTACTCGAGAAACATTTCGAGGAGATTTGCCGAATGGCGCGCTAAATTGGCACAGGGCACTAAAATGACACGCTGATTCCGCAAAAACCCTTATTTTGAAGGCTTCTTGCCTTTTTCCACTAATTTCGGTATACTCTGAATCTAAATTACATAACGATATAAAAGACTATGGCAACCAAAAAGGCCGGCGGTGCGGCCAAAAACCTCAGAGATTCGAACCCAAAATACCTCGGTATCAAGCTTTTTGCTGGTGAAAAAGCTTCTATCGGTTCGATCATCGTTCGACAGCGTGGCACCAAGATCCTTGCAGGCAAAGGCGTCGACACTGGAAAAGACCACACTATTTTTGCGATCAAGGAAGGAAAAGTGTCTTTCTCAAACAAGCGCAAAGTGAATTTCGATGGCAGCAACACAGTGAAGAAGGTGGCGAATGTTATCTAGCTAAAGAAAGAGAAAGGCGGAAAGCTAAAAACAGAAAAGACAAAACTCCCTACTCGGCACACGCTCTCGGGTCGGGAATTTTGTTTTGTGATACCATAAACTATATCTCTTATGAAATTAGACGGACCTATATTAGACAAGGTGAAAGTCAGCCTCGCGAAGGATAGTAAACTCGATTTTTCAAAGTACCCTTTTTCTCTGGAGATCGTAAAGAACTTGACGGACATTACATTTCCGACACAGGTTACATTTTTTGTGGGTGAAAACGGAACAGGTAAATCCACGATTCTTGAAGCAATAGCTTCACGAACTGGTTTTGGAAAAGAGGGTGGCAGCAAGAATATCAGCTTCACTACGGCTGATGATACTTTCTATTCTCAAACCGAACAACTTGCTTCGAGCATGACGCTTTCGTGGAGGAAAAAGCCTCGTGACGGCTACTTCTTTCGAGCGGAAAGTTTTTTTAATGTCGCAAACTTTATCGACGAGACGTCAAAACAGCCGGGACAAAGATATCTTACCTACGCTCCATACGGAGGAAAATCTCTCCATGAACAATCACACGGGGAAAGTTTTTTGTCGTTCTTTAAGAACAGGATAGGCGGCGGAGGATTTTACCTATTTGACGAGCCGGAAGCTGCACTATCTCCGCAACGGCAACTTGCCTTGCTGGTTATTATTAATGAGATATGTCGTAATCCAGAGTCTCAATTCATTATTGCCACACACTCGCCTATTCTTCTTGCTTACCCGAATTCGACAATTTACTCCTGCGATGGCAAAAAACTAGAAAATGTGAGTTACGAAGAAACAAAGCAGTATCAGATCACCAAGTCATTCTTGGACAATCCACCCCAGTACCTAAATCGACTATTTAAAGACTGAGGCTTCCCTCGGACCATCGCCTTTAGAGAGAGCCTTCAAAAGGGTCTTTTATTTTTTCTTAGAATGTGCTAGGCTCTCCAACAAACACAGCCAACCAGCAACGTTCAGAACTCACGAAACGGCACCTTATGAAAGCAACTACTGTCAGAGACATTCCGCTCGGGACGCTTTTCGTCTTGGGCCACAACTACGTGCAACTTCCCAACGCAGATATCTTTTTGAGGGTTGAGGGGATGAGGGAATTTCCCGAATCAGTAGCAGCCATCATGAAAGCACCTTGGGATGTGCAACGGTCAACGCTCGGCACCGGAGCACCATTGTCGTCAGTAAGTTTAGGGATGGATGCCCTCGAGCTAACGAATGAAGAGGCCCTTCCCCACATTGATAACGATGTCACCGAAGTCCTCAGGAAGGGGAACTTTCTAAAAGCCTGAGGGGTAAAAACAGCGCTAAAAACCACGCACAAGCTGCGGGGTTTTTTCGACCCCGCGGATTTTGCATACTTTCTTCATACTTTCGTATGCAAAATCCGCGGGTACCTGAAAATGTCGGCGGACACTCTCCCTACTATAGCTCGGCGCCTCCTACCTTCCTGTTGCGTCTCTCATTCACTATTTACTCCGTTACTTACGCCGCAACTACATTCAACTTACATCTCGCAGACTTCCCTCCTGCTACTACCTCGATAGTGTGTTCACCTACTTCCTTGATCGGTTTATCGAGAGAAATGAAGTCGGCGCCAATGGCGATGCCGGCTTTGCGGATCTCGGTAGCGATATCCGCCTTGTGGATCGCCGAAAACAAATGGCCTTTTGGATTTGCCTTCGCAACAATCGTGAGCTGCAGCGCCTTCACCGCATCGAGATTCTTTGCGAGCTCAGCTTCCTCCTTCTTGCGTTTCTCCTCCAAGACAGCCTTCTCAGCCTCAATGCGCTTCACCACGCCATCGGTGGCAACAGCGGCCAACCCCTGCGGAATCAAACTGTTCAGCGCGTGGCCGTCAGCGACATTTTTGATATCGAATTTCTTGCCGAGCTTCGGTACGTCTTTCAGTAATACGACTTTCATGAGATTTTAGGTTTTAAAGTGGATTAAAGTTTTTTCTTCGAAAATTCCGATTCATTTTAGCCTTATTTCTTCTTCGCCGGCACCTTGCCAAGCACTACTTGCACCGCCTTGTCCATCTGTGGATCCTTTAGATTATTCACATCCTGCTCTGTCATGTCAACTATATAGTCCGGCGTGATACCCATATCGGAGATGGAGACGCCGTTCGGTGTGTACCACTTGGCGATCGTCACCTTCAAGTTGGTGTCCGGGGTGAGTTTGATCAATTCTTGCACTGAACCCTTGCCGAAAGTCTTGGTTCCTACCAATTTCGCCACGCCATGCTCGGCGAGCGCGCCGGCGAGGATCTCGGAAGCAGAAGCTGAACCGCCGTTCACCAGTATCACCATGTGGAGAGGCCGGTCGGCAAAGACATCATAGCCAGCGCTTCGCAAGGTATCTTCCACCTGCTTGTCGCCATAGTTCTCACGGACGATTACGGCACCCTTTGGCAGAAACCAGCTCGCCATGTCGGCAGCGGCATCAAGATAGCCGCCCGGATTACCACGCAAGTCGAGGATCAGTTTGTTGAAACCAGATTGAATGAACTCCTGCAAAGCACCCCGAAACAGGCCTGCCGAAGGAGCAGAAAAGTTGTATAGGCGGATGACGAAGATGCCATCGGCACGCTTCTCTGTATCAATGGTCGGTATCTGGATTACATTGCGAGTGACGACCACCTCAAATGGCGTCTTGCGACCCTCTCGGAACAACATCAATCTGACATCGGTACCGACTTCGCCGCGGATAAGATGTACAGCTTCTTCCACAGACATTCCCGAAGTGATCTTGTCACCGATCTTCAACACCTTGTCGCCGCTACGGATCCCCGCCTTTTCCGCAGGGCTGCCTTTGAGAGGCGAAATGACAGTCACTACATTGTCTTTGATGCCGATTTCCATGCCGACTCCGCCGAAGTTGCCGCTCACTTGGCTGTCAAAATCCTTCGTCTGTACAGGAGGCATAAAGACCGTGTATGGGTCTTTGAAAGAGCTGGCGAGACCTGAGATCGCACCCCACACCTTCTCTTGAGGAGCGATCTCTTTTGCCGAGACATGCTTCTCGTTCAAAATACGCCACGCCCGCCAGAAAGCCTCAAAGTCAGTCTTATCGGAGATCTCGTTCCGGGAATTCAAAAGCCCGCTGATCTTCGACACCTCGGGTCGGTCGGTGTACCCCGCCAAAACGCCGGCACTGAACACAGCGGCGAGCACCACCACAATATACAGTCCGAGCGCGAGCCGGCTTTTCGCAAATGCGGAAAATGATTTCATACCGGAACATTATCGCAAATGCGCACCCCGTGGTCAACGAAGAAAAGCCGCGGTATACTATCCAGAATGATCAACACGTATACGTACAAGAAGCTCACATGGATCGATCTTGAGTCCCCAACGCGCGATGAGGTGAAGAGAGTGATGGACGAGCATCGCATCGACCCTTTGGTCGCTCAGGAGCTTCTCAGTCCCAATCTCAAGCCCCGGATCGAGACCCTTTCCAACTTCTTGTACCTCATTCTCAATTTTCCCACCGCCAAACAAACATCTAAAAAGGCGAGGGCCGATGCCGCGGGCAAGGGGCGGCTCCAGGAGATCGACTTTCTGGTCGGAAAGGAGGTGATCATCACGGCACGATACGACACGATCGATCCGCTGCATCACTTTGCCAAGGTTTTCGAGGTTAATTCCCTACTCGACAAAGGCGAGATGGGCGAACATGCCGGCTATATCTTCTTCTATATGATCGAGAAGATCTACGAATCACTTCGCAGTGAACTCGAAGTGATCGACGATCAGCTAATGCGCATTGAGGAAGATATTTTTGCCGAGCGCGAAAAAGAGATGGTGTTCGAGTTGTCCACGGTCAGCCGGTCCCTGCTCGATTTCAAAAAAGCGCTCGCGCATCACCATGTCATCCTCACTGCGTACGCCGGAATGAGCGCAAAATTCTTCGGCCCCGAATATGGATCGCATGCTCGCCGGCTGCTTGATGAATACGGCAAGATCGAGGAGACGATTCGCAGCCAGTTCGAACTGCTCGACGAACTCCGCTCGACAAATGACTCACTTTTGAGCACGAAGCAAAACGAAGTGATGAAATTCTTCACTGTGATAACGTCGATCATTTTCTCTGTCGAATTGATCATCGCTATCCTCACTATCAATATTCAATCGAACCCTTTCCTTTTAGCCACCGGCAATTACGCTATTACGCTCATCGTTATCGGTGCGGCGGCACTCGGCTTGCTCGGATTTTTCAAGTACAAGAAATGGCTCTAGCAGTATAATTACCGCACGCATATTTTTATGTCTGACATTCGCCTCTACAACACACTGAGCAAACAGAAAGAAACATTTGCCCCTTTAGGCAAAGGCTTTTTGAGCAGGATCGGTCTCGCCGCGAAAACGGTCACGATGTACAACTGCGGACCGACGGTGTACCAGTCACTCCATGTCGGCAACTATCGTTCGTATATTTTTGCCGACACATTGAAGCGCGTGCTTGAACTCAATGGGTATGCGGTGAAGCAGGTCATCAATATCACGGATGTCGGCCACCTTGTCGGCGACGGCGACGAGGGCGAAGACAAAATGCAGCTCGCCGCTCAAAAACAACAGCGATCTTCGAAAGAAATTTCGGATGAGTACACACGAGAGTTTTTTGAGGGGTTGAAGGAGCTAAATATCGAAAGCGATCCAACAAAAAACGGTGTCCACTCCCCTGCTACCCTATTCCCTCGCGCAACTGGCTATATTCCCGAGCAAATCGCCCTCATCGAACAGCTCGAGAAGCACGGGTTCACCTACAAAACCTCGGACGGTATCTATTTCGACACGGTCAAATTTCCCAAATACGGCAGGCTTGGCAATATCGACCTTGCGGGCCTAGCTGAAGGTCATCGCGTCGCCACAAACGCAGAAAAGCGAAATCTGACCGACTTTGCGTTATGGAAGTTTTCAAATACAACAAATGAAACGGCGACAAGCGGAACCGTCACACAGAAACGCGATCAGGAATGGCCATCGCCGTGGGGCGTCGGCTTTCCAGGCTGGCATATCGAGTGTTCGGCGATGGCCATGAAGCTGCTCGGCCGGACAATCGACATCCACACCGGCGGTATCGACCACATCCCCACTCATCACAACAACGAGATCGCTCAATCTGAAGCCTCGACCGGCCGGCCATTCGCCCGCTTCTGGCTCCACAACGCCCATCTACTCATTGACGGACAAAAGATCTCAAAGTCGCTTAGCAACACTATCTACTTGAAAGACCTTACCTCACACGACGTCACGCCGCTCGGTTTTCGCTATTGGCTACTCGGCGCTTCATATCACACGCAGATGAATTTCACCTGGGAGGCCGTCAAAGGCGCGCAGACGGCGTATGAAAGACTACTTGAGCAGGTACAGGCATTACGGTCACCTACAGCAGCTACGGCAACTGCCGCAACCTACAAAACTGCTTTCGTCGACTTGATTAATGACGACCTCAACACGCCAAAAGCGATCGCGACTATGTGGGATATGTTGAAAGACGTCTCGATCAGCAACGAAGAAAAATTGAGTGCGATCAAAGAATTCAATCACGCGCTCGGCCTCAAGCTTTTGGCGACCTCGACAGTTCAGCCACTCACTGCTCCGCCTGATATTCTCCAGCTCCAAAAAGACCGCGACCTCGCTCGTCAGCAAAAAGATTTCAAGCGTTCAGATGAACTTCGAGCGATGCTGAAGGAAAAAGGCTACGATGTTATAGACACAAACGAGGGAAGCAAGTTAGAGAAGAAGTAGTGCTATATATTAAGCTGTTTTTTAAGCTGCGGGGGGTGTCTGCCGGCATTTTGGAGTACCTACGGATTTGTCATACGAAAGTATGAGGAAAGTATGACAAATCCGTACCTACTCTTTTTATCTGCGCGCCACCCCTGTCCATGGGCACGCCACCCTATCCCCACCCTCTCCACACGTTATTCCATTTTGCCTATCGATCGCCCATTGCCCTGCCCCACCGCCAAAAGGTAGAATAGCCCAATGGCCACAAACCTTCGCGTGCCTCCACAGAACCTCGACGCTGAAAAAGCGTTGCTCGGTTCGATTATGCTCCGCTCCGACGCGATGCACGAGATCAACGACTCGATCAACGACCGCGTCTTCTATTCCGAAAAGCATCGCATCATCTTCCGCTCGATGATGGAGCTCTTCACCAAGAACACGCCCATCGACATGCTCACCCTCACCACCCGCCTGCGTGAGAACAACCAGCTCGACCAAGTGGGCGGCGCCAGTTATATCGCCGAGCTCGCAAACGCCGTGCCCTCCTCCGCCAACATTGTCCACTACGGCACTGCGGTGAAGAACAAATTCATGATGCGCCAACTCATCGATGCTTCGGAATTCATCTCCGGCCTCGGATACGACGAATCATCGGAAATTAATGAACTGCTCGACAAAGCAGAAAAGCGGGTCTTTGAAGTGACGAGTTTTGACAATGGCCACAAAGTGGTGGCCATCAAAGACACACTGAATGAAGCCTGGGAGCGCTTCGACAAGTTGTCTCACAACAAAGGCGAACTGCGCGGTGTGCCGACCGGCTTTAGAGAGCTCGACAACAAGCTCTCCGGCTTTCAGGAATCCGACCTGATCATCCTCGCAGCACGACCTTCGATGGGTAAGACATCGTTGGCGCTCGATTTTGCTCGCAAGACCGCGATCAATCACAACACTGCTGTCGCCATTTTCTCGCTCGAAATGTCGGCACAGTCTCTCGTGGATCGTATGTTGTCTGCGGAGTCTCAGATCGATTCTTGGAGCTTGCGCAACGGCCGCATCGCTGCTGAAGAAGATTTTGTCCGTCTCCGCGAAGCGATGGACCGCCTCTCCCGTGCGCCGATCTATATCGACGACCAAGCTGGAAACAATATTCTCAAGATGCGCTCGGTAGCTCGCAAGCTGAAAAAAGAAAAAGGACTCGGCCTCATCATCGTCGACTACCTCCAGCTGATGACCCCGACACAGACCAAGAACAACGATAATCTCGTCCAACAAACCACCGAGATCTCCCGCTCTCTAAAACAGCTTGCCAAGGAACTCAGGGTGCCAGTGATCGCTCTTTCCCAACTCTCTCGAGCTGTGGAGCAGCGCGGTGGCGAGCCTCGGTTGTCGGACCTTCGCGATTCCGGAAGCATCGAGCAGGATGCGGACATCGTTTTGTTCATCCATCGCGAAGACAAGTACAACAAAGATTCCGGCCGGCCAAATATCGCGAAGATCATGATCGAGAAGCATCGAAATGGTCCGACTGGTGTTGTGGAGCTCTACTTCGACGACAAAAAGACGACATTCCAGAGTATTGAAAAATCTGATTTCGGGGACTTCGGTGCGGCTGTCGGAGGGAACGACTTTTAAGGTATAATCGTCCTCAATGGACACTATTAGTAAACTCATCGAGCAATTTCGGCAATTTCCCGGCATTGGCCCGCGGCAAGCGAAGCGTTTTGTGTATTTCTTGCTCGGACAGAGCGAGGCGTATCGTTCTCAGCTCGCCACCCTGGTGCTCGAGCTCAAAAAGCAGATCCGTGTTTGCTCTGCCTGCTACCGCTTCTTTCCCCTTGGCGCAAAAGTATCCGATATCTGCGTGATTTGCGCTGATCCGCGTCGATCCGAAGAAACATTGTTGGTGGTAGGCCGCGATGTGGATTTTGAAAATATCGAAAAGAGTCACACCTATGAAGGTAAATATTTTATTCTCGGTGGCTCAGTGCCGATCTTGGAAAAAGATCCCGAGCAGCGTGTGCGCTCCCGTGAGCTGGCAAAGCGTGTGGAGAAGATTGCGGGAAAACCGGAATACGACCCTCTCGACCCCGATAATTTTGATGACGACGGCCCTGTTCAAGGAGGCCCAGGACAAGCCAGCCCTGCTGTGCCAGAAGCCTCAAAAAGGCTCAAGGAGGTGATTTTGGCCTTCAATCTTACGCCTGAGGGTGAGCACACTCAGCATTATATACAGGGCATTTTAGCCCCATTGGTGGCCAAATATGGCCTTACTGTGAGCGTGCTCGGCCGTGGTTTGTCCACCGGTCTCGAGCTCGAATATTCCGACACCGAAACCGTCAAAAACGCGTTGCGCGGGAGGCAGAAGAGTGAGTAACACGCTTTACTTTACCGCCTCGATCTTCACGGTCACGAACGGCTGTCGGTGGCCATTTTTCTTGAAATATCGGCTCTTCTGCTTGTAGTGGATGACGTCGATCTTCTTCGCTCGGCCTTCTGAGGCGAGAACGCCAGTAACCTTCGCGCCAGCGATAAATGGAGCACCTACGACAGTCTCCTTGCCGTTGTCGGTAAGCAGAACCTTGTCAAAAGTGACCTTGTCGCCTACTTTTACGGCGTCGAGCTTCTCAATAGAAACAACGTCTCCGACAGAGACCTTGTACTGCTTGCCGCCCGTCTGGATTACTGCAAATTCGTTCATAGTTTCACTATTCTACACAAAAGCGGAATAAAGGCAAGTGGCGTATACGGTGACTGGCGACCAAAATAAAAGGCCCGCAAGCGCGAGTGGGTCGCGCGCTTGCGGGCACCGATGTGTCGGGCTCCTCGAACCAGTCACTATGGCGAGCGACAGGTCGCAGGATTTCTATGGGTCTATGTCTGATTTTTCGCGCTTACAACTTAGCTGACGAATGAGGCGGGGATGACTGCATGCCTCGTGAATCGCCTCCCTGCTGGCCCCTTACTTAGGAGCCCGACGAGACCAGACTGTCAGTATTATACCTCCTCAGTCTCAGGCCTGTCGAGGACTAATGTCTCGATCCCCACAGCAGTGCCGGTGATACGCATGACGTCCTTGTCGATCTTCTTGAATTCCTTTCCAGAGTTGTTGTAATGATTGATCACGGTAGCGAGAGAGTTCCCGATCTTGGCGTGATACTCCTCATACCCCTTCAAATGCTTGCCGAGCTCGGACACGCGCTTCACGATGTCCTTAGCCTGCTCCTCGATCTGCATTGCCTTCAAACCCTGCAAAACCGTCTGGAGATAGGCTAGGAAGGAAGTCGGCGAGACAATGATGACCTTGTACTTCCCTGCCGCGCGTTGGATGAGATTTTCATCACCATCTGCGCCGCCTGTGCCTGCACCGATCGTATTCACCAGCAGATCGTAGTAGATGGCTTCGTGCGGGATGAACATGAAGGCAAAGTCCATCGTGCCTTCGTTCGGCCGGATGTATTTCGAGGTCTCCTGGATGCGCAGTTTCAGATCGTTCTCAAACAACTTCTTCAAGCGCTCCTTTTCTGCAGCGTCGCGTGTCTCCACCATGCGGTTGTAGTTCTCAAGTGAAAACTTAGAGTCGATCGGGATCACCTTGTCTTTCACAAACACAGCCGCATCCACGATCTCGCCGTTGGCAAAAGCATACTGCATCTGGTACTGCCCAGGCGGCAGCACATTCTTCAGCAACGTCTCGAGATAATACTCGCCGAGGACACCTCGCTGCTTCGGATTTTTCAAAATATCTTGCAAGCCCTGGAGCTGATCAGCAAACGAGACCACTTGACGATTGGTCTCATCAAGCTTGGTGAGGCCTTGCGTGACTTCGCGGATGAGCTTGGCCGACTCGCCAAACTGATTGCGGATCGAATCGTTCATATGCCGCGCGCTTTCGTTCATCTTTGAGTCCACCGTGCGGTTCAGCTCAGTGACCTTGCTGTCCACCACCCGAGAAAGCTCGTTCATCTGCTGGAGAAGCAGCTTGAGACCGGTGTCTTCTTTTGGTTCATCGGCCTCTTCTTTGCCCTTCAGCAATTTCCAGATCAAAAAACCGTTGCCGGCCAGCAAAAGAACGGCAACCGCAACCAACAAGACGACCAATGTCTGCGACATGGCACTAGTATATCAAATATCTGCACAAAATCGGAAGGATATTCCCCATTTTCAGGAACGGCGGTATACTGAGATCACCATGAACATACACGAAACCATTCAGACAAAGATGAAGGAGGCGATGATGAAGAAGGATGCAGTGCGGCTCTCCGTGCTCCGCGGGCTACTGGCTTCCTTTATGAACGAACTCGTCGCGAAGAAACTCACCGGACCACACCTCCCCGACGAGGAGGTAATGGCGCTGATCAAACGAGCAGTGAAACAGCGCAAAGATTCGATCGAGCAATTTGGCAAAGGCGGCCGTCAGGACCTGGTGGCCGCGGAAAAATCCGAGCTTGCGATCCTCGAAACCTTTCTGTCGCAGATGATGAGCCGTGCGGAGATCGAAAAAATCGTCAAAGCAAAGATCGATTTTGTCGGTGTCGGCACACTCGACAAGGCAAAGCTAGGTCAATTCATGGGCTCGTTGATGAAAGAATTCAAAGGCAAAGCAGACGGCGCACTGGTGAAGGAAGTCGTTGAGAGCTTAGTGAAATAATTCTCAATACACACATGTCCGGAGCTGAACAAATCCTGCTGTTTGACGAAAACGCCGATAAAAAGACGGCGAAAGCGGCCGAAACAGCTCGAAAGGCCACTGAAGCAAAAGAGGCGTTCGAGCGCATGCGAGAAGTAGTCAAAAATGCTCCTGAGTACCGGAAGCCCTTAGCGAATTCAGAAACGAGTTCCGAACCGAGTCCGGAAAGGAATCGCTTCGCTCGAAAACTGCGTGAGCCGGACACACGAAGGGATTGGACCAAGGATCACGAAGACCGCCAAGACGAGCGGCCGGAACGGTACGGTCCAGCCGCCGATCGTTCCGATTTGTCAGAGAGATAACACTGTGATAGCATTTTCATTGGCTACACAATAGATGCGAGCAGTAAACAAGCCACGCATCAAGGCACAATAGATTATGAGCATCTCGGCAACTGACAGCGGCAGCGGGTCTTCCGACTCGGCCATCATGCACACCTCGCACAGCCCGATCAAGGCGAAGTCGCGGCAGAATACGCCGCCGGCACCTTCGCGGGCTCACAAGCAGGTCCCCCGCCCTGAACTTCCACAGGGCAAATACGGCCTCAAGACCAACATGGCGAAAATGCGGCGCAAGGCTCACGAAAAGGCGAAGCGGCTACGTCACCAAGAACGGCTCGAACAGCGCCGCATGGGCGGCGGAAAGGTCAGTATCGGGCCGAAGAAGGTCAGGGAGCCATTCCGTAACAATGGCGATCGGCACAAGGGTGCGATGAAGCGCTTCTACCGCCACGGCACGGTCATTGCCGGAAGTCGGCGATAGTCAGCACGGTTTCGGTCAAAAGATCAGTATTCTTTCTAGTTCCGGACTCCAGTGGGAGGTCCGGACTTTTGTTTTACATGATCTGTCAATTATTGAATCTCCTGCCACGAATCGATCTGATATCCGCCAGACGGGCCAGAGGTAAAGAGCAGATTGGCTAGGCCGGATTCGTATATCACTGAAGAGCTATTCTTTAAACGAAGCTTCCAGCCGGTGGCCTCCTTCAAGCTGACGTTGTTTTGAATCTCGATCAAGCCATAAGGAGCGTACATGAGGGCCTTTCCATTGATGGAGTTGGAGATTTCAATGCCAACTTCCCCGCCGCCGGCCGAGGCGCTTGTGTTGCGCGAGACAAGCATGACATACGAATTATTTCCGGAACCGAGGAAGGTCGCTGAGTTCGAGAGATCCATCTTTCCTTTAGTGTTGCGATTAGCGGGATCATCGGAGATAATCGCGGCGGTATGGCTGGAGATGGAGGGGCTGATGTTAACCGTCGAAGTATTCTTCATGGAAACATCCCCCTTCACCCAGACCATCCCTGCTAAGTTCACCACGCCATCGTTGCTGATCTCCAGATCGCAGTTTATCTTCACTGGACCGAGGGTCACCGTCGAAGTCACCTGATACGGGCACGGAGTTGTGATCACTCCTCCAGCGGCAGCATCAGCTTCCCACTGATCAAGCGTTTCGTCGGAGATCGGAAAACTCGAAGTCGCTTGATTGGCGCTGCCCGGATAGGACACGCCTCCCACACTCGAACCAGAGATGGTTTGATAGTAGGCGTCCTTGGTGATGACCGAATCGGTGATCGTCTTGGCGTACATAGAACCGGCGGTGCTCGCGGCGTTGATACGAGTCACGCTACCTGTTGGCCCAGCCGAAACCACTGTGCCTGTGATCGTATTTCCACCAGAACCCATCGCGCCGTAGGATTGGAAGGCGCTAGAAGCATTGTTTGCGCCGTTGAGTAGAAAGACTGCACCGTTTTTCACCTTCACCGTCGTAGGTCCGCCGTTGCTGCTGGAGATACCATTGCTGGAAATTTTCACTGGTGCGGCCGGAGAAGACAAGCTCCAGGTATCGAGCGAACGCTGGTTGGTGTTGTGGCTATTGTAGACGCCAATATACAGATAGCCGGCATTACCGTCGATAGATTGCGGCTCCAAAATGCTATTCGCGGCAGTAGCGTACACCACCGTCGGCACAGCCGGATTCGATAGGCTCACCACATACATGCCGCTCAGAATATATGACATCACGTACATGTACGAGCTGGCGATATAGGGCGGATAGGTGCGGCTATACATCGTACCGGCAGGCATCACCCCTGCGTATGTGGGGCTGGCTGGATTGTCGAGCGTGTACGCGTAAATGCTGCCATAGTTGCCGTTCAGGTCATGCCCGATGTAGAGATAATTTCCGGAAATAGTCACCCATACTGGACTGCTGACGGTGGTGATCGTGCCTACAACACTTGCTTGGAGTGGATTGGAAATATTGACGATCTTTGTCGTGTTGCTGTTGAAATTCGGCACGTAGAGGTAGCCGTTGGCGATGCGCGGATTCTTTCCTGGACTGCCGAGCGGTAGCTGACTCACGAGCGAAGGGCTGGTCGGCGAAGCGATGTTGTAGATATCCACATTGCTTGAGTTGAGAGAAGTGATATACAAATAATTTCCGGAAGTGATCAAGGTATTGTGGTACGGATTCGAGGTGTAGTTGGTGGTTACCGACCCAACGACTGCCGGATTGGTTGGATCATTGAGATCCACGATCTGAAAGCTATTCGAGCTCAGAACATAGGCATAGCGACCATCGGCGGAAAAATCAAAGCTGGCCGCGCCGCCCTGCGAAGCACCTGAAACGGTCACCGATCCGGAAAGACCGGGATTCGAGGCGTTGCCGTTGTTCACTGCTGCCGAGCCGGTGACAGGGCCGTTTGAATAGACATTGCCTTGGATAGAAGAAGTGTTTTGCAGTTCGATTCCCCCTTCCCCTGCTTGCACGCCGTAATTGAAGGATACTCCGCTGCCGGTGAGCACAAAGGAGCTCACCTTTTTAATAAAATTGTCCCGGTCGCCGGCACTGGTCACCTGCTTGCCACCTGATACATCGGCGATCGTAGTGGAGGCACTGTAGCCATTGAGCGATAGACTCTCATTTGTGCTGACGGTCATGCCATTTTGCAAACGATAGAGAACATCCTCGTGCAATGCTTCGGCCACTGCGTAGCTCTCGCGAGATTTCAGCAGATTTTGGCTAGACTGGATATCTCGAAGAGTCGTCTGCGACACTCCGGCAACGATCGCCAAGCCAATACCAAGGAAAAAGATGACCGAGGCGATCATTACCTGCCCTGCTTGGTGGCTTGGGTGGGGGCGACAGGACTTTGTCATTTTTAAGAACATTTTCATGCTAGATAATCATCACATATTCCGGGTGACAGCGGTAGTGTAAAAAGTCTCGGTGCGCGTCTTGTTGCCGAAGCTGCTCTGCACCGTGAGGGTGATTCGCACGCCGTTGGAAATGCTGTTCTGGAGCAGCGACAAGGTGAAATTGGTAACAGAAGCTCCCGAAAGGGTGAGCGGCCCCTGATCGACGCCGGCAACACTCACTCGCAGCAGCCCGTTGCTCACAAAGAACCGGACCGTGCTGGTGGCGCCACTGCCGTTGGTGGTGACAAGAGTGAGCTGACCTGGATTGGATCCGAAGGTGCTTTGACCGAGATCGAACGAGGTCGCTTGGCGAGTCTCGTGCACAATACGCTGCAGAGCAACTCCGGCGGACGACGACACGGCCTTCGCTAGGCGAATATCCGCGTAGCTCTTGGTGAGTGCGGAGATTCCATTCACCAAAAAAATCGTGACGACGGTAAGGATCGCGAGGTAGATGATCATTTCCACCAGCGAGAAGCCGCACATTTTTTGAGGGTTAATTGCCATAGAGGTTGGTGATATAGCTCGAGATCTGCTTCGTGGAAGTGGAGAGCAAGGTGTTGTCATCCGGCCAAGCGACCGTCACCGTGAAGCCGCGAGTGTTTGGGTCCAGTGTACCGGTGGCGGCAATGCGATTGTTGCTATCACGATAAACAGAAGTGAATACTACTGTGCGAGCGTAGCGCGTATCGATCATTTGCGGAGTACTGGTGAATTGCCAAGCCGATCCGGTCCAATTCAAATATTGCGTAGTGCTCGCCGTGACAGGCGCGATCAAGGAGGACCAGCTCGTGTCGCGGAGCAGGCGCACTGCTTCGAGCCCCTCTTCCATCAGAAAGGCCGCTTTCACTGCTTTTACATTGTTCAATTCAGCGCGCAGATATGCTGTATACACATTGAAAATGGCGACTGAAGTGATGCCGATGATGCCGACGGCGACCATCACCTCTACCAAGCCGAAGCCTGCTGATCGGGTCGTGCAAGCGGGGTGGGCTGGGCGCAGCTTTGCAGTTTTGATTTCGGTGTTTTGGAAATTTGGCATATTCAGTATATTCGACATATTATTGCGCCTCAACAATGCCGGTCTGATAAATAGTGACGGTTCGGTATGATGTCGGGGTGTTCGTGAGAGTGACACGGAAAGAGCCATACTGGGTGGTCGTACCGGTGAGTTTGTTGAAGATCACATCCTGCCCTGCCCCATTCAGCGAGATATTGGAGATCGAAAGACGCGGGTCGAGGACAAAGGGCGCGTTTGAAGTATCGGAGGAGTTGTAGGTGGTGCCGGTAAAGAGTACTGGGCCGGTCGAAAGAAGGCGCACCCCATAGACGGTGGCGGCTTTGGCAGAAGTGGTGTAGGAGCGAGCCTGATCGAGTACCGCTACCACTGCGTCGGTATTTTTGTCCAGAGCCTGCCGCGCTGTCACTGTGCTGAAAGAGACGCTCCCGAGGGCGGCAATCATGCCCACGATAGCTACTACGAGAATTATTTCAACAAGAGTCAAGCCTGAGGTGTTCCGCATGCCTCCATTGTACCGAATATCCGCCAATCAGAGCAGGGAGAGTGGGGATAAAAGAGCGGGAATACGGAGCCTTAAAATGAGGCTCAAAGGACTTCGCCGACGAGATCGCGCGCATCTACAAGGGCAAGACCTCCGAAGGCCGCGCCTTGTTCCGCCCGCTCGAGCCCATCAACCCGCTCGGCGAGAAGTGTGTTCACATCGTCACCTCCCAGATGGCGAAGGAACTCTTCCGGCTCGGCATGGAGTTCAAGCAGCGGGCTCTCGGAGTGCCGTTGCCGAAAGATCCGTCCGAGATGGAGGCCTACAACCACCTACGGAAGCACCTGGGAAACCTCACCGAAACTGCCATGCAGCTCTTCTGGGTCGAGGTCGAAGGCGAGATCGGCGCGAAGCTCAAGAAGGACGATTTGGGCCTCCGTGTGGACTGGCACATCGTCATCGAGCACGAGTCCAACGAGGAGACCGACTCCATGGCGGCCATGCTTCGTATGCTCAATGGCGGCACAGCGGTTTCCTTCGGCGAGGTGCTGGCCCGGCGCATCCAGAGCGAACGCGAGCGTCTGGCCCGTAACGGCGGCAATGGTTGCGAAGAGTAACCCTCGAAGCGAATAATCGGTCCGACAACTCGAAGCCCTGCAGGCAACTGCCGGGCTTTTCTTATTTTCTTATTTGGCTGAAGCAAAAAAAGAAGCGCCGCTCGCGGGGAGCGAGCGGCGCAGACTGTATGACTTAGCGAACCAAATGTCCTTGATCACGGCTTGGTGCCGTATCGTCGAAGATGGAAGGTTTCGCTGGAAATACGGCCGAATTGAATGCCAGTCGGGCCGGTGTAGAAGATCTTCCCAACCTTCACGTAGGCAATGTTCTTTCCCTCTTCCGGCTTGGAAGGTTCTAGAACGACAATCGCTCCATCAACATATTCGCTCGGTGGACCGCCTTGAATGCTGGCTTCCTTCACCACTTTCAAATAGAAGCTGAAGCTTCGCAGGTCATCCAGCCGCTCGACGATGATGGGCGTCTTCGCCGGCAGTTTTGTCGGATAGGAGATCACGAAGACCCCGCAGACATTGCTTTGGATGTTCTTCACGGTGTAGGCCACGTCGTTCGTCGCGAGCGGTCCGAGGATGGCCGGCGAGCACAGCCACTCGATCTTGTTGGTGAGGACGTAAAAGCTGTCTGCTGCAGCGGCCGGCTGAGCAGGCGCTTGCTGGGCGCCAGCTCGCCAAGTAGATCCGACAAAAGCGAGCATGGCCAAAACGGCCGCAGTGATGGGAGTGAACGTTTTCATGAATCAAATAGCGAAACTCGGACTCTTGCGTGAATGCAAGTCGATCCGAAACCTCCAACACTATGCCAGTTTTTGTAATTTTGTCAACGTCGGCGACTAGCGCTCCGCTACAAACAAATATCCGAGCGGGTTGCGCTTCACGCTATTCGGACGTAGCCACACGAAGATCCGGTCCGCACTCTCGTACAGCAAGAAAAGAATCGGGCGAAGAAAGCGTGGCAGAGAAAGGACGACGGTGTTGAAATTGCCAAGGAGCGGTCCCCGACCGATACGGACGATGCGGATATTCTTGAAACCAACCTCCGAAAAGATACGATGCAGACATTCATCGGTGTACCGAAAATAGTCGTGCGGGTCGGCATGGTATCCCACCCAAAACGGCACGAAGCCGATCATCTGAGCCGAGGGTTTCATGATACGAAGGATCTCGCCGAGCAGAAAGCGGTAGTTGTATACGTGTTCGAGCACATTGCAGAGCAGGACAGTGTCGATCGAGCTGTTCTGATATGGCAATATGTCTTTTTCAAAATCGATCCCAGAGATGGAGGCGTCTAGGGCTTCTATCGAGACAGCAGTCTTGCCTCTCTCATCTTTCTGAAGATAGTTGAAATACGCAGGATTGCGGCCACCGCCAATATCCACCACCTTCCCCTTCAGGGTTTCGCGGGAGAGGCCCTCGTGCATCAAGATCCGTGTCATTGTTTCACCGCGCCAGAGGCAGTGGAGGGTATGGAGTAGTCTCTTGCTCATTTGGAGAAGTATACCAAAGTAGGATGTCGAAGTCTCAGACATAAATAGGATACTACGCATGATTTGACAACAAGCGCTTTGAAATGTTAAGTTTTTATGAATTCGTGCTCCTCGTCTAGGAGTACCGCACCCGAGAGCCAACCGGAAGTTTGGCCGAGAAAAAACCAAAACACAGGACACACCATGAAGACATCGACGGCACCGAAAACCAAGCCCACAAGGCTGAGAAGTCACGGAAGTCGGGCGGTCAAAAAACCACAGGACGAGGAGGTGATCACCCTCCCCGGCAGGACCTTGGTCCAACAGGACAAGGGACAGTTCCTCCGCGCGCTGGCCGGCATCTACCAAGGCAAACAGTCGGCAGACTCCCAACTCTTCCATCCCCTCCAGGCGATGGATCCTCACACCGAGCGTGAGATTGGCGTCGTGACCTCTCGCGTCACCATGGAACTCTTCCGACTGAGCAACGAATTCGCTGAGAAAGCAGGCGCCTTGCCCCGCGCGAAAAATCGCAGCGAGGTCGAGCCTCGCAAACAGCGACAGGAACGGCTGCAGGCGCTCTCGACCCTAGCTGCAACTCTCTTCAGTCAGCACCTGTTGGCCGACATGCCTCAACGTCACGAGACGGGCACCCAAGTCGGAATCCGTGAAGGCTGGAAGATCGTCGTCAAACGCGAGTTCCCTGCCGAGGATGCCACCGAAACAGAGCACGACAACGGCAAGGCGCCGCAGCTCTTCGAGATCGAACACGGCCACGACTTCGTCATCGTCCGGCGGAATGCCGCGAAAGACGTTACGGCGAATGGCAATCCGTTGAACTAAGCACCGATCCCCTGGGGCGGTTTGAACCAAACACGCAAGCGCGGCAGGCAACTGCCGCGTTTTTTCATTGAATAAACTGCCCCATCTTGATTTGAAGATCGCCCTCCAACACCGACGCAAGAGAAAAGTCAGTCGTCTCGACCGGAGTATGTAAAAGTAAATTGAATCCTTGCTCTTCATAACGAGGAATGAGATGCCAATGCACCTGCCGAGCTTCGTCCATGTACATCAAGTACACTTTCTGAACTTGCAGTTTTTCCAACAGAACATCGCGGGCCACATCCACTGCATCCATCAAATACTCGTAGTCCTCACGAGAAAGCAAGTGTATGTCCTCTGCCTTAGTCTTCCACACGATCACTGTATGACCTTTTGTGATCGGGAACGAAGCAAGGCAGATGTACAGCTTTGCATCCTCATACAGAATCGCCTCTTTAGGAGGTGTTGGGAGATTTTCCATTTAGATAAGTATAGCAAATTAGTACGCGGGCTCCAGGGAATAAAAGAACCGGCAGTCCTCCAGGAGGCTGCCGGTGATGTGTTGAATGCGGTTCAGATGACTTAGCGTGCGGTGAAGAGGACAGGCAGAATGCGATACATTTCCAGGCGAGCCTCGTAAAACGGGGTGACGGAGTCATCCACGGAGAAGCTCGAGAGTAACTCTGCGTGCCCTCCTTCGCCAGAATCCAGGGCGATGTGTTGCTGGAGGTAGTATTCGAACGCCTCCAGTTCTGGTTCCATATTCCAACCCGGAGCAGTCAGTATCGCACTGAAGATTCCAGGGAGCTCCCGCTCACGAGAGACAATGCTCATGGCCCGAGTGTGACCTGGAAGCGCGCGAACTGAGCGAAGATAGACCTCACCAGCCTCTCTTACTCCTCGAGGACACCTGACGTGAATGTTGTGCTTCTCGATGAAATGCCACAGGAAAGCGCTGTGGTCGCCGCGGCGCTGGTAGTCTGCGAAATGGATGTTGTCCACCTCCAGCTCCCCTGCAATCAGAGCCTCGAAGGCTAGATTGCCCGGGTAGAGCGTGCGAGCCAGCCTGAGTGACTCCGCAAACTCGGTCGCCGCGCAGGCGCTGAGGAGCATGAGACCCAGAAGATCAGGCATCGTCGCCAACTCCCAACGCAGAGACTTAATCTGTGCTACTAATTCCAAGTGTTTCATAGTTTTCTTCTTGTCATTCTTGCTTAGCAGAAGGTTTACTACAGCAGGAAGGCCCACCTTGGCTCCATGAGGGACTTTCCGCTGTAGTAAAATGAAAAAAACGGCTTTTAAAGAGCTCCAGTACCGGTCGTATAATAACACTATTCGATCCTATTTGTCAACCTTAAAATAATCCAAGACCTCCTCCCAATCCTTAACACGAGTAACATTTTCCGGCAAAATATCGGCTTTATTCCAAAAATAATTTCCGAACAAAAGTCCTTTGATACCGTTTTGTGCGGCAGCCGAGACGTGCTTGAGCTGATCGTCGATGATGTAATCGGCTCCTGCACACTTGGCCAACTCTCCTTTGGTGTAATGAATACCTACCTTTTGGGAATCGAAGAATCCACAGAACACAATATCTTCAAAAATGTTCGGGTAATATTTCACTAACCAATCTCTTGTTAGTTGGTTGACGCAATTGCGGCGGGACGTCAAAGCAATGAGCTTGAATTGTTTCTTTAGTCGGCGAAGGGCTTGATCGGCTCCCTCGATAACAGAATATGTTCCGATGTGGCCGGAATCATGATATTCAACTGCACGCTGCTCGGCCTCGTCACGACTGACCTTCCACAATTCGGCCCAGTGTTCATGGTAATCATCGACGGTCAGGTGTGTACCGTACCTTTTGTTACTGAATTCTATGAACGCAGTGGCGTTTGCGGCAATAACATCATCGATATCGATGGCGATTACGGGTTTAGTATTCATCCGGAGTGAGGACATGCGTTAAAGCGTATCATATTGAACGGAGGTAAACAAAAAACTCTATCCGCCAGATTCTTGTCATTTTCGCTCGGTTTTGCTATATTGTATCTGTCTATCGGTTCTCGTAACTGATAGGGTATAACATCCAAGGGCCACCCTCCTCGCGGAGGGTGGCTTTGTATTTGGACCTACCGCTTCTCACTGTCCTCCAGCCGACGTCGCAAATCGCGTCCCCAAATCTCCGCACACAAACCCAGACCGCCACTTATCTAACCACCACCAGAACATGTAAAATGGAGACTTACGGGGAATCGGTCCTTACAGGACCAGTACGGGTTTCCCATTTTCTCGGAGCAGAACTCCTCGAAAATATGGGAGACCCCCTTCGATTCCCCGCCGCTCGTGCTCAAGTACGAGCTTAGGGTCACCGCTTTTTCGCTGCACTCCGTTTGCTCAAAATCTGTGACCCTACGGGGAATCGAACCCCGATTTAAAGCTTGAGAAGCTTCCGTCCTAACCGTTAGACGATAGGGCCGTAAAAACGGCACGCTCGGCGCCCTCAATATATACCACATTCCTAACGCTTCTGCCACTCGTCATCCTGGCGCACTAGGAGCTCGGCGCGACGCTCAGGCTCGGCCATGATCTCCTGCACCGCCCTCTCCATGCGTACCGATTGGGAACCCTTCACGAGCACGATATCTCCCTCGCCAAGCATTTGCTCGACAAACTTCCCCGCCTCCTGAGCATGATCAAACTGAAAGATTTTGGCATCGGCCATACCGGCATCGAGAGCACCTTCCGCCATCATGCGGGCACGTACGCCAACAGTGACAAGAACATCTGCCACCGTACCGGCAAGCATGCCTGCTTTGTGATGCGCCTCAGCCGAAAGCTTGCCAAGCTCCATCATGTCGCCGAGCATGACGATCTTTTTCGGAGCAGCAAACCCCGCCAAAGTGTTCAACGCCTCGGTCATAGCAACCGGAGAGGCATTGTATGAATCGTCGATGACGGTGGCACCCTTCACCGCCGGCAAGATGCGCATTCGGCCAGGCGTATTGATCTCATCTGAGAGCCCCTTAAGAGCCTTTTCCGGAGACACATCCTGTGTCACAGCAACAGCAAACGCAAACAGTGCCGGATACAAATGATGACTGCCGGCAATGCCTCGGCGGACCACCTCATATGTTTTCTCATGATGGTGGATCGCGAAGCGAATACCGACCGGTTTGCCACCCTCATACAACACCTCCGATGCATCTGCTCGAAAATCAGCCTGCCCGGATTGGCTCACCGTCATCACCTTTGCTTTTGAAAGCGGTCGGAAACCGGCAACATCGGCATCGTCGAGATTGAGCAGCAGCAAGCCGCCTCCGCTTTCCGCCTTCACCGCTCGTGGCAATTGGCTTTTCTCAAACACCAACTCTGCGCGATCTTTGAAAAATTCGACATGTACCGGCACCTCGCCAATACGCGTCACCACTCCGACATCAGGCTTGATCCACTCCATGATGAGCGAAATATCTTTCGGCCGATCTGCCCCGATCTCCAATATCAGCCATGCGGGGTACGGATGCGAGGAAAATACGGCCATCAGGCCTTTGCAAATATTTTCGGCCCACAACAAAGGGTTGGACCAAGCGTTCTGCAGACCGAGAATGGTGAGAGGTACGCCAATGTCGCCGTTGAAGCTCTTCTGGCTTTTGCGTACAAAAAATGATGAAGCGAGAGCGGCGTAGATGGCATCTTTGGTCGACGTCTTCCCCACGCTGCCGGTGACAGCCACGATCTTCGGATGATGCCTTCTGAGCACGAGTCTGGCCTCCCATTGGAGAATGGCGATGATGATCTTTTTGAACAGGGCTTTCATATGCTTTGCGGTCCGCACACGCTATCGGTCTGGCGGGACTTCGTAATAGTGTAGCAGAAATGTTGTTAAATCAAAGAATGGCTCGGTGAGAGTCTCGGAAGCGAAATTCACCTCTTTCGGATACACCGTGTACAAAAATACGATAAAGCGCGGATCGTATGCTGGGAAATATCCAAAGAAGGAGTGAAGATAGCGATCAGAATAGTAGCCCTTCGTGCCACCCTGCGAGATCTGGGCGGTTCCGGTCTTTGCGGCCACGCTGTACCGATCGAGCTTCATGGTGCCATTGCGCAAGGCGACATCTACCAGCTCCACCAGCATGCGGGAGATCTCCTCCGAGGTGCTCTGCTTCAACACGTGTCGCCCGTCTGGGTATGTCATTTTTTTCGAGACACCGATCTTGTAGTTGATCTGCCTCACGACATGCGGATTCGGCAGATAGCCGCCATTACCAAGTGCGGAAAGGGCACGAACGGTGGCGATCGGAGAAAGAGCGATGCCTTGGCCGAAAGAGGCGGTGTAGGATTCAATATCTCGCGGACTCTCCACTAATGTCTTCAGCAGGCCGCGGGCTTCGTTGGGCAGGTCGATGCCAGTCTCTTCGTCGAAACCAAAGCGAATGAGGTACTCCTTAAAAGCCTCCTTGCCCATCTTCTGCACAACAAAAGAGGCGCCAGTGTTTAGCGATTTATTCAACACCTCCTGCATTGTTGTCAGGCCGCGATGTGTCTTGTCGGAATTGTAAATAGTCTTGCTGTCGGCAGTGACCGAGCCTGTATCGACATAGGTGCTCTTCGCCGTCACCGCACCGGCATCAATACCCGATGCCATAGTGATCGGCTTGATAATGGAACCCATTTCATACACATTCTCCACGAGCGGGTTGCTGAAGACGCGGACATCCTTTTCTTTTTGAAAATGGTTTAGGTCGAATGTCGGCAAAGCGCCCATGGCGTAGATCTCTCCTGTTTTCGGATCCATGATGATGCCACCGGATAGGTCGGAAGACCATTTCTTCTGCACTCCTGCCAACACTTGTTCAAGACGCATTTGTACGCTCGGCTCGATAGTGGTCACCAAATCGCCTTCCAGATCCTCTTTTTTGTCAACGACCTTGCCCAGGTCGGCAAATACTTCGGCGAAAAAGTTTACGTACGCTCTGTCGGAGTCGCGGCGCAGGGTTTCTTGGTAGAAACGCTCGAGGCCATAGCGGCCGTCCAGTACGTCGCCATTGTACCCAACGAAGCCGACAGTCTGCGCCGCGAGCGCTCCGCCCGGATACATGCGCCACTGATCCCGAACGAGGCTGACGCCAGGGATCTTGAGCGCGCTGATCTGCACGCCCTTTTCTTTTTCGATTCGCTTGGCGATCTCCTCATATTGGTCCTTCTTCGCGGCCTTCGCCATGAAGGTATCGCGGTCCACTGAAATGAAGGGCTGCAGCTGGGTATACGCAGCTGTTGGCGATTCGATCTTTGTAGGATCGATCACTAGGGTGAAGCCGGCGTTCACCGTCGCGGCGCCGTACAGGCTACCGTCTTTGTTGCGGAAGTACACGGCGCCGCGATCAAACAAATGCTGGCTCGGCCGCACGTACTGCCTGTCTGCTCGGTCGGAATAGGTAGCGCCACGCACGACTTGTACCATATACAGCCTCCCGATCAAGACAAAAGCAACGCAGAGAACCACGATGGCGATGCTGCGAATTCTCCACGGGTGTTCCTTCATGTGTTGTAATCGCCTATTCCGACAGGATCTCTATCGAGAAGCGTTGAGAGACAGGCTTTGGGACTGATTATACGGCACAAAATGAGGTTCAGCCACCTCCACAAAGCCAAGCTCCGCGGCGAACGCAGGGTTGATGCTGTTTTTGATCTCCAAATGCGCGCTCTCCAACATTGCCATTTCAGCACTGAGAGAAGCGATCGCGGATTGAGCCTGCTGTCGTGCTACTACATTGCCGATGGTAGCATTGATCAAATATCCGTATGATAGAAACGAGCAGAGAATGAGCGCGATCACCACAAAGCAGCATCGCTGGATGAAGAGTTCGTTCTTGCTGAGTTCGTTGGTGTGGTAGAGGATGGCATTCATAGGTTTTTCTTTAATACTCTGAGTTTGGCGCTGCGCGATCGGCGATTCTCCTGCTGTTCTTCGGCGCTGGGGACGATCGGCTTTTTGGTCATCACCTCTGCCTCGCCCTGCTCCGCCTTTTCTTTGAAATATCGCTTCACGATCCTATCCTCGAGACTGTGGAAGGAGATCACTGCCATGCGGCCTCCGGGCGCAAGCGAATCGAAGCCTTTCCATAAACCCTCTTTGAGCGCGGAAAGCTCGTCGTTCACGGCGATGCGAAGCGCTTGGAATGTCCTGGTAGCAAAATGAATTTTGCCCTTCTTGTAGAAGAACGGCACAGCACGGCCGATAATGTTCACCAATTCAAACGTCGTCTCGATCGGCTTCTGCTGTCGAGCTTCCACGATGCAGCGGGCGATGCGGCGCGAGTATCGCTCCTCGCCATACGCAAAAATAATATCGGCGATGTTCTGCTCCTCCCAACTATTCACGATGTCGCGTGCAGTGAAACGCATAGCGGAAATGTCAGCAAGCGAGAACGTCATTTTCAACGGCTCGTCTTTCTGAAAACTAAAGCCGCGGCCTGAAGCCTCAAATTGGTCCGCATTCCAGCCGAGATCAAACAATTCAGCATCCGCTTTCTCACCTGCCAATGCCTGATCGATATTTCTGAAGCTGCCGCAATAGAAACGCACCGAGCCCTTCTCTAGTCGGCTCATCGCGCGATCGATAGCAGATTGGTCGAGATCGATAGCGACGATCTTCACCGTGTCGCCAAAACGAGCGATCACTTCCGAGCTGTGCCCGCCGCCTCCAAGTGTCGCATCCACAAAAGTTGCTCCAGCACGAAGAGCGAGCGAATCGATCGACTCCTTCAGCAGCACAGATCTGTGAGTAGTGGTGGTCATATTTATAAAACACCGATCTGACCGAGCTTTTCGGCCAGATTATTCGCCTCCTTCTCGACTCGAGCCTTGTATTCGATCCACAACTGATCGTTCCAGATCTCGACACGATTTTGCACGCCGATGAGGACGACCTCCCTCTTCAGTTGCGCTTTCTCTTTCAAAAAATCCGGCACCAGCACGCGACCGATCGCGTCCACATCTGCCTCCACCGCGCCGCCGAGCATGTATCGATTGAAGCTTCGCGTATCCGCCTGAAGCATAGACGAACCTCCAAGCTTTTCAGAAATGTTCTGCCACTGAGTGGGCGTGAACACGAAGAGGCAGCCATCGAGACCGGGAGTGATGATCACCCGCTTCCCCATCTCCTTTCGAAACTTCACAGGCAAAGAGAGCCTGTTTTTGTCGTCTATGGTGTGCGTGTATTGCCCGATAAACATAGACGATGCAAAATTATTTTCTGACTACGACCTTTTCTTGGGGTGTGACTTCGAGTGTGGCTGAGAGGAAAGCGTACGAACTCTGACCCGATCGAACGACGAAGATTTTTTTGGTGAGTTTCATGTTTTTTTATTTATTTACCACTTTTTCCCACTTAGATAACATTTTATACCACTTCATCCCACTATACAACAAAGTTATCCACAGAGCCGACTCGAATCACCTCCGGCCAATGTGCCATACTTGTATGCGTATGGAACATTCAAGAAAGGCCTTTATTCCAAGGGCAGTGATATTCGCCTCTATTGCTATTTTAGTCAGTATTTCGGCTGGTTTTGCCCTCATTCATCAGGTTTCGAGCGATATTCATGAGCATCCGAACCTTTCGTCCGTGGAAATCGGCAATTTGACCATTTCAGTAGAAGTCGCCGATACCCCAAACGCGCTCAGAAGCGGCCTTTCTGGCCGTATTCGGTTGCCAACAAAACAGGGAATGCTGTTCGCGTTCCCTGTTCCTGATATATATGCCTTCTGGATGCCAGACATGAACTTTCCCATTGACCTTCTCTGGATAGACAGCGCGGGCAAGATTGTCGGTACGGAAGAATCCATGATGCCGGAGACCGATCTGAAGCATCCGCACTATTACAAACCACCCGTTCCTATCCAATATGTGATCGAGGTAAATGCCGGCTTCATAAAAAAGCACGGCATCAAAACAGGGCAAACTGTCGCTCTCCCTCCGGGTTTTCCAGTAGAAACCTCGTACACAGCCCGTTAGACGATTTTCTGGTATACTGTCGGCTATATGGTACGCAAATTGGTGGTCGGTATCGGGGTGGAATTCGGCCCCATCGTTGCCTTCTTTCTCATAGCGGAAAGGGTGAGCTTTCTCAAAGCGACTCTCATTTTCGTCGTATTGACGGTTATTTCGCTCGTTGTCGGCCTGTATGAGCAGAGGCGAATTGCCTGGTTTCCCCTCATCGCTGGCGGTTCCATCATCATTTTTGGTGTACTCACCCTCATTTTCAATAGTCCGTTCTTTTTGATCATCAAAGACACCTTGTACAATGCCGCTTTTGCGATTGTGTTGTTCATCGGCCTGGCTCGTGGCAAGGGTTGGATGAAGCCGCTTTTCCACAAGCTCGTCGCCATGAGTGACCGGGGCTGGCGCATCTTTTCCTGGCGCTGGGCGATCCTCTTCACTCTTTTGGCAGTGACAAATGAGTTTGCACGTATCAACCTCTCCACCTCGGGCTGGGTGGAGTACAAGGAGATTGCCACCGTCGTTACGATCATCTTTTCATTCTATCAATTCACTCTTTCGAAAAAGGAGCGGCTACCGGATGCTTCGCCGTGGGGGTTACGAAGAACAGAAAACAAGTAGGTTTGTTCGGAACACGGGATAAAATCTTGCTAGATTTTTCCCTCCTGCTCGGGCCTAGCCCTGCGCAGAGATTCCTCAAAACCTACTTGTTTTCTGTTTTGCTCTTCGATTCGCTTTTTGCGCCTTTCGGTTTCATTAACGGGAACAGCTGAGTTTCGCGTGCTGGCTCGCCAGCTAGGAATGCGAAGAGTCGTTCGCCGAATCCAACACTGAATGTCGGCGGCATGCCGTGCTCGAGCATCTCAACAAACTCATCATCAGGCATCATGGCTTCGGTGTCACCACTAGCGATGAGCTTTCGCTGCTCCTCGAAACGAGCTTTCTGGTCGATCGCGTCATTTAGTTCTGAATAGCCGTTAGAGACTTCGGCGCCAGCGAGGATTAGCTGGGCCCTCAAAGTGACCTCAGGATTGGCAGGGTTGGTCTTTGCGAGTGCTGATACCAACTTAGGATGATTGACGAGCCAGGCTGGACCGCTGATCTGCTTGCGGCAGAATTTCCAGAGAGTGTCGGTGAGACGCTCACGATTGGTGCCATCATACTTGACCTTGAGCTTGTCGAGCGCAGCAGTCATTTCTTTTTCACTGGCCTTGAGTACATCAACGCCGGTCATTTTCCTCACGGTCTCAACATAGTCGATGCGAGGCCATTCACCCGAAAGATCAAACTTGTGGCCGCGTGATTCAAAAGAATGCGTTCCGAAGGTCTCCTGAGCCAAGGTCTTGATCATTTTCTCGCTGAGAGCCACACCTTCCTCAAAATCCATATATGCGGCGTAGAACTCCATGTTAGTGAACTCCTGGAGATGGTCGGGGCTAGAGCCTTCATTGCGGTAGACGCGGCCGATCTCGAAGGTGCGCGGGAAGCCGGCAGCCATAAGGCGCTTCTGCCACAACTCCCCTACCGAAATGCGCAAAAAAACCGGTAGATCAAAATCGTTGTGATGAGTTTGAAACGGAGTTGCTTCTGCACCGCCGGTGGTGATTTCGAGGGTTGGTGTCTCCACTTCGATAAACCCCTGCTCCTTGAGCATGCGTCGAGTGACCTCCCAGAACTTTGCCTTTTTATAAAAAAGCTCGCGGAGCGCCGGATTCATGACAAAGTCGAGATATCGCTTGCGGTAGCGCTCATCGGCATCCTGAATGCCATGCCATTTCTCTGGCAGCGGCTGAAGAGCCTTGGTAGCGATCGTCCACAATGAGACAAGCAGGCTCTGCTCGCCGCGTTGCGTAGTAAACAAAGTGCCGGTCACGCTAATGATGTCGCCAATGTCGATCGCCGCTACAAAAAGCACGAAAAGTTCTGGTGAAAGAACATCTTTCTTGAAAACTGCCTGGAACTTGCCGGTGCCATCGTCAAGTACGGCAAACAATATCGCGCCCTGGCCGCGGATAGCCATGATGCGTCCGGAAAGCGAGAGAGCCTTCCCTTCTACAAATTGTGCTTTTGCCTCAGCGAGCGAGATGTCTCGAGGAACCTTGCTCGGATACGGATCCATGCCCGCTTTTTTGAGCAGATCGATCTTCTGAATGCGAGTTGTGCGAAGTTCTTCGAGAGATGCCATTGGGAAATTGTACCACGAACTGCTTACGCGATGTCTACGATCTTGTAGGTCATTTTGCCTTTCGGAGAAAGGAATGAGAAAGATTCGCCCTTCTTCTTGCCCAACATTGCTTCACCGATCGGGGAGTGCAGGGAGATCTTGCCTAAATTAATATTCGCCTCCTCTGAACCGACAACTTCGAACTTATGCGCGCCCTTCGCGCCTTCCTGCTGGACGGTCACCGTAGAACCAATGCCCACCGCTTCGGTGTGATGCAATTCGATGATCTCCGCGTGAGTGAGGATATTTTCGAGACGGTTGATTCGGTCTTCAGTCGCAGCCTGATTGTCTCGAGCTTCGTGATATTCGGCGTTTTCCGAGAGATCTCCGAGCGCCTTCGCGTACTCGAGATCTTCAGCCACCTCCTTGCGCTTGATCTTCTTGAGATTGTCCAGCTCCTTTACCAGCTCGTCATACCGCTCTTTCGTCAGGTATTCTTTTTGGTCGGTCATGTGGTGAAAAAATAAATAGTGTCACAATCTTACGCTTTTCCTACTGAGAAGTCAAAGCAGCGATCTCCGGACGGGTATCAGAGAGCCAACGGAGGAAGTGATACGCTGCCGAAGTGGCGCCCACCGTGTTGGTGCGCGGGCCCTTCTCCATCACGAATACAAAGGCATAGCGAGGATCTTTGTACGGAAAATATCCTGTGAACCAAGAGTTGGTGAATTTCTTGAGCGTGCCGATCTCGGCACTACCAGTCTTCCCTGCTACTTGAATGCCCGGTAGGTCGAGCGAGGTCGCCGTTCCGACAGTTACGGTCATGCGCATACCTTCTTTGGCGATGCGGAATGCTTCCGGAGAAATATTCAGCCGCTTGAATGTATTGTTGCCGGAAGTGCCATCTTTCAGCAGCGTGACATTCGGCACAATGCCGTCGTTTGCGATGGTCGCGATGCCGACAAGCATTTGGATCGGCGCTACCAGAGTTCCGTATTGACCAATCGCGGTATGATACGTATCGCCGATGGTCCAGACCTCATCTTCGCCGAAATTCTCCCGCTTCCATTCAGGGTTTGGGACGACGCCCTTCTTGCTAGACAAGGAACCGGCTTGCACAGACTCGCCGAAACCAAACAACCGCATGTATTTTTCGATATTTGAAATACCAAGACCTTTCTGCTCCTTGTATCCGCCGCCCACTTCGTAAAAATAGACATCGGAAGAGACAGCGATCGCCATGCGCATATCGGTCCAGCCATTGGCCCGCCAGTCTCTGAATACGGTTTGCTGTGTGGAGTCGTAGATATTCTGCAAAGAGATCGACCCTGTGCTCAATATCTGAGTGGACGGATCGATCACCTTTTCTTGGAGAGCGGCAATGGCAAGGAACGGCTTCACTGTCGATCCCGGCGCGTAGAGACCATCGACGAACCGGTCGAGGAATGGATTATCCGGATCCTTGAAGAGCGCAGTGATTTTTCGTACGTCGCTTCCGTCCGTGAGAATGTTGCTGCTATACGAAGGATAGTTAGTGACCGCGATGATCTCCCCAGTCTTGATGTCGATCATGCCCGCCGCGCCTCCTTTGTAATCGGCGGTCTCTACCACCGATTTCACCGCTTGATACATTTCCTCTTGGATGTCAGCGTCGATGGAAAGCGTCAGCGGTAGGCCGGATTTCGGCGGTTGGATGACATTTTCCGATTGCACCTTTCCGAGTGCGTCCGTCTCGCTCAGCTTCACGCCATTGGTGCCGGAAAGAAGGTCATCGTAATATGCTTCAATGCCGTCTTTGGCATCATAACGCTTTGAATAGTAGTAGCCACCGGCGTCTTTAGACGGATACTTCACGTAGCCGAGCAGATGCGAAAAGGCAGGCGAAGCAATGTATTTGCGCAGGGCGAAATCGTTGTTCTCCGGATTGGGAGCGTTCCATACCAAAGGCACGTCGTTTCGGTCGGTGATCGCTCCACGTTCGGCGAACACTGTCGTCTTCTGCAAACGATTGTTCTCGCTTTTTGCCAAATAAGCATCGCCTTGAGAGATCTGCAAATAGTAAGCGCGCGCGGTATAGGCGATACCGAACAGCGCGAAAAAGACCGCGACGAGGATCAGGGTTGTCGTGGGGATCGGGTGCTCAATGCGACCTTCGAATTGTTGAGTGTCCAATTCGGACATATTCTTTGAATCCAAAAAGATCTCATCGGGAAACACCTCCCGTCCTTGGGAAATGCGGCGCGAAAGTCGGCGCTGCTTGATCGAAAATCTCAGCATGGAGACATTGTATCATTCGGTCCAGTCATCGCAATTGCCTCTTTATGATCGAAAATGCGAGGAAAAGTGCGATACAGACACCGAAGTATTGATAGGAAGCGAAAGCGAACGTCTGGTGCGGAGCGTACAGAGTATCGATCACCAGACCCCAGAGCAGTAGCTCGGCGTAGTCGTTGAAAAAGAAGAAGGCGGCAGCGCCACAGGCGATCGCGACCCACCACGGCGGCCAAAACGCTGCCGCCAAGATCAGGATGTCGACCGCCGCTCGCCGCCGCAGCTCGCGGCGCGCTTCCGCGGCATGCTCTCTAGTTCCTTTGAACATACAAAAAATGAGTTTGCGAAGCGTTGTACGGACTCCTCAGCCGCGCGACCTGCAAGGATTTCGCGACATCGGTTTCGATCGTCCCAACAGTGCCAAGAAGCATCACCGGCGTTCCGGGCACCATCACCGCGTCGCCCTCCTGGATGCCGCTATCTTGCGGCAACTTCACGGTGAAGTTGCCGCCGCCCTGCCCTACCGCTTTGGTGAAGAATCGCTTTTTGCCGCCGTACACATTCACCTCTTCTTCGGGGTTGGAGTACAGGCGAACCAAAGCCGTCGAGCGATACACTTCAGCGACATAGCCAGCGATCGTCGTAGAAGAAAAATAGACGAGAGCGTTCTGCTTGATACCCATATTCTCCCCAACATCGATCACGCTGGTGTCGTACGCGGAAATACCCGGAGCGCTCAGTACTGCCGCCAACAAAAGGTCTCGTTGGTTCGTCCGTCCGAAGGCGAGCTTCAATTCGTCATTCTCCGCCTGCAATTGGCGATTCAGAGCGATATCGACCTCCTGAGCTTGGACTCTTTCGTTCAGCTGCGCGTTCTCGTTGATCAAATCGCCCTTCGATCGGAGATTGGTGACAGCAGAAGATGCGGTCTCGGTCGCATATCCCTGAAGATACCAGAACGGCTTGGCTATCAAATACAATATTTCCTTGAAAGGCGTGGCTGTCAGTCCGGAAGACAATCCGACAACGGCAACAAAGATCAGAACGATCGCGAACAGCCGTTTGGCACTGGGCTGAAAACGGCGGCCGGTACCGAGATTAGTTTTGCGGAGGGAGTTCATCTTCATTTTGGATCAATACCTCTTCATACAAAACAAGATTTTCCAGGATGATACCGGTACCTCGGGCAACAGCCGTGAGCGGATCTTCAGCGATGTGCACCGGAATATTGATATGCTGCTGGAAAAGTTCGCCAATTCCTCGAAGCAAGGCACCGCCCCCTACGACATGCACCCCGCGATGCATCACATCGGAGACGATTTCCGGCGGCGTGGTCTCGAGCACCTCTTTCACCGACTCGACTAGAACATCGATCGACTGCGAAATTGCTTCGCGAACATCACCATCGGTGATCACCACTTCGCGCGGTAGGCCAGTGATGAGATCGCGACCTTTCACCGAAGACTCGAGCGGCACATCGCCAGGGATCACTGAACCGATCTGGATCTTGATCTGCTCAGCGGTCTTCTCGCCGATCAAAATTTTAAATTCACCCCGAATATAGCTGATGATATCGTTGTTCAATTTGTCGCCGGCGATCTTGAGCGTCTTCGCCCGAACAATCCCGCCCAAAGAGATTACGGCAATATCTGTGGTACCGCCGCCAATGTCGATGATCATGCTACCCACAGGGTCATTCACCGGCAAACGAATACCGATCGCCGCTGCCATCGGCTCTTCGACAATATACACTTCGCGTGCGCCACTGTTTTTGGTCGCATCGCGCACTGCTCGCGTCTCCACGTTGGTGATACCGTATGGCACGCCCACCACTACTCGCGGACCGAGCAATTTTTTCTTCGACTGCTGCGCTTTGTTGATGAGGTACGAGATCATTTCCTCGGTCACCTCAAAGTCCGACACTACGCCATCCACCAGCGGCTTCACCGCCTTGATATGCGCGGGAGTGCGACCGAGCATCTGCTTGGCCTGCGTTCCCACCGCCACCACTTGGCCGGTCTTTTCATTTACCGCCACCACCGACGGCTCATTGATAATGATCCCCTGCCCGCTCATATATACGAGCGTGTTTGCAGTACCGAGATCGATGCCGATATCGTGAGAGAGGAAATGATTGAGTTTTTTAACAAATTTTTTCATTCTTTATATTTCGTGACAGTCGTTTCAGAAGTTCTGCCTGCGTGATCTTCTCTACCGATCGTTCACCCGCAGTATTCGCACAGCGAGGCTTGTATTCCAACACCCCTTCTGCCAGTGTTTTCTCGCTGAGCACCACTCGATGTGGCAGGCCAAGCAGGTCGGAGTCCGCGAATTTTTCTCCCGGTCGGGCATCTCGATCGTCATACAGAACGTCGATCCCTTTTTCGGTGAAAGCATTGTACAGCTTTGCAGCCTCCTCCGCCACTTTTCCCGCCTTGTCGGCGATCGCGATCAAATGCACACGAAACGGCGCAACTTCCTCCGGCCAGACAATTCCATCGGCGTCGGAGAGGGCTTCGACAACCGCGCCCATGAGCCGAGTCGGACCAATGCCATAGCTACCCATCACCACATTCTGCTTTTCTCCCTTTTCATTCAAAAAACGAAGCTCGAGCGGCTCGGAAAATCGCGTACCGAGACTGAAAATATTTCCGACTTCCACGGCTTTTCTCTCCACAAGGTTGCCGCGCTTGATACCAAGATCAGCCAGCACTTCATCGGTGAGCACTTCTTTGTTCACGGCAATGCCGCTCTTTTCATCGACATAGATCAGGTCTTCGCCAGCGTCGCTGACAGTCTGGAACTCGTGAGAATATTTTGCAAACGAACCACCCGAAGCAAAGGTGAGATGTGTTCGGTCGGCGATGCCGGCTCGGCGAAAAACATTCATATATGCCTGCTTGGTTTTTTCGTAGAAAGCTTGGTGCTCTTTTTCATCTCGAGAGAACGAGTAGAGATCCTTCATCAAAAACTCGCGACCACGCATGATACCGCTCTTCGCGCGAATTTCGTTTCGAAACTTGGTCTGGATCTGGTATGGGTACACTGGCAGATCGCGGAAAGACTGCACGAAATTTCTCATCAATAACGTGAGCGGCTCCTCGTGCGTAAAGCCGAGTCCGAGCTCGGAATCATTCTTTAATTTTGTCTTGAACCAATTGTCCACCACCGCGTCGTCCCATCGGCCAGTCTTTTGCCATACCGATTTGTCTTGGAGCGTCGAAAGAAATACTTCCTGTCCACCGATCGCATTCATCTCTTCGCGAATGATCCTGTTGATGCGGTTCAGCGTGATGAGACCGAGCGGCAACAGCGAATACACCCCCGCCATTTCCTTGTTGATGTACCCAGCGCGTATGAGGAGTTGGGCATTCTTCGAAACCTCGTCTTTTGGGGCTTCTTTGCGGGTTTTCGAGAAGAGTTGTGATTGCTTCATGGCTTGAATAATACAGGAAATACGGCCTGTCTGCGAGCTTGACTTTATATTAGAAATATGCTAGCGTTTACCACAAGTCAAATTGTTAGGGGCGGCACGTTGCCTCCCCGTTGAAATCGGTCAAATAGCAACTCAAAAAACGGAGAAAACTATGAACATCCTCGACATCTTCACTGTGCTGATCACCGTCAGCCTGATCTACATACTGTGGACGGCCTGCGTGTCCGCGTGGACCGCCGGTCGGCGCAAAAAGCCCACCATCATCGGCCTTGGCATCCTCGTCCTCGCATTGATTGTCGCCTTGAACATCGCGCACTTCCTCGGATTGATCCCCGGCCGTGCCGAGATCAACGAGGCGCGCGCGAACACTGAGGCCATCGCCGAACTCACGACGATCAAGCGCCGAGCAAACGAGATCCTCGACAAGAGCGAACAGTTCGACAAGGCCGCAGCAGAGAACGCCGCGATCCGCAAAAAGCTGGATGAGATCGACGTGCGACTCATCAGCACCCTGCCGCACATCGGCAAAAGCATGACGAACCTGCTGACTCGCATCGAGCAACTCGAGGCAACGGCGGTGCGTCCGAACCTTGCTTCGATCCCTATCATCGGGGATCAGCCGGCAGTGATCAATCCGACACCTCAAGCCCCGCCTGCTCCGCAAGTCCAATCGAACCCTCAGCTTCAACAGCTCGAGGCGACGTGGGCGGCGCGAATCGCGCAGATGGAGCGGGCGAAGAAGGCATCGGGCGGCGCGCAACGCGCCGCGATCCGTGCCGAGCAGACGGCCATCGCGGCGCTGGAAGCAGGCCGAAAAAACACTGGCCGGATCGAACAGCTCGAGCAACGAGCAAACAACATGGGCGACAAACTCGATCGGATCATCCTCCTACTGGAATCCACCAACGCGATTCCGGTCCCGGCTGCGTATCTGGATCCGGTTCCGGCACCAGCTCCACCGCCGACGTATGTGGCACCGGCTGCCCCTGCCCCGCCGGCACCTGTGGCATCACAAGAGGTCGCGTTCGTCGTTACGAACATGTTCTTGGTGAAAACATACACGTTGGGGTTCATCCCCAAACGTGATGGCATCACCATCATCTACATGGTCGTCGGGAAGATCCGACCGAACGATGACATGGCGACGGCGAGGCGAATCGTCGAAGCCGCGAGCCTCCGTTTCCATGAGAAGCACGGAAGCGGATACGCCAAAAAGGACCCCACGCTGAAAGCCACGCACGACTCGTTCGTGTTGGACTTCAGCAAAGTCCTCGCGGATGTCCGCAAGGGCAACCCGGGCTGGGAACACCTCAAGGTCGAGCCGTCCTACACCGTGAGCACCCTCAAGGTGCTGGTCACGGCGGCCGCTTCAGGAAGTGCCCCATCGGCACACTGAGCGAATGCTCGACTAAACTCAAAAACACCCTCTGGGGACGCTTCGGCGCCCTCAGAGGTTTTTCTTTTGGCAAATTTTTATCTCACTACCAATTTCACAATATCGTGATACGCGATCACAATCATCAATATCATTAAAAGAACGAAGCCGATGCCATTCAGCCAGTTCGCGACTATCGGCTTGATCGGACGACGGATCACGGTTTCAATAAATACGAACAAAATACGACCGCCATCAAGCGCCGGAAACGGCACAAGGTTGAGTAGGGCAAGGTTCACGGAAATAAATGCGGTGAAAGACAGCACGTATGCGAAACCGAGGCTTCGAGCAACGCCCACCTGGCTCGCGATCCCCACCGGCCCGCTCACTTGGTTGATGTCTGCTTTGCCGGTGACAGCCTGCCAGAGAAAATGTCCGATCTGCTCGCTCGTCACGACCACCACGTCTTTTGTAAAAAAGATTCCTTCCCACAACGCTCGATACCATGGCAGTTGTAATACCCCGACTTGATCCATCACTACGCCGATCGTGGCTCGAGGAGCCGACTGCGACTCTCCTGCGGCGCCCGAGCCGGTGGTATTGGCGGAAATCCGCGGTGTCACTTGCAACAAGGCATTGCCAGTCGAGCTCTGAGTGTCGCCAGAACGCTTCACGAGCACCGAGATCGGCTCATCGGGATGTTCGGAGATGAAACGCCGAACGCTCGATGGTGTCACGCCCGCACCGCGCAACACCTCTCTCGAAGTACCACCACCTGCAACCGATACATCGATTGGAACGGCTAGATCAGCCTCAAGATACACAATGGCATCTCCCGACAAAAAGCCCGCTTGTTCCGCAGGGGAACTTACGGCCACTTCCCGAATGATGACCTCCGGATCCTTCACTGCGTCCGCATAACGATCGGAGACCGAGACTGGCAAACCGGCCATGAATCCGGCGGACAACAAAAGCCATGCAAACAAAATATTAAAAACAATACCCGCAATGAGCACGAGCAGCTGCACATATTTTGGTTTGTTCACCAAACTTCGACCGCGATCAGGGCCTTTCAGCGAAGCTTCATCCGGATTTTCTCCGAAGATCTTCACGTAGCCACCGAGCGGCAACAGGTTTAGCGCATAGGTGGTTTCAGAATTTTTCGGTTTCCAACTGAAGAGGCGCGGCGGGAAACCGAGTGCAAATTGATCCACTCGAATTCCAAATGCCTTGGCCACGACAAAATGCCCGAGCTCGTGCACGAACACCAGCGCGCCAAGGATGAGAATGAAAATAATAATGGTCATTTAGCTCTAGGCTTAGCCTGATCTCTAGCTCTGAATTTCGGTTTCTTTTTTCGCGCGAATTTCGTCGAAGCGCTTGTTTGCTTCGTCCACCAATTTTTGCACTTCCTTGAGCATACGCTTCGCTTCATCCTCCTGCATTGTGCCGGCTTTCTGTTGTGCTTCGAGATCCTTCACTACCGGTTCACGCTCTTTCCGTAGCGAGATGCGAGCTTCTTCGAGCTTCTCTTTTGCGAGCTTGATCAATGCTGTTCGGCGCTCGGCAGTGAGAGACGGAAACGACGCGCGGACACCCTTTTCGTCGGTGCGAATGGAAAGGCCGAGACCAGAAGCGATAAGTGCCTTCTCGATCTCTTTGATCAAAGTGGCATCCCAAGGGGCGATACGCAGCGATTTTGAATCCTCGATCGCAATGCTTCCGACCTGGCTGACCGGCACCATCGAACCATACGACTCCACCATCACGCCGTCGAGCACAGCAGGACTTGCTTGACCGGTACGAATCGCGGTGTACTCCTTGCGAAGCCAGTCTTCCGTGTGTTTGATCTTGTCTTTAAATGGGACGAAATTGTATGCCATAGTGGAGCAATCATAACAAAATTTGTAACCGCGCGCAAAAGAAAACCCCCAGCAACGCGCAGTTGCAAGGGGCTGAAGGACTGAGGCAGCGAGGAGCGAGCCGTGTTATTTGAATCGCTCACTGGGGACCGAAGCTCGGCGGGTAACCCTTGTTGCCGGCGGCACGCCAGCGCTTGAGATCACCAACCGGATCGAGTCGTGTATCTTCGGTCGCAGATAGCCGAGGCGGCTGAGCCTGGGCGGTCACCGGAGTGAGTTCGAGACGGATGCCGTGAGCATCCAGCTGTTTGAGCCCGCCAGTGGCGGCCTCAAACACAAACGAACCCATCTTGATCACCCCGAAGATGTTGTCCAAGAAGGCGACGCCTGTCTGGCGCCAGTTCCATTTGGACGTGACTTTGACCTCCTTCTCGAGGTAGCCGATCTTGCGAGCGGTGATCTTGTAGGGTCCGCCGCTCTTGTTCAGCCGGATCGTGGCGTAAGAACTCGCCGACAGGAGGACGTCGTTGAGGTAGATCCGGCTGTTCGGCTGATCCACCGAGATGTAGATATCTTCGCCTTTTCCGGTCGCCATCGTCTGGCAGCCGGTGGTGAAGAAGTTGCTGACAAAGACCGCGCCAAGGATCAAGAGGAACAGGAGTTTTTTCATGGAAAAGAGCCCGCAAACAACCGCCACAGAGAGCAAGCCGAACATCGGCTTTTTAAGTGATTCTCCTTGTTTTTGGCTGAGTAGCTAGGGTTTCAAGGCCTAGCGAACTTCCTGTACTCTTACATAAATAGGAAGTTTTGTCAATACCGCCGCTAAGGAGGCTTGGGGAGGGGTGGTGGCGGCGAGCCAAAAACAAGCATCTGCGGATTTGTCATACTTTCCTCATACTTTTGTATGACAAATCCGCACCTACTCAAAAACACTGACGGACACCCCCCTCTTGACCACCAAAGAGCCCTTTTATAAAAACTACTTCACGACCAAACAAAGGTACTCGAGGATCATTTTCAAGCTAGAGGATCGATCATTCAAGTATCCACGCATCGCGAGTAGTTCCTGCAATTCTTTCTGATGCACCAAAGTCTCTTTGGGATTTTTCGAGAGCGCCTTAAGAAGCCCGTCGACGAGAGCGAGCGTCGCTGACTTATCTTTTTCTTCAATCAGTGACTTCACGATAGCCATCCGTTTTCCTTTCGAAGCGCCAAGAAAACTCTTCGCTAATTGTTCCGATCCTGGAACCACTCCCATCTCCCCTATCGACACGATCACAACTCGCGAACGAAGCGTCGGTAGCAGCACTTCCGCGGACGGCATCAACAAAAAAAAGTGTGTGTCAGCGGTCGGTTCCTCAAACACTTTCAGCAAAGCATTCTGTGCCTCATGAGTGATCGTACCCGTCGAAATGACGAAAATCTTTTTTGCTCCAGCATTCGCAGCCGACCGCAACTGCATCTCTTTTATCTGCCTCGCCTCATCGATACCGAGCGACTCAAATTGGCCGTGCCAAAAATCCGGATTGCCTCGGGTAGGGATATTGAGATGTTTTTCGAGGAAAGCAAAAAAGCTCGCGTGTGGCGTGCCTGCCACGTGATCTGAAACCGTTGAGTCGGAAATACAGTACGCGTGATGCAAAGCGCCGGGATAGATATGTGCTTTTAGGAAACTGATCATGAGATATTCTTATCACCAAGTGTGCATTCAGAATAGGGCCTTCTTTCAAGGACAGCCGTGAGAGCTGCGCGTATATATGGAATAGTATTTTCAGGAAGCGCGTCGAGCGAACACCAACGGATATCGTCGCACTTATGCGACTCCTTATTTTTAATGTCTCCTGACCAATTAGACACTTCAAAGAAAAGATCGATTCGCTGATTTGCTGCATCTGACAGCGGCCGGTACATCGTATGAACAAAATCAACAGCCTCTTTTTTAATGACGACGCCAATTTCTTCTGCGGACTCTCTGATCAAACAACTAATCGGCGACTCTTTTACCTCGACATGTCCGGCCGGAAGTGAATACTGACCATTGCAGTAACCAGTGTTAAAACGCCTCATCAACAAAACTTCCTTCCCTTTTTTTAAAACGAGGTATGATGCTGGAATAGCCTTGTTTCTTTCCTTTGACATATATTTTAGACTTCCAATTACCGCTTCGTGATGATCGACTTTTTGTAGGTGTCGAGGTGTTCGAGCGCGATGCCGGTGCCTTTTGCGACGCAGTAGAGAGCGTCCTTCGCAAGCACAGCCTTCACGCCGGTGCGACGATACACCAACTCAGGAAAATTGCGTAGCATGCTCGAGCCGCCCGTCATGATAATGCCATTGTCGATGATGTCGGCGGAAAGTTCCGGCGGCGTTTCTTGGAGTACATCTTTGATCGCCTTGATCATATCGCGCAGCTCTTTGCCGATCGCCTTCACGATCTCATTGGTCTTCACTTCAGCGGTGCGTGGCAGGCCGGTGATAAAATCGCGACCTTTGATCACCATTGCGAGTTCTTCGTCGAGCGGAACCGCCGAGCCGATATTGATCTTGATGTCCTCCGACATTTTGTCGCCGATCGAAAGATTGAAAGTTTTCTTCACATAATCAGCAATAGCCGCGTCGATACGATTGCCGGCACATTTCACTGAAGTCGAAGACACGATACCGCCAAGAGCGATCACCGCTACGTCAGTAGTGCCGCCACCAATGTCCACGACCATGTGACCGCGGGCTTCATAGATCGGAATACCGGCACCGATCGCCGCAAGGATCGGCTCTTTCACCACGTACGCATTTTTCGCGCCTGCCTTGATCGCCGCTTCGATCACCGCTCGTCGTTCTGTCGAAGTCACGCCCGCAGGCACGGAAATCATCACATCCGGCTTGAACAGATTCCACTTGCCGAGGGCCTTGTTGATGTAATAGCGAAGCATCGCCTCGGTCACTCGATAGTCGGCAATGACGCCGTCCTTCATCGGACGATAGGCGATGATATTATCCGGCGTGCGACCGATCATTGCTTTCGCCTCCAAACCCACCGCCAAAATACGGTTGTCTTGTTCAGAGACTGCCACCACCGAAGGCTCGTTGAGTACGATCCCTTTCCCAGGCAAAAAAACAAGCGTGTTAGCCGTACCAAGGTCGATGCCGATCTTTTTCGTGAAAAGCGCCATAACGTGCCGTTATCATACGCCGAGCCGAGGGAATTATCAAACTGCTCTTAATCTGCCTTTTTATTTGACCTCAACAAGAAGAAAAAGAGAGTACCGACAGTGAGTACGAGCACGATCGGATACAGCCAAACAGCAAAGCCGGTATCGGTACCGATGATGACTGTGACAAGGTTCAGAAGCACACCCACAAAGAAAAGTGACCAAGCAAAAAGACTTTCGCTTTTCGGATCGACAGCAGCTTTCTGAATAGTCGGAATATAGCCGCTCACGTAGATCGCCAAATTCATAAGCAGCGCAACAAGCGCATTCCCTGTGACCAGCCAAACTCCAAGACTACCGAGACAGATCGCGAGAGAGACGCGGTCGGTCCTGCTCCAGCCGCCCACCCCAAGCGGGATCGAGAGAAGAAAGATAAGTCCGCAGCCGATCGCATCAGCGATCGGCACCCAAATCGCTTCGTGTGTGCCTGTTTCTTTCACGCCAAAGAATATAATCGCGGTCGAAAGAGACCAGATGAACCAGCTGGCACGATTCGGTACTGTCTTCTTTTTGAGTACTTCGTAGATATACGGCAAGTAGCCGAGCGCAAGAAAAAGGCCCGAGAGCATTCCGAGCGTGTCAGCAAAATTGCCGGTGAAAAAGGTCATGTTTTTGTTGTTACTTATTCCGTCGAATTATGGCGCCGAGCGAAGCGAGGCGCTCTTCGAGCTTTTCATATCCACGATCGATGTAGTAAGTGTTCTGGATCACCGAGGTGCCTTTCGCAGCCAAAGCCGCCATCACGATCGCAAAGCCTGCGCGAATATCGTGTGCCTGCAACGGTTCATCCTCGCCAAGCGCAATCAGCGTTTTGGTTCCATCTCCCACTTTTTCGTCGCCAAACCCTCGAATCAACACCTCGCGCGGATTCATTTCGGTGATCTGCGCTCCCATTCGGATCAGATCCTGGACGTATTTAAATCGGCCTTCGTAAATCGTCTCGAACATGATCCCCTCGCCGGCAGTGTGTGCAAGAAAAGCCACCATCTGCGGCTGAAGATCGGTCGGAAATCCCGGGTACTCGTGCGTACGAACATTGAAACTCCGAACATCCAACCATTTCGTCTTTGCATTCTCTTTGATATGAATTGAATCTTTGCCGATCTCGAGAGCTACTCCGGCATCTTTCAAAACGGAAGTAACCGATTCGAGATGAGATGGATTGCAGTGCTCGATGAGCAGATCGTCGGCACACAGTGCGCCCAACAGCAGAAAACTCCCCGCTTCAATACGATCCGGAATAGTGCGATACGCCTTGCCATTCGCCTTTAGCAAACCCCCTCCGACGATCGTCATTGTCGGGGTGCCAATACCCTCGATCTTCGCCCCGCACTGAACCAAAAATTCTGCGAGGCTGACGATCTCCGGCTCCATCGCGCAATTCTTCAACACCGTCGTGCCTTTGGCGAGCACAGCTGCCATCATCATCGTCTCGGTACCGCCGACTGTCTGAAGCGCGAAGAAAACTTCCGCGCCGACAAGTTTGCTTCCTGACTTTCCGTTTTCTTCTATCTCGATCGCATGATGATCACCCTGAATGTTCACCTTCGCGCCGAGTTTTTTGTACGCATCAATATAGAGGTCGATCGGTCGAGCGCCGATAACACAACCGCCAGGTACATTGAAAGACACTTTGCCGAAGCGAGCCAAGATCGGCCCCGTGAGCATGACGGAGCCGCGCATTGATTTTGTAGTCTCATGATCGAGATCAGTCGACACAATACTAGAGGCATTGATTCGAATCTCCTTTTTCGCACTATCGAGCGACACTTCCGCGCCGGCAAGCCGCATGAGATGGGCCAATTTCTTCACATCTTCGGTATCTGGCGCGTTGGCGATGAGAACCTCATCGGAAAAAAGTACGCTTGCGGCCATTGCCTTGAGCACAGCGTTTTTTGCTCCGTTGATCTGAACACGGCCGCGCAGCGTTTTCTTCCCCGCCAAACCCTCCACAATAAATCGATCTGAGTGCATTTCCCGATTGTACGGCCTAATCCCGCTCTTGTGAAGCGGAGAACTTCCTTTTTGCCGACGCAAAAGATACTATAGGAACGTGCAGGTACTTCATGTTATCCCCTTCTCCAAAGGCCTTGGACGAGAGACACTCTCATATTTCAGCATCGAACCGATCGCTCCGGGTTCGGTGGTACAAGTGCCGATCAACAAACGCACGGTGGCCGGCCTTGTCGTCTCTTGCGAAAAAGCCGAGGATCTAAAGTCGGAGATAAAGTCGGCGTCATTTGAATTGAAGAAGCTGTCGGCCGCCGGTGCGCCCTTCCTTTTGCCGGAATTCATCGAGACCGCCAAACGCGCCGGCGCGCATTTCGCCGCCACTACCGGAGCCGTTCTCAATTCCATGATCCCGAAAGCCCTGCTTGAGGGAGCCGACTCGCTGGTCATCAGACATTCGGATCGGCGACAATCGCCATTACATGAAGCATACATTGTACAGACCGATGAGGAAGAACGCTTCGGCCATTACAAAAGCCTGATACGCGAAACATTCGCTCGCAAGGGATCCGTGTTTTTCTGCTTGCCGACGCTCCACGATATCCAAGCGACAGTAAAACGTCTCGAGAAAGGCATCGAGGAATATACGTTTGTACTACACAGCTCTCTCAGCAAGAAAGAGATCCTGGAACGCTGCCGCAGACTCCTCGCCACGGATCACCCAGTACTCATCATCGCCACGGGACCATTCCTCTCACTTCCTCGAAAAGATATTGGCGCAATCATCGTCGAAAAAGAGAGTTCTCGAACGTACAAGATCCAACAGCGGCCTTTCCTCGATATTCGCACTTTTGCCGAGCAATTCGCAAAGCAGCTGCGAGCGAAGATCGTATTTGGTGATATCTTTCTTCAGACCGAGACCGTATATCGACACCAAAATGGCGAATTCCAAGAGCTGTATCCGATCAAATTTCGTTCTCTCACCACTTGCGAAGCAGTGATCGCAGACCTGCGCCGATACAAGACCGAAGCGCCGGCCAATGGTATCGCAAAAAAATATCAGATCATCAGTGACGAATTCGCAGAATTGATCCGGACAAATCAAAAGAACAACGAACACCTGTTTGTCTTCGTCGCGCGCAAAGGACTCTCGCCCACGACCATCTGCGGCGACTGCGGCACGATCGTGGCGTGCAACGAATGTCAAAGTCCGGTGGTTTTGCACTCATCCAAGAACGGCCCGTTCTTCCTCTGCCACAAATGCGGAGAGCGACGCTCGGCGGAAGAGCGCTGCATTAATTGTGATAGCTGGAAGCTGGTCACTCTCGGCGCGGGTACCGAAAAGATTGAGGAAGAGATTCGGAAGATCGTCCCCGATGCGCACATTTTTTCACTGAACAAAGACTCTGTCGCCACACACAAACAAGGCGCGAAGATCGCCGCCCAATTTTATGAAACTCCCGGTAGTATTTTGATCGGCACAGAAATGGCACTCCTCTATCTCGACACTCCCATTCAGAATAGCGCCGTTGCGTCGATCGACTCCCTGTTTTCGATCCCCGATTTCAAGATCAGCGAAAAGGTGTTGAGCATTTTGCTACACATCCGTTCCTGCACCCATAAGACCCTGCTCTTGCAGACGCGAGATCCAAAGCAAGCGTTGTTCGGATATGCCTTGAAAGGCAACATTCTCGATTTCTATCGCAACGAGATCGATCTGAGAAGGGTTTTTCATTATCCGCCTTTCAATGTACTCATCAAGCTCTCCATTGAAGGAAAGAAGGATGAAATTGTAGCAGAAATGGGCAAGGCGAAGGCACTGTTTGGCGACTGTGAAATGGACGTATTTCCTTCTTTTGTGAAGGGCAAAAATGGCACCTCAATCCTGCATGCGCTTATCAAAATTCCGAAACATAAATGGCCGAACCCCGAGATGACGGCTCGTTTTCAAGGTCTTTCGCCACGATGGACTATAAAGATCGATCCGGACAGCTTGCTATGATAATGGGGAAAACTCCCTCGACAGAGGCTTGACAGCAGTATTGCTTGGTGCTATGCTTACTTCGGCCTCGGTGCTCTCCGTAGAGCGTTGGATGGTTTTGACCGGCCGCCAACACTACGGCCCGCGAACATCGAAAATCAGTAACTCGGGCACCCCACTGCCTGAGCGAATGACGGACGGGGTTAAGGACCTTGTCTACTCCCGTCCGTCAGCTTTCTTGAACCTGAAATCGAACCCCCTCCAGCAGTGCCCTCCCGGCCTGCTGGTTTTTTTTGACAAAATCGGCTAGTATGTGGCCATGAAGGACATTCTGCAGAAAGACGCGCCTGTGCTCCGACAGGTGGCGAAACCGGTGCCCATAAAAGATATCGGCAGCGCCCGTATTACAGCACTACTAAAAGACATGCGTGAGGCTCTCGCAAAGGAATCGGACGGGGTCGGATTGGCCGCGCCTCAGATCGGTGTGCCGCTTCGTGTGTTTATCATTTCGGAAATCGTCTTTTCCGCGGAAAATAGTCCAGATGCGAAAGTTGCAAAAGCAGATCAGAATGAAGATCAGAATGGAACCACCGGTGAACGCGCTTCACGAGAATTGGTATATATCAATCCAGAGATCGTCGCCACCTCAAAAGACAAAAAATCCATGGAAGAGGGTTGCTTGAGCGTTCGGCCGTTGTTTGGAAAGGTGCGCCGCGCTTCAAAGGCCACTATTCGCGCCTTCGACGCGAATGGCAAAGCCTTTGAGCGCGGCGCCAGTGGTCTCCTCGCCCAGATCTTCCAACATGAGGTCGATCACCTCAACGGCGTACTTTTCATAGACAAAGCAAAAGATATAAAAGAAATGCCTCTGCCCCGACCCTCCAATGAGCACGCACACTGACCCACGTCTGCACATCGCTTTTTTTGGCACCCCTGATTTCGCCGTTTCTATTTTAGACGAACTTGAAAAAGCCGGTCTCGTCCCTTCTCTCATTATCACCAACCCAGACAAGCCAAAGGGCCGAAAACTCCTCCTCACTCCACCGCCGGTCAAGACATGGGCGAGCACGCGCGGTATCCGAGTCCTCCAGCCAGAGACATTGAAAGACGCACATTTGCTTCAAGAGCTTCGCAAAGAGCGCTGGGACTTATTCATCGTGGCGGCATATGGCAAGATCATCCCAAAAGAATACATCGACCTGCCGCTGCACCGAACGCTCAATGTACACCCTTCTCTGTTGCCAAAGTTTCGAGGCGCTTCACCTATCCAATCGGCAATTCTCAATGATGACAAACACACCGGCGTATCTATCATGCTGCTCGATGAACAAATGGATCACGGGCCGGTGATCGAAAAAGAAGCATACACAGTGAAGGACTGGCCAAAGGCAGACGAACTCGAACGAACGCTTGCTACAAAAGGCGGCGCTCTTCTCGCTCGTTTGATCCCGCAATGGATCGACCGAAAGATCGAGGCGATACCTCAAGAACACCACCTGGCCACCTACACCAAGAAGATCGTCAAAACAGACGGACTGATCGACCTATCGGCTGACGCCTATGAAAACTTCCGAAAGATCCAAGCCTTTGCCGGTTGGCCGGGAGCATATTTCATTAGTAGCATCGGCGAGCGCGTCATCATATCGGACGCGTCGTTCGAGAGCGACAGACTCGAGATCAAGAAAGTGATCCCTGAGGGAAAGAAGGAGATCCCCTACAGCGCTTTTCTAGCGAACACTAACCGCGCTTCCACGGAAACCCTTTGATCATGTCCTTCACCTTTTGACCACCACGGCGCAACAAGCTGAGGCGCTTGTCTTTCTTCGAAATGATCGCTTGAGTGAGCTCGTCCTTCACGAGATCCAGCGCTGCGTACAGGTCGGAATGAAATTCCTCGGCTCGCAAATGTAGATCACCGGCATGGAGGCTGACCTCTGCCCGAAAGAGTGCATCACCCGCTTTGTGGTGGTGCGTGGTGAGCTCGATCTCCACGTCAGCTCGAGCCGCTTCGCGAAGATTCCCGTCGATCAACTTTTCAACATTACCGATCTTCTTCTGTACATACTCCGAGATCGCAGGAGTTAGGCTTGTGTTCGTCGCTTTTGTCGTGATACGCATATGGGTGTTAGTTAGTGGATATGACTTGCCGTGATGACAGGTACTGCGACCGACGCTGCCTCTTACTCCCCTATTTTACCAAATTCGATCGCTTCGCTCAACACGGGTTCAACGTGGAAGGGTGACGGTCAGACATCCAAATTTTTACACCGCATCGGGAACATCGACACTCAAAATCTTCGACGGCGAGTGGTGTCCGCTCACGATACGCACTTTCCCTGTCGGTACTTTGAAATGCCGCGCGACAAGCTCGATGATGCGGCCATTCGCTAGATTGCGCTCGGCCGGCTCTCGTACGGCAACCTTGAAGTGATCCGTTGAGACCTTATCGAACGATTCCTCCTTGGCACCTGCCCTCACGCGGACCTTGATATACATGAGGAAAGTGTAGCATGGGCGGCACCGCTCGTAGGCTTCACTTTTTTGGTGTTTCTGGTAAGATAGCCCGCAGACGCACACATATTCCGGGATAGCTCAGCGGTAGAGCAATCGCCTGTAGACGGTCTTCTTTCTTGATATAATTCCATTATGTCTTCAGATAGAAGAAAATACGCCGACCGACGAGAAGCTTTGATCAAAGCCGTAGCCAAAAGGCGACGGAAGGTTAAAGCAATGGCCATTGAGTATAAAGGAGGCAAATGCCAGATCTGTAGCTACGATCGATACCAAGGTGCCCTTGAACTTCATCACGTGGACAAAACTCAAAAAAGTTTTGGCATAGGTGACAAGGGATATACAAGGTCTTGGGAGAAAGTACGAGCAGAGTTGGACAAATGCGTACTCCTTTGTGCAAATTGCCACAGAGAAGTCGGAGCGGGTATTATGCAGCTTCCCTGCGAAAGCAAGGATGAAAAACGAGGTGAATTCGGAGAAATCCTACGCAGTCTAAGTAGGACAACCCCGAGCCGAGCCGAATGAACATGCTGAGAAGCGTCGACATTCGGAAGGTGTAGAGACTATCTTTTTAAAGAGTAGTCGGCATGAAGCAGGTGCCAGTGCCCACGAAGCCCCTCGCTCCTAACCTTGTCTCGACCGAGACAAACATGGAGATGATATAGTCCGTGCCATCAGTAATGATGGATTCAACGTAAGCGATTGGTCGTTGGTTCGATCCCAACTCCCGGAGCAGCGAAACAAAAAGATGCCATAAAGTGGCGTCTTTTTGTTTTGCCTACCGGTGAGTAAGGGTGAGAAAGGCGGAGCGAATGTGAGGCCAGTAGGCCGAACCGCGAGCCGGGGTCGCGGAAATTTCTGAGCGGCGGCGAAGAAATTATCCGTGACCGATCCCAACTCCCGGAGCATAGTTAAAGACTTTTTTGGTATACTCATGACATGTATCCTGAATCAGCCAAACAGCCACCAAGCATAACGCTACGTAACCAACCCAAACTCTCAGAACACGAGATCGATCGTGCAGCGAATGAGCTGCGGACAGCCCTAGTCTCTAAAATCGCAGAGTATATTTCAGCGAGCGAACGGTTTGCTGGCCAGGAGGTTAGCGTCACATTTTCTGAAAACGGCGTCTCATCTCTCGTCTCATTCATAGAAACCCCGAATGAAAAGTTGGTTTTAAAAATCCCACTAGGAACACACCAAGAAAAAGAAGCTGAGTTTCTTAAGGCTTGGGAGACACAAGGTGTGGCAGTACCGCACGTGATTGAGGCCGGCACTTTGAGCGACAGACCGTACATACTGATGAATCATGTCGACGCAAAAACGTTGAGGGAAAATAATACCTACGAACAGATGGTAGAGAAGGGCACCTTTATCGACATGGGCCGAACACTACAGAAAATGCACATAGCTAAAGCAACTGGCTTCGGACGCATTGTCGAGGATGTACCCCAATACGCTGAGTTCAAGGATTGGCTCGAGAATGGGCCATATCGAGAACGAATCGCATACGCGCAAAAATATGGGCTCCTTGGAAATGAACACGGTTCAACCGAGGAAGCCTTTGAGGCACTACTTGCCCATGTTGGAGAAAATGCTGAGAGTAGCTACTGTCACAATGACTTCTCTGCCTACAATATACTCGACACAGAGCCAATAACCGTGTTTGATCCTACCCCCTCTCTAAATGACGGCTATATCGACTTAGGCCGAAGTATCGTGATTGCCGTAGCTCATGGAAAAATCACAGAAGCGGCTGAGCAATTGAAAAATGGATACTTTAATGGTCAGCCGCATACTGAGCGAGCGCTGCAGGCATCAGTACTTCTAAATAGCTATGTTAAAATTGCCCACTGGCACAAGATTGGAAAAACGAACATGATCCAAAATCTTCAGACATACCTCATTCAAACTAAACACCTCTTAGAAAATTAGCAGGTCAGCATGAACATGTGCACATTGTGAACGTCTAGGCTGATACACATAGGCTCAACAAGCCCCTAAGCTCCCCACTCGCCACCTCCGCATCTCCCAAAGCCGCCGGCCAGTCCAAGGTTCGAAACGTGGACTGCCAGGCGAGCAAAATTATAGTAAAAAACCCGAGCCTCGGCCCGGGTCAGTGGTGAACAGAACATTTAACTGCTGATTTTACTCCGTGAGTATGCGGAGAAGATCTTCCCAGCGTCCGCGTTCACAGGAATACGACTGCAAAGACTCTCCCAAATTGGGTTGTTCCGAATCCCAACATCGTCACGCGGGGATTGGGTCACCAGGATCGGTCCGTTCATCAGAGTAAGCTGCTGGAGAACCTTCTCTACATCGGGACTCTTTTGGACACCTGCAAGTATGCGTTGAGCGATTCGCGCAGATGCGGTTTCCTCAAGATACAATGCGCTCCTGGCAATATGCACCCAGTCCTCAACGGTATGCTGCAGACGCTCACATTCGCCATACAGATACAGCGCATGTCGCGCAAGTTCCAGATTTGGATTGATTCCTTTCGCACCCGAACGAGCGGGAGTTATACTCCTCAGAAACCTCCTTACCTCTGAAACATCGCCAAGGGCAGTAAACTTCTTCAGTAACCCCTTGATGCGTGGCGTGGGGCTCGTGCTTGCAGTCACCGCTTTCGCCACCAACAGCTTCAGATATGCTGGATTCTGAAGACTCCCACCAAGCGAGCAGTAGCGATTCACCCAAGGGCCCCAATCGGCCACTTGATTGGCAATTACCAGACAGTCGCTTGCGATATGGATATCGTTGGGGTGCTTTCTTAGATTGGCCAAGCTTTGATTACTTGGAGCGGTCCCTCCGTCAAACCAAACACCGTCCCAGGTTGGCTCCAATTCTCGGCGTCGCCGATCGATCGCATCCCTCAACTGATCGGGAATGGATTTTTTCCTCGAGGGGTTTCTCGCCCACAGAGCGACTTGAGGAAGCGCGCTTGGTTTTGTGCAAAATTCGAGCTGTTTCCCAAAGAGTGCATATGCCTGCGTAACCAGGATCCGATCATGTTGGTGGAATCCGATAACGCTCATAAAGATGACCAAGTTTTGCGGCCAGAATTGTGTTGCGCACTTGATCAAGGACAATGCTGTAGCCGCATCACCGTTATCCAATGCCTTACGAGCCAAGTTTGATGATGCCTGCTCCCGCTGCCTGAGAAGACGTATTTCTTTGTCATTCATCTAGAACCTCCATGTTGTTGTTTCTTTGTGCCTTTACGACTAATTCGCATGGTACGTCATTTCTATTTTTTGTCAAAACTGGCGTAGAGGGTTTACGGGAACGACACCATTTTGTTTTCCCAGTCTCGTTTGATACAATGAACTCATGCAAAAAATAGCAACGCGTATATTTATATACTCCTCGATCGTTTTTGGTATCGTCGGTATAGCCCTCATATTCGCCGGAGGACCGGAGGGAGTCGAATCGTCACTGAGTCTGACTCTACACAAGCTTCTCCTGGCGACCGTCTGCATTATCCTGCCTTCGTTCGCATTGAGCGTTGCGGGTAAATATTTGAGCGATAGGTCCTAGTCCGCTGAGAAGGCCTTTTAGCGGTGGATACATCCGGCCCAACAACACGGTCGCCGCTTCCCTGCAGCGAGATTTTCACACAAGATCCTTAATCTGCACGCTCGAGTCTCTGACTTTTTTGCAGATTCGACCCAACAGATCCACTCGTTGCGAGCGAGCGGGGTGATGTCCTCCCACGCAGCATGCACTACCGGCTTCGAAGCAATGAGCTTTCGCAAATCTGCCGGCACCGTATGCACCGCGCCTGAGCTGATTTTCATTGATACCATGCGATATATGGTATCAAATTTTAGACATTTTTACATGAAAAACCGATCGCTTAACAACAAAATGATCTCGATTATTCTTACTTACCTTGCAGAAAAAGGTTCGTTTTTTCTTGCTCCAATTCAGCTATCCTTCTTTGCAACTCCAAAATCTGATCCCTCTTGTCTTTCTTCCGCATTAATTTCTTCACTGCGAACAACGTTACCAACGGCCCTGTCACTAGGTAGAAAAAGAACTCGAGAGATGCCTGAGGATGTCGAATTTGTCCATCCATGTCATAAGGCAATCATATCGTGGAAGTATATTATGTCAATCGACCGCCGGAGAGCTGAGTTGACGAAACCGTATATGAGATGTAGTGTGAAAACTGGACTAGGGAGACATCGCTTCCTGGCGTCAGCAAAAACCCAATCTCCAACCAAAGAAAGGATTTATGGCACATTTCAGCGGACAGGTGTTTGTTACAACCAGGTGGTCAATGTATCAAGTCAAGATACCGTCCGACCTCGCTTCTCGCCCAACCGTCCAAAAGTGGGCGTCCCGCGTGACCTCACAGGAATTGGGTCGAGATCTGCACGTCCCTGTCACCGGAACTTTCCGGAACGGGTATCACATTGCGATCACCTCGCGCGGCCTGTTTCAATATCACATGCCGCCGGCGCATACCGGACCGCCCCTACCCTTTGAATTGGTGCCGGGGGTCTTCCGCGCAACGAGGATCACCCAGACAACGCCGATCGTGGCACTGTTTCTGGATCACGCGCATGCAGAAGAATGCCACGCCTCGTCGAGATGCGGAGTAGGTCCTGGCAAATCCTTCAACCCTCTCTGGTGGAGCGACACCAAAAAAACGCTTATCGAGATCGGCCCAGACCACCCCCTCGTCGTCATCTCGACGAACCCGGGCAATCGCTTCGGTGTCCCCGCGTTTCTCTGGAATCCTGAGGTGGAGTTCCCTCAAGTGGACCGGTAGGGATCCTCTCTGGAAGCAACGACTAGTCTAATCACCCCGTCGCCTCACAGCGGCGGGATTTTTCATAAAACTTGACCGCCAGCTCCCGAACAAGTACCCTGTCCCAAGCGCAACAACCAACAGAAAGGCCAGATAATGAACCTTGCAATTTGCAGTCTTCACTTTTACCCCTTCAAGTCGTGCAGGGCGGTGACCTCCAGCATCCTCACCCTCGAACCGTCAGGTCCCGCCTGGGACCGGAGATTTGTTCTGGTGGACGAGGGTGGTGTCTTTCTTTCTCAACGGACAGTTCCCGAGCTCGCAACGATCAGTGTTGAGGTATCCAGCAACAGCGGGAACGGAATGTCCTTCCGCTTAGAGGCTCTGGGTATGTCCAAACATTTTGTTCTGGCTTCAGAGGGAGAATCAGTCTCCGGCCCCGGTCTCCGTCAGCGCACGATCAAGATTCACAAAGATGAATGTCCCGGGATCGATCTGGGAGACGATCACGCCAGATGGTTCTCTGCCTTCCTCAAGCGGCCCTGCCGCCTCGTGAGGCAAGTTTCCAGGCTGCCGCGCCTCCGCACTCCAAGTTCGGTCGGGCATGAAATCGAGGTCAGCTATGCGGATGGCTTTCCGCTCCTTGTCACCACGACCGCCTCGCTTATCGATCTGAATCGTCGGATCGCTGAGAGAGGTGGCGAGTCCGTGCCTATGGATCGCTTCCGCCCCAACATCGTCTTGAGTGGATGCAATCCCTACGACGAGGATCGTTGGAGTGACCTGAAGATCGGCGATGTGGTGCTGAAAGCCGCCAACAAGTGCGTGCGATGTGCGATCACCACGACACACCAGATCACTGGCGAACGCGGCCATGAGCCGCTTCGAACTCTCGCCTCCTATCGCAAGGTTGCGGGCGGAGGAGGAGTGGAGTTCGGTCGCAACTTCATCGTGACTAGACCCGGCATGATCAGCCGCGGACAGGCAGCGGAAGTGCTCACTTGACCATGCCATACGCAATGACAGAAAACACAAATCGACGCCGCAGGAGGTTCTCCTGCGGTTTTTTGTTTCAAACACGCAATTTTGCTTTCTACAGAGCATATCTCCGCTACTACAACTAGGAACGGCTCACTTAGGCATCGGATTGAAAACACCGGCTGAAATGGTTGCAGATGTGGTGGGAGATTAAGGGTGTATTGACATAAGTAATCATATATGCTTTAATGGTCAAAGTTAAGATCATTAAAAAACCCTGAGGAGCACAGTTTTCTGTGTAATTTCTACTAAAATACACAGAAAACTGTGCTCCTGTAGAGCATGGTTGAGTCAATTTGTTGACTCCCTATAATTAGGGAAAGTGGCCGTAAGAGGAAGGTTCCCTTTCTATCCACAAAACAAACGGCCAGTGCTCCGCATAGCACCTTCCTAGAAAGACACCAATGAAATCGAACATCCTCTCCCGCATCATTGCGAGCATCGTAGCAGTCCTCCTTTGGGGAGTCGCCAACTTTGCCTTCAACACCGCCAGTCCGTTGATCTCCAGCCAAACGTCAGTGGAGCAGCTCAAGGACAGCAACGCTGGATACGTGACGGCGAAGATCGGTGCGAGTTTCAACGCCACCGGTTTACCATCCATCATCCTGCTGATCGTCTTGGCCATCATCTGGTTCAAGCCTCTGAAAAACCTCGTGAGTGGCAAGGACGACACATTCGCGTTGCTGCTGATTGGCATCATCGGCTTCGGATTTACAATGCCGGTCTTCGGTTACTACAACAAGATCGACGATGTCGAGTATGTAATGATTCGTGCAAATCAAACCGCGTTTCTGGTGCCGATGCAGGGCAGAAACCGCGAGGGTCAAGCACTCTTCGATAGCGCAGCATTCCTTAATACGGCAAAAGTTGGTGAGAAACGGATCCAGATCCCTCACCAAATATTGCCCAAAAAGGGAATGCTCACCTCGGACATGTATATCCCCTCATCGGTGCTCTACATCGTGACGCGTGAACCCTATGTCCGCATGTGGGTCAAAGAAGCCACTCGGGGAACGTCGAAAAACAACGATGGGTTCTTCTTGGAAACCTCCGAAGGAATCAACGTTGACTTCGGCGTCTCGATTGGGGCCCGCATCGAAATCACAAACGCGGCGACCTACCTCTTCTACTTCGGGGTCGAGAATGTAAACAACCCGAACGATGAATATCCCTCCGTCATCAATGCCCGAGCACTGACGACGATCATGGACTCAGTCGTCCACCAACGCGTTCAGACCTTGCTCGCTGCGGAGTTCGGCAAACGGACCCTGGATGAGTGTATCCACGAAAAGGCGAAGATGATGGAGGCTGTCGAACAAAAAGTGAAGGAAGAGTATGCCAGGATGGGAATCACCATTGAGTATCTCGGCTACGCCTCTCAGCTCAACTTCGCAACGGAAATTCAAACTGCCATCGACAAGGTTTTTGTCGCGAAAAAAGAAGCGTTGGCGGCCAAAGACCAAATGGAAGCTATGCCGGCCCGCGTCGCGCTTGCTGAAATCAAAATCCGTGAGGGTTACGCGGAAGCCGTCAAAAAATGGGATGGTAAGCTCACCCTGCCGAACATTGTCGTCGTCCCAGGTGATTTCATGAGACAACTCGGTAACCTGATGAACGGAGGCGATCAGACGCCATTGGTCAACCCGAAGAAATAACCGAGTAGAACATCAATGTCACCCCGCCCCAGCGCAAGCTGTGGCGGGTTTTTTGTTTCTATCTCGCCTCAAAACGTCCTCACCACGTCCGCATCCACCACCAAGTCGGCCTGGTCTTTCCGAAGCGAACCGGACACGCTCACGGTGTCGCCGATACGTATATCGCTGAGACTAATCATTTCACCGCTCCTGTCCAAAAACTTTGTGCCAAAATGACGTTTTCCATACTGTGAGGCGTTGGTGTGGATCAACCATTGCATTTTTGTACTGTTCCAAGTGGTGCTGATCATGATCGTGGTACCCGACACCGATTCCACTCGAGCTCCTCGTATGTAGACCTGGCCATTGTTCGCGATGTTCACTTCCTGGATCGGTCGCTTTTCGACATCGGTCTGAAGCTGTGGAACCGTCGCCAAGGCTAGGGCTTTTGTCTGAGTCGAAAATTCTTGCTTTCGCCCTTCTGTATCGCTCGCCCTGGCAAAATCAGTGCGCGGTGGCAAAGCCGCAACGACCAGCGCGAAACAGCCGCCGACAAAAGTGCCGATCGACACGCTCACGAACACCGCCAGCTGTGGTTTCGATTCGATGAAGAGGATTTTTTCTTTCAGAGATATCATACCTACACAGACGCTCGAAAGAGAAAAATATTACGCGGTCGTGCTTCCCTTCGCTATCAAATTCAGGATCAGCGAGATCACTTTCTCTTTTTCTTTCGGATCGCCACATCGCTTGATTTACGATTACCCCTGACTTGAACCGTTGCATTTTTTGCAACTGTTGCCTTTTCCTTGATAGATCAGGGTAGTACTATTTTTTAGTGCTTTCTACCATCGGCAGTATGTTCTGAAATGGAACATACTGACTTTTTACTAATTCCCTCGAGGCAAAAACTTTAGAAAGATTTTATCTCGGCAGCGATGTGCGCTATACTTGCCACACTTCATCACCACTTTTCACCATGCGCGAAATAGAAATAAAACTAAAGGTAACCGACCTCAAACCAGTCATCGATCAACTTGAGGCGCTCGGCTGCGCACTCTCCGCGCCGATCACTCAGACTGACATCAATTTCATTCACCGAGACGATGTGAAGTGGTTTGAGCCGCTCATCAGCGATTGGGTGTATCCGCGTCTGCGTATTGAAAGTCCCAAGGATGAGACCGGCACAGCCAATCACGAGAGCTTGATCCTGACTGTCAAAAAACCGCTCAAAAACGAGAGTGACTGCCGAGAACACGAGATCCGGGTCGATGACCCAGAAGAGGTGCGTGGAATGATGGACATGGTTGGGTACAAGGAAGGTGT